>CAZNJD010000059.1:0-28040 GCA_964573285.1 uncultured Sulfurovum sp. | reverse complement strand
CCTATTTGACAAATTATCTTAACGGTAATTTTTTAGAAACTCTTGAAGTTTCTAGGTGAGGTGAAACTTGGGATGTAGAAATATCATAAATAGAGCTAAAAATTCTGTTTTCTATGATTTTCTATTGAAAAAGGTACTATTGGCTTAAATTCGGGTACCACATTGGAATTTTTGAATCTAAAACCCTGTAATTTAGGGGTTTTGAATCAAAAAATAGGATGTTTTTGTATAGTTTTTAATGTTTATATGATGAAGTTGGGTTACCATTTGCTATCGCACCTAAAGCTCTTAAGATTTATAAGCTTATGGATGTTCATGTTAGGAGGTTGGCTTATATTTTGTAGTGCCTTTTTAAAAAATAAAATCCCTATTTTGTGGGGTTTAGTGCGATTTGATGGGCTAACTCAGGAGAAGAGAATGAGCGATTTTTTATTGAAATAGAGCAGGAGGATGGTACTCCATTTTGGACGCAGAATAGTTTTGAGTTTGAGGAGATTTTGGGGATGGAGTTTGTGAGTTGAGAAATTTTATAATCTATATCATCTTAACTCATGATATGAATTTTTAGTAGATACGGTATATCTTACCGTATCCTATTTAAATTTTAATATGAATTAATTATTCACTCTTATTAGTATCAGCTGGTATCTCTAAGCTTACAGCTGGAGTTTCTGTTTTAGCTTCTTCTTTGGAAGCATCCAAAGTAACTGCTGTTGTATTCTCTTCTTTTACTTCTTTCGCTTTAGGCTCTTCTACTTTAGCTTCTTTTGCTTTAGGCTCTTTAGATTTTACCTCTTCTACTTTGGTAGAAGATGATTTTTTAAGATTATCATATTTCTCTTGTAACTCATCTAATTCATCTTTTAAGTCATCTTTATCACTTGCTATATTAGCTACAGCTTCATTATTTACACCATATTTAAAAACCAATTCACCACCTTCATAACCTTGTTTTAATGTAACTGCAGTAAATCCAATTACTATAATAACAAAAAATAGTCTAGCTATAGTATTAGATAATGCCATAAATAATAATTTAAGTACTAGTAATACCACTGAAGCATATGCAAGATAAGTTCCTAATAGTTTATGTTCTTTTAAATCACCTTTAACTGCTTCTGAAAGAAGTGGGAATGCCTCTTTTCCGTCTGCACCTCCTGTAAAATATGCACCAACCATAACAATAGCTAACATAAAAATCAGAAAAAGTGAAAAAACAGATAATGCTCTTTTTTTAAAAAACAGATTTATAATTTCTAATAAAATAATTACTATAGGTATAGCAATAGCGAAATGAACTATAGCAGGGTGCAATAAAATAGGAATATCTATTGGTAACTCTACTGGAATTGGGGGTATCATTGGTAATGACATATAGTCTCCTTATTAACTCAATATTTTGAATTATTATAACTAAAAAATATAATTTTACATATTAAATTTTTTAATTTATATTTTTTTTTAAAAAATGTTACTATACTTTATACTTTTTTAGTCAAAATTTTATAAATAACAAATCCAAAAAATAGTGTAACTGCTATAGAAAAATATATAGGAAATGATTTGGTAATTACAAATACAATAATCAATATAGCTAATAGTGTAGGGATTTCATTATATGCTCTAAAAAATTGACCATCTTTTATACAATTATCTTTTGCCAATATTTTTCTAAAATACTCCATGCTAAATGAATATGCAATCATCAATAATAATAGAAATAGTTTGGCTATCATCCAATCTTGTTGCAATAGTGTTGGATTGAGATAAATCATTACTGCACCACTAATGATAGTTGCCCACATTGCAGGAAAACCAATAACTTTATAGATTTTATCCTCTTGAATTTTTACCACATCAGTAAAATCTTTTTTTTCTTTATGCTCCTGATGATATACAAAAAGTCTAGGCATATAGAAAAGCATTGCCATCCATGATACCATAGATATAATATGAAATGCCAATATCTCTTGATAATAATTTATCATTTTTTACTCCAATTTTTAGTAGCATCATAGCCTCTTTTAATATCAAAATCAACAATTTCATAACTATTTTGATAAAGTTTTCGTTTATATACTATAATATCATATATTTTATTTAATAATAAGGAGTTATCTATACCATAAATAGAGATAATATCTTTTCCTTTTTGAAGAATGACTTTATTTTTTTGTTTAGAGATAACTTTTACCTTTTTAAGTAGAACAGGAAGTTTTATATTTTTATTATGTAGTTTTTTTATAGTAGATATATCTATTTTACAATTAGTTTTACCATAGGCTCTAGTAGAAAAAAGAGCATAAATAGGCAAATGGTCAGAATATCCTATACCTTGATGTTCTCCTCTTTTATATTGCCAACGCAATATATATCCTTTTTGATGAAAGAGATAATGTTTTTTAAAAACTTTAAATGAGTTATTGATATAATCAATACCTTTACCATCAAATAGTGAATATGGAATAAGTATCGCATCTAATCCTTGCTTCTTACCATAAAAATTATGACTCCATCTTCTATATATAGGCTCTTCTAACCATAGATTATAATTAGAAAAAATATTATGTTTCATATTACAATATCTAATAGTTTGAAGTTTATTAAAAATATTATATTCATTATAATTAGCATTAAAATCACCCAATAGTATATATTCACTATTTTTAGGTAATAGTAGAAGCCTCTTTTTTAGAGCCAAAGCAGATTGTATTCTCTTATTATCAGATGATTTTTTAGAATTCCAATGATTAACAAAAATATATATAGATTTTCCATCTACTATAAATTTGGTCTCTAATATATTTCGTATCCCCCATGCTCTTGTAACAACAATATCTTTAGAGTTTTGAATAGGTATTTTAGAAAGTAGAGCTATTTGAATAGCACTTTTGGGTTTATGAGTTATTGCACTATATTTATAACTGCATCCATACTCTTTTAGAGATTTTTGCAAAAGTTCGAGAGCATTTTGATTTTCTATCTCTTGAAGCCCTATAATATCAGCATCTATATCACATATTACTTCTGATATATGAGTTAATTTTTTATTTAGAATTGATTTTGTCCAGTTGTGTCTATTGGGGATATACTCTTTATACTCCGTACCATTATATGACATATCGAATAGGTTCTCAACATTATATGAAGCAATTTTAAGTTCTATTGCATTTAAAAGTGTAGAGAGTATTAGAAATAATAATATATTTCTCATTTTTGCAGTGTGGATTTTTCAACCCACAGAATATATTTATTTGAACATTTTACCTAACATATCCATAGCACCATCAACACCACCAACCTTATCAAGCATACTGCCAATCAAAGAGTCTTCTCCAGTGGTAGCTTTGTCAACCAAGTTTGGTAAAGCATCACTTAAGGCACCTTTAGCACTATCTTCACTTAATCCAAGTTGAGATGCAAATTCGGATATTTTATCACTGCCTAATAAATCCGTAATAGAGTCCATAGAGATAGGTAAATTTTCACCTGAACCTAACCATGAACTAATAGTTTCTCCTAAATTCCCGTCTGTAACTTTTGAGACAATTGAGCTTAAATCTAATCCATTCTCCCCACCGAATATATTACCCAAAGCACTACTTATGGAATCTATATCTAGTCCTGTTGTTGAGTCATCACTATTTGATTGAATAAGTTCTGCACCTTGTTTTAATAAATCTGAAAAATCCATATTCTTTATCCTTATTTTTAAATAAGATAGTATATCTTAAAAATAATTAACCTATACTGCTTCTCTATAATTATCAGAATAATTCATATTATTATTACTATGTCTAAAAGTTTTTTTCATTATATTAAATAATTTTTCCATTAAACTTTTTGGTTTAATAATGCTATCCATTAACTCATTATAATTAGTATGTCGCTCATCTAAATAACCTTGTAGATATACCAAAGATGCCTCCATACCATGTCTCTTTTCTATATCTAAAAGTGAAGCATATAATCCCTCTACAGCCTCAATAGCTTTTCGTGATGCAGGTCGTCTAAAGGCAATATAACTCTCAATTTCACCTCTACTATTTCTATAATTTTCAAAATCTGTTGTAACCCAATAGTACTTACCTGATTTTGCTAAATTTTTTACTACAGCTGTGATATTTTGACCACTTTGAATAGTTCTCCACATTATATAAAATATAGCTCTTGGCATATCAGGATGTCTCAAAAAATTATGTGGTGCCCCTACCACCTCATTTGGTTCATACCCTGAAACAGAACAAAAATAATCATTAACATATAAAACTCTTCCATTTTTATCTGTTTTACTTACAATAATTTTTTTGTGATTGAGTTTAATCTCTTCATCTCTTGGTAATGGTCTATACACTTGTTGCATTTCTACCCCTTTTAGTTTTGATAAGTATATGATAACGATAGAGTTAGTAACAATAATGAAAATATTAAATATTTATTTAATTATTTTTATTCCATTTTCTTGTAGTTTAGTTTTATTTTGTTCTATTAAAGAGGTTATACTCCGTTTAAAGCTTTTTTTACTCAATCCAAATATCTGTTTAATCTTATCAGCACTACTCTTATAGTTAATATTTATAAAACCATTATGCTCTTGAAGAGTATTCAAAATTTTAGTCTCAAAAACATCTGCTGTTGATTTTTTACCTATAGGTTGTAAGATTAAATCTAATTTACCATCACTGCGAATATTTTTTATATATGCCTCTTTTTTATCTCCTACAAAAAGTTTTTCAAATATCTCATTATCAAAAAGCATACCTTCATATAAATTCTCTACAATAACTTTATATCCCAATGGAGTTTTAGAGAGAACTAATATATTGACCTTTTGATTTTTTTTTAAATCTTTTGGTTTATAGGATAACCATTTTCCAATTTTTTGTGTACCATATAATCGTCCTGTCTCTTTATCTAAACAGATACGAAGTATATACTTTTCTCCAATATGAAAATAGACTTTTTGTTGGGATAATGGTACAAAAAGGTCTTTTGGTAAACCCCAATTTACAAAAGCACCATATTGCTTATAATCAACTACAGTGAAATATCCGAACTCTCCGAGCATAGCATAGGGATATTTAGTTGTAGCTACTAATCTATCTTCCGAATCAGTATAAACGAAAACCTCTAAGATAGAACCTAAAGGCATCTCATTATCTATTACATAAGCATTAGGCAAAAGAATTTCATCAAAATTTTCTGCTCTTAAATATAAACCATATTCTGTATCTCGTTCAACTTTTAATTTATTGATTTTACCAATCTCTATTGTACTATTCACTATTTTATAGACTTGAGTTTTTCTAAAAATGGTTTGGGTTTGATAAATCCAGTAATAGACTTTTTGTCCAAGAAATGATTTGCTTTATCAAAAAATATAATATTTGGTGTACCCCATAAATTAAACTTTTTTAATAATGCTTTATCATTATTATTATATTTAGTAATATCTATACTAATAAAAGTAAATCGTTTCATCTCTGCTTTGACAGCAGGGTCTGGAAAAGTTATCTCTTCAAGTTCTCTACATGATGGACATGAGCGTTTATTAAAATCAACAATAACAGGTTTTTTACTCTCTTTTACCTCTTTGAGTAACCGCTTGATAGAGTATCCTAGCTGAGGAGTAATTTCGTTAGAAGCTAATCTGTTAGTTAGATTTTTATCTATATTAGTAGTCTTAACTCTTATAAGAGGTTGTGCTGTGAATTTTTCAAATGGATGTAACATAGATGTAGAACCACTTAAAAGTGCTATAAAAAGTGATGTACCATAAATTAAAAATACAAAAGCTAATAATTTAAATAGTTTACTCATTCCAATAGAGTTGCTACTATTATCAAATACACCCATATATATAGATATTCCCATAAATAGTAGAGACCAAAGAAGTATGCTCATCCAAGCAGGAGCAATTTTAGATAGCATAAATATAGCAAAACCTAACATTATTACACCAAATACTTGAGAAACTCGTGTCATCCAACCACCTGGACGAGGCATAAATTTACCAGCACCAATACCTACAAGTAAAAGTGGAAGTCCCATACCAATACTCATAACAAACAGAGCAACTCCACCCAACATAGCATCTCCTGTTTTAGAGATAAAAAGAATAGCACCTGCTAATGGAGGAGCAACACATGGACCAATAATAAAGGCTGATAAAAAGCCCATAATTGCCGTTCCTACAATACCTTTTCCTTGAGCATTATCACTAGCACTATTGATTTTAGACTGCCATGAAGAGGGAAGTTGTATCTCAAAATATCCAAATAGTGAGATAGCCAAAGCAAAAAACATCACAGCAAATGTACCTAATACCCAAGGATTTTGCATAGCTGATTGTATATCTGCACCAATTAATCCAGATATTACACCCACTGTAGTATATGTAACTGCCATAGACAAAACATAAACCAAAGATGTAAAGAAACCTTTCATTGCACTAGGTTTTCCTGTTCCTGATTGTGACACAATAATAGATGACAAAATTGGAATCATAGGAAATATACATGGAGTTAATGCCAATAGCAGACCTAAAATCAAAAATAGTAAAATAATAAAAATTGGATTTTCATGAGTTAGTGCATCAGATATATTACCTGAACTAGATGAGCTTATTAGATTTTCAATTCTATTCCAAAAACTTGGCTTTGGTGTTTTTAATTTATATATCTTTTTTTCAGTATTATAACAAATTCCTGCATCAGAACAACCTTGGAACTCTATCATCAAACTATAAGCACCTTTAATATTTTTTGATGTTATATCTGATATAGGAATATCAACTAAAAGTTGTTTTCTATAAACCATATCACCATTGAGCTTATCTGCTTTAGGTCTGGTAACACTTAACTCAAACTCTTTTGGTTTAATAATTTTATATTTGAGAGACTCATCAGAAATATGAATTTTATCACCCAAAATAATTTTTGTCCTAAGCATATCTCCATCCTCTATGACAGATACTTTAAATGCCTCTTGAGGTGACAAAAATTTGGATTGACCTTTTAAAGCAGAGTCAAAACTCGCATTTAAGAATAGTGTTACAAATAACATTAGTTTTAAGATTTTCATTCTTTTTAATCCCTTTTTACAAGTGAATAGTGTATATAGTTATATATTCAAAATATTTATAGTACTATAGCGAATGAAGTGTAAAAATTTCGTTAATATGTGTATAAAAAGTGTATATAAGTACCATATTTATAAAAAAATATTAAAAATAGCTTTAAAGATATAAAAAGGATTTAGTTTGTCATCTAATTTAAAACATGAAGTTTCATTATATTTGAATGAATACAAAGATAGTTTAGTCAATTGGTACCCATGGGGCAATGATGCTTTTGAGAGAGCCAAAGCTGAAAAAAAACCAATTTTTTTGTCTATTGGATATAGCACATCACATTTATGTGATATAATGAAAAAGGAATCATTTAATGATGAAACTATAGTCAATATACTCAACCAAAACTTTATATCAATCAAAGTAGATAAGGATGAACGACCAGATATTGATAACTATTTTAAACAAGTTTATAAATTGATGAATGGACAAAACTGTGCTTCTCCTATTTCTATATTTATGACAGAAGATTTAGAACCATTTTATAGTGCAGCTTATATAGCACCCTATCCTAAAGGAAATGTTTTAGGTTTTCATGAGCTTCTAACTGTAATAATAGATAAATATACGAATGATAAGCTTACTATCATAGAAAAGGGCAAAGAGGTACTCTCGTTTATAAATCCTAAAGATAAAGAGATAAAAGCTACTAAATTAGATTTTAACATATTAAAAATTATTGTTAATAATTTTAGTGAAGTTTTTGATAATATCAATGGAGGATTTGGAGATATACCAAAATTTATTCATGCATCTACAATAGATTTACTATTAGAGTGTTATCAACTAACTAAGAACCAAGAACTTTTATCTATGGCTACTATAACATTAACCAAAATGGCAAATGGAGAAATTTTTGATGATATTAATGGTGGTTTTTATAAATATGCCAATAATAAAGATTGGACTATTCCAAGAAGAGAAAAAATGATATATGATAATGCAAATATTACTATGGTATATCTTCGTACTTTTCAAATAACAGATAATAATTTATATAAAGATATTGCTTTTAAAAGTATTGATTTTATGTTAGAACAGATGTCAGATGGTACTCTATTTTATGCAAACTCTCTTGCTAAAAAAGATAATTCTATATTTATTGATACAAAAATTATTACCTCATGGAATGCAATGGTTATAGATACACTTTTTTTTGCTTCTACTATAGATAATAAATATCTACAAACTGCTATTAAAGCTATAGATAAACTTCTAAAAAAAGTATATCTAAATGGGAAGCTATATCATACAGATAATATTCAAGCATTTTTAGAAGATTATGCTTATCTTGGTGTAGCACTGCTAAGTGCATATAAAGTAACTAACAATAAAGAGTATCTAATACTATCACAAACTATCCTAAATAGAGCTATAGAGAAATTTTATCAATATGGTAAATGGAAATTTACAAATAGTCAGTTTAAGTTATATGATAATATTTATGATTTAACATATCCTTCTGCTATAGCTACTATAATCTATCTTATAGAGGAAATATCACCATTTATAGAGGGTGATTATAGAGAAATTTTATTTAAAACATTAGAGATAAACTCATATAATCTTATGCGTCAACCACTTAGCTCACCAAAAATGACAAAAGCCATGCTTCTCTATCTGAAAAATGATATAATAGCAAAAAAATAATAGTAAGGGGATAGGGAGATATGAAAAAACAGTTATTAATTTTATCACTACTTTTAATGACAGGATGTGTTGAAAATATTAAAGAACAAAAAAAAGAAGAACCTAAAAAGAGAATAGAAATAGTCAAGAATGTAAAACATTACACAAAAAAACAATTGGAACTCAAAAAATATTTTGATGAGTATCTGAAGAGGTTAAGTTCTTTAGATACAGATGGTGTTATATATATGACCTATCCAAAATTTTTTATACCAATTAATAAAACTATATTCAAACGATATCTTAATAATCTATTAACCTCACCACATATAGCAGTGGTATCATTTGATGCCAATATTACAGATATTGGTAGAGTTAAATCTTATAATAACGGAGAATTTGCTAACTTAAAATACCAAACAACTATCAAACTAGCATTTATCAATCCCAATTTATATAATGATGAGTTAAGTATCCGTATGCTAAGAGATATTCTAAGTAAAAAATATGGAAAAGAAAATATACAAATAGAACCAAAAAATAGAGAGATAACTATTCGTGAAGAGCAGAAACTATTAGCAATTAAAGATAATAGTAGTAGTAGTAATGAAGAGTGGAAATTTATAGGAGATAATCCAGAATATAGAAAGTTATATCCTGAAATTTTACCTTTAGATATTTTGTCTAAAATTTAGAAGTTTTTAGCATTTTTAAATTCAGCTATCTCACTCTCTACCATCTCATCAATTAATCTTACAAATATATCATTTATAAGATTAGGTGAGAGGTCAAGTTCAATAGCTTTAGCTCTTGCACGACTTACTACACCTGAAATTCTATCATCTGATTTAACCTCTTCAACAGAATTTTTAAAGTGGGCAATCTGTTTGATATATGCATTACGCATAGCTATTAACTCTACAATTTTGTTATCTACTTTATCTATTTCTACTCTAGCTTCTTCTAATGAGTTGCATTTTTTTATATCCATAATAACTCCATTTTTTAGAGTTATTATAGCAAAGTTTTACTCTACTTCAGCATCAATAATATCATCATCATCTGCTTTTTTTGCAGCCGTCTCTTTGTTACCACCTTTCTCTTTGGCATAAACAGCTTCTGCTAATTTATGAGATTTTTCAGTTAATATTTTGACTTTTTCTTCAATCTGTTCTTTGGTTACAGAATCATTTTTCAAAATAGCTTCTACATCAGCAATTGCTGTTTCTATATTTGCTTTTTCAGTAGCATCAAAATTATCACCCAAATCAGTTAATGATTTTTTAGTTTGGTGAACTAATGCATCAGCTTGATTTCTAGCATCTACTAATGCTTTTCTCTTCTCATCTTCTGCTTTATTTGCTTCTGCATCTTGTACCATTTTTTCAATCTCTTCATCTGAAAGTCCTGACGAACCAGTGATTTTAATCTCTTGAGATTTTCCTGTTCCTTTATCTTGTGCAGAAACTGTCAAAATACCATTGGCATCAATATCAAATGTAACCTCAATTTGTGGTACACCTCTTGGTGCTGCTGGAATATCTCTAAGCTCAAACATACCTAATGATTTATTATCTTTAGAAAATTCTCTTTCACCTTGAAGTACATGAATACTTACTGCTGGTTGATTATCCTCTGCTGTTGAAAAAACTTGTGATTTCTTCGCTGGGATTGTTGTACCTTTTTCGATTACTTTAGTAGTTACTCCACCTAAAGTCTCAATACCAAGTGAAAGAGGTGTAACATCTAGTAGAAGTACATCTTTAACATCACCTTTTAGTACTCCACCTTGAATAGCAGCACCCAAAGCAACAACCTCATCTGGATTTACAGATTTATTAAGCTCTTTACCAAAGAATTTTTTAACCTCTTCTTGAACCAATGGAATTCTAGTACTTCCACCAACCATAACCACTTCACTAATTTCATTTGTTGATACATTTGCATCTGCTAAAACAGTTTTAATTGTTGTAATAGTACTTGTTACTAAATCATCAATCAATGACTCAAATTTTGCTCTTGTAATTTTTTGAACAAGGTGTTTTGGTCCTGTTGCATCTGCTGTAATAAATGGTAAATTAATTTCAGTTTCAGTAGAACTTGAAAGCTCTTTTTTTGCTGCTTCTGCTGCATCTTTAACTCTCTGTAGTGCCATTACATCAGCTTTTATATCTACCCCTGTTTCAGATTTAAATTCACTTGCAACAAAATCAATAATTCTATTATCAAAATCATCACCACCAAGGAATGCATCTCCACCTGTTGACATAACTTCTACTACATTATCACCAGTCTCCAATACTGTTGCATCAAATGTACCACCACCAAGGTCATAAACTACAATTTGCTCTGCATCTTTTTTATCTAAACCATATGCTAACGCTGCACTAGTTGGCTCATTGATAATTCTAAGAACATTCAATCCTGCAATAGTTCCTGCCTCTTTTGTTGCTTTTCTCTGTGCATCATTAAAATATGCAGGAACAGTAATAACAGCATCAGTTATAGCTTCACCTAAATATGCCTCTGCATCCTCTTTTAATTTTATTAAAATTTTTGCTGAAATCTCTTGTGGAGTATATATTTTATCATCAATTTCTATAGCACAAGCACTATTTCTATTGATAATATGATATGGCAATCTAGCTTTTGCTTCTCGTGCATGTTCTTCATCAAACATCAATCCCATAATTCTTTTAATAGAATAGATTGTTTTTTCTGGATTTGTTACAGCTTGTCTTTTTGCTGAATCACCAACAAGAATTTCACCTTTATCTGTAAATGCTACTACTGATGGAGTTGTATTTTTACCCTCTTTATTTGCAATAATTTTTGCTTCGCCATTTTCAAAAATACTCATTGCTGAATTTGTTGTTCCTAAGTCAATTCCTAATACTTTACTCATATTTTTTCCTTATTTTATTTATTTTTATTTATTTTACTTCGCCGTACTTACCATCGCTGGTCGTAATACTCTATCTTTTATAGTATAACCTTTTTGCATTACCTGAACGATTTGACCACTTTCATGTTCATCGCTATCTACTTGCATAATCGCTTGATGGACATTTGGGTCATAATCTTTATCACATACTACAGGTTTAATATGGTTTTTTTCAAGCACTTTATGTAACTGTTCATCAACTAATGTCAATCCCTCTTTCATTTTTTTCAAAAATTCATTGGTATCTTTCTCATCTACCTTATTAATCATTGATAAGGCACTATCTAAAGAATCGATAACAGTTAAAATATCACTTGCAAAACTCTCATTAGCATAAGCTACGGCTGCAGCTTTATCCTTTGCCAAAAGTCGTTTACTGTTTTCAAAACTTGCATGTGTCCTTAAAAACTTATCTTCCCATTGTGCAACCTCATTTTTTAGTTTATCAATTTCTAAGCTCTCACTATCTTCTTGAATTTCAGTTGACTCTTCTGTATCTATAATCTCGACCTCTGCGTCGATAGAAGTTTCTTTATCATCTTTACTCATATAGATATTACTCCTATGTTAGTATATATGTATATTTAAATACTAGGTCGTATTATACAACATTGAGTCTAACTTGTCAAGGTTTATCTAAGTTTTTTGATTAATATAAGTTTAGTCACATAGACTAAAGTTTATTTAATAGGTATAACTATATCTTTTATATGATTTTTATAACTATAAATTAGATTATAATGAGAGGGGGGAAGAATACAAGAGAAATCCTCTTGTATTTTAAAATATAAAAACTTAGTTTCTAATTCCAAGTTCAGCTTTAATTGTGTTAAATCTTGCAAGGTCTGTTTTTTTAAGGTATCTCATAAGTCTTCTTCTTTGACCAACTAATTTGAGTAGTCCAAGTCTTGAAGAGTGGTCTTTTTTATTAATTTTAAGATGTTCTGTTAAGTATTTAATTCTCTCTGTAATTAATGCAACTTGAACTTCCGTAGAACCTGTATCATTCTCACCTCTTGAATATCTAGCGATTATTTCTTCTTTTTTCGCCTTATCTAAAGCCATAATGACCTCCTGATTGGTAATTTAATTTTTCATATAGATATGAAATTGGAGTCGTATTTTAGCACTATTTATTTAAATATAGATAAAACCTAAACTTAATATGAATTAGAGTAAAATACTCTTAATTAAGAAAAGGATTAAATATTATTTATAAAGGAATAAAAAATTATGTTATTAACACGAGCGAGTGAATATGCTCTACTATCACTTGATATTATACAAGCATCCACCAAACCACAAGGTGCAGAACAACTAGCAATCCAGCTCAATATTCCAAAGAGTTTTTTAGCCAAAATATTACAAACTCTAGCCAAAAAAGGTATATTAGAATCAAAGAAAGGGGCTCATGGTGGATTTATTATGGCAAGAAAAGCAAATGAAGTTACTATATCGGAGATTATTTTAGCAGCAGAGGGTAAAGCACCCGCTATATTTGATTGTAATCAATATACTAATACCTGCCCCAATGGAGCTATAGGAACATGTAATATATCTCCATTTTTAGCTAACTTTCAATATAAAATAGATACATTCCTACGAGAACTTACTCTTGAGGATATTTTAAAATAATGAATATTTACCACCTATCACATATTGACCTAGATGGCTATGGCTGTCAATACCTAACAACAAACTGTTTTGACAAAATAGAGTGCTATAATGCAAACTATGGACCAGAAGTTAAAGCTAGATTAGAAGAGATTATCACTGCTATCAAACGACACAAGTTTATTAATTCAAATGATACTGAGAATATTATTTTAGTAACAGATTTAAACTTAACAACCAAAGAAGCCAATTGGCTAGAGAAATCAGCAATAGAGGTTGGAGCAAAAATTCAACTACTAGACCATCATGGTTCAGGTGAAAAAACAGCAAATCAATTTATATGGTATATGTTAGATACTACTAAATCAGCAACTAAAATTACTTATAATTGGTTACAAAAACATTACAATTTTGATAAAGAGAATAAATATGCTTCAATAGTTCAAGCTATTAATGCTATAGATATATGGATAGATGATGATAAACTATTTGAGTTTGGTAAAGTAGGATTAGGAATGATAATTGGTGCTAGAGAGATAAACCGTACTCTCTTTCCTACAGAGGATAGAAGTCTGAAATTATTTTTAATTCAATCAGCAAGAGAGTATCTAAAAAAAGAGAATGCTCATATAGCTTTAGACAATAATCTACATCAACTAAAAAAAGAGTTTTTTAAACAACAAGAGGATAATACAAAAGATAATTTAGTAGCTCTATTTGTATCACAACTACTCTCTAATGATAAACAAAGACTTACCATTGATTATAAAGGATATAAAGGATTATTAGGATACAACTTAGGAAATACCTCTATATTAGGTAATACTTTTTTAATAGAAAACCCTGATTATGACTTCTATATGGATATAAACTATAGAGGAAACTTTTCACTACGAAGTAACAATAAATTAGATGTATCCAAAATGGCAGAAGAGATAGGAAATGGTGGAGGACACCCAAATGCTAGTGGTGGAAAAATAAAAGAGTACAAAGACTCTTTTATTTATAGCGATATAAAAAGATTTGTTCAAAACTATATTGATGAAAAAGTAAGATAGATTTATTCTATCTTAGAGTGTCAAAAGATAAGTTTAGATAATATAATAGCCCAACAGAGTAGATGTAGCAAAATAGCAAAAAGTACAGCTGTAGCTCCAATATCTTTGGCTGATTTGGCTAGTGGATGTATCTCCTTAGTCACTAAATCTACCACATTTTCAATAGCAGAGTTGAGTAGTTCCACTATTAAAATTATTACAAAGGTCACAATTAATATCAATTTATAGACTAACTCAAATGGTAGAAAATAGATAATAAGAAAAAATAAAACTGCTATAAACAGCTCTATTTTAAAAGAGGTCTCAGTTTTAATCGCATAGATTAATCCCTCTATAGCATATCTACTATTATTAAATATACTATATTTAGGTTTGTTATTTATCGCCACTGCTTATAATCCAAAAGTTACAAATACTTGTCCATTACGAACATCAATACCTCTAACAAAATTAGTAGCAACTCCTGTTGATTTTTGAAGATTATATATAGGCTTTTTCGCAATAGTCTCTGAAATTAACATACCTATAGCATTTTGAATACCATTCGGTAGTTTAGAAATTAATGATTGATTTTGAAATTTAATACTATTTACCATTGGATTTTTGAGATATAGATTTCTATTATTGGCATTATATCTAATTCCAGAAGCTAAATTAATAGTTCCAGATATACCATTGGGAATAAGAAAATTTGTAAATTTAAATGAAGTACCAACACCTAACTTATTACTACCTTGTTTACCCAAGATATTTGGATTGGAAATATTTAAATTACCACTAACTATTCCATATTTAAGCTTCTCATTTACAGGAAAATTACTCGCTATCGTAGAGTTAATTACATTTAAAGGAATAGCAATTGAGTATCCTCTACCTTGTGGGTCAACACCTACACATCCGTTTAATAGTCCCAAAAAGACTCCTATTACCAATATTTTTTTTAACATATTTTTATTTCTCCTAAATTTTTAAAATAATAGCATAATATTATTCATTACTATCATTATTTTCACGATATCTATTATTATAGGCTTTTATCTTTCTTATATATAATGCTCTTTTTCGTTTACGCATTTTTATCCTTCTTTTATAATCTATCTTAGCTTGAAGTTCATCAGGTTGTAGATAATTGAAATTAACCATCTCTTTTACAACTTTATAAAATGTAGGTGCAGAAGTTTGAGAAGCAAAATATACCTTTTTGGGTTTGATAGCTACTACTCCAATTGTATATTTATGTCCAAACTTATCATTAACAAATCCATAGAAACTACTATGATATTTATCAACATATTTACCTTTGTAGGTAGTATGTGCTGTACCTGTTTTACCTCCTACTTCCAATCCATCATATTGAGCAGCTGTTCCTGTTCCTTTTTCTACTACAGAGACCAAAATATTATGTACGGCATGAGCTGTATTAGCTGAACATGCCTTAAGAGATGGAACTTCATGATTTACTTCATATCTTTTATAGTGATTATCAGATAAATAATCGACTATTTTGGGAGTTACAGCTATACCGTCATTATTAAATGCACTATAAGCCTTAATCAATTGCATAAAATTAACAAACATACCATATCCATATGCACTATTGGCACTATAGGTTGGATAATCTAAGCGATATGGGGCTTTGATTTTGCCTTCAAGCTCTTTGGATAGGTCAGTTCCACTCTTTTGAGCCAATCCAAATGCACGAAATCCATCATATAACTCTTTGCCTGATAGTCTCCAAGCTATTTTGGATATACCAATATTAGAAGAGTGAATGATAATTCCTCTAGGTGTTAGTGTTTTGAAATAGCTATCATCTGTAATAGTATATTTATTATTAACTCTATGAGTTCCGCCAATTTTAATTTTTTCAGATAAATCAACTATATTATTATCAAGTGCTATAGATAAGGTCAATGGCTTAATAACAGACCCTGGTTCATATAAATACTCTGTAAAATTTGGGTTTAATGACTTCACATCTCGTTGATGAATTCTCTCTGGGTCAAATCGTTCAGAACTTGCGAGAGATAGTAGTTGTCCTGTTTGTGAATTCATTACAGCTACCATTATCTCTTCTGCTCCAATTTGTCGTTTCATCTTATCTAATACTTTTTCCACACTCCTTTGAAAATCCAAGGCTATATTAAGATGCAGACTCATACCATCAATTCGCTTAACTATTTTACTATCTCCATTCAAAAGAACTGTACCTAAAATATCTCTTTTACCTTTAATTAAACCATCTTGACCTGGTGATAAATATGAGTCATATTCTCTCTCTAACCCTTTTATAGATATAGGTGATTTATATCCATTATGCTCTCTTACCTGCATATATCCTACAGTTGGAGTTAATAACTTATGATGAGGGAAATATCGACTCTCATTATCTGCTATAATATCCAATCCTAAAATTAGATGAGGCTTATTTGGGTTTAGAGGTCGAAAAACTTTCATTTTATTCATCTTGTTACTTAATGCTTTAAGGTCACTTGCTAAGCGTACATCAATATTCTTACTTAGAACAATCCGTCCTTTGATAGATTTACCATTATGATTAAAAAACTTTTGTTTTATCTTATATCTGGAAATACCACTATATATGCTAAAAAGATTTATAAATAGGTCTTTTTTCTTTGGATCTATACTACGAGTATTAACCTCTGCTCGAAAAAGTTTTTGACTATAACTTACTAAATATCCATCAGCTGATATTATAGAACCTCGAATTGCTCTATTTCTAATAGTAGAAAATTTATTACCTGTATCTCTATCACTATTAATAGTAACTATAACGGTAATAAGAAAAACCATTAAAAGAAACGAGATAATCAAAAACATACCTAAAAGGATAATGCTTCTATATTGTATTATTTTATTTTCTATATACTCTTCTGCCATACTTTACCTAATTTATTAAATATTATTTTAATTTATAATTTATCTATTGTATAATAATAATATTTTACTATTTTTTTTAAAAATTTTGGATAAAATATCACAAACTAATATAAAAAAGAAATAAAAGATGATTGACAAACCTCTATTTGGTGCAACTATACTACTCCTGTTGATAGGGCTTTTGATGAGCTATACTTTATCAACCTATACTATTATACAACATGGCTTCACCGATACTCACTTTTTTATCCGTCAACTCATAGCTGTAGTGATTGGTATCATATTAATGATTATTATATCTAAGTTAGATGCAGACTTATGGTTTAAACCTATTGGTATAGTATTATTTCTAGTATCTTTATTTATACTTTTGACTATGCCTCTTTTATCTGAAAACTTAGTTAAGAGTGTGGGTGGAGCTAAACGATGGATAAATTTTGGTTCTATATCTATTACTCCTGTCGAATTTTATAAGATAGGATTTATCTCATTTATCTCATGGAGTTTGGTTAGAACTAGACTTCCTAAAGGTAATATGCCTATTAAAGAAGAGATAAAGGTTTTTGTCCCTTATCTAATTATATTAATTGTCTCAGTTTTATTAATTGCTGTATTTCAAAAAGATTTAGGTCAGACAGTTGTAATATCTTTAACACTATTAGTTCTTTTTCTTCTTGTTGGTAGTAGTTTTAGATTTTTTTTTATGTTATCTAGTATAGGCTTAATTACTTTTATCCTTTTGATTATAACTCAACCTCATAGGTTAAAGAGAATTAAAGAGTGGTTCTTATCATTTGATAATTCTGCAAATAGATTAGAGACATATCAGATAAGTAACTCATTAGATGCTATTAATCATGGTGGATTTTGGGGACAAGGATTAGGTAATGGTCAATATAAACTAGGATTTTTATCTGAAGTACATACCGATTTCGTTTTAGCAGGAATGATGGAAGAGTTGGGATTTGTCTCTATTTTAGTTGTTGTTTTGACAATGTTATTTATAATATTTCGTATATTTAAAATAGCTGCAAGAGTAGATAATCCTACATATTACCTATTTTGTGTAGGTGCTGGACTACTTATTACATTCTCATTTCTAATTAATAGTTTTGGAATATCTGGTATTACTCCTATTAAAGGGATTGCTGTACCATTTTTAAGTTATGGTGGTTCACAAATTGTTGCGTCATCTATTAGTATAGGACTAATATTGATGATTTCTAAAAAAGTTATACCAAAAAGGAGAGAGACATGAGTATTATAATGACAGGTGGTGGCACAGGTGGACATTTAGCTATTATCAAAGCTGTAAAAGAGGAGCTAAGAGACTCTAAACTAATATATATAGGCTCAACCAAAGGACAAGATAGAGATTGGTTTGAGAATGATAAACAGTTCAATTCTGCATATTTTTTAGATACCCAAGGTGTAGTTAATCAAGGACTTTTAGGTAAGATTAAATCCATATATATGTTAATAAAAGCAATTATAGAAGCCAGAAAAATTCTAAAAAAATCTAATGCAAAAGTAATATTTTGTGTAGGTGGTTTTTCTGCTGCACCTACCTCAATCGCAGGTAAATTACTAAAAATTCCTATAATAATACATGAGCAAAATGCATCTATTGGTTCACTAAATAAACTGCTTAAACCATATTGTAATGCTTTTATATCATCATATGAAAAAGATAGCCCCATCAAAGCATATCCCATCAAAAAAGAATTTTTTGAGAAATCAAGAGTACGAAAAGAGATAAAAACAGTTATATTTTTGGGTGGCTCACAAGGAGCATTAGCTATTAATAGATTAGCACTAAAATTAGCAAGAAGATTAGATGAAAGAGGTATAAAAATCATTCACCAAGCAGGAGAGAAAAATATATTAGAAGTAGAGCAACTATATAGAGATATAAATATAAAAGCTACTGTATTTGGTTTTACTAATAAATTATCTGATTATATAGCACAAGCAGATTTTGCTATTGCTAGAGCAGGGGCTTCGACTCTTTGGGAGTTATCGGCTATTGGGTGTCCTGCTCTGTTTATACCTTATCCTTATGCAGCAGGTGACCATCAATATTATAATGCAAAATTTTTAGAAGAACAAAAGATTGCATGGATTATGAGAGAAGATGATATACATCCTGATAAAATCATAAAAATATTAGATGAAAATATCTATGAAAGAAGTGGTAAATTACAAGAAATAATAGAGAACGATGGTGCTTTACAAATTGCAAATTTATTAAAAGGTTATCAATAAAATATGAGAGAATTTATTTTGGGTTTTTTCTTCTCTTTTATATTTATAATAATCTCTATTATAGCTTTCTATCTTTTGGGTAGAGATATTTGGTATCCATATTATGAAAAATATTTCATAGAGAAAGATATTGCACCTATTGAGTGTCCTAAATGTCCCAAACCTAAAATAGTAGAGAGAAATATAACAGTTATAAAAAGAATAGAAGAGAACCTAACTTCTACTCAGAGACTCAAAAGATATTTAGCAGATACAAATTTCATAATCTATCCCCAAAAATTAATTCTAATAGGAGTTAAACATGAAAAGAGATTGGAGGTGTGGGGGAAACAAGATAAAAAATGGAAACATATTCATGATTATAAATTTACATCATTTTCAGGTAGGTTAGGCCCTAAACTAAAAGAGGGAGATAAACAGATACCAGAAGGTATTTATCATATATCATATCTAAATCCAAATAGTAAATTTCATCTATCTATGAGAATAGATTATCCAAATAAGTTTGATAAACAGATAGCAAAAAAAGAGAAACGAACTAATTTAGGTGGAGATATTATGATACATGGAGGTGATAGAACTATAGGTTGTATTCCTATTGGAGATGATAATATAGAGCAGCTCTATTATCTAGCACAAAAAGTAGGTATCCAAAATATTAAAGTAATATTATCTCCTGTTGACTTTAGACACATGAGTGTTAATATCAAAAATGATAAACATCCTTGGCTAAAAGAACTTTATAGTAAAATTACTAAAGAGATGAATATATGTAAAGAGTAAATCATAACATCTTTGATATATATCTATCTTCACCTATATTTTAACCACAATTTAGCTAAAATATCCACAATTAAAAACACGGGATTATATTATGGATATTCGACAACAATTTTTGGACTTTTTTCAGAGTAAAGGACACAAACTAACTCCTAGCTCTCCACTTGTACCTGATGATGCTACACTTATGTTTACCAATGCTGGTATGGTACAATTTAAAAATATATTTACAGCAGAAGCCCCTATCCCTAATCCTCCAAGAGCTACTAGCTCTCAAACTTGTCTAAGAGCAGGTGGAAAACATAATGATTTGGATAATGTAGGTTATACAGCACGACATCATACACTTTTTGAGATGTTGGGAAATTTCTCTTTTGCTGATTATTTCAAAGAAGATGCTATTGCTTATGCTTGGGAGTTTATTACATCTCCTAAATATTTAGCTCTTCCAATTGAGAAACTTTGGGTAACTGTACATAATAGTGATGATGAGGCTGAGGAAATTTGGAGCAGACATATATCTCCAGATAGAATTATGAAATTTGGTGATGCTGATAACTTTTGGCAAATGGGAGAAGTCGGACCTTGTGGTCCTTGTAGTGAGATTTTTTATGACCAAGGCTCAGAGAATTTTAATTCACCTGAAGATAAAATGGGTGGAGAGGGTGATAGATTTTTAGAAATTTGGAATTTGGTATTTATGCAGTATGAGAGAGATAAGAGTGGGATACTAAATCCTTTGGCAAAACCTAGTATAGATACAGGTATGGGATTAGAGAGAGTTGTAGCAATTAAAGAGGGTGTACTTAATAACTATCACTCTACTCTATTTATGCCATTTTTAGATAAGCTCGGAGAAATAGTAGGAGTCCCTTATGATTTCAAAGCCCCAAATAGTGCAAGTTATCATGTAATTGCTGACCATCTTCGTGCTGTCTCTTTTCTATTAGCCCAAGGTGTTAATTTTGACAAAGAGGGGAGAGGATATGTATTACGACGGATTATGAGAAGAGCTATTCGTCATGGGTATCTATTAGGAATTAGAGAGCCATTTATGTATAAATTAGTTGATACTTTAGTATCTGTTATGGGTAAACAGTATGATTATCTGCCAAAAAGAGCAGAAACAATTAAAACCTCTATGCAAATGGAAGAGAAAAGATTTTTCGATACTATAGAGGCTGGAATTAAACTATTTAATGAAGAGTTAGATAAGAGTGATGATGTATTTGATGGTAAAGTAGCATTTAAACTATATGATACATTTGGTTTTCCACTTGACCTTACCCAAGATATGCTACGAGAAAAAGATATAGCTTTAGATATTGAAGCATTTAATAGCAAAATGGATGCTCAAAAAGCTCAATCTAAAGCAGGGTGGAAAGGTACAGGTGATGCCTCAACTACAGGTGATTTCAAAGCCCTCAAAGAGAAGTTTGGAGAGAATAAGTTTGTGGGATATGAGAGTAAACAGACTACAGCTACAGTTTTAGCATTGCTTGATAGTGAGTTTAGACAGATTGATAGTATTGATGGAAATGGTTGGGTATTATTAGACCAAACACCATTTTATGCTCAATCTGGTGGACAAGTAGGTGATATAGGTGAACTTCTAGGAAAAAGCAAAGTGATTGATACCAAAAAATTTTTAGATATGAACTTATCTCAAATAGAGGGTAAACTTTTGGTAGGTGATAGAGTTGAAGCTTTGGTTGATGATAGTAGAGTAGAGATAGAAAAACATCATTCAGCTACACATCTATTACATGCAGGACTTAGAGCAATATTGGGAGAGCATATAGCACAAGCAGGTTCGCTCAATGATAATAAGAGACTTCGTTTTGACTTCTCTCACCCAAAAGCTATGAGTCGCAAAGAGATAAAAGCTGTAGAGGCATGGGTA
Organism: uncultured Sulfurovum sp.; assembly: GCA_964573285.1. Taxonomy (GTDB): domain Bacteria; phylum Campylobacterota; class Campylobacteria; order Campylobacterales; family Sulfurovaceae; genus UBA1140. The sequence continues at coordinate 5,814 of CAZNJD010000059.1, read as the reverse complement.
AATGATAAAATTACTCAAGCTATCCCAATAGTAACCAAAATTATGAGTATAGATGAAGCTAAAAATAGTGGTGCTATGGCTCTATTTGGTGAAAAATATGGTGATGAAGTTAGAGTAGTTAGTATGGGTGAAGATGTATCTGTTGAGCTTTGTGGAGGTACACATATAAACAATACGGCACAAATTGGTCTATTTATGATAACTAAAGAGAGTGGAGTAAGTGTAGGAGTTCGGAGAATAGAGGCTATATGTGGTAATAGTGCTATATCAGCTGTGAATATACTAAGAGATGAGTTAGAAGAGATAAAGTCTGAACTAAAAAATCAAAACCCAATAGCAGGAATAAATAGACTAAGAGATGAGATAAAAATCCTGAAATCTGAACTTAAAACTGCTCTAAAATCAACTAAAAAAGAGTTATCAACTATAGATATAAATAGAGTAACTGTTATAATAGATGAAGTAGAAACAGGAGACATCAAAGAGCTAATAGATGAAGCCAAAAATAGATACCCTCATATTGCAATTATGCTATTTCAAAAAAAAGGTGATAAAGTCATGATAGCTTGTGGTAGTAAAGAGACACCTATAAAAGCAGGAAGTTGGATAAAAGAGATAGCTCCTATACTAGGTGGTGGAGGTGGAGGTCGTCCTGACTTTGCACAAGCTGGAGGAAAAGATGCCTCTAAGATAGATGAAGCAAAAGAGAAAGCTTTAGCTTATCTAAAAGATAACTTATAGATTTCAATAAGAAATTTATATTAACTTATATTTCGGTTAGTTTAATATATACTTTTAGTATCTATTTCATCTAAAGGAAAAATCATGAAAAGTATATTTGGACTAATCATAGCTACAATCTTAGTTTTATCTCTATTTGGTTGTAAAAAAGAGGCAATGCCAAAAAATGTTGCATCATCATCTAATCCATTTCCAAATGGACAATTTAGACATTATGATGATAATATAGAGGATGAAGTAGTTTGTCAAAATTGTAGGGCTAGATTTAAACTAAAAAGAAAATGGCGAAAATTAGCTATGAAAGGTGATGCTGAAATCAATTGTCCTGTATGCCATCATAACTATCTAAAAAAAGCGAGTCATTAAATATATATGATACATTTAGCATCAAATTCTAAGTCAAGAGCTAAACTTTTGACTAAATTTCACATTCCCTTTATTCAAAAAGCTCCGATATATAATGAAGAGCAAATCACAACCACTATAGCTAAAGATTTTGTATATCTAGCAAGTAAAGGCAAATTAGAAAAAGCCATAAAAGAGTTTGGATTAGAAACAGCATTACTAACAGCTGATAGTGTAATCTCTACAAAAGATGGAGAGATACTTAGAAAACCCAAAAATAGAGATGATGCCAAACGAATATTAAAGCTTCAAAGTGGTTCAAAGATAGCTATTATTTCAGCTATGCACTATAAAACCAAAGATTTTTATCTATGTGATGTATCTGCTACTTATTATCAATTTACTTCATTTGAACCAAAAGATTTAGAAGATTATTTAAATAGTGGTCTATGGGATGGAAAAGCAGGTGGATGTATGGTTGAGGGTTTTTGTAAAAAATATATCCAAAAAGTGGAAGGATATGAGAGTACTGCTATGGGATTGCAAGTTGAGAAACTAATAAGATGGCTAAAATAATATGTACCAAACAGAAATAAACGCACTAAAAAAAGCAAATAGATTTAGACAAAAAAAAATTTTTGATGATAATTTAATAGATTTTGCATCTAATGATTATCTAGGTCTAGCTAATAATAAAAAACAGTTTAACAAAGCTATAAAATGGGTATCTAGGTATAATACCTTTGCTCCCAAAGCTAGTATGCTTGTAAATGGTTATCATGAAGTACATGAAGATTTTGAGAGAGCTTTAGCTTTTATTAACGGATTTGAAGCAGGATTGGCTGTAGGGTCTGGTTTTTTGGCAAATATAGCTTTGATTGAAGCCCTTGTGCGTAAAAAGGATATGCTTTTTATAGATGAGGAGTATCATGCTAGTGGAATGATAGCTACTAGACTTTTGGGAAATAGAGTAGTTAAATTTAAACATAATAATGCTAATGAGCTTGAAGAAAAACTCAAACAATATAATATGGGACGCAAGATTATAGCTATAGAAGGGGTTTACTCTATGAGTGGTGAGCTATGTAATCGCAATATTTTTGAATTGGCTAATAGATATAATGCTCTACTTATTGTAGATGAGGCTCATAGTTCTGGTGTAGTAGGAGAGTCTCTTTTAGGTGTATTTGAGTATTATGGAGTTACACCACAACCTAATCATATCAAAATGGGAACTTTGGGTAAAGCTTATGGTAGCTATGGAGCATATATTTTAGCCTCCCAAGAGATTATTAGTTTTTTGGAAAATAGAGGTAAACCTATTATATACTCTACTGCTCCATCTATTTTTGATACTGCTTTAGCATTAGTTAATATCCAAGAGGTAGCTAACAATAGTAAAAAATATTACAAAAAGATAAAACAGAGACAAAAAATAGTCAAAAAGATATTAGATATAGAGTTAAAATCTCTTATTTTACCTATACTAGTACCAACTAATGAGATAGCTTTAAAAGTTCAAGAGGCACTAATGGTCAAACAAAATTTCTTAGTAGGTGCGATTAGACAACCTACTGTCTCTAAACCTATTTTGCGAGTTATACCAAGGGTAGGAAGTTCAAAGAGAGCATTAAAGTCACTACTCAATCACTTTTAGATATAATAAAGTAATTTTTAACAAAAAGGATAGTATATAGATGGTTAACCAATTGATTAAAGGCTCGATAATGTTGGTAATAATATTTGCCATCGCACTATTTGCTGCATTTATCTATGCTTATAATGAAATTCAACTTGATATGGATAAAATAATTAACTATAGTCCAAAAACTTCATCTGTGATTTTAGATTATAAAGGTAACAAGATAGCTAATATTATGGAAGGACAACACCGTCTATATGCCAAATATGATGAGATGCCAGGTTATCTAATTGAGGCATTAATTGCTATTGAAGATACACGATTTTTTGAGCATAATGGTGTAAATCCTGATGCAATAATTCGTGCTGCATTAAGAAACTTTAAAGCAGGTAAAAAAGTGGAGGGTGGTAGTACTATTACGCAACAATTGGTTAAAAAAATTCTGCTATCTCCTAAAAAAAGTTATACACGAAAACTAAAAGAGGCAATACTCTCTATGAAAGTAGAAGATGAGCTAACCAAAGAGCAGATATTAGAGAGATATCTCAATGAAATATCTTTTGGACGAGGATATTTTGGGGTCAAAACAGCAGCAAAAGGATTTTTTCATAAAGATTTAGAAAATTTAACTCTAAAAGAGGCTGCACTTCTAATTGGTTTGCCAAATGCACCATCATATTTTAATCCTGTTAGACATCTTGATAGAGCATTAAAAAGAGCTAATACTATTTTAACTAGAATGAGAAACCTTGGTTGGATTAAAGAGGATGAATATCTAATAGCTATCAAAGAGACACCAGAAATATATCATGGTTCACTCACTCAAAATATTGCTCCATATGTGGCAGATGAGGTAGTTCGACGACTCAAAAAAGATTTTCCAAATATAAAAACTGGTGGATATACTATCTATACAACCATAGATATGAAAGAGCAAAAAATTGCTAGAAAAGCATTGAAATTTGCTGTAAGAAAAGCTACCAAGAGATATAGAGAAAATATGAAAACTACAACACTGAATGGTGCATTATTGGCTGTTGATAATAAAACAGGTGATATAAAAGCTATGGTTGGTGGTGTTAATTATAAAAAATCTGCATATAATCGTGTTACTATGATGGAGAGACAGCCAGGGTCTGCCTTTAAACCATTTATATATCAAGTAGCACTTGACCTTGGATATAATCCTGCTACTGAACTAACAGATGTAGCTAGAACTTTTCAATATTATAGAAATGGTAAAAGAGTTATATGGAGACCTAAAAATTATGAGCGAAATTTTGAAGGGTTCATTAAACTCAGAGAGGCATTAGTACACTCACGAAATCTTGCAACTATTAATTTAGTAACAGAAGTTGGATTAAATAGAATTAGAGAAAAGTTAGAACCTCTAAATATAGCACATATTCCTCAAGATATGTCTATATCATTAGGTAATTTGGGTATAAGTCCAGCTAAAATGGTACAGATATACTCTACTTTTGCTAATGGGGGTCATATGTTAGAGCCTAGACTTATATCCAAAGTAGTATCTAAAGATGGTACAGTGATATATGAGTCACATACACAAGAGATTGCTAATTTTACACAACCTCAACAGGCATATTTAATGACAGATATTTTACGAGATGTTATTATCCGTGGTACAGGTAGAAATGCACAGGTAGCAGGTGTTCAGGTAGCAGGGAAAACAGGAACTACCAATAGAAATGTAGATGCATGGTTTTGTGGATATTCACCAGCACAAGAGGTTATTGTATGGATAGGTAGAGATAACAATAGACCAATAGGAAAAGGTGGTACAGGTGGTGCTACAGCAGCACCTGCATTTTCATATTTTTTCAAAAAATTATATGCACTCTATCCTAATTTACCAAGAAAGTTTAGAGTACCCAAAGGAGTATATAATGCAAGAGATGGGGTAATAACAGAGCTATATACAGATATCTCCCCACTACCTAAAAATACAGAAACTTCTACCTCAGCAGAGTTTCCTGATATGTTTTAAATGATGCTATGGAGCTTCTCCCATCTTTATCACCAAACAATCTCTAAAACCCCATATTCAGGGTTTTACTTAAAAAAAAATGTTCAAGTTGTCACTACAAGAGAGATTTTTGAACAAAAATAGCTAAAATAAACAGAGTATATCCTCCTTTGTAGATAAATTTTTAAACTGTTTAATATGAAGAAACCTCATATTGCTTTTAGGTTTTAGTAGTCTATCTATTACCATTGAGAATACAACTGATTTAAAATCATACTCTATCTCTTTATCCTCTACCAACTTATCTAATATCTCATCTAGTTTAAATCTATCCCATAGTCTCTTGTAAACCACAAATCCATAGTTATATCTATCTAACTCTTCAATGCTTGGTGTGCTTTTTTCTTTATCAACAGCTTTTTTGCTTTTAGTCAACAGTAATAGCTTAGAAGCAATATTTTCTGCCTCTCTTTCACTTATATCTTCTAGCTTTCCTAAATTGGCAATAACCTTTTGTTTTACTTTTCCATCTTCTCTATAGTTTTCTACGACTTTTATATATTTATGATTTTTGCTATTTATTACTCTGATAAACATATTAGACTCCTTATCACTACCGAAATATTACCATAATCCCAATAACAAATCAAGCAAGTTCAAAAAGTTGTCACTACATTTTCGCCGAATTTAATCTTTTTTTAGAAGAGAAGCCCGAAATCTCGGGCTTTTGATTTTTGAAATTTGGGTTTGGTGATAAAGATGGGAATAAGCTACAATACCTAATGGGGGAACAAGATTACCCAAAAATTCCCCTCAACTCCTCTCTATCCATCTTCCCAAGCCAATTCTCCCCAATAGAGACACTTAGATTAGAAAGCTCCTGTTTTGCTTTTATCATCTTGTCTATCTTCTCTTCAAAGCTATCTTTGGTAATAAAACGATACACAGAGACATTTCGTTTTTGACCTATTCTAAAGGCTCTGTCGGTTGCTTGGTTTTCTACTGCTGGGTTAAACCATAAATCGTAGTGGATTACATGGTTTGCCTCTGTTAGGTTTAGTCCTACTCCTCCTGCTTTTAGTGAGAGGATGAAGATTTT
>CAZNJD010000058.1:0-3482 GCA_964573285.1 uncultured Sulfurovum sp. | reverse complement strand
CAGTTATCTGTTTGGATTTTTCACTAAAAAAATTTAGAAGCAAAAATCGAATAAAGGGACTACTCACGCTCTTCTCCATATATAAAACTCAATCTATCAGCTGTTGGCATCTCTGGATATGGGGAGTATTTTAGACTCTTACCATCTCTAAGTCTCTTTTCATGCCATGCCACACTAAAACAGGGAGAGTTTATATTAGTTAACTCTACAACAGATTGTATAGATATATCTTGTTTTAAAAATATATAGTGCCATAGATTTATTAGAGATAGACCCAATATAAGAGATGTGATTATATAGAAACTTTTATTAATATTTTGCATAAGCAATTATACTTTAAATTCTCAAAAAATATAGAGCTTTTTATTAAAAATATAAATTTAAAAATTATCTATTTGAATACGGTTAGTTGTTTAACAGGAATAAGATTAACTTAATGCTTCCCAAACTTTTACTGCTTGGATATGCTCTTTGACATCATGACATCTCACGATAGTTGCACCCTGTTCTATAGCTTTGAGATGTATAGCCAAAGTTCCTGCTAATCTCTTCTCTATAGGAGTTGGGATTATCTTATCTATCATAGATTTTCTACTAGCACCTACTAATATTTGACAATTAAATCTTTGAAAGTGACTCATATTTTTTATCAGTGTCAAATTATGTTCTAGCGTTTTTCCAAATCCAACTCCTACATCTAATATAATATCTTTGCGACTCAATCCTAATGCTTCACATTTAGCTATCCTATCTTCAAAAAACTCACTTATCTCTACCATTACATCATTATATTGTGGATTTATTTGCATACTCTTAGGTGTTCCTTGCATATGCATTATACAAAGTTTAGCTCCATATTTTATAGCCAACTCTATTACTCTATTATTCATTGCCCCTGTAATATCATTAACTAGATTAAACCCTGATTTAAGAGCATATTCTATTACATTAGGAGAATAAGAGTCTATGCTAAAAGAGGCTTGTGTATATAATTTTTTATCGCTAATCACATCACAAATAGGTTTAATCCTCTTAAACTCATTATCACTACTAACCTCATTAGCATTAGGACGACTAGAGACTGCTCCTATATCTATGATATTAGCACCATCTCTTATCATCTGCTCTATTTTTTCTATAGCATCACTATCTTGAAATCTACTCCCCTCAAAAAAGCTATCATTATTAGAATTTATTACACCCATTATTTGTAATGAAAACTCTTTAGTTTTTATAAACTTTTGTAGTTCTCTAGCTATTACTTTCAAACCAAAAGGTTGAGCCAACTCTTTATATGATAATATCTCTATCTGTTTTTTCGTACCTATCAATAGACAATCATACTGCTTCTGCTCACACAAAATTACTCCTGATGGTACAGCTAACTCTGCACCAATACTTAGAGCATCTTGTTTGAGTATATTTACAGCAGGTGTTTTTAAATCTTTAATAAAGAAATAGAGCAGTTCCATTTTTTTTGATATGATTGAAATCCCACCACTTTGAACACCTAGATTTTTTAAGAACTGCTCTTTATTTTTGATATTTCCTAATTTATATATTTTCACTGTGAGAGTTTTCCACCTTTAGCCGATTGAATAGAGTTGATATAGCTATAATCTATTTTGATGGTTGGCTCTTTTGGTAAATTATTTATCAATCTCTCTACCATACCATCAAAATCCTCAAATAGATAGTTTGCCATAGACCCTGGTATTGGGTTTATCTCATTTAGCATTACCTCATCATCTACTACAAAAAAGTCACATCTAATAATCGCACCTTCAAATACTCTTCCATATACCTTTTTGAATGTCTCTTGAATATCTAATTTCAGCTCGGTAGAGATGTTTGCATCAACTACTTTATCATCTCTTGAAAAGTCTAAATATTTTTTCTCAAAGTCTAAAAACTCCTCTTTGTTTGGCTCTTCTACAATAGAGAGTTCAAAATCAACAGTTTTACATCCTGCTTGATTATACTCTAAAACCCCCTCAATAAATGGCTCTATTAATACTTGGTTATCAAACTCAAATGCTACATCCAAAGCATAATCTAACTCATTAGCTGATTTAACTATACTCACACCTATACTACTACCCAATCTAACAGGTTTGATAATTACTGGATAATCTAGCTCTATATCTCTACTATCTATTGAGTTTAAAACACTATATGGAACAACTTTCACCCCTAAACTTTGAGCATATAATTTAGTATATAGTTTATTATAACTAAGTACACTAGCATCAACTCTTGGAGATATATGTGCTATTTTATTAAATTCTAGTAGTGAAGCTATTTTACCATCTTCTCCATCTCGTCCATGTATTAGGTTTAGTATAGTTCCTAAATTTTGCTCTTTTAATCCAAATATACCAACTGTAGCAAATCCACTCTGTTTGAGTATAAGTTTTTTGGCTTTTTTGTAACTACCATTAGCAAAATAGTTTGATTTCATATTATCAGAGTCTATTAGATAGAATTCACGATTACTATCAACAAAAACAAAAGATAGATTTGCCTTTTTAAGAACTTTTTTGAGTGTTATTGCAGAGACTATACTTATTTCATGTTCAAAACTAGAACCACCAAAGAGTATTGCTATATTCATATTATATACCTTATTAAAAATTTTCCTATATTTTACCTTAATTGGCTTATGTTAAAGATAACTTTGCAATTTGATAAAAGCACCATATAAAAGCAATTCCCTATTGATAGCTGGACTATTTTTTAATTCTAACTCTACCTCCAAGAGGTGTTCAAATATTTTTAAAATAGAACTACTTTTTAATCTCAATGCCAGAGAGGCTTTTTGTTCTTCTATCTGTTTGGGTAGTTTGTATCCTAATATAGCTTTGGAGTCTATATATCCATTTAACTTATGAAAAGCATGAAATAAAAATATCTGATTGACAAAAAACTGAGTTTCTCGAAGTATTGAAAAATCATCTTCACCTAACTCTAAAATTCTACGCATAGTCTCTATAATTGGTCGTTTTGCAAATAAATCAATAAGTAACCCTTCTATAGCCAATGGAACAGTAGAATAGACCAATCTATCTATATCTCTAGGGGTTACTTTACCATCTAATATTGCTAGTTTATTTAACTCATTGACACATAGTGTTAAGTCATTACCTTGTAGTAACATTAAATGTTGCAAAGCATAATTATCTATATCTAACCCTATATAACGAGCCTTTTTTTGTAGTATTTCTAAACTCTCTCTTATATTAGGTTCAAATAGTCTTACCCAATTTGTAGTATCTTTAGGTACAAATGATTTTTGAAGAGTTTTCGCATCTTTTGATGTTCCTTGATAATAAAAAATTAGATAGTTGTTACTATTTTTATTGATTAATTCTATTAATATATCTAACTCTTTTTTCGGTATCTTTTTATCTCTTTTAATAAGTAGAAGATTAGTACCCCCAAATAGTGAGCTTTGAGATAGATAACTTTTGGCACTATCGAAG
>CAZNJD010000057.1:0-4419 GCA_964573285.1 uncultured Sulfurovum sp. | reverse complement strand
TTACCAAAAAACTCATTGATGGTTGTTCGTACTGTAGCTAATGATAGTCGAGGTTTTCTATATGAAAAGATAGATAAAAAAGCACTCTATAGAGTAGGAAAAGTCAAAGAGTTTATCCCTACAAAAGAGAGTGGAGTTGTGAATGGAATAATTATTATAAAAAACATAACTTAAAGTAATTTTATCTCAATTAGGCTATTTTATGGTATTTTCTCAATATCTACAGTTAACATCTCAACTCCTTTTTTACTCTCTCCCTCTATCTATAACAATTTTATTATCCTTCTTAAATACCAATTTTCCCTCTCTCATCAACTTATATTCTTGATTACTAAGTCCTCTTCTCTTATAAAGATTCTCTCTTATAATCCTCTCCCACTCATCTTGCAACTCTCTTCCTGATGATTTATACGGCAAATACATAAATGGATTCATTCTATACTGTTTATCCTCTAACTCTATCAAAAAATTATAAGAGATTAATCTGCTAATAAAATTGCTAAAAGTAACTCTAGTCATTCCAAAGTTTTTACACATAGTCGATTTGTTTATCACTATTTGACTAATAGAGGCTTTGAACATATTTTTCAATTGTATCAATGCTTTAATCTCTTTTTGTGACTTCATATTTATTAAAACATACTCAAAATCACTATACATCATTCGCCAACCACCTTTACTTGTTCTACTTTTCGATTTTCGTTGAATAAACTCTTCTTCATCTATTTCGCCTGTTTTATTGTTTAATATATTTTTTGTTATAATGGTTTCGGTAATTATATATTTCAAGATATTGCCTTTGTATAGAATTTATATTGTATTTTTTAAAAATACATAACTGTACTCTACAGCAATACACTTAAAAAGTTCCTAAAAGACCACAAAATCAATATTTGCTACTTATATATGCTTATTGTACTATTATAATAGAAATAATTATATCAAAATAAGCTTATGTTGTATTCTTGTATCTCTTTGTTATATTATTAAATCATTTCAATATAAAATTTATAACCTTAATAATCTCATCATAATTAAAAATAAAAAGAAGACCAATCAAAATTGCATAAATGCTAAAATGTAAGAATCTATTATCTCTGTGATTATCTTTTGTCTCTTTTTTTATATGAGTAATCTCTTCTGACAAAATAGCAATATTTTCTTTATACTCTCCAAACTCTATTTCAGTTTTAATAAACTTTTCTCTCAATTTAAAAATGTAATCATCAAATATATTTAATTGTTCCAATCTGTCTCGAATATAAAAATATTTCTGAGATTCAAACTCAAACATTCCTATCAATCCAATTAATTTATCTGCAAACTCTTTTTTACTCAATTTTGTTTTTGTCTGATATACAGGATGAAAATAAATACTAAATAGCATTTTCCTAATATATTCTCTATCTAAATTTTTATTTAAATCACTGTTTTCTAAAATTCTTTCAGCCTCTTTAAAATCAAATTTTTTGATATATAAAGCGATTAACTCTTTTGTATATTGAATAATATCATTACGATAATCATCTTCATAATTTTGTAGATAAAATAGTAAATCAATATATAATTTAAGCAGAGTATCATCATCTTCCTCTTCATCAATTTTGGCTTTAAGAATATCTATTTTTAGTTGATTATCTCGTCTATTTTTATTATCTATTTGTTTATAATTGTCACTATTCCTAATATATTTTGCTCTCTCTAAATATATTTCTAACTCTTGATTAAGTCGTATTGCTCTTTTAAAATTAATAGTAGCTAAAAAATTATATTTTCCATTAAAAACAGCTCCTCTATAGAGATAGGAGTTTGCTATATCTTTCATATCCTTTAACAGTTTTTTATATTTTTTATCCAACTCCCTATTTATCTCATTATTATTATCTTTTATAAACTCTATAGACTTATCTTTAATCTCCTTGATATAATCATTTAATAGCTCATCTTCAAGTATTGACAAATCAAATTTTTTATTTACTAATCCATATTCATCAAGATTTGGATAACCTCCTATATCTATTCTATCTAATGATTTAATTTTTATTGTTTCATTTATTAAATCAACAATATCTCTTAAATTGATACATTTTAACTTTTGTATAGGTTCATATTCTATCTCTATACCAACTAAATATGTTTGACCATCATTTCCTTCTACAAAAAGACCTCCTCCTGATATACCTTTATTTGTTTGAAGTTCGTCAATTTCATGTGTTGAAAGAGTCTTTTTGCTTTCAACTGTAATTATATAATTTTTATTATCTTCATTATCAAGCTTACACCTATACCGTTCCATTAGTTTATGATGATGAATAGCAGGAAAACCACCTATTAAAAAATCTGTTTTAGAATTAAATTCTCCACTAAATATTTTTACTGTTTTTATTTCATCCCAAAAAGAAAAGTTGTAATTTTTTACACATAGGATTAGTATATCAACATCTCTTAATTCTGGTGTCTCAATTAATGATTCAATTTTAATTTTGTTAAAAGGAGATGTAATAATATTAAATTCATGAGGACTATCTAAAGGAGAGATAAACTTCTTTTCTCCATATTTATCCTCAATTTCAAAAGTATGTTTTGCTGTAAATATATAACAATAGTCACTCTCTTCAAAAGGTTTAACAACAACTCCACTTCCATTATTTTCTTTAAATTTCAGATGAATAACATAATTTTCAATCTCTTGATTTATACTCATTAGTAACTTACCTCATCATTTAAAAATATTACTTTATATGTTCTTCGTTCTATTGGAGTCAAAATATTTTTAGTCTGTTCATAGTTATAAATAAATTGAATATCCTCTTCTTTGACTCTTTTTGAATGTGTCAAAATTTTTGCAAGAGTCTCTTTGTTTGGATGATTATGCCTACTACCATTTGTTAAAATAACAAAGGTTTGTGTATCAATTAAATCTAAAAAATCACTATTTAAATTCTTGGAACTCCCATGATGAGAAAGTTTTACAAACTTTAATTTTAATCTATTTTCAGAACTATAACCTAACTCTTTGAGCCTATCAATAATTAAATCTATATGAGCATCTCCCAAAAACATAAATTTTAACTTTTTGTATTCTATAATAAAGGCTATACTTGCCCCATTAGTCAAAGATGTATCTTTTTTAAAATCTCTTTGAGATAACTCTTCAATTGAAATATCATAATCATTTGACAATGCTGATGTCTGATAGCTTTTGGTCTCTTTTTTATATTTACTAAATAAATCATCCAATTTTTGATTATTGGGAGATAGTAATATAAATCTAATCTCTTGATTTTCTCCTAAAGTTTTCTCTGTTATATTGTCTATAGATATTCTTGAAGAGTAGTTAATAAAAGGTAAAAGTTCTTTTATATATTCATCAAACTTTATCTGCTGTTTTGCACTTGTTTTATTTGAAGTATTTGAAAGATTAACCAAAGCTTTATCAAAAGAGTTAAACCAAAACTCTTTTAACATTGTAGTTCCTACCTGTTTTATAGATTTTTTTTCATCATCCAATAATTTTAAAATTCCTCCTATATGGTCATTATCATAATGTGTTAAGACCACTAAATCTAAATATCTATTTTTGTTTTTAATTATCTGTAATCTTTTTTTTAACTCTCTTGTATATGTATTAGCTAATCCACCATCTATTAAAATATTTATTCTGTTATTATCAACTGATATTAAAATACAATCTCCATTACCTGCCTTTAAAAACTCAAATTTTATACCCATAATTACCCTTCAAAAATAAATTCCAATCACATTATACAAAAAAGAGTTACAGAAATTATTCGTTTTTACCCACGGTTCATAAATAATCTCAAATTCTCCTCTATCCTATTCCGTATCCTCAAAGGCTCAATCACACGAAGATGAGGTATCCATCTCTGAATAATAGGAATCACTTCCATATCATTACAAATCTCATAAGAGAGCAATTTGACATATTAAAAAATTATATTATAAACTCTACAACCTCATTAAACCCCAATCTAAGCTGTTTAGACTGCTCATTAACTCTATATCCAAATGGTAACAACATAGCCACTTGATATAGTGTAGTATCTAGCCCTAAAATCTCCTCTACTCTCTCTTTTTCAAACCCCTCGATAGGACACGAATCTATCCCAATAAATGCCCCTGCTGTCATCATATTTGCTCCTGCGATATAGCACTGTCTAGCTGTCCAGTGGTAGATATTTTTGTCACTGCTTAGAGTTTCGCTTAGATGTTTTGAGTAGAGGTCGATATATCCATCTATCTGCTCTTGTGAGAGTGGTCGTCTAGCGAAGCGTTTTTGAGGCTCTCCTGAACTTGGTTTTGCGTTTTTGATTCCTGCTAAGATTACTACCAAATGGGAACAAGAGGTTATCTGAACCTGATTCCAACAGGCAGGGCGAAGTTTAGCTTTTAGCTCCT
>CAZNJD010000056.1:0-2142 GCA_964573285.1 uncultured Sulfurovum sp. | reverse complement strand
AAAGATTTAGAACTTTGCAAAATTTTACTAGCTATTTTTTCTGCTCTATTTTGACTACTGCAAAAGAGATGTATCTCACAAGGTGAGGTCATAAGTATAAATTTGAATATATGTTGTTTAGTTTTTATTATTAGCTCCTATTATAATTTCAAGTACTATACTTCTTCAGATTTTATAAGAATACTTATATATCAAAAAGCTATAAAGTTGGCTAAAATTATAAATATTTGATATATGATGTAATTATTATGGAACAACGAGTTCCATTTAACAATAAGCTGAGTTCGACAGAGTATCATAGTCACAGCACTTTCACCTCTAAATATAGTTCTTTTGTTTTTCATACTCCTAAAATAACAGACTAACCGACCCTAAAACCAACTCCTCATCCTCATCTTCTGTACTTTTGGTAGCTCCTGTTAAGTGAAAAAGTAGATACTTATAGGCTTTGCTATATGTCAAAGAGAGACCATAACTATCTTCGCTATCCTCTCTTCCAATATCAACTATGCCTCTTATATAATCACTACTACTTAGAGAGTAGATTAATGCGTTTTCCATTCCATAATACTCTTTCTCTTGGTCAGTTTCATCTCGATATATTAGAGTAGATACAAGTTGGAACTTATCAAAACTCTTCTCTATAGGAAGAAGCATAGAGAAGTTCTCTTGACCTTTCTTTTTATATTGATTATAGATAAGCGAGAGATAATATCCACTATCAGTTTTATATTGTACTCCTCCTATAAATTGATAATCATCACTATCATCCTCTATTATGGTTTGCTGATTTTGTGAACTATTCCCATGGCTATTTCCTTGATTGCTCTTATCTATACTCTCTCCATAAGAGAGTAGTGCCATGAGTCTATTGTTGGCAAGATATGAGTACTCCACTCCTTTGATATTACCTATCGAAGCATTTTGTAGTGGTGTTTTATAGTGATTACTATTTTTACCTTTTTGTTGATTGCCTCTCCCTCCTTGTCCACCATTTCCACCTTGTCCATTACCTTGATTCCCTTGTCCATATTTTTGCATAGAGTGATTTCTGTTTCCACCCTCTTTATCTCCACTGCTATTGTGACCTTTGAGTCCTGCATCTGCTGAAGCTTTTTCAATATTGCCAAACTGTGTCAATGGTGAAATGAGTCCAGCACGGATTACATGGTGAGATTCATCAAAATTTAGTTGTGCATAAAGCTTTGAGGACTCTTCACTAAATAGCTCTTGATTATCACTATTGCCACCATTGAAATTCTCTTTTGTCATACCAAAAAAGGAGAGATTTTGAGTAATAGTTCCACCTGTATAGAGTTTGACTTTTGTTTGAAAATCATCTTTTTGGGTATCATAATTGGCACTTAACATGACAGCTAGTGGGATTGGACGAGACTCATCTTTGCTAGGATTTATAATTTTTTTGAGTGTAGGAGTATCCTCTTTTGAAAATCTAAATCCATTACGCAAAAAGCCTTTACCTGTCTCGTTTAGTGTAGGAATCATAGTGTGACAAGTGGTACAATCAGCACCATACTCTCTTGCAAAATTTGGGGTAGCATAAGCATAGTTAGTGTAGAGAACCACACCAAAAAGAATAAATTTATTTAATCTCATAATAACATCTCCTGTATCAGTTTTGTTTTATGAAATTATAAAATAGATTTGTTACCTGAATATTACTTGCTATAAATCAAAATTGACTTTTTCTCATAACTACTAGAGGTAGGATAGATTATTGTCATTTTAATTATCCACAAGAGGAGCATGGAGAGGGGAATAATAGCAGTGGTGAACATAATCAAGGCAATAGCAACGGACAGAAACAGTAATCCATATAATAAAATTAACACCAATTTAACACTATATAGATAAGATACTAACGCTAGAACCCTATCTAGCAAGTTTGGTGACCGATAGATAGGGATTTTTGGCATCTGCGATACCATACATATTGTAGTCTATCTTGACTTTAATATGGGTGTCTCTTACTAATTAAAAGGAGACAAAATGAGAGTAAAATTATCAATAACACTACTTACAACCTTGCTATTTATAGGATGTGGAAGTAGCAGTAGTAGTAATGAAAGTTCTAATAGTAACAGCAAGGTTCATCAACTAAAAGCCCAACAAGGTACACAG
>CAZNJD010000055.1:0-71235 GCA_964573285.1 uncultured Sulfurovum sp. | reverse complement strand
GTCATTCGCGGTTTCAATTAACCACATAGCACACTGCACCGTCGGCGTCGCTCAAAGCGACACTGACGGTAAACAAAGCCCCATGCCTCGCTCTGCGCATTAGTTACAACCCGCCTGACAGTCGGGCAGGTTCGCGTCATTCGCGGACAAAAAAAACACCGTTTCCTTTGAGTAGGAACACACTGCCTGCCCCGATTATTTCGGGGGCCGTATGTTCCTACAAGAGAATATGCCGTGCGTTCCTATTGCATTTTTCCATGGTGCATAGCACCATAACATTACCCCTGCTGCGTCAAATCATCTTTGGGGATATCCGCAAAACATCACACATTAAACCTGAAATGCATAATATCGCCGTCCTGCACCACGTAATCCTTCCCTTCGATACGCATCTTACCTGCCTCTTTACAGGCCTGCTCTGAACCGAGGGCAACATAATCCTCATACGAGATAACCTCTGCACGGATAAATCCTTTCTCAAAATCATTATGAATAACAGCTGCTGCTTTTGGTGCTGAAGTTCCTTGGCGAATAGTCCATGCTCTAACCTCTTTGACTCCTGCTGTAAAATAACTTTGAAGCCCCAATTTATCAAACCCCTTATGAATTATTTGGTCAAGTCCACTTTCCGTTACGCCCAAATCTTCAAGCATTTCAGTTTTTTCATCTTCTTCAAAATCAACCATATCTTCTTCTACTTTGGCACATAGTTTTATCACCTCATAGTTTCTCTCTTTGGCATAAGCTTTTAGTGTTTGAACGAACTCACTATCTTTACTTAATCCATCTTCATCTACATTTGCCCCATATATAATCTCTTTAGAAGTTAGAAGTCTTAACTCTTTGTTCATTGCTAAAAATGCATCATCATTTATCTTGTCATAAGTTGATACAGGATTACCCTCTGATATATATTCCAATAACTCTTCTGCAATAACTAATTGTGCTTTGGCATCTTTGTCATTACCTCTTACTTTCTTTTTAAGTGACTCAACTCTCTTTTGAACTGCATCCAAATCAGCAAATAGAAGCTCTTGTTCTATTATCTCTACATCTCTAAGTGGGTCAATTGAGCCTTCAACATGCACTACATTATCATCTTCAAAACATCTTACAATATGAAGTATAACCTCTGTCTCACGGATATTACTCAAAAATTTATTACCAAGTCCCTCACCCTTACTAGCACCTTTGACAAGTCCTGCAATATCTACAAAATCAAGTGTAGAGTATTGAATTCTTTCTGGATTTACTATCTTTGCTAACTCTTCTAGTCTAATATCTGGTACAGGAACTACTGCTTTGTTTGGTTCAATTGTACAGAAAGGATAATTTTCACTCTGTGCATTTTGTGCTTTTGTTAGTGCATTGAAAGTAGTTGATTTACCTACATTTGGTAATCCTACAAGTCCTATACTTAATCCCATATTTATAATCCTTATTTAAAAATTAATGAAATTTTATCCTAATTAGATAAAACCTTAGCTAACTTACGATACTCATCACAATTTTGTAATAACTTCTTATGAGTATCCCTACAAAGTATCTCTCCATTTTTGAATACTAAAATAGTATCAGCACTCTCAATAGTACTCAATCTATGAGCTACAGTAATAGTTATCATATCTTTTTTTAGAGCTTCTAAAGCTTTTTGGATAAGTACCTCACTTTTATTATCAAGTGCAGAAGTAGCTTCATCTAATATTAAAACAGCAGGATTTTTATATAATGCCCTAGCTAATGCAATCCTTTGTCTCTGTCCACCTGATAAATTATTACCATTTTCACTTAATATAGTTTCTACTCCATTTTCAAGTTTATCTACAAACTCCAAAGCATACGCCTTTGATAGAGCTTCTATTACTCTATTATAGTCAAACTCTTCTCCATATGCTACATTTTGAGCAATAGTATCATTAAATATATATATCCTTTGTGTTACAAATGCAATATTTTTATGTAATGAGCTTAGTGTTAAATTTTTATTGACCTCATCATTAATTAATATCTCTCCACTACTTGGGTCATAAAATCGTACCAATAGATTAACAAATGAGCTTTTACCTGCACCACTATCACCTACCAATGCTATACTATCACCTCTATTTATATCTATAGATATACTCTGTAGTGCTAAGTTATCACTATATTTTAATGATACATCTTTAAATATAATCTGCTCTATATCTCTATCTAACTCTTTATTTCCTGATGTTATAGTTGCTTTCATATCTAATAGTTCGTGCATTCGTTGATTGGCTACAATAGCATCTTGGGCTTGATTATAAAGTTTGGATATTTTTTTAATAGGAGTATATAGCATAAATAGAGCAGCCGAAAAGGCAAAAAAAGCTCCTACACTCATTTGTCCATCTATTACTTCATTTCCACCAATATATACTACCAATCCAATAGCCATAGAACCCAATATCTCCATAATAGGAGTAGTCGAAGCATTAATCTTGACCTGTTTAACTAGATATTTAAATACTTTATTATTCTCTTTGGCAAATTTCTCACTCTCTATACTCTGTGTCGAGTTAGACTTTATTACCTCAATATTGGAAAATATCTCTCCCAATCGTGCTGTCATAGTTGAAGTACTTTCTTGGGATAATTTGGAGTATTTTTTCATCTTTTTCGCCAAACGACTTAAAGGTAAGAGAGCTAAAGGCATAATAACTAAAAAGTATAGAGCCAATTTTGGACTCTCATATATCACATACCCAGTCAGAGCAACTATAGTCAACCCTTCACGAATTAAATTAGGTATCATGCCAGTTACTACACTTTGAATACGCCCAATATCATTGGTAATCCTAGATAATATCTCACCAGAGTGCATAGTCCCAAAAAAGTGCATATCTTGATAAGTGAGATGATTGACCAAATCATCACGCAATTTACGAATTACATCAAGCCCAATATATGACATATAATAGGTCTGAATATATTGTCCTACTCCTTTAAGAGAAAATACTCCAATTAGCATAAAAGGGATAATCCCAAGCATACTTGCATCTTTGGCTACAAACACATTATCTAGTGTTGGCTTAATAATCTGTGCTGTTCCTGCCGTTCCAATAGCAACAGCTATCATTCCTAATATAGCTAATATAAATTCTCGTTTGTATCCTGCTAGATAAGGAAGATACTGTTTAAATAGGGTTTTCATAGCTCTCTTTTCTATAATTTATTTATTATTTTTCCTAAACGAATAGAAATATATGACCTCCACCCCATATTATATCTTCTCCCAAACAGTTCCATCAATTCTATCCATGATAGCTATACCCATATCTAAAATATCTTCTCTAATTTTATCAGCTTTTAGATAATCTTTAGCCTTTTTGGCATTATTTCTCTGCTCTATTAGAGACTCTATTTTAGCTTTGCTAGTTTTATCAACTCCAATTTGAAAATAACTAAACGGTTCTTTGCTACCAACTCCTAAGAGTTTATCTATAAACTCTATATTTGCTAGAGTCTCCTTTTTTAACCCTTTATCTTTTGGATTTATATCTAATTTATCATTAGTAGCATTTATCATCGCATCAATAGTGGCAAAAGCAATTGAAATATTCAAATCGTCACTCATAGCTTCTAATAGTGCATTTTGAAATGATTTATTGGGCTTAGATGCCTTAATTGGACTTATCCTTTTCTTGAGTCTATAGAGTCTATCAAGTCTCTTTTTGGAACTTAATAAATCCTTTTCATTAAAATTAAAATCATTTCTATAATGAACAGATATTAGATAATTTCGCAGTATCTCACCATCATAAACGCTCAACGCATCTTTGACAAAAAAGCTATTACCTAAAGATTTACTCATTTTTTCACCATCTATATTTACAAATCCATTATGCATCCAATATTTAGATAGTTCATGACCTGAGGCACATCTACTTTGAGATGCTTCATTTTCATGATGTGGAAAAAGCAAATCTGCACCTCCACCATGAATATCTATACTATATTTACCATCTCCTTTAAAGTGCTTTTCTATCATAGCCGAACACTCTATATGCCAACCAGGGCGACCACTACTAAACTTGGTATCAAAACATATATCTTCATCTCCATTACAAGCTTTCCATAGTGCAAAATCTTTTGGGTTTCGTTTTTGACCTGTATGCTCTATACGACTATGATTATCTGCATCATCTCTTACTTGATGTGAAATCTCTCCATAGTGAGTATCTTTGGAAGTATCAAAATATATATCACCAGAACTTACTATATAGGCTATATCTTTATCTATTAAACTTTGGATTATAGACTCTATTGCACCTAATGACTCTGTAGCTTTGGGTTGGATATTGGCATCTATTACACCCAAAGCTCTCATATCCTCCAAATATCTATCTATATAGTGAGTTGTTATCTCTTGTAAGCTTTGTCCTGTAACTTGAACCTTTTTAATAATTTTATCATCTATATCGGTAAAATTTTTACACATAGTAACATCATAATGCAAAGCTTTTAGAGTACGAACAAGTAAATCAAAGCTAAGTGAGCTTCTCGCATGACCTAAATGTGCATCATCATAGACAGTAGGTCCACATACATAGATAGAGGCTTTTCTTGGAATTATGGGTTCAAATGGTAGTTTTGTCTTTTTTACACTATCATAAATATACATATAATATTAACCTTTTTTTGAAATTATAACACAATAACTAACTCATAATCAAACCACAACCCAAATACAAAATAGAAGCTAATCCAGATGAAATCAAAGCATAAGGCATTTGTGTTCGTACATGTGATATATGGTCACATCCACTAGCCATAGAAGAGATAATAGTTGTATCTGAAATTGGTGATACATGGTCTCCAAATATTCCTCCAGAGATTACAGCACCTATCATAAGTGGAGTATATATATTAAATGTTGCTCCCAAAGCTAAAGCTATAGGCATCATAATAGAGAATGTGCCCCAACTAGTTCCTGTAGAAAATGAGGTGATTGAAGCTACCCAAAATATAAGAACTGGTAAAAATATAGGTGAGATATTTCCTTGCATTAGATGAGATAGATAATTGGCTGTTCCTAACTCTTTAATCACAGAACCTATCAAAAAAGCTAATAGTAAAATAAGTGTAATAGGTATCATATCTGATATACCTGCATAGAGTGATTTGAAATACTCTTTGTGTTTAATATGTCCACCAAATACAAAATAAAAATAGATAAATCCCAAAGATGATATAACAGCATAAAATACAGAAGTAGAACCTGAACCTTTTAGTATATCTCCATTACCTGTATAATATAAAGATATAGGAACCATAATAATTAATACTACTAATGGAAGTATCATAAGTAGAGGTGATTTATAGTTATCTATATGCTTTTGTGCAGACAACTCTAATTGATGAGGTTTGGCATAACGCATAGAACCTATATTTATATCAAAAAGTATAACCAATAAAACGAATATGACCATAATAATAGAATAGAAATTAAAAGCAATAGACTCAATAAGTAGTGAAATAGCATCTCCTGTTATAACTTTGGACTCAATAGCTGTGAGTATTAAACCCAAAAGCAAAGCACCCCAAGCGTTAAAAGGTATAAGTGAACATACAGGAGCAGAAGTTGAATCACATACAAATGCTAACTTTTCACGGCTTACCCCATTTTTGTCACAAAGAGGTTTGGCAACTGTTCCTGCTACTAGTGAAGTGATAGATGATTCTATAAATATAATCACTCCCAAAACATAAGCTAATAACAATGCACCTTTTGGTGAGTCTATATTTTTCTCTTTGGTACTAATATAATTTATAAATCCACTAACTCCACCACTATCACTTATAAGCCGTATAATAGCTCCAACAAGTAGAGCAAATAGAGCTGTTTTGGTTATCCACCCCTCTGAAAAGAGACCAACAAATCCATCTAGTAGAGCAATTATAGCCTCTAGTGGATGAAAATGATGTATAACTAATTCACCCAAAAATATACCAGAGAGTAGTGAGACTACTACATCTTTTGTTATAATTGCCATTATGATAATAAATATTGGGATAAGTACAGATAAAATTCCTAGATTTTCCATTATTTTGCCTCGTAAAATTTTTAAGGATTATAACATTATGAAAACAATATCTCTATTAACAATTACTCTATTAGCATTTAGTGCTTGTCAAAATACCCCCATAGTAGCCTCAAATGAAAAAATAATCATTCCACAAGAGAGCAGACAGATACTAAAAGTAACAACAGCAGGTTGGAATAAACGAAATGGAACTCTACAACGATATGAAAAAGATAATAAAAAATGGAAAAAAGTAGGAGAGCCTATATCTATTATTTTAGGAAGAGATGGTTTAGGGTGGGGACTTGGACTACATACTATCCCAAAAGATGCAAAATATATCAAAAAAGAGGGTGATGGTCGCTCTCCTGCTGGACTTTTTTCATTGAAAAATGGTTTTGGATATGCTCCACTTAATATAGATTTTCCTTATAATGTATATAAAACAACAGACCACTGTGTAGATGATAGTAACTCAAAATGGTATAATCGTATTATAGATAGTACCAAAGAAAATAAAGATTATAGTAGTTTTGAGCATATGAGACTAAAAAATAATTTGTATCAGTACGGTATAGTAGTCAATCATAATCCAAATCAGATTAAAAATAGTGGTTCATGTATATTTATACATATTAGAAGTGGTGATGGAAAAGGTACTGCTGGATGTACAGCTATGAGTCAAAATAGTATAGTCAAAGTTTTAAAGTGGCTAAAATCAGATAAAAAACCTCTACTCTTACAATTACCTCAAAGTGAGATAAAAAAAATCGCTGATAATAGCCTAAGATAGCTATTATTACAATCTTTTCTGTTAATTAATTAGAATTAGTTATAAAACCAATTAGCTTAACAGAATACATTACATTTAATTTTTTTTTGTTTAATTTTAGACAAAAAAAATTAATCTTCTTCGAGAAGTCCTACTTGGTCTAAAAACGGTCTAATATCCAATGATTTTTCTGCAAATTTACTAATAAGCACCTCTAAATGCCCATTTTCTGGTATCCATTCATCTAAATGTGAAAGACCATAACTCTTTTCTGATTTGGTAAGTCCTTGATAATTTGGAAGTTCATTTTGGATAATTTCTACTGTAGTTGACATATTATTCCTTTTTCTTTTTGTTCAATTAATCATGATTTTTAATTCTAGCATATTATTAATATAAAACATATATAAGATTTATTTTAATAAGTTATCTTCAACAAGATGTAATAAAAACACACTCTTATTAATCTAAAAATATAAGATAATAATTATCTTATATAAAAACAATAAATATTATGGGTAGTTCATGATATAATTTCTCTTTTAATTTACTTAATAGGACAATATAATATATGGAAATCATATTAATTTTGACAGGAACTCTCGTAGGTACTCTTTCAGGCTTTTTTGGTATTGGTGGAGGAATGATACTTATTCCACTACTTATGTTAGAAGGTATAGATATTAAAACAGCTATAGGTATCTCTGTGTTACAAATGGTTTTTAGCTCATTTTATGGCTCATATCTCAACTATAAAAAAGGTTCACTTGTTTTAGGTGAAGGAGTTTGGGTAGGAGTTGGTGGATTTATCGGTGGGTTTATTGGAGCTCTTGTATCTCATATGCTTCCTGCAACCATGCTAGAATATCTATTTTTTGGATTATTGATATTTGCATTATATAGATTATTTATTGCAAAACTAGCAGATGATGGAACAGTAAAAACACTTAATCCTATAGTATTATTTAGTGTGGGTGGTATAATTGGTATATTCGCTATCTCATTGGGTGTTGGTGGCTCTATTATGCTAACTCCTATTTTGGCAGGTTTTTTACACTATCCTATTAAAAAAGCTATAAGTGCAGGGCTATTTTTTGTAGCATTTTCATCTTTTTCAGGGTTTATTAGCCATATACAAATTGGTGATATTGACCTAAATAAAGGATTGTTTGTAGCTATTGCTTCACTATTAGGTGTATATATAGGTATTTGGCTCAAAGACCATGTAACATCCAAAAATCATAAACGATACCTAATGATAATGTATATCATTGCAATAGTTATCTTAATCAAAAAAATGTTGTTAGGATAATCATATATGAAAAACGGTAGCTAAAAAATATTTAGATTGTGAAATTAATTAACTATTAATACACATTAATTAGATATAATTATATTATATTTTATTTTACTAAAAGTAAGGAGAAAAACAGTAATGTTTATTAAAAATACAATTCTAATATCCATAGTATTAGGAACAACTAGCTTAAGTTTTGTCGGATGTGGAGATACAACAGCAACAGATGACCCGAATGATTTTTCAATGTGTGATACAATAGGATACACAAATAATGCTACAAATAATATAGATGCTTTATCTGGTGATAACCCAATAATTACATTAGATGGTCAACGAATTATCACTATTAGTCAAGGAACTACTACTATTTTACCTAATGGAGATATATTTTATGCAAATGATGCACAAGATGGTGATTTAACAAATCAAGTAGAACGAACAGATGATATTAATTCCAATATCCAAGGTGAATATCATATAAAATATAGAGTAGAAGATAGTGATGGTAATGAAGATATTAAATGTCGAAAAGTTATAGTCACAGGAACAAATACAAATACAAATACAAATGGTATTTACGATAATGGTATTTACGATAATGGTAATTATGATGATAGTAGCTATAATACTGATAACTATGATAATGGTGGTAGCTATAATAATGATAATGGATATGTTGATGACTATACAGGTCAAGGTAATAGTAATTTAGGTACACCTATAGATAATGGAAATTATGCGAATAATATAAATTCTGATCTTGATACTTTTATAGCATGGTATTCTAATACATGTGGAGGAGTATTTAATAATAGCTTATATAATGAAGCAACAAAATCCTATAATGGTACAATAGACTGTTCTAATAGAGGATTAACTTCTATAGATTTGACTCCGTTGAGTATGTTTGATGGAATTAATGAGATTAAATTAAATAATAATAGACTAACAGATATTGACTTTACCCCAATTAGAGATATTCATACGCTTTGGAAACTTGATATTAGTTATAATACACAAACACTAAAAAATAAATATGATACTGTATCAGAGAGAAATGCACTTTTCCGTTTCTTTACAAATCTTCATGGTGGTGATGGAAAAACTACAGGTTTATGGATTGGATTTAAACCTAGAAATGGAGATGAAAATGAATTAAGAATAGATTTTTAAACAAACCCAAGAGTTTTACTCTTGGGTTTAAGACGCATAAATTAAAAATTGACTATAATTTTAAGAAAATTTTATAGGAATATCATGCAAAAACACTACACTTCAGTTATATCAAATCTATTTGGTAAATTCGCCTCAAAAGAGTTTCCAACACCGATACAAAAGATAATAAATAATGGTTATGTTAAGTTTATGGGATTGGAGATGAGTGAATTTAGACAACCAAGAGAGTATAAATCACTCAATAAGCTCTTTACTAGAGCATTTGAAAAAGCTAGAGAGATAAATAGTGATAAAAATATACTTATCTCTCCTGTTGATGGATTAGTTACTGATTTTGGAAAGATAGTTGAGGGTAAAGCTTATCAGATAAAAGGTATGGCATACAGTATAGATAGACTTTTAGGAGAATATCATAAAGAAGCGTCTAAATCTATTGATGGTGGTGAGTTTGTTAATCTATATCTATCTCCAAAAGATTATCATAGATACCATATGCCTGATAAACTTAATATAAAATCACTAACACATATACCAGGTAAATTATATCCTGTTAATCTCCCACTATTACGAAATAAAACTGAACTATTTATTGAAAATGAGAGAGTAGTAATTGAGTGTGAAGATAGTAATGGTAATATATTTGTAATGGTTCTTGTTGGTGCATTGAATGTAGGTAAAATGGTTGTGACTTTTGAAAAAGAGATTAATACCAATTCTGATATTAGAGAACCCAAACACTATGTATATAATAATTTATGGCTAGAAAAAGGTGAACTATTTGGTTGGTTTGAGATGGGTTCAACTATACTGCTTTTTAGTGAAAAAGGAGTCTGGCTTCCAGAAATAACTATAAATCAAAAAGTTAAATTTGCAGAGCCAATTGGAGTAAAATTATAAATGAAAAAATTAATTATATTTGATATGGATGGTACACTTGTTGATAGTTCCATCACTCTAGTTAATGCAATTAATCATGTACGGAATAATTTATCACTAGAGCCTATGAGTCAAGAGAATATTTTAGGTAAACTAAATGACCATACTATAAACGCATCAAAATATTTTTATGAAGCAGACTCATTCAAAGCAGACCATGAGCTATGGTTTTCAGAGTATTATAAAGATAATCACAAACAAGAACTTATACTATATAAGGGGATAAAAGAACTTCTTGATGAACTAAAAGAAAAAGGCTTTAAACTAGCCATAGCAACTAATGCTTATAGAATTTCTACAAAACAATCATTAATCTATTTGGATATTGTAGATTATTTTGATGCTGTTGTTTGTAGTGATGAGGTATCAAGAGGCAAACCATATCCTGAAATGTTACACAAAATATTAGATGAGCTAAATATCAAAGCCGATGAAGCTATATTTATAGGTGATGGAGAGAGAGATGAAGAGGCATCCAAAAATGCTCATATAGACTATATTATGGTTCATTGGGGATTTTCTAATTATAAAGATGAGGATGCTGTGCACTCCATAACCCAATTAAAAGAGAAAATTTTGGAATTTTAATATGTATTATTTATCAAAGTCATCAATTACAGATATAATCAGTATTTTACTTATTATCGTATCATTTTATCTACCAGAACCATACCATAGACCGATACTATATATAGGACTATTTGCAATATCTGGAGCAGTTACTAATCAATTAGCTATTTATATGTTATTTAATAGAGTTCCATTACTTTATGGTTCAGGTGTTATAGAAAAAAATTTTAGGGCATTTAAAGGTTCTATAAAAGATATGATAATGAAACAGTTTTTTACCAAAGAGCAATTAAATAAATTTTTTCAAGGTGAAGATAAAAAGATAGATTTAGCACCACTTGTAGAGTCTGCCAATTTCAAACCTGCTTTTGTAGCTCTCAAACAGAGTGTTATGGAGTCAAAACTAGGAGATGCTCTTAATCTTTTTGGGGGAGAAAAAGCATTAGACCCCTTAGAAAAACCATTTGAGAAAAAATTAAAATCGGCTGTAGTAGGAATAGTAAGTTCAGAAGTATTTAAAGAACAGATGAACCATCATCTCCAAAACTCATCACTAAATGATGATTTAATTAACTCTGTAGATATTTTAGTTACCAAAAGATTAGATGATTTGAGTCCTAAAATGGTAAATGATTTAGTTCATGAACTTATTCATACTCATTTAGGATGGTTAGTTATTTGGGGTGGTGTATTTGGTGGATTGATTGGATTGGGTTCTTCTTTTTTATTTTGAGTAGGGATTTTTTAAATCCCTAATTGGACTATATCTATTTCTCTTTTTTGGGAATAAATTTACCACAACCTTTATCAGGTGTTCCTCCAAAACTTTTAATCTCTCTAGCTGTTCCATTTTCAAAAATTACTGTTCTTTGACACTCTGGTGATTTAACACACTTCTCATTACTACAACCTACATCTGCTGGTACTGACATATACTATCCTTTGTTTTTTGAAATATTATCCAATTTTTGCTTTTTCTTGACTGTAATCAATCTCTTTATAAGCTATTATAATTATAATAACAAAAATTTATAAATAGGAGACAATATGTCTGAAATAGAAAAAAAAGAGATTGAAGTAATGGGTGCTACTGTGCCATTTTTTGAATATAAACTAGAAGATACACAATATTATGAGTTTGATACATCAAAATGTGGTCCTCCAGACCCAATGGTAAATGCGATGTCGGGGCTAAAATTAATTACAGATGCCAATAAAAAATTGGTAATGATAAATCATAAAACACCTGCTGGATTACTTGATAAAATTGGTGCAAATTTTAATATTACAAATGAAAAACTAGAAGATGGTCGTGTAAAACTAATATTTTCTTATAAATCAGAAGATAGTGAAAAAGCAGATTTAAATCAAACTAGCTGTCACGGATAGAGGGATATGTTTGCTATATCCAAAGATTTTGCACCACCTCTTAAACTTATAGCCCCATTTTTCAAAATAGGGGTTACTTTTTATCTATTGGCTACTATAGCACTTTTGGCTTTTAATAGTACATTTATATATCAAGAAATGGCGATTGCTGGATGGATTCATCTATTTCTACTTGGTTTTGTTATGGTGATTATATTTGGAGCTATGGCTCAACTCATTCCTGTAGTTTTGGAAGTTGGTCATGCTATAGTTGACTTATATTTTGTGATATTACCTCTACTTGTTATTGGTACTATTGGTATGATTATTGGATTTTGGGTCAATCCTGCCATACTACCTTATGGTGGAATATTGGTTTTGACTTCTATGATTATTTTTGCATCTGAAGCTTTTGCAACTTTAAGAAAAACAGAGATAAATACTATTACTGTTAAAACTGTAGCAGTTAGTAATAGCTATCTATTATTAGGAATAATAACTGGTTTTGCTATTGCATTAGGACTTAGTGGTGCTATCTCTATAGATGTAGATACTATGCTAAAAGCTCATGTATATGCAGTAATTGGTGGATTTGTGATACTAACGATTATGGGATTATCACTAACGCTAATACCTATGTTTTCTCTAGCTCATGGTTTTGATGATACTCCAATTAAACGGGGTTTTAATCTAGTTGCTATTGGTGTAGGTATAGTATTTATTGGAGCATTAATAGCTCTTAATTGGTTTCAATGGCTTGGATATATTATAACTATTATAGGTATAGGATTTTATATATATCAAATTTATTTAATCTATGAATTAACTGTACGAAAAGAGATGGATGTTTGGGCAAAATCAATGATTTTTGGATTTGGTTCATTGATTTTTTCTATTATTGTTGGTATTATATACTTAATTACACCACATAGCGAACAGTTATTAAATACCTCTATATGGTTTTTGTTATTAGGGTTTATAGGATTTTTAATTAATGGACACCTATATAAAATAGTGCCATTTTTAGTATGGTTTGAGAGATTTTCGCCACTGGTAGGGAAAGAGAAAGTTCCAATGCTTCATGAGATGTACCCAAAAGAACAGGCTAATATAATGTTTTGGTTTAGCTCAATTGGTACAACGATAGGTGGAATAGGATTACTATTCCAAAATGATTATCTATTCAAATCAGGAGCAAGTTTGCTTATGTTTGGAGCGATTTTTTTATATATATCTATGTCTAAAATGTTAGGATATGGTAAATAAGGAGAAATGTATGTGCAATATAACGAAAGAACAAGTATATAAAGCTATTTCAACAGTAATTGACCCAGAAGTGGGTTTTAATCTAGTTGAAATGGGATTAATCTATGATGCTATTATAGAAGAGAGTTGTAATATTACAGTAGTTATGACTCTATCAACAAGAGGCTGTCCACTTCATCAAATGATTAAAACATGGGTGCAAGAGGCAGTAGAAAAAATTGATGGTGTAGGTATTGTCGAGATAGATATTGTATGGGAACCTGCGTGGAATATCTCTATGGCAGATGATAATGTCAAAGAGGCTCTAGGTGGAGGAACTCCATCATTTTAAATAGCAGAGGTCATCTATTTGACCTCAAAAAATTCTAAAATTTAGGTGTTCCATCAGATTGATGTGTTGGGATTTCTCCGTTGGCTTCCATTGCTTCACGAGCCTCTCTTTGTGCTTCATAAGCATTCATCTGCATTCGTACTTCATTTATCTGCTCTTTAGTTACATTTTCATCTGAACTCCAAGCTACCTGTACATCTCCACCATACTCTTGCCCCATTATCTCTATTTTCTGAGCATACTCATTTATATCTAAACAAATTTCAAACTTATCATCTTCTGTAGTATCTCTAAGTTCGATATACCATCGTCCTACTGGATTACTTTTGATAGTTGATTCTATAATTACTGACATTTTTCACCTTTTTTTAATTTGATTATAACAAAGCTTTTTTTTGAAGTTGTTGATAGATGTCAAGTAGAATAATGACTCCATTTTAATTTATTTCTTTAGAGAGAGCTATATGATTAGAAATCATACAATAAAATTAGAAAAATTATCTAAATTTTAAATATAATTCAGTAATTTTTACAAAAAGAGTCAATATGAAAACTTTAATACTAGCCAAAGAGTATTCTTATCTCAGAACTCTTTGTCCAACTAAAGAGCCTCAGCAAAAAAAAGTTAGCCTGTAGTTACTGTGGAGTTGGGTGTAAGAGTAGGTTTTTATCTATCTGGACAGTGATGAGCTATCTGCTTTAAAAATGGTGTTGTTCATCTGAAAAATTTTGGGATTTCTATCTTTTCTAATAAATAATCTTTTTTGTTTTTTTATGCTAAAATATCAAACTTATAAATAAGGAAAATAGATGGGATAGACCCAAAAAATTAAGAATAAATAGAATTATTAATATAAAGATTTACAGATTTTCTTATACTATTTTATAGATATTTGTAGGTTTTTCTTGTCGGTGTTGGATTTGTGCTGATTTTTATTTTATCTCTTCTCTCATGGTACAGTTTTTTTGACCAATACTCATCAGATTTACATAGCTATTCCACAATAACTCCACAAAAAAGGATTAAAGTAAAATTATAAATAAGCTCAAAGGAATTATTATTATGAACAAGATATACTATGCTATCTTATTGACATTAATATCGTTTATTTTTATAGGTTGTACTCCTATTGTCAATAAATATCGAGTAACTTTAGATGCAATAAGCAATTCAGATAGGCTTATCAAGCCTACTACTTATATTATAAAACCTTTGGGAGATGATACTAATATTAATGACCTTAAATTTCAGAGACAGAGTAGTCGATTGGCTGAAATACTTAATTTCAAAGGATACAAAAAGGTTACTTATGAAAATTTAGCAGAGCAGATTATATATTTTGATTATGGTATAGAAAAAATTAAAGAAGAGACTAGAACTTATAGTGAACCTGATGTATCATTTGGTTTCTCTTGGGGGTATCCATATAGATATGGCTATCCCTATTACTCACCATTTTGGAGTGATGTAGGGTATAGCAGTTATAGAACCTATCGCAAAACTTATAAAATTTTTAATAGATATATTGTGATATTATCCAAAGACCAATTAGGCAAAGAGTTATGGCGTATAGATGTATCTAGTTTAGGAGAGTCTAATAATCTACAAGAGATTGTTCCTATATTGATTAGAGCTAGTAAACCATATATTGGCAGGAATATTGAAAAACCTGTAAATTTAGTTTTGGAAGAAAATGAAGAGAAAAGAGAGTAATTTTATCTCATTTTAATATTAATATGATACTATTTCCTTACAAATAAAAATTATTATTTAAAAAGGAAAAATATGATAGTAACAAATAAAGCTCCAGATTTTACAGCAACAGCAGTATTGGGTAATAACCAAATAGTAGAGGATTTTAATCTTATGGAAAATTTAGGTGAAAAAGGTGCAGTACTTTTTTTCTATCCACTAGATTTTACATTTGTATGTCCATCAGAGATTATTGCATTTGACCATAGATTAGATGAGTTTACAAGTAGAGGTATCAATGTAATAGGTGTATCTGTTGATAGTCAATTCTCTCATTTTGCATGGAAAGAGACACCTGTAAATAAAGGTGGTATAGGACAAGTTAGATTTCCGTTAGTTGCTGACCTTACTAAACAAATTGCTAGAGACTATGATGTTCTTTTAGATGATGCTGTAGCTCTTAGAGGTTCTTTTTTAATTGATGCTGATGGTACTGTTAGACATGCTGTTATTAATGATTTACCACTTGGTAGAAATATTGATGAGATGATTAGAATGGTTGATACTATGATATTTACTAATGAGCATGGTGAAGTTTGTCCTGCTGGTTGGGCAAAAGGTGATGAGGGTATGAAAGCTGATACTAATGGTGTGGCTGAATATCTTGCAAAACATGAGGCTGACCTATAAGGTTTAATAGTAATTTATTGTGGGTTTAAAAACTCACAATATACATAACAAAGGCTAAATCATGACAAACTATATATCAATACTCAAAGATAATGATTTAAAAGCCACAATTCAGAGAACTGGGATACTTAAATCTATAGACCAAGCAGGACATATTAATATAGATGAAATATATGAAGATGTTAAAGAGTATTATCCTACTCTATCTTTGGCTACTATATACAAAAATATTATTTTGATGGTAAAACAAGGTGTCATTATTGAAGTTCCTATGAATGGTGAAAAATCAAAATATGAACTCAAAAAGGATAACCATATACATCTAATTTGTCAATCTTGTGGAGAAATTCGTGATATAGAGATAAGTAAAGAGAAAGAACAGATACTTCATATTGAGAATTTTCAACTCAATAATGCACAGATAAATCTCTATGGAGTATGTGAAAAATGTCAATTATTAAGATAAAGGAGAATTCTCTTTTTATAGCTGATGCACACTATCCTCATTATGGAGATGATTTTTTTAAGATATTAAAAATGATAAAAAGAGGGGATATAAAAACTTCACAGCTTTTTCTAATGGGAGATATATTTGACCTACTATTTGGATACAATGAGTATATCAAATCTTTTTCCCAAGAGGCTATAGAGTTACTTCAAGAACTATCCAAAACTATAGAGATGTATTATATAGAGGGTAATCATGACTTTTGTTTAGAAGAGGTTTTCCCAAATATCAAAGTATATACTCGTGAAGTTCAACCTATTCAATTCCGATTAGATAATCAAATAGTTTATCTCTCTCATGGAGACCTATATGAGATGGGATTTGGATATAATTTATACTCAAAGTTGCTCAGAAATAGAGTTTTTTTAACAATATTAAGACCTTTTGAAAAACAAATTATAAACTTTCAAATCTCAAGATTAAAAACCAAAAATATTTGTCATAAATTTAAAAGATTTGAAAAGAGAGCTACAAAAATAAGTAAGTACTATCCTAAAGAGACTCTAATCATAGAGGGACATTTTCATCAAGCCAAAATATTCAAAAATTATATATCCCTACCATCATTAGCTTGTCAAAAACAGATAGGAGTTATATTAA
The DNA here is from genome assembly GCA_964573285.1 of uncultured Sulfurovum sp. Classification (GTDB taxonomy): domain Bacteria; phylum Campylobacterota; class Campylobacteria; order Campylobacterales; family Sulfurovaceae; genus UBA1140. The sequence continues at coordinate 53,978 of CAZNJD010000055.1, read as the reverse complement.
ATCAAAAGTTAATCTTCAAAGATTATAATATCATAACTACTAGTAGTCACGACTGATTTATGTGTTGGTACAGAACCATTACGATTAACTTTACTTAGCTCTTCACGCAGAGAGTCAATCTCTTGGGTCATTAAATCCATCTGTTTTTTGAGTTTCAAAATTACATCAACACCAGCTAAATTTATTCCCATTTTTCTAGTTAACTGAAGTACCAATTTAATTTTGTCAATGTCTCTTTGAGAATAAAGTCTCATTCGTCCTTGTGTACGAGAAGGCTCGATAAGCCCCTCTTTCTCATATTGTCTAAGTGTTTGAGGATGTATATTTAATATAGACGCAACAACAGAAATAAGATAAACTGGTTCATCATAACTATGCATTATTCCTCTCCGTTAGGTAGTTTTTCTTGTAAAATATTTTTTAAATCTTCATCCAACTCTTCTACTTTTGGCAAAACAATATTTGCTATGAGGTAGAGATTTCCTGTTAATTTTGTTTTTCTATTAGGAACACCTGCACCTTTTATTCTAAATTTTTGTCCATTTTTTGTATTTTGTGGAATTTTTAGAATAATCGATTCATGAATGAGGGTATGTATTTTAATTTTACCACCAAATAGTGCTGTTTTTAGTGATATATCCATATCCAGATAAAGGTCATCACCTTTTCTTTCATATTTGTCAGATGGAGAAACTTCTACTTTAATTAGTAAATCACCTCTATGTGAACCTACTGTATTACCTTTGCCTCTAACTCTTAGTGTTTCTCCACTTTTAATACCAGCAGGAATTTTAATATCAAAACTTTCATTATCCAAAGATATATTATGTTTTCCACCTTTGACAGATACATAGAATGGTATAGTTATAGATAATTTCATATCAATATCTTGTGGTTTACCAGCACCAAAAGCTGAAGCTCCACCAAAGCCACCAAATCCCCCTGAAGAGCTAGAGCTACCACCAAACGCTGAACCTCCACCAAATATATTTCTAAGCAGGTCATCTAAGTCAACATTACTACCACCTTGTTGTTTTGCAAAGTCATGGAAATTTTGACCACCAAACATCTGGTCACCATACATATCATACTCATCTTTTTTCTGTTTATCAGAGAGTACTTCATATGCTGCGTTTATCTCTTTAAATTTATCTATGGCTTCTTCATCTTTATTTACATCTGGATGATATTTTCGTGCCAATTTTCGATAAGCTTTTTTTATCTCTTCCGGAGTTGATTTCTCACTAATGCCTAGAGTTTCATACAAACTTTTTGCCATTTTGCTTCCCTATACTTTTTTATAAATTTTAATAAGATTATATCAGAAACTCTTAGTCTATGTCAATCAAGGTTAATAATTTTTTATCTAATTTTCCTTATTAAGGTGATTATTACTATAATTGGAGGTAGTGATAAGCTAAAAAGATAAGAAGTTATATCTAATTTATGACTATTATTAAGATAGAAAAAACCTAAAATCAATAAAGAGTATGCACCTAATCTATAAAAAGATAGAGATGCTTTACTATCTTTGGTTATTTGCCATATAGAGCGACGATTTTTTTTTAGATTTCTCTTTTCCTCTTGTACAATTTCTCTCATAGGTTTATTTTTATTATATAAATCATATGGGTCTTCTATTTTCTCAATGGTATCACGATTATCAACTGATACAACGATACCTAAGTCTAATCTATCTTTTACCATATTACGATAAGATATAATAGAAGCTATCATTACCAAAGAAGAGGTTACAAAACCTATTTGTGAATTGATAAGCCATATACGATTACCACTTAATAGACAAAAGATTATAACTCCTATATCTATAATTAATAGTGTATTTATACTATTTCTCATATCTAATAATCATCCTCATCACTATCATCATACTTTTTATGTCTATATCGTGGGTCATTTGCAAGTTCATCGAGAGATTTCTTCTGTTTATCATATGCTTTATAGATATTTAATATAGCAGCAGCAATACCCCAAAAGACACCTAACCATAATAACCATGGATAACCAAAAATATTACGCATAAAAATTCCTAATCCTACACCTATTAATACAGCAACTACAATCGAAATACCCAAACTCAATTCATCTGCTGCATTAACTATCTTTTTAAACTTTGGTTCTTCACTACTCATAATAAATCCTTTTTTTATTAAAAACTATAACATTATAACCAATATATGTTACTACTAAATATCATCTCTATTCCAACGGCTAGGGTCAAGTAGAGTATCATCATGAATATGTTTAAATGATGCTTTTATCATTTTAAATATGTTACTATTAGATTTCTCTAAATCTTCTAGCCATATCTTCATATTGGCTCTAGCATGTGGCATTTTGACATCTTTATACATAGCAGGACAGGCTTCATCACCTATTGGTTGCAGATTATTATCCTCTGCAAAAGCTCTTAGTTGTTTCTCTCTAGCTTGGATTAGTGGTCTAATAAGATGGAAACCTCTATCTGTTTTATATATAGGTGCCATTGCTCTTATAGTTCCATTATAAAACATATTCATAAAAAAACTCTCCACAGTGTCATCAAAATGGTGTCCTAATGCTACTTTGTTAAATCCATGCTCTTGTGCATATGTGTATAATGCTCCTCTTCTCATTCTGGAAAAATATGAACAAAATGATGAGTTCTCACGAATAGTATTATGGGAAATATTAAATATATTAGTATTATATACAGTATGTTTTATATCATGTTCTCTACAATGCTCTTCTAAATATTTATAGTTTTCATCAGGCATTCCATATTGAATAGTACATGCTTCAAACTCAAATTTAAATGGAGCATGTTTTTGGATATGTTTTAATATATGAATAAGAGTAAGTGAGTCTTTGCCTCCACTAAGTCCTACTAAAACTTTATCACCCTGACCAATTAGTTTAAACTCTGCATTAGTTTTACCTGCTACTCGGAGAAGTTTTTTACTTATAACTATTCTACTCAATAACTTCAACCATATCTAAAATAAAATGAGCAGATATTTTTGCTGAACTCTCTAAAAATGTATCAAAATCTATATCTGCCCCACCATCAGCCGAATCACTTATAGCACGGAGTACGAAAAATGGTATGTTAAGAGCATTACAAACAACAGCTACACTTGAACCCTCCATCTCTAAGGCATCTGCCTTGAAAGTAGATGCAATAAAATCTTTTCTATCTGTAGAGGCTACAAACTGGTCACCTGTAGCAATAACTCCCTCTTGAAGTATTAAATTATTTTTAGATGCTATTTTTTTAGCAGTATCTCTTAATTTTTTATCTGTAGCTATATAAACCTCTCCTTCTGGTACAAATCCATAAGGGTGACCAAATGCCGTAATATCTAAATCATGTTGACATAGAGCATTGGCTATAATCAAATCACCAATTTTTAGATTGGGATTAATAGCTCCTGCTACACCTGAAAATAGAAGTTGGTCACAACCAAATTTTTCTATTAACATAGTTGCAGTTAATGAAGCAAATACTTTTCCTATTTTAGAATAAGCAATAACTATATCTTTGCCTTTATATGTTGCTTCATAATATATATTTTTGGCATGTTGCGTTTTTTTAATATTTTCTACTTGTTCTAGTAGTGGTTCTATCTCTTCAGGCATTGCACCCATAATTGCTATTTTACTCATTCAGTCCCTTAATCGCCTCAATAGTTGCTTCAAGAGAAGCCATATCACTTACATTAAAATGTGGCTTTTTAGTCGCTTTTTTATTAAGTCCTTTGAGTACATTACCTTGACCAAACTCAATATAACAATCAACCTCATTATCTATATTTGCAATAGATTGTTTATATTTAACAGGAGTTACTAGCTGTTCTGGTAATAGCTCTAATGCTTGGGCTTTAGTATTATATTTCTTTGCTGTTACATTAGATACAACAGGAGCTATAAAATTATCCTTTATCATCTCTTGGAGTTTCTCCACCAATGGCTCTGTAGCACTTTGGAGTAGTGGACAGTGTGATGCTACAGACATATTTAGTAACATTGCTCGTCTAGCTTTTGCATTTTTGAGTATATCAACTAACTGTTCTAAATCTTTTTTGATACCAGCTATTACTATCTGACCATCAGCATTATAATTTACTGCCCAAACTTGTAGTCCTGCCTCTCTCTGTTTGGAGCATATCTGCTCTACTACCTCATCAGATAATCCCAAAGATACTAACATGCCAACCTCTTGTTTCGAACATGCTTTGGCCATAAGTTTACCACGCAGATTAACTAACTCTATAGCATCAATAGCATCTAATGCACCACTCGCTACCAATGCAGAAAACTCACCCAAAGAGTGACCCATAGTTAAAGTTGGTTTAATACCTGTCTTATCAGTAAAAAGTTTATGAGCAATAACACTTACTAATAAAATTGCAGGTTGTGTAAACTCTGTTTGTCCTAAATTATCATTAGCTTCAAACAGAAGTTTTTCAAAATCTATACCAGTTCTATTACCTGCTGATTTAAACATATCTTTGGCTATATCACTATTATCAAAAAAATCTTTTCCCATACCAATGGCTTGAGAACCTTGACCTGGAAATAAAAATGCACACTTAATGGACATACTAACCCTTTTATTTATAATTTTCTGACATTTTATCTAATTCTTTATCTATTTGCAATATCATAAATAAATAATAGATACCACTTATAATAAAGAGCGTATTTTAGAATAAAAATCACTTAAACTGTAATTTTATTAGAAATTTAACTAAATTATTCAACTTATGTTATAATTTACATGTTACAATTGAAATAATATTTTAGGAGTATGTTTTGTTTAAATTTTTTTTATTATTAATTGTTGTATCCATAATCTATATAGGAACTATTAAATATATTTATTCTGATAATAAAGTGGAAGAGAATTATCCCAAGGATATTATAGTTCATCATAAAAAAGTCAATATTATCAAAGAAGATATAGAAGATGAAAATAGAGATATTTCTGTAAAACCAAAATATCATATAGATGACAGACTAAAAGATGAGATTAAATCTCTTTTTGAAAAAGCTAATAATTTGGCACTTGCCGAAAATTATCAAGAGGCTATAAAAATCTATAATAATATTATAGATAAATTACAAGAGAGTAGTGATATTGAACTTTTAAAAAGTTTTGCAAAAGCACATCTGCTTAAAGCATATATATATAGAAACTATATTCATGATAATGATGAAGCAATTAGAGACTATAATAATATTATAGAAAAATTTAAGAATAGTGATGTTGTATCATTACTAAAACTCTATTATAATGCACAAACACTAAAAGCATATTTATTAGATAGAGATGAAGCTATAGAGGTATATGATGAGATTATTAATAAATTTAAAAATAGTGATAGCGTAGAACTTCTCAAAAAGTTTATCTTGGCAGAATACTCTAAAACTTATCTATCTAATACCAATGAGACTATAGATATATATGATGAAATTATCAATAAATTTAAAAATAGTAAAAATAAAACGCTTTTAAAAGAGTTAGCTACAGTAGAATTTTCCAAGGCACGACTACTCAATGATTATTTACAAAATCCATCAGAGGCTATAGATATATATGATGATATGATTAATCAATTTGGAGTTTATGAGGAAAATGAGTTTAAACAGATTGTAGCTGATGCACTTTTTGCAAAAAGTTATCTATTGATGAGAGATAATGGTGAAGAGTCTATGGAAATACTTGATGAGCTTATAGATAGATATAAAAATAGCACAGATAAGGGTCTAGCTAAAAACTTTGAATACTCTGTTATCAATAATATAGAGTTAGCTCTTGTTACAAACAATGATGATAGTGATTATAGAGACTTAGCTGATAAATATTTATCTGATATAGCAGATACAAAACCACAAATAGAGATGTTAGAAATTTTAAAAAATGCACAAGAAGAGAATGAAGATGAGGCTTTAAAAAAATGGGAAACAGAATATAAAGATTATCAATTTGAAAATTGGAGTTTCGAAGAGTTACAAAGATGGAATAATAATATGGAAGATGGTGAAGAGAAAAAGAGAATAAAGAACTATTTAAATCAATTTATTAAACATGATGCTACACTTAATCCAAAAATTTATCAGGATAAAAATAGTACCAAATAGTAGCATCTTGTATAAAAAGTGTTATCCTCGTATAGATACTAAGATAAATTTATTTAGATAAAAAAAAGCAGTTCCCAAAAATATCATTATAGTTATAAAATAGAGACTGTTTTTAGATTTAATTATCTCAATAAATCTTTTAAATCCAACCTCTTTAATAGTCAATATAAATAGTATCCAGCCTCCAATACTTCCTGCTAATGCTAATCCCATAGCACCAAGAGGTTTCATAAGTAGTAGTGAGGCTATAATATTGCCTAGTAATGCTATAGTTGCTATTTTGGCTGCTTTGCTATGTCTGTGTGAAGCATATAAAAACATAGAAAATAGTTTAGCAAATCCATAAGGCATAAGTCCTATCATATACATATTAAGTACTCTAACAGTCTCTAAAGTTTGAGATTGAGTAAATGCTCCTCTCTCAAAAAGTAACCAAACTATAGGTTCAGCCAAAATTATACCACCTAGTACTGAAGCCCCAAGTAAAAAGGCTAATAACCAAAAAGCACGACCTAGATTACTATAAGCATCTTTTTCATCACCACGGTTAAGTGCTTTGGATATAGATGGAAATAGAGCAGTAGCTGTAGCAATAGCAATAATTCCTAAAGGTAGTTGAAATATACGGTTAGCATAAAATAGATATGATACTGAACCAGTAATCAAAAATGAGGCTAAGAATGTATCTAAAAATGATGAGATTTGAGGTGCAGAGTTACCCCAAACTGATGGGATAAATAGTTTGGTAAAGTTCTTCTCTTCATTCTTGATATTTTTTTTGGCTCTATATTTCCATCCACCTATAAGAATTTTGTGCATTTTGAAATGTTTGATAGCTATTAGATGGGTAATCATTTGTAAAACTCCACCAAATACTACCCCAAAACTAAGAGCATAAACTATAACTTTTGGTTCATGGTTCATGTATATAAGCATAACTGAAATCATAGAGATATTTAGAAGTGCTGTTGACATAGCTGTTGTGGCAAAATGTTCTTTATATTGTAATAGAGTTGCCATAAAGGTTACTATAAATATAAAATCCAAATACCAGAAATTGATAGCTGTAAATGGTGCTGTAGTGGCTATAGTCTCACTACTCCAACCCCAAGCCAATAGTTTTGTGATAATTTCAGGAAATAGTGTAACACTCAATGACATTAGAAATATAAAAAGCATAAAGCGTAAAAATATAGCTGTAGCAAATACCCCTTTGTGTTTAGAAGCTACAAAAGAGGGCATAAAAGCTTGTGTAAATGCACCTTCAGCGAATATTCTTCTAAATAGGTTAGGTAGTTTAAAAGCAATAAAAAACATATCAGTATATATCGAAGCTCCAAGAGCAGATGCCATAATAACATCTCGCCCTAAACCTGTTATACGAGAGAATAGAATACCAAAGCTATTGGTAAATATAGATTTTAATTTCATAGGTCTCTTTTTTTGTTATAATTTTATCTAAAATATAGATAGGAATAGTTTATGATAGTTGGAATAGAAGGAATAATAGAAAAAAAAGGGCAAACTTTTATACATCTTAATGTAAATGGATTAATATATGAGGTAAATATATCAATCAATACATCCAATAGTATCAAAGAGAGTAGGGTGAAGTTATTAGTAACCCAAATTATCCGAGAAGATGTAAATTTGCTTTTTGGATTTATGGAAGTAAATGAAAAAAAGATGTTTGATACACTTATCAAAATTAATGGTGTAGGACCCAAGGTTGCAATGGCTACTTGTTCAACATTTCTACCATCTACTTTTGCAAAAGTGATAGCAGATAAAGATGTAGGATTATTAAAAAGAGTTTCAGGAATTGGCCCTAAGGCTGCTAGTCGTATTTTAGTCGAGTTGGCAGACTTTATTATTGATGGTAATACTGATGAGGTTGTAGATAGCGGAATGAGTGATGCTATTTTGGCATTAGAGAGTTTAGGTTTTAAAAAAGAGCATATTAAAAAAGCATTAAGTGATGCCTCAGGAGATGTTTCAACTCTAGTGAAGCATGGGCTTAAGAGATTACAGAGAGTTTAAATCTCTGTTATATCTCCATCATATTATTTACTTTTTCTTGAATAAGTTTAAAATCAGTTAAACTATTGGTTACATGTGTATATGTCTCTTTGTCACTAGATGCTATAGTGACTCGGTCATCTACAAATAACATACTACGAATATTTTTTGATTTTATCTTTTGAGTTATATCTTGATGTATAATATCAGATTTAACTCTATCTATAATAGCTGTATGGTAAGTGTTAAAATCTATCTCTTTTTTGAACTCTTCTATACTATGAGCAATATCAACACTATAACCTAACTTTTGTAGAATAGCACTAATAATTTTTGCTTCCGTTTGTGTCTGTTTATATAGCAAAATATCTTTTGTATCATGACTAATTTGTTTATTTGAACAAAATTTTCGTAAAACTGTTACAAGTCTATTAAAATCAATTGGTTTAGATACATAATCATCCATACCATCTGATAAAAATTTTTCTCTATCTCCTTTGAGAGCATTGGCTGTAACTGCTACAATTGGAATATGAGGTAGATTTCTCTCTTTTTCATATCTTAATATAGTTTGTGTAGCTTCTACACCATTCATAATTGGCATTTGAATATCCATAAATATAATATCATAATGGTTTTTTAAACGCATATCTACACCTATTTGTCCATTATCTGCCATATCACAATCAATTCCAATATTTTTGAGTGTATATTTAATCATCTTTTGATTGATAGGATTATCTTCAACTATGAGTGCTTTTAAATTTAAAAAAGTGGGAAGTTTACTATCATCATAAGTAGTTGAGACCTCTTCTTGATATGCTTTTTCTTGGATAATTATATTATTATCTTCTTCTTTTTTGGAAATTATTTTTTTATTATCTAGTATCTGTTGCTCTTTTTTTATAAATAGCCCTTTGATAAATAAAAAAAAAGATGATAATATTGATCTCTTTTTACTTTTTTTCATATACTCTCCTTATAATATGTTTTGAACATAAATTATACCTTAATTATTATAATATTATATTAATATAATATATATTTTATTAAAGTAATTTTTTTTTAAAAAATAGAGTTTTGTCATCTAAGTAACACATTTTATTATGTTTTTTTGTTATACTTCCTCAATAATTAAAAAATTAGGATTCTAAAATGAATAAAATTAAATTTTCAGTAGTAGTTGGATTGCTTTTATCAAATAGTATTAATGCTATAGAGATGACAGACTATAAAGTTATAGAAGGGACTTATCAAGAGTCTTATTTAAATGTACAGTTGAGTATAGAGAGTGGAAATCAAGATCAAACTAGTTATAAAACGCATGGAGATGCTAGTACAAAAAATATATATACTACAGCACCTTTCTCATGGGAGTTATCAGGAGAATTTAATGTAGATGCATCTAAAGGTCCAAATAGTGGAGATAGTGATGAGAATAGCTATGATGGAACAATAGGTACAAGAGTAGATAAATATCTAAAAAATGATGATACATATTTCGTATATGGTGGAGTTGATTTGGGATATAGGAAACAGGTAACTGCTGATAATGCTGATGATATGTTTAGTAAAATAAGTGGAGGTGCTGGTTATGGTCGTATGTATGATGCTACACCTCTAGCTATTGCTTTAAGAATTGTTGAGGATTTAACTAAATATAAAATTATAAATAAGCCTCTCTCTGATGCAGGATATATTGCATTGGCAAAGGTTATAGATTTAAAAGATGAATACAAAAGTAAATATAGTTTAACAGAGTATAAAAAATATTGGTATGAAGATATGGAAAAGGCTCTTAAATCAGAGGGTGTTTTGGCAGGAGATGCTTTAGGTGCTTTTGGAATTGTTAGAATTAATGAGATTATTGACCTTGAAAAAATATCTGGAAGATTTCATGGTTGGAAAGTTAGAGCAGGTTTGGGTCAAATTATATCTAACTATAATGGTAAAAGTGAAAAGGCTACAGCTGATGGAGAGTTTGATTATGGTCTGCCTATTGGGTATCAATCACAATTTAGAGAGACAGCTAATATTTCCAAAGTTTTAGATGATAAAGCTACAATTGATTATCAATTCAATAATAATATCTCATATACTTATGAGCTATCAGATAGAGTAGATTGGGAAAATAACTGGGCATTATCTATAGATGGTTATAATGAGGGTGATAATGTGATTACAAATAGCCTATCTACAGGATTTAGATATTATTTAGCTAATCGTTTAACCTTTAATGCAACTTTAAGTCTATCTAAAACAGATGGAACTAATGGAGGAAGCGTTGAAACGCCTGATTGGGGTACAGTATTCTTTACAGGTTTAACTTATCGTCTCAAATAGATACAAGGAGATTTTTCCTTGTATAAAAAAGATATTGATAATATATCTTTTCTCTTCTTTAAACATTTAAAAATAGCATTTTTTTATCTAAAAAATATTTTATAAAAAACTTCACAATTTATATATCTTTATGGAAGCAATAGTTATAATTTCATCTACAAAAAATATGCAATTTAGTAAACTTTTATAAAATTATACTTTCAACAAATAGAAATAGGATAAGAGATGGGAAAAAAACGGACAATAGGTATGTGGCTTTATCAAAATGGTGGTGGTGATGTCATTGGTAAAAAAATTATAAAAAAATTAAAAGAGAGAGATATTTATACAATAGATGATGTTAATCTTCGCAGTGCAACAGCGAAAAATGGAAATATAGTTCATAATGGAATTAAACTAAATAAACTAGATTTATTTTTTTCATATAATGCTGGTGAACAGACTCAATATCAAGTATATCTATATCAAGCACTCAATCGTGTAATTCCAATGATAAATACATATGACTCTTTTGCTTTAACAGAAGATAAATTCCATACTTCATTTATTTTGAGACAAAATGGTATATTGACACCTGATTATAGATTATGTCATAGAGATGATACAGCAGAGCTGAGAAAAACAATTAAAAAATGGGATAAAATGGTTTATAAACCCACTGATGGTTGGGGTGGTGTAGGACTTACCAAGATAGAGAGTGAAGCTAATTTAGATATGTTAATGCCATTTCTAAATCAGATGGATTTACGGTATTTTTATGTAGAAAGATTTGTTACTTATGATAATACTGATTTTAGAGTAGATATAGTTGATGGTGAGTTTGTTGGATGTTATGGTAGAAAAGCTAGTGGAACAGATTGGCGAACTAATATTACAAGTGGTGGTTCTGTATTTATGCGAGAACCTAATGATGAAATTATAAATATAGCTAAAAAAGCTTCAAAAATTTGTGGAACAGATATTGCTGGTGTAGATATTATTTATGATTTAGAAAAAGAGAAATATATTGTATTAGAGGTCAATGGAATTCCAGCATTTGCTACACCTGAACAAGAGAAAATGGGACTAAATTTTAATAATAAAAAGATAGAACTTATAGTTGAGATGATAGATAGAAAAACAAAAAAATAAATTTTAAAATATATAAAGGAAAAATAATGAGCTTAAAAAACAAAGAACTACCAAAACTAGGATTTTTATATTTAGATTTCGTATTAAGATTTTTTGATCACTCCAACTTCAAAGGTTGGCCAAATAAAATAGAGACAGTAACATATCACTGGGGAGATGACAAAGATAGATTTGTAGCAGAGGTCAAGAGAAAAAAGATTGATGTATTAATTGGAAATGTACCGGCAACTGCATATGAAACATTTAGAGAGATAGCAAGAGAACTGCCACATGTGAGATTTATACCATCACTCGATACACAGTTCTCAAATAAATCAAAAGAGAATGTAACACGATTTGCATGGAAATATAATTTGCCAATTCCAAAAACATATATTTATTACAATAGAGGAAATGCAGATACATTTTTGAAAAAAACAGAGTATCCGAAAATTATCAAAAAATCTTATGGACCATCTAATTATGGTGGATATTTTGTACATAAAGTTGACTCATACAAAGAGGCAAGAGCTTTGTTTGACGAGAAAAAATATCACCCAATGTATTTCCAAGATTTTGTACCAATGGAAGCTGATATTCGTGTAATGCTTATTGGTCATAAACCAGTATGTGCATTTTGGAGAAGAGCCCCAGAGGGTGAGTGGCTTACTAATACAAGTCAAGGTGGGGAGATGGATTATATGGATGTTCCAAAATCTGTACTTGATTTAGCAGTCAAAGTTAGTAAAGCAGCTAATGCTGAATATTGGGCATGTGATATAGCATATGGCAAAGATGGTAAAGTAAGAATTCTTGAATGTGCTACAGCCTTTGCAGCATTCCCATATATCAGAGATTGGATTGGTCAATATATTATGTGGTCTTTAAGCGAAGGTAAATTTAAAAAACCACATATGCCAATGTTTAATTGGGAAGAGTTAGGTAAAATATCTCCTGATTTATTAAGAACTATGAGACATATCACATTTGGTGAGTATAGAGCATCATATGATGGTGCATATTTTGGTAAAAAGAAAAAAATGTATGGGAATAGTGAAGTATATTTGCATGAGTTAGATTCAGTATATAAAATGTATGATGTAAAAGAGAGAACATTTGAAGAGTGGCCAAGTGAGAAGTGGAATTACCAAGATAGATTTGCACTCAAAAACTTAAAATCAATGAAAGTTCCTCTACTAAAAAAAGAAGAAGCACCAGAAGTAAGTGGAGATGAAGCATCAGAGGCTATTGAGATAAGTAATGAAGCATTAGAAGCACTGTTATTATCTATCAAAGGTTTGGGAAAAAAGAAATTAAGTAAAATTCTTGCCATTTATAATCATGTTGAGTTTATTAAAATTATAGAGATAGAGCCTAGAGCTTTAGAAGATATTAAGAGTGTTGATAGTAAAATGGTTGACAAAATTGTAAAGGCTTGGAATGGCTATAAAGAGGAGTTGGTAGCCTCTTTAGTTAATTAATATATAATAACTAGATTTTTATATTTTTTATAAAGGTCTAGGTAAGAAGAAATTGAGTAAAATCCTTTCTGATTTCAAGTATAAACTTGAAATATTCATAAAGGAGATATTAAATTATGAAACAACAATATAAATCTTATGAAGAGAGTAAACAGTTTCTCTTTGAATGTATGAAAAATTATCCTGATATTATTAATGTGAAGAGTATCGGAAAAAGTTGGGAAGATAGGGATATATTGTTGGCTACAGTCTCACTCAATGTTGCTTATGCTAATCTAAAACCTGCTTTACTATTTACAGGTACTGTCCATGCTAGAGAGTGGATAGGTAATGAGTTAGGGATAGCGTTTATAGATTATATTCTTAAAAATTATAAAAACAATCCTGAAATACTTAAAACTATTACTTATAATACTTTATATCTTGTTCCATGTCTCAATCCTGATGGCTTTGAGTATAGCCGTACACACTTCTCATTTTGGAGAAAGAATAGACGAAATAATGGTGATGGTACTTATGGTGTTGACCTTAATCGTAACTTTTCTATAGGGTATCAAAAATCTAAAAATACCAGTTCCAATGTTTATAGTGGTCCTAAACCTTTCTCAGAACCAGAAACATTGGCTATAAAAAATTTTGTTGATACTCATCCTAATATTACTATTGCTTTAGATTATCACTCTCAGGGAAATGTATTTTTCCCTGCTCATAAGTTCAATCATGAGATGGAGTTAGAGGGAACTGACCTCAATACTCTATGTGCTAATATGAATTATCATATATATAAAATAACAGGTAGAAGATATGGTATAAATAGAGGAAAACCACCTACCAAACTAATTTCTGGAAGTGGTAGAGAATATTATTATTCCAAAGGGATTATATCTGCTGTAGTGGAGGTTGGAACTAGAAATATTCCTGATTATATGCAGAATATGTCAGAATCTATTAGTGAAAATATTCCTGCATTATTATATGCTTTGGGTGAGGCAAAAAGTTATAGTTCTCATGCCCCTCAGAGAGTAGATAATTTTCATTTAGTAAAATTTGATGCACATGGATGTAAATTGGCTTGGGATTATCCATCAGATCCTGAAATATACTTTGAGATATATAAAAATAAAAATAATAAAATGGCATGTAATGATGCCTCTTTGCGTGGGATTACATCTAGTTGTGAATTTATAGATGAAAATTTAGATAGTGGTAGTATGTATTTTTATTATATACGAGCTGTTCATAAACTATCTCAAACAAAGTCACCTATTGCTCCAAAAGTTAAGTTCAAAACACTTTTAGAAGATAATGAGTTTAGTAGAACTATATTTCCAAAAAAATCTAATGTTGGTTATGTAGCTGAGAAATCACCTGAAGCAAATATAGGTCATTTTGGAGTTAATTCTCTCAAAGTTGGTGTAAGTGAGGGTAGAGGTATCTGTTATGGTATAATGCAGATAGATTTGGATAGTGTTCCCAAAAATGCTCAAATAATTGATGCTAAGTTTTCACTATATCCTCTTAATAGAGTTTCTGCAAAGATAGAGAAATATGGAGAGTGGTCATTATCTATTATGGATTCTAAAACTATTGCAGATATACGAGATTTTGACCAAGTAGATAGTGCTAAATATATTAAAACAGTAGGTAAAAGTATTCCTTCTGAACAGTTGACACAAGGAATTTGGAGTCATTGGGATTTTAATGAATTTGAGAGAGGTAGATTAGAAGAACAATTAAAAAAAGATAAAGTTATATTTAAAATAGAAGGACCTACCGAGCTTCCATTAGGACGAGATTCTCAAATTATGGTATTTGATTTGGGATATGGAAATCAAGGTGGAGGATTACATTATAGACCATCTCTTGATATAAAATATACTGTACCATCTACTGAGGTATCTATAGAACTTGCTAACTCTATGACTATTTCTGATATTGAAATAGAGCATGATAAATTAGCATGTGGATTTAGTGGAGATGATGAAAAAATTTATGGATTTATGTCATTTGATTTATCCTCTTTACCTAATATTGACCAAAGTGTAATAACAGATGCATGGATAGAGATATATAATACAACTACTGTCAAAAAAGATATTGATATTCGATATAATGTAGAGTTTGTTGACTTAGACGAGTTTACATATAGTGATATAAAAAATCGAGATAGAATTGAATATATAGGGTATGAGATAAGTTCAGCTGAACTTGGTAGAAAAAAAGAACATAGATTTATTTTTGATAAATACTCTATATTGGAGTTAGAAGATAAACATAGACATAGTCAAGAGGCAAAATTTATTATCCGTCCAACAAGTGTATTGACAAGAAAGCATCTTATCAATTGGGCATATAAAGGTAAACAATCAGCTAAATTAAAAATAAAATATATAAATAAGAGACGCATCCCTCTTCCTGCACCTAGAAATTTGAAAGCAACTGTTGAGAATGGTAAAGTTAAATTGAGTTGGGATAAATTAGGTTATGAAGATTTGGTAGGCTATTTTGTCGTTAGAAATCGTTGGAATATTCCTAAAAGTCCTTTTGATGGCGTTAAACTTTATGCAGGAATAGATAACTATACTTATGATACTTATGGCTCAACCAAAATGAATAAATATTATGCTGTATTTAGTTATGATGATGTTCCCAATTATAGTGAAAGTACGGTAGTTGCATATCAAGGCAATTTAAAATAAATTTTTATATTAGCTAGTTTGTTTAGGTTAACTAAACAAAAATTATGATAAAATACCGTTTCCAAAATTCTTGCTCATTTTGAGGTATTTATCAAAATATCCTTATAATGGGCTATAAATCCAAAGGAACTAAATGAACAATTATGAAACACTGTTTGTGATTAAACCTACACTAACAGAGGAAGAGATTGCAGCACAGATTGCTAAAGTTACAGAAATTCTCGAAAGGGAAGGTGCTAAAATTCTTGCTATAAATAATATGGGTATGAGAAAACTTGCTTATCCTGTTGCTAAAAATGAAAGAGGCGTTTATACTATTATCTATTTTAATGCTGTTGGTTCTGTTATTGCTGAACTTGAAAGAAATTTGAAGTTTAATGAAGAAGTTATTAAATATTTGACTGTAAAATATACTAAACAAAAAGAGATTAAACAGTTCAATAAACTTGTAGCTCAATCAGCTGTTGCAGTAGAAGAAGAGACACCAAAAGTAGAAGAATTAACTACCTCTAGCGTAGAGGCATAAGACCTTAGGAGAAACCCCATGTATAACAAAGTAGTATTGGTAGGAAACCTTACAAGAGATGTTGAGATAAGATACTCACAAAGTGGTAGTGCTATTGGTAAGGTTGGAATTGCAACAAGCCGAAAATGGAAAAGCCAAACTGGTGAACAAAAAGATGAAGTTATGTTTATCGACTTAACATTTTTTGGGCGTACGGCTGAAATAGCTAATCAATACCTTCACAAGGGGAGTAAAGTTTTAATTGATGGACGGCTTGTGTTTGAGCAGTGGACAGCTCAAGATGGTACTAAAAGAAGTAAACATGCTGTAATTGTAGAGACTATGAAAATGTTGGATACCAAGGCAGATAGTCAAAATCCTAATTATAATAATGGATATGCTAATCAACCTAGCCAAAATAATTATGGTGGAGGACAACAGCAGATACAAACTCAAAATAGTTATGATGCTTCTAGTAGATATAGTAACCCTCCTCAACAGCAACAAGGTTACTCTCAACCACAGGCTTTTGAGCAACCAGCTTATTCTGCTCCAAAGCAACAAGCACAACCGTCTGTTCCAGAAATCGACATCGATGAAGATGAGATACCATTTTAGGAGACCAACATGGCAGAAAGAAGAAAATTTAAAAAAAGATATTGTAAATATTGTGAATCAAAAGTTGATTATATTGACTACAAAGATTTAAATCTATTGAAAATTAGTCTTAGTGAGAGATTTAAGATTATGCCAAGAAGATTAACAGGAAATTGCAAAAGACATCAAGAGATAGTAACTATAGCTATTAAAAGAGCTAGACAAACTGCTCTAATTCCATACATTGTTGATAGAAAAAATGTAGTGGAAAATCCATTTGAACTTATCAAATAGATTATAATTCATAAACCTATCTATTTAGATAGGTTTTATATCCAGATAGTATCCTATACTATGTTGATTTTTAATTAAATCGTATGGTAGTTTCCTTTTTAATTTTTTTATAAATGATTTGATTGCATCAGCAGTTGGACTTTTATCTATATCCCACATATAGTCATACATCATATTATATGTTACTATACTATTTTCTGATAAAAGTTTTAAAAAAATTTTTTCTCTATTAGTTAATTTAATATTTTTCTTATCTATTATCAATTCACTATTTTCATAATTTAGTTTAATATTCTTATTTATTACAATAAAGCTATTTAGTTTAAAATATTCCAATAATTTATCTAATAAATTAATAATTTTTTTTGTAGTAAATGGTTTGGTAATATATTTAACAATATTTAAATCAATTGAATCAAGAAGATAATCGGTATCTGTATATGCCGATATAATAATAATTGGTAAATTTTTATCATACTCTCTAATTGATTTTGAAAATGTGATACCATCAGTATTTGGCATATTTATATCAGTAATAATTAAGTCAATTCTATTTTGATGGCTAATATATAAATCATAAGCATCATCTCCATCAGATGCCATAAGTATTTTATCAAAAAAATGACCTAGAGTCTCTACAATATTTTTTTGAAGAGTCAAATCATCTTCAACATATAAAACAGTTTTGTTTTTCAGTAATTCATATTTTTTATTTATCATCGTACCAACCTTATTGTAAATTTACTACTATTATTTCTACTCTCAACTTCTAATTTACCATGAAAATGTTGTTCTATAATAACTTTGGATACATAGAGTCCCAAACCTAAATTGGTAGAGTTTTTGCTCTGTTTTGTTGAGAAATGTGCATCAAAAATTCTATTTATATTTTCTTTTGCTATTCCTCCAGCTTCATCTGTAATAGTTATTATATACTCTTTGGATTTTAATATAGTCTTAATATGAATACACGCTCCTTTTTTAGAGAAATCTATGGCATTTTGTATTATATTGATAATTACTTGCATTAACTCATTTTTATAGAGAGATATTTTAGCATCTTTAGAAAAAAGCTTTTTGATATTTATATCTTTTTTATTTATCTCATTCTCTAAAAAAATTAATGATTTATCAATAATAGGTTGTATATATAGTAACTCTTTATCTTTTTTGGGTTTATAAAATTCTCTGAAATCATCTATTGTTTCAGATAGAAATTCTGTATAATCTTCTATCTCTTTATATTTGTTATCCAAATACTCTATATTAGGATTTTCTTCTAACATTATTTTAAATCTTAAGTTAGAGGCGATAGAAGCAATTTTACTAATGGGTTGTCTCCATTGATGTGAAATCATACTAATTAGTTCCCCAGCTTGTGCAAGTCTTGATTGAGAGAACATAATTTCTTGATTTTTTTTAATCTCTTTCTCATAATCTCTAATAAGCATATTAATAATTTTGGAAAAAAATAGAGAGAATATAATAGAGATTAAACATACAATTAGAAGTAATTTCATCATATCTTCTAGTTCATCATTTAACTTTTTTTCTAAAATTTTTTTCTTCTTTTTTATTGATTGGGCTATATCTTTTTGATTTTTGCTAATAACTACATATAAATCAGTATTTTTTATATGATGAACAAATGCAATTTTGTTTACAAGTTTATCTTCTACGCAATCTGTCCCTTTATAGTTTATAAATTGATTATATTTAGAGGCATTTAGTAGTTTATATAATATATTATAGGCATCTTTATTGATTTGCATATCAGACTCTACTAACTCTATTAATCTATTTGCACAAGGATGTTTTAGTACAGTACCATCTTGTTTGAATACAAAAATAAATCCACTATCATATTTTTTTAGAGACTCTACAAATAGTAAAATTCTATCTGTTAGTTCAGATGATTTGTGTAGATTTTTTTCTAGTGATAAGAAATTAATAAAAGAGTCTATATATTTTACCTTCTCTTTAAAAAAATCTATATGTTTACTCTTTAGCTCTTTTTCATATCTTTTTAATTCTAGTTGTTCATATTTTTGATGTTTATATTTTAATGTAATAGAGGTTGAGACTCCATAAAATATTATAATCAATAATGGAAATATTACTGTAATAATTAAAAGGTGTTTTATAAAAATTGCTTTTAAATTCATATTTGATTTTACCATAAATTCGATTAATATCTATTTTTTCCCTTTTTTGTAACAAAAGACACTTATTAAACACTTTTTTGTACTATAATTCACTTATCTTAACAAATAAAAGGATTTAAAATGAAAAAATTAACATTAACACTAGCAGGACTCTTAGTTTTGGGTATGACTTCAGCAATGGCTGATGGAAGTACAGTACAAGTAAATAAAAATGTTAACCTTAACTTAGTTAACAAAAGTAAAATTGAAAACTCTACAGTTGGTATGAAAATTAAAGCTGAAGGAAGTAGAGTAGAAGCAAATAAAAATGTTAACCTTAATTTAGTTAATAAAAGTAAAATTGAAAACTCTACAGTTGGTATGAAAGTAGATGCAAAAAATAGTAGAGTAGAAGCAAATAAAAATGTAAATCTTAACTTAGTTAATAAAAGTGAAGTTACAGGTTCAAGCATTGGTATGGATATTGAAGCTAAATAGATTTAGTATATAATAACTTTTCTTCTAAAATTTACAAGAGTCTTAAATCTTTTAAGACTCTTTCCTCTCAACATTTAAAAAATTTCATAAATATTAATATTAATTGACACTTTATAAACACTTTATTATGTTATAATAAATAACATTTTATCATAAGGAGATTTATATGAAAAGTTTATTAGCAATACTAATATGTACTCTTCCTATGTTTTCAGAAACTTATATATCAGGTAGTGTTATTTCTAATAGTGTTATTATTGATGGTAATAAGGCTGAAAAGGGTTCAGGTGTAGTGACAAGTAAAACAATCATTCCCAAAACTTCATTTAATAAAATTAATATTGATAGTGCTGCTAATATAGTAATTAAATATTCATCTAAGAATAGTATAGTTGTAAAAACAGATGATAATTTAATTGATAAAGTATCTGCGTATGTCAGAAATAGTACTTTGTTTATTAAAATGAAAGGGAGTGTAAACCCAAGTAGAGGAGTATTTGTGACTATAAGTAGTCAATATCTAAAAAGGTTAATTGTTGATGGTGCAGGAGATATAATTGTCAGAGATTATTTATTGGATAGTTTATCTCTTAATATTGATGGAGCTTCTGATATTTTATTTAACTCTAATAATATTAATAAACTCTCTATTAATGCTGATGGCAGTTATGATATTAATCTTTTGAAAAGTAAAGTTAAAGATGCGTATATAAAAGCTGACGGTTCTGGTAATATTAAGATTAATGTCAGTAATTATATGGATGTTTCAGTAGTGGGTACTGCTGAAGTAAAATATATTGGTAATCCTAAAATCAAAAAATTTGTTGATGGTGTTGCTGATTTAATACAAATTAGATAAGGAACTCAATTATGTTGAAAAGAATATCATATATTTTTTTGTTGATAGCAATAGGAGTAGTATGGCTTAATGCAAAAAACAATATTTCAGATAAACAGATAGTCCGTGCAATAAAAAGAGGTCTTCCTAGTACTAAAAAGCTTCTAAAAAAGGTTCCTATTGACTATATTAGTTCTAATGATGATACTCTTTTGCATTATGCTGTTAGATTTAGAAAACGCAGAGTTGTAGAGTATTTGGTTAATCAAAAGATTTTAATATCTCGTAAAGGTGGTCTATTTTATGGTACAGCTTTGCAAGAGGCTATATATTATGGTTATTTGGGGATAGCTAGTTATTTGATTGAAAAAGGTTCTCTTTTGAATATCCAAAATAAATATGGAGAGACTGCTTTACATATAGCAGCCAAAAATGGCTATTTGGATATTGTGGAGCAACTTATAGCACAGGGTGCATCTAAAAGTATTGTCGATTCAGAGGGAAATACTCCTTATGATTTAATTCCAGATTTATCATGGGATAGTCGTAAAAAGTTAAAAGAGCTGTTACGAGTTGAAAAATCTAAAACCTCTAAATCAAAATCATTTGATAGAATTTATATTAATATAGGTCATAATAGAATAGAGAGTAGAAAAAATGAAAATATAAATGTTATTGATAAAAAAACAAAAATGGATAAGCGTAGTAATATGGGTATAGATATAGATATTAAAAAAGTAGAAAGATTTTAAAAAAGGAGAGATAGATGAAACGAATAATCTTTATAAGTAGTATAACTATAGGAAGTTTATGCTTATTAAATGCTGGAGATAATTTTTATCAAGGTGATAGCTTTAATAAGAGACACTCTAAAGGCAAAGAGTCTTTTAATAAAACAATGGCAAAAAATAGAGCTTATTCACATATGGGTGATGCGAGTTATACAGAAGTTGATGGTAAAGAGGAGTTTAAAAAAGCATTAGAGTCAGGACAACTTGACCAAAAAGTTGACACCAATAAGATAACTAAAACTTATAAAGCTATAGATATTAAAAATGTTCGTTTAAATAAAAATGATTTAAAGGATGTTGCTGGTGATAACTTGCTTATAGGTTCACAAGTTGATGAAGATAGAGAAAAACTTATGCAGACTATTGATATAAAAAATAGCAGAATAGATACAGATAAAGAGGTTAATATAGGTGTCAAGTCAACAAGTGATAAAGTTAACGGAATTGATAGTATGACTAATATTAAGGATAGTTCTATTAAAGGTGGAGGTAAACAAGGAAGTGATAATATTAGCAGACTAGATATGTTTGAACAGTTAGAAAAAGAAAATGCTCAATAACCAAAATCAAAAAAAGGAAAAACAATGTTTATTAGAAAATCAATTTATGTAATGCTTACAGTGGGAGTACTATTTGGACTTAATGCTTGTGGTGAGGGTGGTATCAAAGATAAAAATAGTACCACTATGACAGAGATAGAAAATGGTATTAATACATTAACTGATGCAAATACATCTTCTACAGATATAGATATACCAGATATAAATACCTCCTCTGCAGGTGCAGAAGATATACCAGATATAAATACCTCTACATTAATTCCCAAAATTGGTACAGGTCATTATGTAGATGCAGCTATAAAAGGTGTCACTTATGATTGTGGTAATCAGGATGGTGTAACTGATGAGAATGGAACATTTACATTTGAAGAGGGCAAGAGTTGTATCTTTACCTTAGGAAATATCGTATTAAGAGAGCTTGACCCTGCAAAGTTAGAAGATAAAATGATAGTTATTGAAGATAATATTGATAATGCAAGATTACTTCAAACTTTGGATAATGATGGAGATGCAGATAATGGAATAGAGATAACCAAAAATGTACTTGATGCAATCACTTCAAGTGGTACAAATTCGGTACCTGTAGGAGATGATGAACTTGGAAGCTTTTTTCAAAATATTGAAGGAGCAGAGGGGTATAGTGGTGCAATGGTAACTATTGAAGATACACAAGCACATTTATCTCAAACAATAAAAGATTTAGGTTTAGAAGATACTTTGAATCAAATTTCAACAGAAGAAGAGGTAGAAGATACTGCAGATTCACTTTTTAATGGATTATAGGAAGATAAAAACTGTTTCTATTAATATAGAACAAACAACTATAAGTTATGAGTATTGCTAACATATATTATAAAAACATAAAAAGGAGGATAGTTTGAAAAGAGTTATAAGGCACTTAGTTTTATTGGCAATCATAGCAACTTATGGAAATGCATTTGAGCAAAATGGTGTCAAAGATGGGAATACAAGAGTATCAGCAAGTCTTTATAGTAATCAAAACAGAGATGAGTATGATACTATAAATTTTAATGCACAGTCAGGTTATTTTGCTATGAATAAAATTGAAGTTTTGATTGGAATAGATACTATAACCCAACAGGACAATACATATTTTACTCTCTCTCCAGGAGTAAATTATTATTTTTATAATACACCTATTGTTATCTCTTATATAGGAACAAAGTATTGTTAACAGTAGTTTAGAACTATGTAAAAATGTTTAAAAATATAGTAAAACTTACTATTATAAAATAATAATAAAAAAATATCTTGACTTATGTTGTTTATTGTGATATACTTGCAATCCACCATATATGATGATAATAAGTCGGTGATCATTAAAAAGTTTTTAATGAAATTAAAAAAAAGTATCAAAAATCCTTGATATGTTGGTAAAAAGCCATATTGAGCGATAATGCAGTAATTGTTAGTTTTACTTATGTTTTTTTATAAATTTAGTAATAATAATTTATGAAAATAGCGAAATAGATTGATAATCATTTTCGATATTTTTGTGATTACTATAATTTTCTATTGAAAAAGATACTATAGTATCAACTATTAAAATGATAATAGAAACATAATTAAAATCATTATAACTATAACCAAACCCCATTTTTAATAAAATATATAATGGGGTAGGAGGTAACCACTAATAAATATAATAGATTGAAAAGTAAAGAATATCTATAACTATTGGTTGTATCTTCATTTAATATCTCAATAATACCTGAACGAATGCCATAAAATGAGCCTAAAAACAGTAGAGTATATATTAAGTAGCCAATATAATTATAATCACTTTGTAAAAAACAGAAAGGACAGTGGTGGGTAGGGAGTTGATATATATATGTTCCAAAAAAAGATATTAGAGTAGAAAGTGAGACTATAAGAAAAAATAGATTTATTATAGCAAAAAGATATTTTACTCTAAATTTATAAAATATGAGCATTAAAATAGCAGTTCCATAAAAGGCAGATAAAGAGATAGAAGGTTTTATTCGTATAATATTACCTATGGTAGAGGCACTATTACTTGAGAATAGTGTGCCACAACAACTAACCATCTTTTCTGTATCTATACTGCTAAACATACTCCACATAAGTATTAGTTCTACTATAAAAAGTATATAAGATAGTATAAAAAGTTCAAATTTAATTTTAGTATATGGTAGATGTTGATGTTTAATATTAAGGTAATAAATAGTGAGCCACAATCCAAAAATATATATATTTAGTATTTTAATAATTAAAAGATAAACTCCATACTCAGTAGCGTTGACAACTCCAACTCCACACATGGCACCTACAATGAGATTTGAAATTTTGTCCAATGTAAAAATAAAAAAAAGAAATAGGGGAATTTTAATAATAAATATATATTTAATAATAGTTGATACCAAAAAACTCTCTCTTTCTAATTGATATTGTCTTTTGGTAGTAGCATTTATATCCCAATATAAAGATATTTTAATACTTAAAAAAAAAGCTACTGATGCCAATAGAAAAAAAACACCATTCACTATTAAAATAGTTAGAACCTCAGGAGATAGTATCATACTTTATCTTAATATCTTTTTGATAGAAATATTCATTTGTTTGCTATTGATATGGTTATCAATAGATTTGTTAGTTTTTCTCATAATTTTTTCCATATTTTTCACATTATATCATAATTTGTATATGGTTTTTATAATACAATCTTTTCTACTACATTTAATCCAAATCCTGAGAGTCCAATAAACTCTGTATCAATATTTGATGTCAATAGATTGATATGCTCTATACCTAAATCTTTTAAAATTTGAGCACCAATACCAAACTCTTTTGCCTGTTCCTTAGATATAACTTTTGTATCTAAAAAGATTAAAACTCCTCCATTTATCTTCAGATACTCCAATGAGTTTTGAATATTTTTAAATCTATTTGAACTTAAAATTAGGTCAATATCCAAGCCAATATTATGAAATTTTACATTAAATGTTGGTTTGATTTTTCCAAACTTAATTACCTTATGAACTCTTCCCAAATGGTCTTCATAATCAATCTTCTCAACCTGCATACCCATAAACTTTATCTCTTCTGTTTTGATAGGGGCTACTAACTTTTCATTAGCCAAACGGTACTCAACTAAATCAGATATATATACTATAGGAATGTTATGTTTTTTAGAAAAAATTTTAAGGTCATTGTATCGTGCCATTGTTCCATCATCTTTAATAATTTCACATATAACTCCAACAGGTGCTAATCCTGCCAATTTACATATATCAACTGACCCCTCAGTATGTCCTGTTCTAACTAAAACTCCACCATCTTTAGCTATAAGAGGGAATATGTGACCGGGACGAACAAAATCGTCACTATTTGTTAGGGGGTTTGCCAATTTAGAGATACAATCATCTCTCTCTATAGCAGATATTCCTGTAGTCGCACTTGCTGAATCTATAGATATTGTAAATGCTGTTTCATGGTTAGAGACATTATTATCAACCATTGGCAAGAGATGTAACTTTTTAGCAATAGCTTTAGTTACAGGTGTACAGATAAGACCTCTTGCCTCTTTTGCCATAAAATTTACAAGTTCTGGAGTGGAAAATGTAGCAGCATATACTAAATCACCCTCATTTTCTCGATTTTCATCGTCCATCATAATAACCATACGACCCTTTTTTATCTCATTAATAGCAGTTTCAACTCTTTTTAAAGCAATTTTGTGCATAAATTCTATTCCCTTTTTTATAAATGGATAGTATTATACTATTTTTTTTATATAAACCCTTGACATTTTATACTTTTTTCTCTATAATGCCGTCCACACAAATAGAAGTGTAACACATGTTGGGGTATCGCCAAGCGGTAAGGCCACGGTTTTTGGTACCGTTATTCGGGGGTTCGAATCCCTCTACCCCATCCATATTAAGGAACGCGGAATAGAGCAGTTTGGTAGCTCGTCGGGCTCATAACCCGAAGGTCGTTGGTTCAAATCCTTCTTCCGCAACCAATATTTAAATTAATCAACAATACTTATCATATATGTTAAAATCCCACCATTACTTTATAAAGGAATTTTATTGTTTAATCTTCAAAATTACTCTACACAAAATATCAAAAATGATGTTTTATCAGGAGCATTAGTTGCAGTTGCTTTAGTACCTGAAGCAATCGCTTTTTCATTTATTGCAGGAGTCTCACCTGTAGTTGGACTTTATGGTGCATTTATTATTGGTCTTATTACCTCTATTTTAGGTGGTAAACCAGGAATGATTTCAGGAGCTACTGGTTCTGTGGCTGTAGTGTTTGTTTCACTTGGTATTTCGGTAGCTCATTTATATCCTCAATTAGACAAAGAGGCTCTATCTATAATGATATTGCATTATATTTTGCTCACTTCCATTATCGCAGGTATTATTCAAATAGTTATCGGATTACTTAAAATGGGTAAATTTATTCGTTTAGTTCCTCAACCTGCTCTTTTTGGATTTGTAAATGGTTTAGCTATTGTAATTGCTTTGGCTCAACTCAAATTTTTAGAGCCAAAAAATATAGAACAGTATCATGGTTGGATGGAGATTATTAGGGCTAGTTTTACAGAAAATTATATAATGTATATCATTATTATAATTACTATGGCAACTATGCAGTTTTTACCGAAAGTTACAAAAGCTGTTCCTGCTGGACTTGTTAGTATTGTAATTATTACCTTAGTTGTCTATTTTTTAGATATTGATACAAAAATTGTTGGAGATTTAGCAGATTTATCTCATGTCTCTTTGCCTTCATTTATACCTCCTCTTTCCTCTTTATTTAGCTTTGATGCTATTATGATTATTTTACCAACGGCTATTATTGTCTCTTTAGTTGGATTGATAGAATCGCTATTAACTCTATCTGTATTAGATGAAATGGGAGGAAACAGAGGTTCTGGGAATAGAGAATGTATAGCTTTGGGATTAGGAAATACAACCTCTGGACTATTTGGGGGTATGGCAGGATGTGCAATGATTGGTCAGAGTGTTATCAACTTTACTTCTGGTGGTCTTGGACGATTATCATCATTTACTGCTTCTATTTTATTAATTATTTTAGTGGTTAGTTTTTCTAATATTATTGCTGTTATACCTGTAGCTGTTTTAGTAGGAATTATGTTTATGGTAAGTATAGGAACATTTGAATTCTCATCACTCAAACGAATTAAATATATGCCTAGTTCAGATGCCTTTGTTTTAATTGTAGTAACAATTATTACCATATTTTTTGATTTAGCTGTAGCTGTTATTGCAGGTATTATTATTTCAGCATTAGTATTTGCTTGGAAACATGCCAAAATATATGCACAAGTTGAGTATGATGATAACAATAAAAAAGTTTATAGATTAGATGGACCTCTGTTTTTTGGTTCAGTTACCTCTTTTTATGAACAATTTAATGTAAAAGATGACCCAAGTGAAGTAATTATAGATTTTAGAAATGCTAGAGTTATGGATAGTTCAGGAGCTGAAGCCATTGATGTATTGACTGATAAATATAAGAAAGTTGGAAAGAAATTAACACTTAGACATTTATCAGAAGATTGTAAAAAAGTTTTAAAAGTTGCTGGTCCATTTTGTGCTTATGAAGAGGACGACCCTACTTATAAGGTTGCCGTAAATGTGTAAAGTGGGTTTAAAAACCCACATTATATAAATAGTAAACCACCTATTAAAATTATAATTAATGCAATTATATAACCATATTTGGGATTTTTACTTTCTAGTGCTTTATAAAATGACCAAAATAATATTCCAATTAGGCTAAATGTTGCTGTTAACCATATTAGGGGTGGAAGTATTGATTGTTGGTTTGGTATTTTATTTGCAAAAAGGGTTATATTACTTAATAGTGAAATCAAGAGAAATTTTTTCATCTATTTAACTCTTCTTTACCTATTTTGTCCACCATTTTTATACTATCTAGTGCATTTTGCAATATTTTTTTTGTAGAAGTTAATGGTTTCATTCGTAAATTTGTCTGTTTTTTATCCAAACTTTCATCCATCAAAACCTCCATAACCTCTCTTTCTAGTTCTGCATAAATCTCTTTAAGTTTCTTCTCTATAAAAGCTACATTCATTATTTAACCTTTGGTCTAAATATTTTAATAATCTCTTCATTTGCCTCCATATATGAACCCCCTATCAAATCAATACAGTATGGAACAGCAGGGAAAACAGCATCCAAACACTCTCTAATTGATTTTGGTTTACCTGGTAGATTAATAATCAAAGAACCATTACAAATCCCTGCTGTTTGTCGAGATAGTATCGCAGTAGGTACATATTGTAAGCTTACAGCCCTCATCTGCTCTCCAAAACCTGGCAATAACTTAGAACATACATTTTCAGTAGCCTCTGTTGTCACATCTCTTGGTGCAGGTCCTGTTCCACCTGTTGTTACAATCAAATCACAATTATGCTCTCTAGCTAATTGAATTAAAGTTGTCTCTATAATTGGTTGTTCATCAGGGATACATCTATACTCATACTCACACTCATTTAATAGATACTCTTTCATTGTATCCATAATTGCTATACCTGAAATATCTTTATATATACCTTGACTAGCTCTATCACTTGTGGTTACTACACCTATTTTGATTTTATCCATTATTTATCCTAAAATTTTTGAGAGATTATATCAAAATTTTTAAAATCTCTCGTAAATCCTTAGTATCAATTATATGAGTAGAAGCCTCTTTAAGTATAGGTTTAGCACAAAAAGCCACTCTAGTATCAGCATATTTAAACATACTTAAATCATTAGCTCCATCACCAACAACTAAAGTATCTATAGAGTTAATTCCCAATAAATTTTGAAGTCTCTCTAACATATCACCTTTGGAGAAACTAAACATCATATCTCCACCTACTTTTCCTGTGAGTATCCCATTTTTTTCGTGCAATACATTTGAAAAGTCAGCATCAACTCCAAGTTGTTTACAAGCAGGTGTTGTGGCAGTTCTAAATCCACCTGAAAAACAAATAACCTTGTATCCTCTCTTTTTGAGTCCTGCTACCACCTCCATAGCTCCATTCATCATTGGTAAATTTTGACATATCTCTTCTACTTTTGATTTTTCCAATCCTTCCAAGAGTGCTACTCGTGTAGATAGAGAGTCAAAGAAATCTAACTCTCCTGCCATTGCTCTTTCTGTAATTCCTGCTACTTTTTTCTCTAATCCTAATGGCTTGGCTAAAAAATCTATAGTCTCACCATCCATTAAAGTTGAATCAAAGTCAAATACGGCTAATTTCATTTTTTATACTACTTTCATGTTAAATTTCAATAGAATTATATCAAAACCTCTTCAAAAACCTCCATTAACTCCTCTTTGTCTATCTTATTTGTATCACCTCTATATATATTAGCTTCTAATTTATTCAAAGCATTAGAGATAATTTTATCTTTTTTACTATATGGAAGTAATATCTCAAATAGTGCTTTGTCACTTTTAGCTTTTCTAATCATTTTAACCATATCACTCTCTTTTTGTGTTGTTCTAGTTTGAAATCTATTAAAACTATAAACAGATAATGCACCCAATATAAATCCTAATGCTAAAAATAGATATTTGATATATCTATCCTCTTTAACCACTTTTGTTTTAATAATAGTCTGAGGAGTTGTTTGAGCTTGAATAGTTTGACTCGGACTTACTTCTACGGATGATGGCTTAATAATACCTTTATTACCACCAATAACTTCTATATCTATAGGTTTAGTTGAAACTTTTTTAACCTTTTTTGTCTCTTTGTCAAAATATTTTAACTCAATAGATGGGATAGTAAAATTTCGGTCTGCTATAATTGCTATCTTTTGACTAAAATCTCCTTTATATACTCCACCAACTAAACTAGATGTGATTTTTGGTTCATCTGCATATACTATAGTATTATCTATAGTTAAATTAAACTTTTTAACATCATCTATATTTCCCTCTCCTTGTATATCTATAGTCAAATTTACAGGTTTGTTAGCATAAACTTTCTCCTTATCAACTCTAGCTTGAATTTGATATTTACCATATAGCTCTAACCCATTTGGTAAAGCCTTTACTTTAATATTTAAATCATTTGAATATATCTTTTTCCAATTAAGCTGTTGATTGAATGAGCTAAAAAATGGGTCATCAAAGACTCCCCCTCTTCTACCTTGTTGTACTATGCCTATCATAGCCTCTATAGGAGGTATTTGATACTCACCTGATTTTTGAGGAAAGATTTGATAATGTACTGTTTCTACGATATAATCACCCTCACTTGATTGTGTCTGTTTATTTACCTTTTTTACCCAAAAATCTTCTAATTTAGGTTCACTAAGTTGTAATTTATCTACTCTAGCATCCAGTTTTCGTTTAAAAGATACACTCAAATCAATCGCTTCACCTACAAAAGCTTCTGATTT
This sequence comes from uncultured Sulfurovum sp., assembly GCA_964573285.1. GTDB lineage: Bacteria > Campylobacterota > Campylobacteria > Campylobacterales > Sulfurovaceae > UBA1140. Next base: position 23,511 of record CAZNJD010000055.1, on the reverse strand, counting down.
ATTAATCTTCATCTCTACTACAAATGGGTCACCCTTTTGACTCGCTGTTGGTTTATGAACACTTACTTTTAACTCTTGAGTTTTATAAGATTTTCCATCTACACTTACACTCAAAGGTGAAATAGTTATAGATTTATCAGGTCGGAAACTATATGTTTTTGAGACAGTTTTAGTTATATTTCCATTAATAATATTAACTGATTGTGATGAACTAGTACCGAGAATTGGATACCCTGATATCTCTTGAATTTTAGGAAAATCAATATTACCCCCATCAGCAGAGATAATAAAATTAACAACATCTCCTTTATATACAGCTGGTGGATTAACAGATGCTGTAACCTCTGCAAAACTATTTATAGTTAGAAATAGTATTAAAAATATCTTACCAAGGATTTGTTTCATTTCTTTTTTGCTCCTTATTATTTAGTGGCAACATTAAAGTATTGACACCTTTTTGATTTAGCATTTTTTGCCATTTTCGCTCTTCCATATCAGTAATAGGTGGCTGTTTCTTAGCCTCTTTTGCCATTTGAGACTTTTTTTGTTTATCTTTTTCTTTTTTCTTTTTGGCTTCTTCTGAATTCTTTTTGTCGTCTTTATTCTTATTATCTTTATTATTCTTTTTGTCTTGTTGTTTTTTATCGTTGTTCTTTTTGTCTTGCTTTTTCTTATCGTCTTTTTTATTTTTATCTTTATTATTATTATTATTATTATTATTATTTTGCTTTTTCTTATTCTTTTGTTCTTTTTTCTTCTTTTTCAAAAGCTCAAGGTTAAATCTAGTATCTTTATCCTCTTTAATTTTTAAAGCATCTTCATAACTTTTAATAGCTTCATCTATCTTTTTTAGCTTTGCATAGCTATTTCCTATATTATGTAATTTTCTAAATCTCAACTTCTCATCAGAAAGAGATTGATACTCACTTAATGCCTCTTTATACTTTTTTTGGCGATATAATGCATCAGCTCGATTAAATTTAGCTTCATCACTATCTACCTTACTATAAAATTTATCTGCTTTTGAATAATCTTTTTTGGTATAAGCCTCTTTTGCTTTATCTAAATAACTAAAATCTAATAGTGATGCATTAATAAATATTGTTAGAAGTATTAAACTTATTAAAACTCTTTTCATTTTTCTATATCCTTTCTTCTAGGTAAAGAAAACAGAGCCATCATAAAAAATAGTATTGCCAAAGCTAATGGATAATAAAATAACTCTTCTCTATCTTGGATAGTCGAACTCTCTTCATCTTTGGCTTTATATCTGCTCTGTATAGTATCTACTAACAGTTTTATATCATCTTTGGCAAGTGAATATTTCATATATGCTCCACCACTTTGCATAGCCAACTCTTTGATATTATCAGTTCGTTTCACAACTACTATATCTCCATTTTTATCTTTTAATATACCATCTTTATCTTTGATGACCCCACCTTTATCAGTTCCTATATTGTATATATATACTGATATATTATGAGCTTTGGCATACTCTATCTCTTTGCTAAAATCACTCTGGTCACCACCATCTGTAAACAGAAGTAATATCTTTTTCTTCTCTTCTGCAAATAAATTATTAGCTGACTCCAAAGTAGCTAAAATATCAGTTCCTTTTAAACTTAAAAAATCCAAGCTTAGATTTTTTGCCAAAAATTTTAGAGAATGAAAATCTTGTGTCAATGGTGAAATCAAAAAAGTTTGAGTACTAAATCCAATTAATGCCACTTTGGCATTTTTAAAATAGTCCAATGATTCAAAAAATTTCTTTTTGGCGAATTCAAATCTATTTGGATATACATCATTAGCAAACATAGATTTAGACATATCTATAGCTGTTACGATATTAATAAAACTAGATTTTACCTTTATCTCTCCATTGTTTATCTGTGGTCTTGCTAAGGCTACTATACTAAAAGCTATAGCTATTAACAAGAAAATATTTCTTATCTTTTTAGATATGGTTCTATTTTTGAGCTGTACTTTTTTTAACACTTCTGGACTAAAAAGATTTCCAAATTCACTTCCCTTTGATTTCATTAATAAAATCATAGGAACTAATAGAAGTAATAACCACAAAAAATTAATATTATAAAATATCATATCTTCTACTCCTTATTTGTTATATAGAAATAAAATATCAAACTAAATAGAGCCAATGCTAAGAAGTATTGAAAGTAGTATTGTTTCTTGACATATCTATCTGCTTTTATCTCACTCTTTTCTAGTTTATTAATCGTTTTATAAATATTTTGTAACTTCTCTATACTGTTACCTGCAAAATATTTACCACCTGTCTCTTTGGATATTTGTTTAAGTACGGCAGGGTTAAAATCCATTCCAGCTCGTCCTACTCCAATAGTATAAACTTTAATACCATATTTCTTAGCTGTTTTTATTGCAACATCAAGTGGTATAGAGTTAGTATTATCCATTCCATCAGTTAATAATATGGCTATTTTCTCTTTGGATTTACTAGTTTTAAATAGATTTGAACTTAAAAATAATGCTTCATATAATGCTGTTCTTTGCTTTCCTGCAATTCCTACTTCTAATCGGCTAAGTAACCTTTTAATACTCTTTTTATCATAAGTAAGAGGAACTGCTACATAAGCAAAATCTGCAAATATACTAAGTGCCAATTTATCATGTTTTCGTTTATCTATAAAATCAGTTACAATATCTTTGACTATATCAAATTTATTATACTCCTGCATAGAACCACTAGCATCAAGTATTAAAGATATCTCATACCCTTTATCATTTTTGGTAACTACCTCATCTTGCTTGATTGGACTAGATAGAGCTGTAACCAATGCTACTATAGTAAACAGTTTCAATGTATTAGATAATAATGAGCTTTTTTTAGAAGCAATTTTTAGCATCTGCATATTTGGGAAATATATTGATACCCCTTTAGCTTTACACCATCTACTACATATATAGAATAGAAGTAAAATAACAAAAACAATAGGATATTCAAATGTAAAATGGTTCACTATTTTAACTCCTTTATAAACATTTTAATTCTATTTTCTAATCCCTTATCTACTTGAGGAACATCTTTTTTATATTTATATACCAATAACTCTTTTTCTATATCTTTATACTCTTTTTGATTATTCTCATTTATAAACAAAAATCCATTAGTTGTAAATCTATATGCAACATCTTTGGGATTATCATAATCTATACTCTTTAAACTATTTAGTGCAATCTCTTTAGGAGAAAGTCTCTTTCGCCGTCGTCTTCTATTTTTATATAGATACAATATAATACCTATTACCAATAGAGATAAAATTACAATCCCAATTAAAGTCTCTAAACTATGCTCATGAACTTCAACTATATCTTTTATATCTCTTAGCTGTTCCATAGTTATCCTTTTATAATCTCTGATAGACGAATATATATATCCTCATCTGTATAAATCTTACCATAAGCAATCTGATGTTGCAAGAAATGTTCTCTTAGTTTATTATCATGTTGATATATTATTTTTTTATACTCATTTGCTATATCTCTATTTAGAGTTATCTCACTTGAACTAAGTGTATTGGTATCAACCAATTCAAATTCACCATTTAAATTTGGGTTCTCTTCTAATCTATCTCGTACAATAATTGCATAAACTTCATTTTTATGAGCAATTTGACTTAAATCTATATCACCATAAAAATCACCCACCATAAATATGAGTGATTTTTGCCTAACTACTCCATTTATAAAATCACAAAAAGCCTGATAATCTACTTCACGACCCAAACAATCAAAACTAACAGCATTATCTACAAGCTGATATACTATCGCATCATTTTTAGTAGGTTCAAAAAACTTTTCTATCTTTTTATCAAAAAAGAGAGTCTGCAATCTATTATCATTTTTCAAAGCCGAAAATGCTAGTAGTGCCATTATCTCTATGGCTACCTCTTGTTTGAATTTAACTGAACCAAAATGTAAACTACCACTCAACATAAATGCTATAACAATATTTAGCTCTCTCTCTTCATTAAAGACATTTGTCTTTAGCCCATTGCCTTTGGCTGTAGCTTTCCAATTAATCTTACGAATATCATCACCATAATCATAGTCACGAATTTCACGAAAATCAAGCCCATCACCTTTAAAAGTGGTGAGATGATTTCCTAGATTACCTGAAAAAACATCTTTTTTAGCCCTAAGCAGTATCTCTTTTGCCACTTGTTGCACAAGTACTCCTTATAATATATTCAATCTATTATTATTTTATGGTGCTTTGATATTTTCTATAATTTTTTGTATAACGATATCAGTACTAATATTATTAGCTTGTGCTTTGTAGTTTAATATAATTCTATGTCGAAGAATACTTCCTGCAATATAACTAATATCTAATGGTGTCACAAAATCATTACCACGAATAAGTGCAACTGCACAACTAGCTTTATAAAGGTCAATAGAAGCACGAGGAGAAGCCCCAAAACTAATATAATCAGCAACCTCACCTACTCCATATTTAGCAGGGTATCTTGTAGCAAATATAATCTTGCTCATATACTCTTTGATAGCATCATCTACATGAATTTTTTTAAACTCATCTTTAATTTGTAGCAAATCTTCCATAGAAGCTACAGCTTCAACCTCTTCAAATCCTTTGATAGCCACACGATTGACTATCTCCATCTCTTCTTCTATGGTGTTATATCCTACCAATACTTTGAGCATAAATCTATCTAATTGAGCCTCTGGCAATCTATAAGTTCCCTCTTGTTCTACTGGGTTCTCTGTTGCCATAACCAAAAATGGCTCATCTACTTTAAATGTTTGATCTCCTATAGTTACTTGTCTCTCTTGCATTACTTCTAATAATGCAGCCTGAACCTTGGCAGGAGCTCTATTTATCTCATCAGCCAATAGTAAATTTGTAAAAATTGGACCTTGTTTGATACTAAACTCACCACTCTTGGGATTATATATCTCTGTACCTGTCACATCACTAGGAAGTAAATCAGGAGTAAACTGAATTCTTTTAAAATCAACACCCAAAGCTTTGGATATAGCATTAATAGCTGTAGTCTTTGCTAATCCAGGTACACCTTCAACCAATATATGCCCATTGGCAATTAATCCAACCAATAAAGAGTCAACTAACTCTTCTTGACCTACAATAATCTTTTTGACTTCTTGTTTTATACTATTTATTTTATTCATAAAGCAGAAATTCCTTATTATTTTAATTCTTTTATAAAATTATAAAACTAATTCATTAACCATTAGTAAATAATATGATTACATTTGGTTAACAAATCTTAGTCATATAAACTAAGGGTTTTAAAATTATAACAGGAATTGTTTAATATTTTATCAAAACTCAATATCTTTTTCAAGGCTTATATGTTTTTCAAATCTATCCAAATCATCATTATAGCCAATACAGACTATAATATCTCCTCTATCAAGACGATGTTCTAATCCACTAGTAATAAACAAAAAATGACTGCTCAATCTCCTATCTATCATACCAACTAAAACAACACTATATTTAGATAAATCAAAATCATCAACCATTACCTTATCCAAAAAAGAGTTTGGAGGAATAGTAATCTCTCTTATAGATAAGATATTATCTGGCGATAGCAACTTATCTATTAATTTTGTAGCTATTGGTTTATGTAATATATTATATATACGATTAGCACTCACTTGATAAAGGTCAATTACTTTTGTAGCTCCTGCCATTTTAAGCTTTTGAGTAACATGAAAAGAGTCAGATAAAGCAATAATTTTATTTTTGGGGAAAAGTGCCCTCAAAGAGAGAGTTAAAAAAACATTAAAATGACTATCTTCCATAACACAAACCAAATAGTCATTTTCATTTACATCTAATTTTCCTAGAAGTTCATCATCATTAGTCATATCTAATCTAAAAATATCCAAATATCCATCCATTTTTGCTTTAGTATAGGTATCATTATCAGATACAATAATTGATAACAGAAAGTTCTTTTTCTGTAACTCTTTAGTTATAAATATACTTCTATTACTATAACCAAATATAAATGCCCGTTTATTACTCATAATAAACCTCTCCATAATGCTGTTTAAAATATTCAATACTCACTTTACGACCTAAAACCAAAAGTACATCTCCTATACGAATATCTATTTGTGGTGGTGGATTAAAAATAAACTTCTCTTTTCTCCCAGGTTGAAAACCTATAAAAAGAAGTTTATGTCTCTTAAAATCAATATCTTTAATCTGTTTACCTACTAATTTATAGTGAGTAACTGTTGAGACTTCATCAAGTTGAGCTAAATTCTGACCTATCAATATAGAATATATCGCACGATACATAGCAGGTTGTGTAATAGCAAAAAGTAACATTCTATTAGCTACCATATTTGGTAAAACAACATAGTCAACTCCTGCTAATCGACATTTTTTCTCCATATTTTCACTATTAGCTCTCGCAATTACTTTAATATTTCGAGAAATAGCCTTAGCATTTAGAGTAATATAAATATTATTTATATCACTACCAGTAAGTGCCAATAGTATAATATTTGAATAATTAATATTAAATTTCGAGATAACATCATGACGACTTGCATCTTCATTAATAATACTATAACCCTCTTTTCTTCCTATCTCTACCCGTTTTATATCTTTTTCTATAATAACATACTCATAAGATAACAGAGAGTTATTTCTAAGAAACATTCGAGTCATCTGTCCATAGCCACAAATAATTATAAAATCTCTGTTTTTATTAATCTTTTCTACAATACGATTCTCTTTTAACTCATCTAATTTTTCAGAAAAAGCAGAAACAATAACAGAAGTTACAAAAGATATCATAGCAATACCACTAATAATAATTATCATAGATACTACTCTACCCTCAAGAGTTACAGGTGAAATATCTCCATATCCCACAGATGATATAGTAATCAAAGCCCAATATATAGCATCAAAAATTGAATTAATATTTGGATTAGTTCTCTCTTCAAAAACATAAATAGCAATTCCTGCTGTATTGACAATAAAGAATAGTAAAAGAAGAAGTGTCACTAACTCAAATCTTTTCGTTGCAAGAACTTCTATAAACTGATGAATACTTTTTGTATAACGAAGCAGTTTAAAAACACGGAAAAGTACAAAAATACGCAATACTCTTAAAGGTCGATAAGCAGGTAAAATAGCCAATAAATCTACAATAGATGATGGAGAAATCATATATTCTAATTTATCTTTTAAAAAAATCTTCAAAGGTATCCAAAGCTTAAAAGGTTTATTTAAAAATTTTGCCTCTTCATACTCTTTAACAACTAAACTATGAAAATTATTATAAACCCAAAAACGAAGAATATACTCCAAAGCAAATATACTAGTAACAGCATATACATCAAAGTCATCTATCCAAATAGGAACAGGATTTTTAACCTCATAAACTAAGATTATAACAGAGACCAAAATAAGAAGAATCATAAAAGAGTCAAAATATCTCTTATAAATATAATCTGGATTTTGTAAAAAATTATAAAAAAGCTTTTTTGTATTTTGGTATCGTTTAGAGCGATGTAAAAAAAAAGCTAATTTAAGTATCAATTTTATAAACATTAAGAAGAAATAAACCTTTTTATTTTTATCTATTATTCTATCTTTTTTACAATTTATTCATAATTAAATTTAATTATTCAATAATAAATGATAATATTCTATATTAGAAGTAACATAAAGGTATTAAATAGATGAATGAGAAAATAAGAAAAGAGATATTTTCTATTTTAAAAAATAGTAAAAAAATAGATTATCAAGATATTGTTCTATATTTAATAGGCAAAGAGGAGTTGGATAAAATCCTAGCACTAGAACTCACAATTAGGATGGAAAATGAAGCCAAAGGCATTAAAAAGAAAAACCATTTTTATGATTATGCCAAAATAATCAATAGCGATTTCCCTGCTTTTAAATATACACTATCTATGAAACACAAGAAAAAAGAGATATTTGACCCAGAAAAAGTGCAAAAATATCTACCAGCAGAGTTTGAAATATGGAAGAATAAGTCTCGTGTAGATTTAGAAAAAAAGATAAAAAAATCAGAATCTGCTATAATACCAGAACAAGCTATAAAATTAAGAGAAGAGCTAGAAAAAGAGATAGAAATAGCTCGACAAAATATACAAAAAGTATTAAATAATTTTCATAATTATGATGTAGTTATATCTACTTTTGAGTACTATACATACTACCCTGCTCTATATTTTGTAGTAGAAAATGAGAAAAAAAACAGAGCATCAGATACCCACTTGCGACAAGATGTACCTAATCTATTGTGGTTTGAAGATAACCGACCATTTAGTGAACTTCGTTCCAACGATAGGATGAGTCGTATTATTCAAACTTTTGATAGATATTGTGGTTCTATATATATAAAAGAAAAAAATAGAGATAAATGACGGTTAAATTATCTATTTAGGTGCGTTGGCAAACGCATCTTTCAACATAGTATCTTCTCAATATCTACAGTTAACATCTCAACTCGTTTTGTTTTTTGGGGTTATTATAGCTAATTTAAATCAATTTTTATCTAAGATATCTATCTGAAATTTATCAAAAAATATATCTAGTTTTAACTCCATTATAGATAATGGTAAATCAAAATTTTTCATTTTTACTTCATCTTTCTGAGTAATTAATAAAGATGTGGCCTCTATCTCTAATACCCTCTTCTTTATATATTTTTCATCAAAATATGCATGATCTTCCAAATAAATTTTTCCAACAATACCATTACTTGGCAAAAATACTTCCAATCTCTTCGGATTTGATATAGCTGTAACCAAAAGCATTCTAGGAGTAGGATTTTTAATATTTACAACCCTTTTGAAATCAGTATCTTCTACCAAACTTAAATCTGCAAATGATTTGGTGAAATAAAACTCACGAAAAGGACCAGCAGGAAAAGGTAAATAATTTTTAATAATTGAAGGAAAAAGTAGAATTTCAAATTTCTTAATAGATACATGATTAAAACCATCATCCAAAAATATAATCTTAGCTCCTTGTAATTTGGCTAACTCTATGGCTTTTACTCTATCTTCACTAACAATCACAGACGCATTTGGAAGACTCATTGCCATAAGCATAGGTTCATCTCCACTTTGAAATACATCACAGAGTATCTTACCCTCTCTACTTACCTCTATTAAACCCTTACTCTCCCTCCCATATCCACGAGAGATTATAGTTAAACCACTATATCTTGAAGCTAATGATATAACGAAAGGAGTTTTACCACTTCCTCCTACTATTAAATTTCCAATACTGACTATAGGAATGTGGTAATCTTTTTTAGGTGTTAATACTCTTCTAAAAAACATGATAGTACCAAAAATAAAAGATAAAGGAGAAAAAAGAGTAATAAGAACCCAATCAAATATATTAGGATTAAAATAGAGTCTCTCAAAAAAAGAGACCCATGAGAAATTACTACTATCTGACATTAAATATGTGCTTGTGCTACTTTCTTAATAGCTTCAGCAACTCTTATTACTTCACTATCACTCATTGATGAGTATATAGGTAAAGACATTACCCGTTGGAAACATCCAAGAGCTACTGAATAATCAAATACTTTCATAGAGTATTTACTTTTATAATATTTTGTTAGATGTAATGGCATATACTGCACACTTACCTTTATACCCTCTTTCTTAAGCTCATTAACAAAGTGGTCTCGATTTTTATCAATCTCTACAATATATATAAAACATACATCATTTTCATCTCTTTGTGGAAGTTTCACATGTTTTAAATTTGCTAACAGAGTATCATACTCTTTAGCAATTTGTACTCTTCGCTCTATATCTTCTTCTAGTTTTTCAAAATCTGCTAAACAGTAAGCAGCATGAAGTTGTGAAATATCATATTTCCAACCAATATCAATAACATCATAAATATAATCAACATTACCATATTCATCACAAGATTTATGCTCCATACCATGGAAACCAAGTAATCTAGCTCTTTGATAAATAATCTTATTATTTGTAACCATCATACCTCCATTAGTAATAGAGTTACATAAATGTGATGCAAAGCTAAATATAGTTACATCAGCACCAGAGTTTCCAATATATTTATCCTGATATTTAGAACCCATTACGCTACTTGCATCTTCTATAACTTTGACTTTATACTGTTTTGCCAACTCATAAATTTTAGTTAAATCATTAAGTTTTCCAGGCATATGACTCACAATAATTGCTTTAAGCTTTTTACTCTGATTTTTCTCTAATGATTTTTTTAATTTATTTAAATCTATATTGTAATTTTTACTCTCAATATCTACAAAAATTGGTTCTGCATCAAAATGTCTTACAGCTTCAGGGATAGAAGGAAATACATTGATACTACAGATAACTTTATCACCTCTTTTAAAATCCAATGCACACATAGCTAAATGTAATGCAGAAGTTCCACTATTAGTAGCGACAGCATAATCACAGCCTATAAATTTTTTAAACGAGTCCTCTAACTTTTTGACCTTGGTATTGTCAGAAAATGAAAGAACATCATCTATATATTGTTTGGTATTCTCTTGAATAGTTGGTTTGAAGAACTCAATTATATTTTCCATTTTTTTTCCATTTTTTTTATTTTTTTATAATCTATATCTGATATTATACAATTAATAATATTAAACTTCAGTATAAACATAATTTATTTTTTAGTATTTTTTTGTGTTATTTATAAAAAAATAATAAAAAATCACCATTTACTAGATTTTTTTAGTTTGAAACTTTTAATTATACTCTATTTTGATACAATACTCAAAATAAATATAAAGGATATTTAATGGAAATTAAAATACAACCAATGGGAGCATATCAAACCAATTGTTATATTATTACAATTGATGGCAAAGATATTATAATAGACCCTGGAGTTGGTGCAACAGAATGGGTACTTAATAACATACAAAATCCTATTGCAATATTAAATACACATGGACATTTTGACCATGTATGGAGCAATAAGGAACTTCAAACTAAACTAAAAATTCCTCTATATATCCCAAAAGATGATGCTTTTATGCTCGAAAATGATACATTTAATCAAGGATTACCCCATAGCAAAGCTGATATTCTAGTAAATGGTGATGAAGAGTTTAATATAAATGGAATAAAAATTAAATATAGACATTTTGCTGGACACACACCAGGAAATAGTATTATAGAAATAGATGATATATGGCTTAGTGGAGATTTTTTATTTGATGGTTCTATTGGAAGATGGGATTTTCCATATTCTAGTGGAGAAGATATGATAAAAAGTTTGGAAAAAGCTATGAAAATAGAGAGAGACTTTACACTATATCCAGGTCATGGCATAAGTACTACACTTAAAAAAGAGCAGAGAATTATGCCTCAATGGATAAAGTATGTAAAAAATTAGAGTTTAGCAATTCTAATTTTTTACGGAGTTTTTTCATAAGAGAATTTATACCCTCTTCGTCTAACAGTATGAATAACTTGAAAACCCAAAATACTTTTAAGTCGTTTTCTAATCTGATTAATAGCAACTTCAACAGTATTATCACTAACATACTCAGGCTCTTCCCAAAGAGCATTGATTATCTCATCTTTAGAAAAGACTCTCTCTTCTCTTAAAGCTAAATAAGCTAAAATATCGAATGTTTTACCATTTAGTGATACTATTTTATCATCATACTCTATTTTTTTATTAGCAATATCAATCACTAATTTACCTACATTAATTTTTGTACCAAATAACTTACGCATATTTGACAAAACTCTAGCAGCAATCAATTCAGCAGAATCAATATGATTAATTAATACATCATCTGCACCTAAATCAAAAAGAGAAATTTGATTGGATATATTATCTGTCAAGATAATAATCTTGGTCTCTCTTTTTTTCTTTTTGACTTCGTTACTATATTTCTCTAATGAGTATTTCTGATTTTCATCAACAATTATAATAAGTTCGTAATGTCTAAAGTCAGTAAAGTTAGTAGCATCATATAAATCTTTTGCACTATCTACTATACATATAAAGTACTTTTCAAGTTCGACCTCTAACTGCTTAACAAACTCATCTTCGAACCCTATGGTCAATATTCTCATTGTAATCCTAATTATCTTCTTATGGCTATTGGTTATATCTAAAAAATACTTATTTAAAAATAAGATATAATTATTATATTTCTATCTAAATTCTTTATAAAGCCAAAAGAGATTTAAATATTTCTTTAATTATACCTTATTTTTCGTATTTTTAAAAATAAATTTTCAGATTAAACTCTATTTTTAAATTTTTTTAGCTTTAATATACACTCTTTTTGGAGCTGGATACCCTTCAACTGTTTTACTATCATCCTCATTATCCAAAAAGTCATTCAAAGATTCTGTATTAATCCACTCTGTTTTTCTCTGCTCTTCTAGCTTGGTTTTTGATATTTCCAAAACCTCTACCTCCTCAAATCCTGCTCTATAACACCAATTTTTTAAAGCATTAACAGTTGGAATAAAATATATATTTGGTATTTTGGAGTATCTTTTTTTTGGAGTTAAACATATTTCATCTTCACCATCTATCATAAATGTATCCAAAATAAGCTCACCACCCCAATTTAACCCTTTGTAAAGTGATTTTAGAGAACCTATAGGATTTGGTCTATGATATAATACTCCTAAACAAAATAGTATATCAAACTTATGTTCATAAAACTCAACATGCTCAATACCCAAAAGCTCATATTTGATACCACTTTGTATAAAATGTTCTAAAAACTTAAATTGACAATATGGAATAGATGAGGGGTCAAATCCAACTAATTTTTTAGGATTTTCAGCCATCATTCTAAATAGATAATATCCATTATTACACCCTATGTCACCTACGATTTTATTAGTAATATCAAAATAAGGTTTGAGTAAATCATATTTGATATAACTTTGCCACTCACTATCTATAAAATTTGTTGATATTTGAAAAGGACCCTTTCTCCAAGGCTGAATAAGTTTTGCTGTATCATAAATATATTTTTCATCTTCTAGGGATAAATTATTTAAAATTATCTCTATACTATCACCTATCTTTATCTGGACATCATCAATCTTAGGAAGCCTCCTTATAGCTTCCCAACGAGGTTTAATATTTTTCCACTCTATACATTTCTCTCGTTCTCGTCGTAATTTATTTAAATCTATCATATACTACTTGATATAAGCTTTGATAATTTTTTGTTCAACCACTGGTCTATCAGCTCTAGCTGTTTTTGTATTTTCTATTTTTTTAACAACCTCTTGACCACTTACTACTTCACCAAATATAGTATATCCACCATTTAGATGAGGTGTAGGAACAGTTGTAATAAAAAACTGACTTCCATTAGTATTTGGTCCATGATTTGCCATAGCTAATAAAAATGGTCTATCAAATACTACATTTTTACCATACTCATTTATAAACTCTTTGTGCCAAATAGACTCACCACCTCTACCTGTTCCTGTTGGATCTCCCCCTTGTATCATAAAATTTTTGATAACCCTATGAAATATTAGACCATTATAATAACCATTTTTTACATGTGTAGTAAAATTCTCTACAGCCAATGGTGCAACTTTTGGCATCATTTTTAACTCTATATTTCCCTGATTTGTCTCTAAAACAACAATAGTTCCATTAGTTTTATTATTATCACTAGGCTGTTGTGCATTACATCCTGTAACAAAAACCATCAATAATAGTAACAATGATAGTATATCTTTTCTCATTTTTTTCCTTTTATATTCTATTTTGCGTAATTAATATCTCGTTTTTCACGAATAACAGTCACTTTAATTTCGCCAGGGTATTGTACCTTATTCTCAATCTCTTTTGCAATCTTTTTAGACAAAACTGTCATTTGTGCATCATTTATTTTCCCTGCATCAACAAAAACACGAACTTCTCTACCTGCATTAATAGCATAAGCATCTCTGACACCTTTTTCTTGTAATGCTATCTCTTCTATATCTTTGACACGATTAACAAAATTTTCCAAAACATCTCTTCTAGCCCCTGGTCTCGAAGCACTAAGAGCATCTGCAGCACAAACAGCAGCACTTTCTACACTATCTGGTTCTCTATGTCCATGATGAGCATATATTGCATTAATAACTGTTGGATGTTCATTATATCTTTTACAAACCTCTACACCCAAATCAACATGATTTCCACCTACATCTTGGGTTAATGCTTTACCTATATCATGTAATAGTCCTGCTCTCAATGCTAACTTTTGGTCACCATCCATTTCTGCTGCCATGAGAGCTGCCAATTTTGCAACTTCAAGTGTATGGGCTAAAGCATTTTGTCCATAACTAGCACGATACCTCATCCGTCCAAGCAATCTCATCAACTCTTCATCCATAGGAAGAAGACCCAATTCAACTACAATATTTTCACCATCTTCCAAAATCTTTTGTTCAAATTCATTTATTACTTTTTTATGAACTGCTTCAATTCTACCAGGATGAATTCGTCCATCTTCTACCAAAATTTCAATAGTTCTAGTAGCAATTGCCCTACGATATAAATTAAAATTACTCACAATGATAACTCCTGGAGTCTCATCTACAATAATATCCACACCTAAGAGATGCTCCAAGCTTTTGATATTTCTACCCTCTTTACCAATTATACGACCTTTGTGTTCATCACTAGGCAGATTGATTATATTGATAAGTCTTTCACCTGCAAACTCACCTGCATATCTTGTAACAGCTTGTGATATGATATAATCAGCTTTTCGTTTAGCTTCATGCCTAGCCTCTTTTTCATATTTTCGTATCAACTGTGCCATTTCAAGCTGTGATTGCTCTTCAACCTGTTGAAATAAATAAGCTTTTGCCTCATCTTTTGTCATACCTGAACTTTTTTCCATAATAGAAATACTTCTATTTATCTCTTCTTTTTTCTCTTCTTCGAGACTCTCTAAATATCTCTCTTTTTTTTCTAATTCTCGTTTGATTAATAAAAACTCTCGCTTTTTCTCTTCCAAAGATTTGAGTTCAAGTGAAAGTTCAGTTTTCTGCTTCTCAACTTCCAAAACTTTATCTTGAAATCTCTTATCTAACTCTATCTCTCTCTGTTTTATCTCTATTTGAGCCTCTTGCAGACTATGTTCAGCCTCATATTCAATAGCACTCGCTTTTGCTTTTGCCTCCGTTACATAATGCTTAAACTGCTTTTTATTATCATTTTTTACAAATAAATAACTAGCCAATGCTCCCAAAATAGCTGCTATTGTCGCTACTATAGATACCTCTTCTATCATCTTTTCTCCTTTTCAAGGAGCCTAAATCCCTAAATATATTATTTTTATTATTTAAAATTTTTTTTGGTGTAATATAAACATTTCCTTTTACATCATAATTATCAGTTATAATATTTTTAGATATGCACTGTTTTCTTCCTACAAAAAAGACTCTATCTACTCTATTTCCACTCCCTGCGAAAAATCTATCATAAAATCCTTTGCCAAAACCAACTCTCCTAAATGACTCATCCATCCCGATAATTGGGACTATAGCCAACTCTATCTTCTTGTAAATAAGATTAGATATATTAGGTTCTTTTACACCAAATTTTTTTATTTTGATAGGCAATCTATATTTTACCAATCTAAAGCTTTTACCTACCATAAATGGAACCAAAAGAGTAATACCCTCTTTTCGTAGTTGTGTAATTAAATTACCTATATTAACCTCTATTTTTAAAGGGATATAAAGCATTACTACCTTATATCTTCTTTTTTTGATATATTTATATAATAATTGAGTTACAATTTTATCTAAACGATAATTTATTACTTGATTACCTCGTTTTAATCCATCTATACACTCTCTTCTAAATTTACTTTTATCCATCAAATCCGACTTATTTTATATTTTTTTGATATAATCACTAAAAAACAGTAAAGATTTGCTTTAAAATGAAAAACAATTTTTATATATTTATACTTATACTAAACATATCTCTTTTAGGATGTGGAAATAATCAAAAACGAGAAATACCTGAAGAGGTTCAAGAGACAAAACCTATACCTACTCAAACTCCAATAAAAGAGTATAATTTTCTTTTTACCAATTTGGAAAATCAAACTCAAAATATCAAAGTAAAACAAAACTATTATAGTTTTTTAAATATAAAGCAACCAATAGTTCTGATAAACTTTTTAGCAACATGGTGTCCACCTTGTATTGGACAGATACCACATCTAAATAATCTACAAAAAAAGTATAAAGAGAACTTATATATTTTAGGAACACTAATTTATGACAATAATATAAAAGATATAGATATAGATAAATTTATAGCTTCACAAAAAATAAACTTTTTTGTATCCAAAGATATAAAAAATAGTGTAAAATTTGCTAACTTCATAGCTCCAAAACTACATCTCAAACCTAATTTTTCTCTACCATTAATGATACTTTTTTTAAATGGAAAATATTATACTCATTATGAGGGTAGTATCCCTGAAGAGATGATAGAGAGTGATATTAAACAAGCATTAAATAAGATAAAAAAATAGGAAGCTATAAAATTATTTCGCTATAATCCCCACAATTATTACCATAGGATTATACATATGAAATTTACCGAATTTAAAGTCGATAACTTAGAACAGTTCCCAAAAAATTTAGAGAAATTATTAGCAAAACAACTAGAAACTATAAATGAGATTACCAACAGCGATAAAATTAGCTACAAAGAGGTACTCAAACCTATGCAAGATTTGGATAATGAATTAGAGCTTTTTTTTACACCATTATCTCACCTTAATAGTGTAAATAATTCAGAAGAGTCCAAAAAGGCTTATGAAGAGTCACTCCCTCAATTATCCAAATTTAGTAGTCAAATAGCACAAAATGAGAAACTTTTTGAAAAGATAAAGAGTATAACTTCTAATGATTTAGAAGAGAAAAAAGTAATAAATAATAATATTAGAGATTTTATATTATCAGGAGCTGAACTTCCGATAGAACAGAAAAAAGAGTTAGAAAAGATAAATATAAAACTAAGTGAACTATCTAATAAATTTTCTCAAAATTTACTTGATGCCAATAGTACTTATGAGCTAATAATAGAAGACAAAAAAGATGTAGTTGGTATTCCTGATAGTGATTTGGCACTTGCCAAAACCCAAATAGATGATAAAATAGTATATAAATTTACACTCCAAATTCCTAGCTATTTAGCATATATGACTTATGGAATTAACCGTACATATAGAGAAGAGTTATATAAAGCTTACTCTTCAAGAGCTCCTCAAAATGCAGAAATTATAGATGAGATATTATCTCTACGAAACCAAAAAGCTAAAATTCTTGGATTTGATAACTATACAAATTTATCACTAGCTACCAAAGATGCTCCATCAGCTTTAATAGTTATTGAATTTTTAGAAAAATTAGTAAAACTAGCTAAACCACAAGCTATCAAAGAGTTAGATGAACTAAAAGCTTTTGCATGGGAAGAGGATGAAATAGGTAATCTACAACCTTTTGATATAGCTTACTATAGTGAAAAACTTAAAAAAGCTAAATTTGAGTTTGATGAAAATATGACTAAACCATATTTCGAACAAACTAGAGTTCTAAATGGTCTATTAAGTGTCGTATCAGGATTATTTGGAATAAACTTTAAATCTTCCAATACTCCTATATGGCATAAAAGTACAAAAGTATTTGATATTTATAAAGATGGTAAAGTATCTGGACGAATATATTTTGACCTTGAAGCTAGAAAAGAGAAAAGAGGTGGTGCTTGGATGAATAATTGGCAGACTCATTTTATTGATAGCCAAGGAAAATGGCACCTACCTGTAGTATTTATAGTGTGTAATTTTCCTGCTTCAACAGATGAAAATCCAAGTCTGTTAAGACATGATGATGTGGTAACTCTATTTCATGAGATGGGTCACGGTATTCATCATTTATTCTCAAAATGTCATCAACATGCACTATCTGGAGTTAATGGGATAGCTTGGGATGTTGTAGAGTTCCCATCACAGTTTTTGGAAAATTTTGCTTATGAGAAAGAGATACTACGAGAGTTTGCTTTTCATTATAAAAGTGGTGAACCTATGAGTAATGAGCTATTAAAAAAAATAAAAGATAGTAAAAACTTTCAATCAGCATTGGGAATACTACGGCAAGTTGAATTTAGTTTATTTGATATAAGAGTACACCAAAAACTATATCAAGGAGATGAGGTTCAAGCCCTATTAGATGATATACGAAAAAGAACCTCACTACTACAAGTACCAAGCTATAATAAATTTCAAAATGGCTTTGGACATATATTCTCAGGTGGATATTCTGCTGGATACTATAGCTATAAATGGGCAGAAGTACTTAGTGCTGATGCATTTTTCGAGTGTTTGGATGATGATGGTAGTTTCAATCAAGAAAAGGCAGATGGATATTATAAGTTTATTCTAAACAGAGGAAGTTCTGAAGATATGAATAGACTCTACCACCAATGGTTAGGTAGAGATGCAAAAGTAGAGAGTCTATTAAAGCTTTATGGGATAACTGAGTAAAATCAGTTATCACAACTATCATGACTCACTTTGAGATAATAAGAGAGTCCCATAATTAAAGCTGTTACCCCAAATATCAGATAAACAGCGTATAGAAGTTGACTAGGGTCATTGAGTGCAAATTTAAATACTAACATCAAAGCTTCTATAGATAGAGCAATAATAATAGAACCCAAAAATCGAACCATGGTCTGGTGGGTATCTCCAGCACCATCTTTTTTCTCTTTACCTAATACCTCTTCTTCAAAGATTGCTTTGACCAAATCGACTATGGCTAGAGATAAAGTAAGCAAAATTGTTGATTTGAACATATCATTTATCTCTACTTTGTGAAAATCTAAACCATACCCTACAAAACTAGTAATCCCTTTAAGAAAAAGAAGCATTGACACAAAAAATAGAGCCAAAGAAAATATAGTATAAATAACTTTACTAGCACTACCAAATATAGAATCAATTGAACTAGGATGTACTATTCGTAAAATATTTTTAAGACTAATCTCTACACATATAATAACCAAAAGATTATCATCTATATCATAAATAGGAAAACTAGCAGTTACAATTAGATGTTTACTTGCTATTGATGGATAGGGGTCAGAAATTTCACATCTATGCTGTTTTTTGGTATTATAGAAATATGAACGACTACTCTTATCTTTGCCTTTGTTAATACCATTCAAATTTGTAAATTGAGAAACATTATTTGTAATTTGTATTCCATTAGCATCAAGAGCATATAAAACCTCGCTTTTGGGAATAGCTCTTTTTAATACATCCATATTGTTAAGAAGCATCTCTAAATTCCCTTCACCTGAACTATATGATATATTACTACTCATAATATAACATAAATATGTTCTAGCTTTCTCTTTAATCTCTCTATACTCTTTAATCTCTCTTGTTAACACAATAAATTCCTCTTTTTAATATAAAATATACTATTTTTACTTAAAGTAATATTAATTTATTATTTTGTAATTTGTAATCGTCCTTTTTTATCAGAAGATTTTCTATCATGAATATGACCTAAGCTTCTAATAGGACTCCTATGTGAATTACTATTTGAAAATCTATGATTACTTATTCTCCCACTATCTCTATGATACTCTCTATCATAAGAGTCTCTTCTACTATGAGAATTGTGTCTATGATTATTATAGTGTGAATTCCTATATGCATGGTCTCGTCTATAACTATCTCGTCTATCTTCACGATAATGATGTGACATCACATGTCCTTCTCTTCTATAATAATAGGGTTGATAATAAGGTTCATAATAATATGGTTCAGGTTGACTCTCATAATAGTTATTATATATGATTACATCAGGTTCTCTATATTGGTGTACTCTATTCCAATCATTATCTCTATAATAGGTATATCTTCTATAGTGATGATGAGAAGGTTCAAAATAACCTCTTCTATAAAATCTATCAGTATATCCATATTGAGAATTATATTCAAAATATATATTATTATAAAAATATCCATTTCTATCAAAAAAACCAAAATAAAACCCATCATCATTATAATAACCATTACGGTCATAATCAAAATTTCTATACCGTTTATTATATCGATGGTCATCTTTTTTAAAGCTTCTAGTTCGTTTAAGTTTTGATTTCTTTACTTTTTGATGTTGAGTATTTTTAATAATTGGTATACCTAAATATGTATTATCAGCAATTAATAGAGTAGTTGCCATCAGAGATGTAATTAATATAGATTTTAGCATACTTTATCCTTTGTGTTATCATCTATTATATTTTAATCAAAATTTGTGTATTATTTGTTGTTAATTTATAAATTTAAGGTAAAATATAATGTTATTAGTGGATATAGGAAACAGTAGAGTTCATATTTATAATAGTAATAGAGTCATACATCTAACACATCAAGAAGCTATAGATAAATATAGCAACCATAAAATATATTATATCATAGTCAAACAGCAACTAAAATCTAAATTTAACTCATTAAAGAATTGGATAGATATATCTGATAAAATCAAACTACCAAATGCATACTCAACTATGGGAATAGATAGACAAGCATTATGTTTATCTCATAGAGATGGCATTTTCATAAGTGCAGGAACTGCGATTACTGTTGATATAATGAACCTTGGTATATACCAAGGTGGATTTATATTACCAGGTATTGAGGCATATCTAAATGCTTATGCAAATATTTCACCTGCTCTAAAAACTAATCTAAATTCAAATATTTCACTAGACACCCTACCCCAAACAACAAAAGATGGGATAAGCTATGGTATAATCGCATCAATAAAAATGCTCATAGAGAAAAGTCAAAACAATAAAAAGATATATATATCAGGTGGTGATGGAGAGTTAATCAGTTCATTTTTTGATAATGCTATATTTGATGAAGAATTGATTTTTAAGGGTATTAAAAACGCATTAAAGGACTAAGATGTTAACAGTTGCACTTCCAAAAGGAAGAATTGCAGAAGAGACTTTGGAGATATTTTCAGAGATATTTGGTGGAGAGTTTAAGTTTGAAGGGCGAGAGCTTATTATGGAAGTTGGGAATTTTCGTTTTCTAAATGTACGAAACCAAGATGTACCAACCTATGTAGAGCATGGTTCAGCTGATATTGGGGTTGTTGGACTTGATGTGATAACTGAAAAAGAGTTAGATATTATTAAACTTCTTGATATGAATTTAGGACGATGCAAAGTTGCTATTGGAATTAAAAATGAAGATGAGCTTGATTGGAGTAAACCAAATATTAAAATAGCTACCAAGATGGTAAATATAACTCAAAAATATTTTGCATCCAAAGCTGTTGGAGTTGAGATTATCAAACTATATGGTTCTATAGAATTAGCTCCACTAGTAGGACTCTCTGATGCTATTGTAGATATAGTAGAAACTGGAGCAACCATGAGAGAAAACGGACTCAAAGTAGCTGAAGATATTATGAATTCATCTGCACAGCTTATAGCCAATAAAAATAGCTACTACGCTAAAAAAGATGAAATCTTATCTCTATATGAGCAGATAAACGGCGTGGTAAAAAGCCGTGCATAAGGCTCTTGATTTATACTCAAAGGTAGAGGATTTATTAGGTGTCAATGAGGTTACTCCTAAACTATATGAAAACTACTTCTCTACCCTACAAACACTAGAGTTTAATTCACTACTAGATATAGGATGTGGTAGAGGAGAGTTTCTAAGACAACTAACTAACCAATTCCCAAATGCAAAACTTATGGGGATAGATTTAAGCCCTCTAATGGTAGAAACGACTAAAAGCAAAGGTATAAATGCTAAATGTATAGATTTGTGTAAATTGGATAAAAAATTTCAAGTGATAACAGCAGTATTTGATATGGTAAACTACCTAAATACAAAAGAACTTAAAAGATTTATGAGATGTATAGAAGAGAGATTAAAAGATGGTGGTTATTTTATATGTGATATTAACTCACTATACGCATTTGAAGAGTTAGCAGTAGGTTCATATGTTCGTGATGATAATACGAGATTTGTCACCATAGATAGCAGTTTTAAAGACAATAAATACTATTCAGAATTTACACTATTTGAAAAAGATGGAGAAAGATTTAAAAAGTCTCAAGATATGATTATACAGTACTATCATAGAATAGAAGAGCTAACTCAATTTACAAATTTAAAGCTACTTGAGGAGTTTCCTTTTTCTATATATGGGGAAGAGATTGAAAAATTCTATTTAGTTTTTCGCAAATAGTATTGTTAACATATATTTTTTATATTATCATTTTTGGTTTGTAGATTACAATTATAAATGCAAAGCTTTTATCTTATTTTGATAGAATAAAGGATAAAAAATGAAAAAAATACCCTACGGAGAGAGCGACTTTAGAAAAATAAAGTTAGAAAATTTTTATTATATAGACAAGACTCATTTTATACCAAAAATAGAGATGATGCCAAGTTTTCTGTTTTTTATTCGTCCTAGACGGTTTGGTAAGTCTCTGTTTTTAAATATGTTGGCATTTTATTATGATATATATTACAAAAATGAGTTTGAAGAGATTTTCCAAGAGACTTATATTTTAAATAATAGAACCAAAGAGGCAAGTAGTTATCATATTTTAAAGTTTGATTTTAGTGCTGTTAGTACAAAGGGTGATATTAATGAAAATTTTAGTCATCTGTGTAATGTGGATATGGAGGTATTTTTACAAAAGTATAAAATCAATCTCTCTATAGATAAAAAGCAACATGCACATAAAAATCTCTATTACATTCTAAAACAGTTAAAATATCAAGGTATATCTATCTATATAATGATAGATGAGTATGATAATTTTATAAATAATTTGCTAATGCATAGTCAGAGTGATTATAAAAAGTTAGTTAGTAGCAAAGATGAAGCGATTTATAAAGAGTTTTTTAAACTTCTAAAAGCTGGAACAAGTGATAATGGTTCAGCTATAAAAAAGATGTTTATAACAGGTGTTAGCCCTCTAGCGATGTATGATGTAACAAGTGGAAGCAATATCGGAACAAATATCACCAATGAGTATCTATTTAATAATGCTGTGGGGGTGACAAAAGAGGAGTTACAAAAGATTATTGATTATTATAGTTTGGATATGAGTTCAGTAGATATTGATGCTTGGTATAACCATTATAGATTTAACAGAAGAGTAAAAGAGACGATTTATAATACCGATATGATTTTATATTATATAAAGAGTCTGCTTTTGACTGGAGATGCACCTGAAAATTTGGTTGACCTAAATGTACGAACCGATTATAGCAAACTAAGATATTTGGTCTATACCGATAATAGATTAAATGGAAACTTTAGCATCCTCCAAAAGCTATTTGGAAATGGGTTTATAACCACAATGGAGATAAAAGATAGCTTTAGTGCTTTTGA
>CAZNJD010000054.1:0-8836 GCA_964573285.1 uncultured Sulfurovum sp. | reverse complement strand
TTTTTTTCTTTTTCCCATCTTCTTAGTGTTGATTCTGATACTCCTAAGAGTTTACTTGCTTCTTTTATTGATAATAATTTATTCATTTCAGACCATTATAACCAAGATTGGATAAGTTTTTGATTAACTGTTATTAACCCTCTTGAAAAGGAGTAAATATAACCTATTCTTTAGCAATATACTTAATAGTTATCATAAATAGAATAACTTCTAAAATACTAGCTAAAATCAAAGCATTATACTCTATATCATCAACTATACCTGCTCCATAACCTACTGTTGCTGTAGCGACTAATAGTGTTAATGGCATAGAAAGAGATAGAGATAGTAACATCAACTCTTTTAATTTTAAAAGTTTAGTTAGTGTTAATGATGCTAATAGTTTGATTATTATCATAGCTATTAAAATTTTGATTGCCATACCAATAGATGATAAAAAGTAGCTATAATCAAAAGATGCTCCAACATGAATAAAAAAGATAGGTATTAGAAAACCAAATCCAAAGCTTGTAATCTTATTCTCTAACTGTTTTTTGTGATGGAAAAATGTAGAGATAAAAAGTCCTGCAATAAATGCACCAAAAGCTAATTCCAAATGAACTATCTTCATAATAACTATCATAAAAAAGAAGATACCTATAGCTATTCTAAAGTCTTGATTATTATTATTTAAAGGAGGCATCATCTTATTTTTGAGTTCGGGATACCACCAAAAAATCAATCGTAATAGATGGTATAATAGTAAAATAGCTACTAAAAATATAAATAAAATAGATATTTTATATATAAACTCCTTACCAAAACCAACCGAAATTGATACTTCCAAAATAGTCAAAGCTGTTATACTTAATACCTCACCAATAGCACCAACAAGTAGTGCTATATTTATCCAATTAGCTTTGCCATATTCTTTGGATAGGGTAGCAAGAAGTCCCACAGATATGAGAGGCAGTGCTACAGTTATAATATAATTGAACCTAAAAATAAAATGACCAATAATAGGTGTAATCAATATTAAAACAATCAAAAAATTAATTGATTTAAAGATATGTGTTTTGGGTATTTTGAAAATACTTTTGAGGTTTATCTCTAATCCTGCCAAAAACATCAAATATAGAAATCCAACCTCTGCTACAAGGTCAAAATAGTGACTTCCTTCATTACTTTCACCTCCACCTATCCAACCTATATATCCTAATAGAGAACCTATGATAATCTCTATTGGGGCTGTTTGTAAATTTAGAAACCTAGATATATATGGAGAAAATACCAATAGTAGAGATAGTGCTAATATATGGGTAACAATACTATCCATTACAACTAGTTGCTACCTTATAATCTATTTTTTCCAACATAGTTATATCTTTTAAAGGTGCATCCCCTGTAGTTGTAAGATAATTACCTATGACAATAGAGTTAACCCCTGCATCAAACATCTCTTTTTCATCTCCTCCAAAAATAAGCTCTCTACCTCCTGCTACCATTAGTAGTTTATCATCTCCAAGAAGCTTTCTTGCCCTTTTTATAATCTTTAGTGCTTCTATTTTATCAATATTTCTACTTTTGATAGGTAAAGCAGGATTGGGAATATAAAAATTTAATGGTGTTGACTCTGGATTTAATGAGACTATAGCTTGTAAAAGAGTTTCTCTATCTTCATCACTTTCACCCATTCCCCATATACCACCACAACATAGTTGCAATCCTATCTCTTTAACATTTAGGCAAGTTTGATACCTCTCATCCCATGAGTGTGTAGTACAAATAGTCTCATAATATGCTTTGGATGTCTCCAGATTATGGTTATAGCTATCTATTCCATGCTCTTTCAAGAATTTAAGTTGTTCAAGAGTAGCTGTTCCATTACATGCAATTAAATTTAAATCTTTGACCTCCTTTTTAATTGCTTGTGCTATTCTAGCTACAAAATCTACCTTTTTATCATCAAGACCTTTACCAGCTGTTACAAGACAATACCCCAATGCCCCATTTGATTTAGCCTGTTTTGCCTCATCTATAATTTTATCTATAGATTTATAGTTATATCGTTCTATATCAGCATGATACCGAACACTCTGTGTACAAAATTTACAATCTTCTTTGCAAGTACCACTCAAAATATTATTGATGGCACATAAAAATATTTCTCTATTCATAAAGTGATTATACTAAAAATATATTAACTATTGCTCAATTATATTAATAAAATCATTTATAATTCTATCTTTATCAAACTCCATAGCTCTTTGTATTGCTCTATTTTTATAACTATTTAATAGTTTTGTGCTATTTTTAATTAGGTTCATGGCTTCTATTGTACTTTCTAATCTATTTACTGGAGTCAAGATACCAAAATTGGCTAACTCTATACGATTATATAGTTGAAATGATATATCAGTATCAGGTGCTAATATCTCTCTTGGCCCACTTTGGCAATCTGTACTAATTAGAGCTAATTTACATGCCAAAGCTTCTACTAATACATTTGGAAATCCCTCACGAGTTGATGCAAATACAAAACAGTCTGCTTTTGATAGATATTTGTATGGATTTTTTTGTTTTCCTAATAAAAATACTTTATTGGTTAAACTCAAATCTTTTATCTGTTGATTTAACTTATTTATAAGAATACCATCACCTATAATATATAGATTGGCATTAATATTTGCTATAGCATTAATTAGTAATTGATGATTTTTCCCCTCATCTACTCTCCCAATAGTTATAAAATTAAATCCATCTTTTAGTTTGACTTTCTCTTTGGATAATTTTATTATTTGATTTATATCAAATAGATTATTTATTACTTTTATATCTTTTATATTAAAATTCTTTTCCAAATCTAGGGCATTCCCTTTAGAGTTAGCAAAAACCAAATCAGCTTTGGGATAGAGTATTTTTATTAAAAATTTATTGATTTGACCCTGAAAACCTTGATTATACTGAAGTGATGGCATAGCTCTTTCACCTACTATTATTTTACTTTTTATTCCAAATAGTTTAGCCAATATATTAATATAGTTAGAACGACTTAAAAAGGAGAGAGATATATGAGAGTCTATATTTAGTTTTTTATATCTCCATGCTAAATATGGCAGTTTGAGTAGTTTAATCAATCCACTATCTGATAGTTTAGAGTTTCCAACTACTACTATTTTAATATCTTTTGGAATATCATAAAAGATAATATTATGTAGTACAAATAGAGTAATATCATATTTAGTTTTTAACATATCTAATAAAATAGAGACTACTCTTTCAGCTCCACCACTATCTAAATCATTTATTAATATACTAAGTTTTTTCTGCATTATAACCTCATTAAATTCCAAAATATAGCTTCATAGTTTTTACCTTTTTGGTGTTGCTCAAATAATTTTCTCAGATACTCTTTGTTAAATCGTTCATCCAATGATTCGATTTTATCTTGAAGCATATCTTTCATCTCAGCTCTAAACCACTTTTTAAGAGGAACAGCAAACCCCATTTTAGGTCTATCTATTAGAGTTTGTGGTATATGTTTATATAAAACATCTTTGAGTATGGATTTAGCACCATTTTTTAGTTTTATCTCTGTTGGCAAAGTATAAGCAAACTCTACTAATCTATGGTCTAATAGAGGTACTCTAGCTTCTAGTGAATATCTCATACTAGCTCTATCAACTTTAGTCAATATATCATCAGGTAAATAGCGATAAAAGTCTATCTTGGAAAAGTTCTCAAATGGGTCTATATTATCAAAATTGATTATCTCTTGAAACTCCAAATAACTAGACTCCTGAAAACTCTCTCGTACAAACTCTATATTAAACATAGAGTTTATCATCCAAGGTTTAGTATATGAAGCTATAGTTGAGTATAAGTTTTCTTGGGTTAGGTGTTTTATAGGATATGCCATTTTTTCTAATTTATCTTGATTAGAGTATCTAAATAAAAATGAGAGTATATCTCTACTAAATTGAGGAAATTTTCGTAAAAGATAATAATATCTATATACAAAGAAATATCTATCATATCCCAAAAATAGTTCATCTCCACCATCACCACTTAGTACTACACTCACTTTCTCTTGGGTAAATTTGGATAATAACATAGTAGGTAGTGCAGAGGCATCACCAAATGGTTCATCATAATATTTATCCATATCACTCATTAGAGAGATAACATCATTAACCTCAAATATCTGTTCATAATGGTCACTTCCTATATGTTTGGCTACCTCTTTGGCAAAGATAGCTTCATTATAATCCTTATCTTTAAATCCTATAGTAAATGTTTTAATAGGTTGATTACTTTGCTCTTGCATAATAGCACTTACTAAAGAGCTATCAATCCCCCCACTAAAAAAACTTCCAACCTCTATATCAGATAGAAGTCTATATTTTATAGAACTACGAATAAGTCTCTCTACCTCATCAACTGCTCCTTCATACTCTATATCTATTTTGCCTTTTGGCAAATGCCAATATCTAGTCTGATAAACACCATTGCCATCAAATTTAATATAGTGACCTGCTTTTAATTTATAAATATCTTTATAATAACTACCATTTGCAGGAGTATATCCAAAACTCATAAACTGTATAAGTGATTTATCGCTAAGATTTTGTTTGAGATATGGAGCAAATCCTTTAAGTTCACTAGCAAATACAAATTCACCATTTTGATGTGTCCAATAGAGAGGTTTAATTCCCACTCTATCACGAATAAGATAGAGTTCATCTTCTTTTTTATCAAAAAGAGCAATAGCAAACATACCTATAAGCATAGAGAGTGTTTTTTCTATACCAAACTGCTCAAAAAGTACTATTAGTGTCTCTGTATCACTTCGTGTTTGCCAAGATGATATATTACATCTCTTTCGCAACTCTAAGTGATTATATATCTCTCCATTAAATACTATCGCAAATCTATTTGTCTGCATAGGCTGATTAGCAATAGGGTCTAAATCTTGAATAGCTAATCTATTATGTCCCAAAAATAGTTTGTTCTCTCCAAACTGATACTCTACCAATGATGAGTTATCAGGTCCTCTATGAGTTAGTGTTCTATTTATATTTTCAATCTCTTCAAATGTTTGATTTGAATTATAATAACCTAAAATACTACACATTGATAAATATCCCCTTTGTATAAATATATAATATAATTAATTTTCTAAATAAAGTTTGTGTTATTATATTAATAAATATTGAATTATACTATATTTTTAAAGGAATTACAAGAAGAGAGTTAACTCTTCTGTTTGAGCTTATCTTCTGGTACTCTCTCTTTATATTTACATGTTTTTTCTATACACTCATAAAATTCACCTGTTTTTAGTATCTTATGCACAACCATTCCTCCACAAGTTGGACATTTCCACTCTTGGGGTTTACCATTAGATATAAATCTACATTTTGGATAATTACTACAACCATAGAATTTACCTCTTTTGCCCTCTTTTTCTAAGATTTTAGAACCACATTTTGGACATGGCATTTTTAGCTCTTTTGGTGGGACTAATGGTTTCGCATTTTTACATTTTGGATAAGCTGAACATGCCAAAAACTTACCTCTTTTACTATCTTTGATTACCATAAACTCACCACATTTATCACATTTAATATCTGTTTTTTCAGGTTCTGGTGGGGTATTTCCATCTAAATCAGTGGTATATTTACATTTTGGAAAGTTGCTACATGCTATAAACTCACCATATCTCCCTTTTCGTCGCAAGAGTTCACTACCACATTTCGGACACATTTTACCTGTTGGGATTGCGATTTTCTTACTTTTAATATTAGCTTTGCCATCCATTATTTTTTTTATAAAAGGCTCATAAAATTCTAATAATAGTTTCTGCCAATCTAGTTTACCCTCATCTATCTCATCTAATTGAGCT
Organism: uncultured Sulfurovum sp.; assembly: GCA_964573285.1. Classification (GTDB taxonomy): domain Bacteria; phylum Campylobacterota; class Campylobacteria; order Campylobacterales; family Sulfurovaceae; genus UBA1140. The sequence continues at coordinate 2,952 of CAZNJD010000054.1, read as the reverse complement.
TCCATATTGGATGTAAATGAGCTATCTACAATCTCTGCAAAATGCTCCTCTAGCATCTCAATAACAGTAAAGGCTATCTCTGTAGGGTGTATTCGTTTTTTCTCTATCTCTATATATTTTCGTGTCTGCAATATACTTATAGTTGGTGCATATGTACTTGGTCGTCCAATTCCTAATGATTCTAATTTTTTGATTAGACTTGCTTCATTATATCTAGCAGGTGGTTCTGTAAAGTGTTGTTCGGATTTTATATCATTGAGTGTTACTTTTTGACTCTTTTTTAAAATAGGAAGGAGTTTATCTTTTTCACTATAACCTATTACTTTATAGAAACCATCAAATAAAAGTTTTCGTCCACTTGCTTTAAATGTACTATTTTGACCTTTAAATAGTAGTGTTTGAGACTCTAATCGTGCCTGAGTCATTTGAGATGCCAAAAAACGGTTATATATTAATCTATATAGTTTAAACTCATCAGCACCGAGATAATCTTTGGCAATCATAGGTGTAAAATCTATCATAGTTGGACGAATTGCTTCGTGTGCCTCTTGAGCTCCTTTGGATTTACTACTATATAGATTTGGTTTTGTAGGTAGATAATCTTTTCCGAAACTATTATTTATATATTCTCTTGCTTTTTCTACTGCTTCTTTCGCAAGATTGAGACTATCTGTTCTCATATATGTGATAATACCCATATTGCCTTTATCAGTTTTTACACCTTCATATAGCTTTTGGGCTACCATCATGGTTTTTTTGGGTGAAAATCCAAGTTGTGTTGATGCTGACTGTTGCAAAGTAGAGGTCATAAATGGTGGTGGAGTTTTGCTTTTTCTCTCCTTTTTCTCTAATGACTCAACTACGAAACTCTCTTTGGTAGCAGATTGCACAATTTGAGTAGCCATTTTTTCATTTTTTATGGTTAGTTTCTCTATTTTGAGTCCATTAAATTCAAAAATAGATGCTTCTATATTTTTTTCAAATAAACCATCAATAGTCCAATACTCTTCTGGTTTAAATGCCTTTATTTCTCGTTCTCTATCTATTATAATTTTGAGAGATGAACTTTGAACTCGTCCTGCACTTAAACCTTTTTGGATTTTACTTGCTAATAGAGGAGAAAGTTTATATCCTACTATTCTATCTAGCAATCTTCTTGCTTGTTGAGCATTAACTGAATCCATATCAATAGCTCTTGGGTTCTCTAAGGCATGTTTGATGGCTGTTTTGGTAATCTCATGAAAAACAATTCTTGGTAGGGTGGTTGGTTCTTTTTTTATTGCCATAGCAATATGGTATCCAATTGCTTCTCCCTCTCTATCTTCATCTGTTGCTATAAAGATAGTCTCTGCCTCTTTTGCTAGTTTTTTCAACTCTTTGACTGTTGGGTTGACCTCTCTAGGAATTGAATATTTAGGAGTAAATGTACCATCCTCTTCAATAGTAATACCAAAAGAACTTTTTGGCAAGTCACGAATATGACCCTTTGATGCGACAACTTTATAGTTTTTTCCAAGAAAATTACTGATAGTTCTGGCTTTTGCTGGGGACTCAACGATAATTAGATTTTTCATTATATATAACACCCTATAGAAATTAGATTTTGGAATTGTATCAAAAAATATATTAAGTTCATCAAGCTTTAAAAAACTTTATATTTTGTTTTTATTTTATTTTTAAGTATTTTGTTAACCTACTTTTTGTTATACTTCATTAAAAATTGGGGTTAAAAATGAATATGCTTATTTATATATTAATAACTGTGGCTGTAACTGCACTTCTTATATTTGAAGGTATAAGAATAAAAGCTTTTTTCAATAGTAAAAAAACGATTTATACTAATAAACAAGAGTGTAAGAAGATAAAAAGAAAAGAATTTTTTGATAATTGGTACTATTTTTTCTGGTCTAATCCAATGAGATTTGTATGGATTTCTATTGCTGTTATTTTTTTGATACTTTTAGGTATTGCTTTTGGAACTTTTTGGTGGGTATTGGCTAGTGTGTTTTTTACACTACTTTATATTCCATTTCTTATCTTTGCGAGAAAAAGTTATGTTTGGTTTCCCAAAATAGCCAAAGAGAGATTAACAGCTTTTGAAAAGGCAATTATAGCTGGTATCAAAAAAGAGGTAACTTTTGAGGGAGATAATATACAAAGCTTTTCTAATAAAGATGAAGAGTTCGATACAGAACCTCAAATTTTTTCATTTCCTACAAATGTAACAAAATTTGATTATCCTCTATTAGAAAAAAGAGCTCCTAAAAAAACTGTTATCAAAACAAAAAAATTGGAATTTTTGATTTTGTCTCGTGAATATTTCAGTATCTGTAAAGGTGCTACTGAATTTAATCTAATAGACCCTAAAAAAGCTCCAGAAAATAAAAAATGTGCTTATATAAAAGGTGCTGGAGAGTGTAATGAGTATTATTATTCACAAATGCAAAATGTAAAATATGATGGGAAAGCTATTGTGATAATCTATAATACAGGAACTCCAAATGTATCTTTTCCTTGTAAAAAAGGTACACATAAACCTGCAATGAAAGCATTAAAAGAGAAACTAAGATTAACAGAGAGACAAAGACTTAAAAAAATACAAGAACATAGAGATTATGAAGATATAAAAGATAGAAGAGTAAAAGAGAAGGCATCAAAAAAAGAGGAGAAATAATCCTCTTTTATATGGGTATCGAGTTTATCTACAACTTGTGATGAAAGTTCTTTAGTATAATCATCATCAAGAATATCCTTATTATATTGATAAGAGTTATTTTTATAACTATTAGAATAATCACTACTTGAACTATTCTGTTTACCATAATACACTATTTTCTCTTTGTCTAAATAATAAAATCAAATCTATTTAGTTAGTTTATGTTCAATTTTAACATTTTAAAACTTAATTTATAGTTTAAACTTTATTATTAAATTGTTAATTTATTAATTTTT
>CAZNJD010000053.1:0-21848 GCA_964573285.1 uncultured Sulfurovum sp. | reverse complement strand
ACCCATAGCCCAATTTGAGTTATATCCATAAACTAGCTCACTATAAGCACCTGCTTGTTTGGCTATTTTGTCATTTTGTAAATCTCTATCTCGGTAGAGCAGTTCGGATTGCCATGTCAAAGAGCTATAGCTATCAAAGATACTCTTAAGTGTTATATCAGCACCATATATATCTGTCTGACCGTTTGGATTATCTCCATGCATTAGGGTAGCCCCTAGCAAAAGGGAGTTACTATCTGTTATATCAAACCCACTTTTTAGATACCCAATATGCAGACTATTGGCATCATCTTCTCCAAAACTTCGCCCATTTGCCCCCTGCATCGCCTCATATCCTGCCATTAGATAGGTATCAGTTGGTAGAGTATAAGTTAACTGTACCCCTTCATCTCCTAAACCTCCTGCCCCAAAAAAACTCTCAAAAACCAAAGGGATATTTGAAAATCTCCAGCTGTGTTGATGTTTGGAGTTTATTCGCCCAAATTCACTTTTGAACTTACCCATTTTGAGCCTAAATCCATAAGGTAGAGATTTGGTTGTCACATAAAGCTCACCAATATGAAGCCCCTCTTTTTTGATATGAAGTGCTGTATCAATATCAAAATAGGGGTCAACAGTAGAGCTAATCTCCATCTCTCCATAGTTTAGATTAAAACCTCTTTTTTCGTTAAAAGGTATCTCACCTGCTTTATCTATAAACCCATCAATAGCGTAATCACTATATTTCTTATTGCTAATATCTCGCACTACTGCACTCATATTGGCAATAAACGCAATATCAGGTACAAATGCCTGTTGGTTAAAGCTATCGCTACTGCTTATCGCTTTTTGCATCTTCTCTTGTAGAAGTCTATCCTGGTTGGCTTTTAGAGCCTTTTCTAGTGACTCAACTCTCTTTTCTAAACTACTATCTTCTGCATGAAGCATTAGAGCTGTTAGAATAGAGAGACCTACAATATTTTTTTGCATAATTTCTCCTAAATTATATTTTTGGTAATAGTTGTTGTTTGATTTTAGGAGAGTTTAGGAGGAGCGTTAGAGTTAAATCCTTTTAGTATAATAGCCGTAACTATTATTTGATTAAATATGATTTTATCATAATAGTTATCACAATTTAAACAATCAATATTTATATGTGGTATATCTGGAGAGTGTAAATTTTTAACAACTATACATACTTTGCAATCATTATGTTGCTGTGTAATATTTTTATGTATATGTGTGGCACTTAGATAAGAAGAAGTTAAATAGAAGAACAGTAAAAAACGAACGATAAATAAGTTTACTTTTTTCATCATCTCCCTCTTTTGTTATTTTAATTATAATATATTTTTATTAAATTTATGATAATATACAATCATGTTAAATATTAATAAAATTCTTTTTAAACTAGTTTTGATATTATACCTAATCTCTATTGGTACAATCCTTGCAACTACTTATATTTCAGGATATGAGCATCTACTTCAACAAATGAGTCATGAAGATAGTTTTTTTGAAAGTGTCGGAACTCTCTCTCTTTTTATAACTTTTATATATGGTTTTTATACTTTATATAGTTATAAATTTAATAGATATGAAAAATTAGCCATAGTTATATTTTCTATCTTAGCATTTTTGGCAGGAATGGAAGAGATAAGTTGGGGACAACAACTATTTCATTTTCCATCATCAGAGTATTTTATAGAATATAATCTGCAACAAGAGACTAATCTGCATAATCTAGTAGATGCTAATCTATTTAGTTCTATTATCTATTCTTGTATCTATACTTTTGTGGTTTTTATTCCACTCTTTTATAAGATATTTCCATATTTACATCAATTTAAAATATTAAAATATTTTAATATAAATCCTCATACTATTTTAGTAGTTCTTTTTGCCTCTACTTTTCAACTCTATTTTTATAATGATATAGGAGTATGGTTTGATATGGTAACACATTTTTTTGCACTTACTGTTTTTGGATTTTATTTATCAAAAGCCAAAAGCACTATTTGGCTTAAACTTCATTTTGCTACTATAGTAATAGCCACAGCTATCTCTATATTTTGTTATCATATCTATAGCTTTTTAAATATGCAATATGAGATACGAGAAAGTTTTATTGAGTTGGCTGGACTGTTAATATTTATAGAACTCATTCAAAAAGAAAAAAGTAAAAAAAGAGATTATGAATAGTACTACTCTTTAATTCTATCTTGTGCTTCTTTTTTATCTTGTGCTTCTTTTTTTTGCATTGCTTTTAGAAATTTGTGTGTATCATCATACTCTCTACGAGTAAAATATCTAGTTTTGTTAGTTGGTAGGTTATTTAACTCTATTCCTCCAAAAGCAACTCGTTTTAGGTCTAATATATTAGCTTCAAAGTGACCAAAAAAACGACGCAACTCTCTATTTTTGCCCTCTGCTATAGTAACTCTAAGTTTAGTAAACTTTCCTGTTACACCTCTAATCTCATAATTAATAAATGGCTCAAACTCCATACTATAGATTTTACTTTTTTCATGTCCACCTGCTCTAGCATCATCTAGTACTAGACCTTCACGCATTGCCTCCTCCATCTCTGGGGTTAAAGGTTTATCTATTTTGATATTATAAGTTCTATCTAGTCCTGAACGCATCATCACTTCAGCTACTCTTGGCGAATCTGTCATAATAAGCATACCCTCAGAAGCGTAATCTAATCGTCCTATAGGTATAAAATGTCTAAATTTTCCAGGTAATTTATGATAGATAGTAGTTCGTCCTCTATCATCTTTTTTAGTAACTAGTGTTCCTTTGGGTTTATTATAAACTATCATAGTGAGTTCAGTTCTCTCTTTAATTGGAATAGACTTAACAGCAATATGGTCACCACCTTGAACTATATAACTAAAATTAGTCATCTTTTTTCTATTGACTGTTACTTCACCTGCTTCGATAAGTTTGTCTGCATCACGACGAGAGTATTTACTATTATGTGATATATATTTATTGAGTCGCATAAATTCTCTTTGTATTAAATTATCATAATTATAGCATAGTTGATATGAGAGAGAGTATTTAAGTTACATCTGAGACAATACCTGTTGCACTATCAATATGAAAAGTATGATTGGACTGAGAACCATCTATATCATTATCTTTAGATTTAGAAAGGAGTGTACCAATTATTATACCTATGATGGCTGACAAAATTATTATTAAGCTTATTATTATCGGGGTTAATTCTAACATATTAAATCCTGTTTTTATTTATTTTTTATTTTTTATAATTTAATTATAATATTATTTAACTAAAATTTTCCTAATATTTTATTATAAAAGAGCTATTTTTTCAATGTTTTTATGCAGGATAGGAGAAAAAACAGATTAAAAAAAAAATTTTTAATGTGTTTTTGTATTAATATAAGTTACAGCTTAATATTTTTCTTTAGATACTTATCTATTTAAACTAAAAAAATTACAAGAGTAATAATTGGGTATCGTTTTTTTGTACGAATAATATGTTTTCTAATTAATGTTCTTAACTCATCTTGTACTATTTTGGGTGATGATAGTTGTTCAGATTTAAGATTAATCAAAAAAGAATCTATAATATTCTCAATTTCATGAGTAAATCTATTCAACTCTTTGTTTGGTACAAGTCCATGTGTCGAAACAATTGCTTTTCCTACCATTTTTTTGCTAACTTTATTAATCTGAAGTGCTATATTTACAATACCATCTTCGGCTAATTTTTGTCTATCATTTACAATTTCTACTTTTATCTCTTTATTGTTTTGATTGTCTATATAGCTTTTACCTGTTTTGATTGTTTTTACTTTTTTAATATATTTTGTAGTAATTTCTACTTGGTCACCATCACTCATTAATAATATATTTCTCTTATTAACACCACAACTAACTGCTGTTTCAGCATGTTTAGCTATATGATTATACTCTCCATGCACAGGCAAGAAAAATTTAGGTTGGACAAGTCTTAATATAAGTTTTTGTTCCTCTTGTGCTGCGTGACCTGATACATGAATATTATCAAAATCTTTATATCTAACAGTTACTCCTGATTTAATCAACTTATTCATAAGGGAAGATACAGAACCCTCATTCCCTGGAATAGCACTTGCTGATATAATAATAGTATCACTCGGTTTAAGTTTAATATGTCTATGTTCATCTGTTGCCATTCGAGAGAGTGCTGCCATCTCTTCACCTTGTGAACCAGTGGTAACTATTAGAAGTTCATTATCTGCAAATCTATTTACTTCATGTGGTTCAATAAAATGTCTATCTTCTATATCTACAAATCCTAAACGCCGTGCTATTTCAATATTTCTCTCCATAGAACGACCAATAACACAAAGTTTTCGTCCAGCTTTAACCCCTCTCTCCATTGCTTGAAATATTCTATGTGTATTTGAAGAGAATGTTGACATAATCACCCTTCCTTTTGCTAAACTAAATAGTGTATCAAATGTTTTTCCTACTACAGCTTCACTTTTAGTAAATCCAGGATTATGAGAATTGGTACTATCTGAGAATAGACACAAAACACCTTTTGAACCATAATAAGCATATCTCTGTAAATCAGTTGTCTGATTATCTATAGGTGTATGGTCAATTTTAAAATCAGCTGTATGTATAAGTGTTCCTGCTTTAGTTTGAATAGCTAAACTACACGCATCTACAATAGAGTGTGTATTATGCATCCACTCAATTTTGAAGCTACCTATATTATAAATCTCTCTTTTGATAATATAGTTAAAGTACTTCACATCATCTTTGAGTTTATGTTCATTAAATTTATTTTCTATCATTGATAAAGCAAGAGGTGTTCCATATATAGGAAATTTTAACTCTTTGAATAGATATGGAACTGCTCCAATATGGTCTTCATGTGCATGTGTAATTATAATTGCTTTGATTTTATTTTTTATACTATGTAAATATGAAAAATCAGGAACTAAAATATCTACACCATGCATAGTCTCATCAGGGAAACTCATACCTACATCTATAATTATAGCACTCTCTTCATCTTCAATAACAGCTATATTCCCACCAATTTCACCCAATCCACCAAGAGGAGTAAAACGAATTTTGTGTCTATTTGATATATCTATCTGTTTCCATGGGTTCATTCTCTTTTCATTAGCAATCTTATTTGCTTTCAAAGCTGTTTTTATATCGGTACTAAGTGGTCCCATACTATTTTTGTTTCGTTTTGTATTTTTCTTTTTATGGGTATTTTTATTTGAATGATTATTATGTTGTTTTCGATGTTGTGGTTTGGTTATCTCTTTTGTTTTACTTAGAGTAGTTTTATTACTCTCTTTGCTAATATTATCTTTTGACTTAGTAGAAACTTCTACCTCTCTCTTTGGAACTCTATGAGGGTTTCGTGACCGTTTAGGTCTATCTGGACGGTCTCGTCTTACTTTTTGCTCTTCTATCTTTTTAGTTTTTGGGGAACTATTATTCTCTGCTTTTTTCTCTTCCATTTATATTATCCTTCTTTAATTTATTATATAAGTGATGATAAATAAATGTTGTAGCTTCATGAGGTCGTAAATTTTCTTTAATCTCTAGTTGTAAAAATAGTGCTTCAATCTTATCTTTTGGGTAGTAAATTGATAAGTTTTTCGATAGTTTTTTCCGTGGTTGCCTAAATGCAATTTTGAGAAACTCTTCAAACCCCTTATTATCTTCACTCCGTTTTTTCCTAATTAAAAGAATAGCAGATGTTACTTTTGGTGGTGGTATAAAATTTTCTGCTCCTACAACAAAAAGTAGTTCACCATAACCTACTGTTTGAGTCAAAACAGCTAAAGACGAGAAAGCCTTCTCGCCAGATTGTGCTGAAAATTTTTGAGCTACCTCTTTTTGTACCATTACCAAAATTGATTTACAATTCTTATCTTTTAATGCTTTCAAAATAATATTGGTGGCAATATAGTAGGGTAGGTTAGCTACTAGATGATACTCCTCTTCTAGTAGTCCTTCACTCCCCCAATGCTTGAGAACATCACCACACTTTATCTTTAATAAGCTTTGACGGATAGGCTCATCAAATTTAGTTTGAAGATGCTCACATAATCTTTTATCAACCTCAAATGCTGTAACATTTCGAACATTTATCAGTTCTTTAGTTAAATCACCTAAGCCAGGCCCAATCTCTGCAACAGCCAAGCTGTCATTGGGTATCGATTGGATGATTTGTTTTATTATATGGTCATTTTTCAAAAAGTTTTGACCAAATCGTTTATTTGCAAATTCTGATAATTTTTTTATTTTGTCCATTTTACACAATTCTTACTTAAGATTTAATTTTAGCTATAATTCTACCACAATATTAGTGAATAGTTAAGGAAAATGATGGAATATTTTGCAAAACGGATAATACCCTGTTTGGATGTTGATAATGGTCGAGTTGTAAAAGGTGTAAACTTTTTAGGGCTCAGAGATGCAGGTGACCCTGTAGAGGTAGCCAAGAGATATAATCAAGAGGGTGCTGATGAGATTACCTTTTTGGATATTGGTGCATCACATGAGGGTAGAGATACCATTGTAGATGTAGTTAGAAAGGTAGCCAAAGAGGTATTTATCCCTTTGACTGTAGGAGGTGGAATACGAAAATTGAATGATATTTATAATCTTCTTAATGTTGGATGTGATAAAGTAAGTATAAACTCTGCTGCTATCAAACGACCAGAGTTTATCAATGAGAGTGCTAAACGGTTTGGTTCTCAATGTATTGTTGTAGCTATTGATGCCAAAAGAGTATCTGGTAATAAATGGCATATATTTACACATGGTGGACGGAATGACACAGGGATAGATGCTATATATTGGGCAAAAGAGGTTTACAATAGAGGAGCAGGAGAGTTACTTATAACTTCAATGGATGCAGATGGAACCAAAGCAGGATTTGATAATAAGTTAAACTCCCAAATAGCCAAAGAGGTAAATATCCCAATAATTGCAAGTGGAGGGGCTGGAACTATGCAACATATGTTAGAGGCATTTACTAAAGGAGATGCTGATGCTGCTTTGGCTGCATCTATATTTCACTTTCGAGAGATAGATATAATGGATTTAAAACGATATTTACGAGATAATAAAATAGCAGTGAGAATATAAATGATAATTTGTGCAGGAGAGAGTGAACAGTTTAACTTTGCAAAATCTATGGGAATAGGATTGATAGATATAAGTATAAATCTAACCCAAGAGTGTATAACTAATCGACCAAAATCTATTCTATTTGTAGGAAGTGCTGGGTCTTATGGAAATAAAAAAATATTTGATATAGTCGAGTCTAATAGTGCCACTAATATAGAAAATAGCTTTTTTAATGCAAATAGTTATTCTCCTATAGATAATACTATTTTACAAAAAAATATTACAGATAAAATATTTGTAAACTCTTCTAACTATATTACTACAGATTTCAATCTTGCAAAATCTTATTTATCAAAAAATATAGAGATAGAAAATATGGAGTTTTATGCTGTGGTTAAAGTTGCACAAAAGTTTAATATACCTGTAAGAGGTATTTTTATAGTCACTAACTATTGTAATAAAAATGCTCATAAAGAGTTTTTACGAAATCATAAAGAGGCAATGCAAAAATTAACAGAATATATAATTATAAAAAATAGACGAGTATTACAACATTACTCTTAAAAATAATTTTTTATCTTATTTTAGCCTCTTTAACTATTTAACTAAGTTACATGTAAAAAGTAATTTACATTATTGTATGATAAAAAATTAATCTTCAATATAAAATTATATATAATGATATTAGATAAAATATAAAGGTTAATGACTATGATGAAAGATAAATCAATTAGAGATACGGCGATTATCACAATTACACTTATTGGTGGGCTTTTTCTACTTCAAAAATGTAATGGTAATGAAGTAAAAATAGCAAAAAGAGATATAAAGATAGAAAAAATATCTCAAAAAGAAGGACATTCACAAAAAGATACATTACAAGAGGGTTCACAAGCACATTCATTAGTAGATAATAGCTATAGCCAAAGGGAAAAAGAGATTGCTTTAGCTTCATATAAAGCAGTTCCTCATAATAAACAAAAAGAGATAGTTATTTCAAAAGATAATAATACAACTGTAGTTTTAGCTTCGGAAGATATAAATAAAACGAAAGAGATAGTTATTTCAAAAGATAATAATTCAACTGTGGTTTTAGCTTCAGAAGATATAAATAAAACAAAAGAGGATACTAATAAAACAAAAGAGATAGATATTCCACTAGATAATAATACAACTGTAGTTTTAGCTTCAGAAGATATAAATAAAACAAAAGAGGATACTAATAAAACGAAAGAGATAGTTATTTCAAAAGATAATAATTCAACTGTAGTTTTACCTTCAGAAGATATAAATAAAACAAAAGAGGATACTAATAAAACAAAAGAGATAGTTATTTCAAAAGATAATAATTCAACTGTCCAAACACTTATCACTAATGTAATAACTGTTAAAAATAGAGAGCTTCCTATCCAAAAGAATATAGAAATACCACAAGTAATATTAGATATACCTAAAGTTATCACTCCAGAAAATATTGAGATACCTAATGTAGAAATTACTATTCCAAAAGTATCAAAAGCCATCTCTAGCAATAGTACAATACCTATGGCAATAGAAGCTTTGAATATAGAAAAAGTTGAATTAAATAGAACAGTAGAAGAGAAAAAAAAAGCCTTAGAGTTAGCACAAGCAAAAATAAATCTACTTCAAGATAAAAATCAAGATTTGTTATCTCAGATAAAAGAGAGTAATCAACGAATTCATCAACTAGAGGAGAAAATTAATAGTGCCTTATATAATAATGACAATTTCAAAGATAAAATAAATAAATTGCAAAAAGAGTTAGATTTTAATAAAAAAAGAAGAGAAAAAGCACTCAATCAAAAAGCGAAAGTAGAGTCCCAATTAGCTATTGCTTTAAAAGAAAATAAAAAAATTAAAGAAAATCTAACTAATGAATTAAAATCAAAAGAACTTCTCCTAACAGAAAAAACAAATCTAAATAGTAAGATACAATTAGCTAAAACAAATTTAATAAACCAAAAAAATCAATTAGAAGAGCGAATTAAAAAGCTAAAAGATACTATTGTAAAAATATTTATTGTTACGAAAAAAGATGCTATAAAAATATCAACTGAATATAATTCAACCATACAAAAATTGAAACAAAACTTATCATCAGAGTTAGAAAAAGAACTTTCTATTATGGATAAAAAGACAAAATTAGAGGAAATGGTTAAATCATTAGAACAAAATATTACAGCTCAAATAGATGAAAAAGCTCAATTATTAACTAGAATTGATAAGCTAAAAGCTACTGTTGCAAAAATGTTAACAATTGCCAAAGATAGAACAGAAAAAGCTACACAAGAGTTTAATTCTAAACTTCAAGCATTTCAATCTCAAAAAACATCTATAGAACAAAATCTATCTCTCCAACTAGAAAAAGAACAAGCACTCTCAAATGAAAAAACTAAACTAGAAGATAGAGTTAAATCATTAGAACAAAATATTACAGCTCAAACGGATGAAAAAGCTCAATTATTAACTAGAATTGATAAGCTAAAAGCTACTGTTGCAAAAATGTTAACAATTGCCAAAGATGGAACAGAAAAAGCTACGCAAGAGTTTAATTCTAAACTTCAAGCATTTCAATCTCAAAAAGCATCTATAGAACAAAACTTATCAGTAGAACTAGAAAAAGAACAGGTACTCTCAAATGAAAAAGTTAAACTAGAAGATAGAGTTAAATCATTAGAACAAAATATTACAGCTCAAACGGACGAAAAAGCTCAATTATTAACTAGAATTGATAAGCTAAAAGCTACTGTTGCAAAAATATTAACAATTGCCAAAGAGAAAACTCAAGAAGCTTTAGTTGAATATAATACAACTATTCAAAAGTTTCAATCAAAACAAAAAAGTTTAGAAGAAAATCTATCAGCCCAACTAAAAAAAGAACAGATACTCTTAGATGCAAAAGCTAAACTAGAAGCTACTGTTTCAGAAATGTTTATACATAGTAAAGATATGAAAAATAAAATTACACAAGAGTTTAATTCTAAACTTCAAGCATTTCAATCCCAAAAAGCATCTATAGAACAAAACTTATCATTAGAACTAGAAAAAGAACAAGCACTTTTGGATAAAAAGGCTAAACTAGAAGATAGAGTTAAATCATTAGAGCAAAATATCACAGCTCAAATAGATGAAAAGGGTCAATTAAAAAATAGGGTTAATGAATTAAAAGCAACTGTTTCTAAAATGTTAACAACTGCTAAAGAGCAGACCAAAAAAATTACAGAAGAGTTTACTTCTAAACTTCAAGCATCTCAATCTCAAAAAGCATCTATAGAACAAAACCTATCAGTAGAAATAGAGAAAGAACAAGCACTCTTGGGGGAAAAAGCCAAACTAGAAGATAGAGTTAAATCATTAGAGCAAAATATCACAACTCAAATAGATGAAAAAAGTCAACTAGAAAATAGGGTTAATGAATTAAAAGCAACTATTTCTAAAATGTTAGCAACTGCCAAAGAGCAGACCCAAAAAGTTACACAAGAGTTTAATTCTAAACTTCAAGCATTACAATCTCAAAAACTATCTATAGAACAGAATCTTACTAATGAGATAGAAAAATCTCAATATCTTATAGATGAAAATAATAAATTAAAAGAGAAGATTATTGAAGAAAAAAATAATTTAGAGGGGCAACTTAGGGTAAAAGAGAGTGAAATAGAAAAATTGAAAATTGAAAAAGAAAAAACTATTCAAAAAGCAAAAGCAAAACAGGTATTATTAAAAACTTTTTTATTAACAAATGTTCAATTCAAAAGAGCTAGTAGTGAATTAACTGATGAGAGTAAAGCTAGATTAAATGATACAGCTCAAAAGATGAAAAAGTATCCTAACTTCAAATATGAAATCCAAGGACATACAGATAAAAGTGGGAAAGAAGAGTATAATATAAAACTAAGTACTCAAAGAGCTGAAGCTACTAAAGCTTATTTGATTAGTCAGGGTGTATCTCCTGATATATTAGTAACCAAAGGATTTGGTTCTTCTAAACCAATAGCAGATAATAAAACTAAAGAAGGAAGAATAAAAAATCGTAGAGTAATCTTTGTAATTAAAGAGTAGAATTTTATTCTTTAATATAGAGTGGAGAGTGAGAAATTTCAGAAGTAGAGGAGTATAATCTCCTCTACATCAACACTAAAATCCATTTATTTTTCTACTTCATCTCCAAACTCATAAGATAGATCTCTTCACCATCTATTACCTCGACATTTAAACTGTTATATCCTCACTTTCATAATTAGGGCGTGTCACAACACCAGTTGAGCTAATGGCACTATTTGTTGATGTCCAACTAATAGTTGAACCACTGCTTCCACTGCTCATAAGATTTAGATTTGAGGTAATCTCACTCTCTATAGAATTAGCCAATCTAATAGCATTAAAAGTAAGCTCTGCCATATCGCTAGAGACAATATCTGCATCACTCACTTGTGGAGTTACCTCATTGGCACAATATCCAAACTCAACTTGTGCATTAGGTTGAACTAGATTATTCCAATCAACACCACTAGCTGTTGCCTCTAGTGTATCTGGATTTTGCGAAAAATTAGAACTCCAAGAGGTGGTCACTGTTCCATTTATAGGAAAATTCACTTCCCAATCAATCTCATGGTCAGTAGTGTTCTTTACCTGAACATTTTTACAAAATCCACCATCCCATTGAGCATTTGGGGTCTGTATAACCTCTAAATCGCCATTACTTGGAGGTGGTGGAGATGGAGGAGGTGTAGTTGAAACTTTATCAGCACAGTAACCAAAGGTAATAGAGCTGTGAGGCTCAACAAAATCATTCCAACCAACTCCATGAGCTATTGTCTTTAGTGTGGTTGAATTTTGAAAATAATTAGCATTCCAAAGATTTGTAATTATCCCCTCTGCATTAAAAGAGATATTCCACTCTTCTCTGTTATCCGTAGGATTAGAGACCGAGACATCAGAACAAAAGCCACTATTCCAATCACTCTGTTTTGTAACCTGAACCTCTAGGTCAGCAGCATATAGATTATTAGACCCAAAGAGAAATATCATTAACATTAGTGTAAACAATTTAAACGAGTTCATCTTTTTTTCCTTTTTTTATTATTTAGAAAATATAACACAAAGATGTCTCTTTTTTAAATATTTATTTAATTATTTCTATTAATGACATTTATAAAGGAGATTACTTGTTCCTTTAGTGAACACTAACTACAAATGCATCACCAAATTCTCCTGAAGCTATGGCATTTTTGGCTGCCTGTCTGCTAGAAAAACCTAAAATAATTGCTTTATATATTGTTCTACCTCTTGATTGGGCTGTTTTGACTATAGCTGTATATTTACCACCTGCTTTTGATTGGGCTATATTTCTAGCTCTAGCTTTAGATGAAAATGCTCCTACTTGAACACCTATCCCACTATTTGTATTAGCAGAAGGAGCTGAATAAGAACTGTTTGTACTATAAGAGGAGTTATTTGAGGAAGAAGAGTAAGATGGTGCAGAAGAGTAAGATGAACTACTACCACTAACAATAAATGCACCAGGGAACTGTCTAGCTGCTAGAGCTTTTGCTTCTGCTCTACTTGAAAAACCTGTTATAATTACTTTGTTCATAGAACCTTTTTTTATATAAGCACTATATTTTGTATCTAAACTTAAACCTTTTTTAAACTCTTGGGCTGCATAATAATCTCTAAGTGCTGCAACTTGCAATTGAATACCCCCTCCTGAATATTGAGTATTTGTTGTATAACTATAACTATTACTATTACTATTAGAATAAGAGTTATTTGTAGAGTAACTATTATTTGTACCCGTAGTAGTATAAGGGTCATCTACACTATTATAAATATCTCCTCCTGAAGGAACACCATATGCACCACCACCTGTTCCCATTGAACTGCCTACTGCTGGTTGATAGTGGTCTGTTGCAACAACATTACCCTCTCCTCCTTCTGTTGGTGTTCCATATATTACATTGTTATTAGGTATAGTCGTTGATGTAGGGTCACCATATATAATAGGAGCTGACTCTTCATAAGTAGTAGTGGGTTGTTGTTCTGTATAAACTACTGTCCCATCACTTTGATTACTACTACCTTGTGCTGTATTTGTATTAATCTCTTCTGTTGGTTTAACACACCCTGTACTAAGCAGTGTTAATATAACTGCTGACATAATCATTTTTTTATTTTTCATACTCTCACCTTTAATAAATTTTTACTATTATAACAACTTTAGATTAAATCTATTTTGATATTATTTTATTCCGTTCTTTTTTGCTAGAGATTGAAAAACGGAGCAGTTCATCTGTAGTTTTAATATAATTGGGTAAATTATCAAATAGTATATTTAATAATTTTGTTGTTGTTAATACATCACTATAAGCCCTATGATGTACATCTACACCTAATCCTAGTGTTTCATTGAGATATGCTAATCCATATCGTTCACTTTCTATAGTTCTTTTCGCTAAATCTATAGAGCATAGTTTAGGATTTCCAATAGTTCCTAACCCAAAACGCTCAAATGAATGATTTAGAAAACCATAATCAAAATTGGCATTATGTGCTACAAATATGGCATCTTGCATAAATTCTCTAAGTCTTCTTAAAACTGATACTCTACTAGGTGCATCTATTAAATCTGTTGGTTCTATCCCTGTAATTTTGGTAATATATGTTGGCATAAATGCACACTCTACAAAACTTTCAAATTTATCTATGATTTTACCATCTTGAACTATTGCAGCACCCACTTCAATTACTTGTGCTGTTTCTGGTTTACTTCCATTAGTCTCTATATCTATTACACAAAATTTCTGTTTCTTATATGGTCTATAATATGTTTCTAATATGAATTTATTGCCTCTTTGGCTTATGGGATAACCTGCTGCTTGAAGTAAAATAAATAGTGTATCTACATCCTCAAATAGTGTAGTGTGTTTTGATACTATTCTTTCATAAGATGCTGTTGATAATTGACCCTGATTGCGTCGAAAAGCTACTGTTAATTCCTCATAAACTTTTTGCATTTTTTATAAATTTGGTTACCTTTTTATAATCTTTTTTACCTTTTATTCTTTCTACTCCTGAACTCACATCAACTCCATAAAAGTTATATCTTTTGAGTTCATGTAAATTATCAGGTGTTAAACCACCTGCTAAAATAATTTTGGAACAATCAATATTTTCAAACCACTCAAGATTAAGCCGTTTGCCACTACCACCATAACCCTCACAATATACATCTACTAAACGATAACGGTCACTATATTGCAAAATATCTTTAGGCTCTTTTGCTCGAACTACAGGTAATACTCGTCCACCTATTGCCTTTAATGAACTCTCATCTACTTTAAAATGTATTTGACTAACTGTTAAATTACAGTAGTTACTAATTGTATCAATAGTATCCACACCCTCATTAACAAATAGACCAACTCTACCAATAAACGGTGGCAATCTATCTATAATTTTTTTCGCATCAGTAGGGGCAATATATCGAGGTGATTTAGAATAAAATACAAATCCTAACGCATCAGCCCCTGCATCTATAGCAGTAATAGCATCTCTATAGTTAGTTATTCCACAAATTTTAACTCGCATAACAACACTCCTCTTATTTCAAAGAAGCTATAGCTTCTGAATAACCATGAGTATGACCAAAAATAAAAGAACCAGCAACTACAATATCCACTCCTGCCTCTTTTAATAGTGCTATATTATTACTATTAACTCCACCGTCAACCTCTATTAGACAATTTGGATTTCGTTTCTCTATTAAAATTTTAAGCCGTTTTGATTTCTCCACTACAGAAGAAATAAACTTCTGTCCACCAAACCCTGGATTGACGCTCATTAACAGTACCATATCTAAATCTTCCAGCAAAAACTCAATAGCTTCTAGTGGAGTATGAGGATTTAATACAATTGCAGGTTTGATACCCAATGAGCGAATTTTTTGGATAAGTCTATGAGGGTGTTTCTCCTCTTCAATATGAAAAGAGATATATTCGGGGTTCAAAGGAGCGAATAGGTCAACAAAAAAGGAGTTGTTTTCTACCATTAAGTGAATATCGAGTGGTTTAGTTGCAGATTTTGCAACAGCAGATACAACTACGGGTCCAATAGTAAGATTGGGTACAAAATGCCCATCCATCACATCGACATGAACTAAATCACATCCACCCTCACAAATTGCTTTTACTTCATCAGCTAGATGTCCAAAATCAGCCGATAATATACTTGGAGCTATTAACATAAAGAAATCCTGTTAAATAAAATTTTAACATTATATCCAAAAGAGGTTAAGGCTACTCAAAAGATAATTAATTATGTATTTATGTAAATATCAAAACTTTAAAAGAATAGTTGTACCAATATTCAATTTACTTTGAATAGAAATTTTGATACCTAATTCATCACAAAGTTTTTTGACAATATGAAGTCCTATACCTACACCTCTAATATGTTCTTTATAAAATCGTTCAAAAACCCTATTAGGATTAGCTATACCTCTACCTGTATCAGCTATTTTTAGACTCTTACTCTCTTTTATATAACTTATATTTACCTCGCCTCCCTCTTTATTATATTTTGAAGCATTACTTATAAGATTATCAAATATTCGTATTAATGCTTTTTCATTACTTTTTATAAAAATAGAGTCTGAAATATCAATACTATAATTTAAATTTAGATAGTTCTTCTCTATCATCTCAACTCTATCTATAATAAGTTTTTTCAAATCTATATCTTCTATTGTCATTATATTATTGAGTAAATAATGTTTTAGATTATCTTGTAATGATAATATATTCTCAACACTTCTCTCTATCCGTTTGATTTTTCTATTTTCACCTAACTCTTGTTGTAAAAGTGATAGATTTAGACACATTGTTGACATAGGAGTATTGAAATCATGTAAAATATCTCGTATAAACTCTCGTGTTAATAGTAGTGATTGACGAAGTGGATTTAATGCATAAAAAGAGAAAAGTATAGAAAGAATAATCACAACTATCATTGTAATCAAAAAATAAAAAGCTAACTCTTTATATATAGCTTTCATCTGTTTAATATAATTATTATAATCTAAATATATTTTAAGAAAAAAATCATCAGCCTCTTTTACAGGATAGAGAGAATAAATCTCTTTCTCATTTTTATATAGTTCAAAAGTAGGCTGTTTACTTTTTGGAACAAAATCAATTTTGTACTCTTTGCAATCTAAAGTAAAACTACATAAATTCATTTTTGATATAAGCTTCTTGTCCAAATTTTGTAACTCTTTTTGAGAATTAATATAAAATAGAGCTACTATTAACAGAGTCATAGAGAAGAAAAATAGAAAAAAACTTTTGGAGAAGGATTCAATCTCAACCTGTTTCAAGTCGGTATCCTACTCCATGGATATTTTTGATATTTAAATTAGTTGTCTGTTTTAATTTAGTTAGTGCAACACGAAGAGCAGAGATACTTTTAATATTTGTAGTCTCTATAATATCATAGCTACTTACTACTTTATCTATATTTTTCATAAAATAAGCAAATAGTTCCATCTGCATTTTACTTAATTGTATAGGTTTATCTTTTTTATATATCTCACCTGTTTTAGGATTATAAGTAATATCTTGATAAGATAATATCTTATATTGCTGATTAAATTTAGCTTTGATACGAATTAGTAACTCTTGAGGGAAAAAAGGCTTTTTGATATAATCCTCTGCACCAATATAAAAGGCCTTAGCAATAGTCTCTAAATCAATTAATGCACTAATAAATATAGTGGGTGTTTTATCTTCTGTATCTCTTAATGCTTCTAATAATTCCAATCCATTAAATTCGGGTACATTTATATCAAATATATAGAGGTCAAATTTAGTATTGTAACTAACTTGTGAAGCTTCTACTCCATCTTTGACCAATATAACACTATACCCCTCTAATTCTAACATCTCTTGAATTGTCTCACCCAAATCAATATCATCTTCCATTAGTAAAATTTTGATATTTTTACCAGTAGTAGCCAACCTTTACCCCTATGCTATTTTTTATTGCTAAATCACTTAGACCATAAGTATAATTTAGATTTAAAAACCAATGATTATCTATACTATAATAGTTATAAAAAGATATGCTATTAATATTTTCTGAACTATTATAGATACTTGATATACTATTGTAGCTGATACTACTATAAATCGAATTAGTTAAATAATATCCTAATCCTATATTATAAAATTGAGTATTGTAGTAACTAGTTAAATTATCATCTCTATCTCCAATTAATGTATATCCCATACTTCCAAGTATAGATAGTTTCTTATAACTATAAGTTCCATATAGTACTAATGAATAATCTATTTTATTATTGCTATTATTATAAGTAGGAAAAGCAACTCCTCCACCTACTCTTAATAAAAATCTATTACTAGGTCGAAGTTGATAATACCCATTTAGATATGTATCATTTTGACCACTATCTGTTATATTATATATATCGCTATTATAAAATGAACTAGATAGTTGTATTGATAGATTTTTATAAAAATAATCTGCCTGAATTGAAGAAGTACTAATAGTAGTATTTGTCTCTTTTGAGTAGTTATATCCAACAGTTATATCAAAGTGATGTGGAGATTTTAGCTCTTTGATAGTACATCCAGTTAAATCAACTAATTCGGTTAGAGATGTATTTGGACATTGGTCATTTTTATCATCAACACCATCCATATCCATATCAGTATAAGCTACAAGTGTTATAGAGAGTAGTAAAAAAAGTTTTATTATTTTATACATTTTATCGTCCCCTACCTAATTGAGTATCTGGTTGAGTAACTACTGGTTGTTGGGTATTAGTAGTTTGGATAGTTGGTTGAGAAACTACTGGTTGTTGTTGGGTGTTAGTAGTTTGAACAGTTGGTTGAGAAACTACTGGTTGTTCTATATAAGATGGAATATTATTTTTTATATGATGATTTTTAATATCGATAATATGTTGTTGTAACTCTTGATGTTCTATATTTATTTGTGGGAGATTAACTATATTATTTCTCATTTCTATTGGTACTCTCTGAGGAGTCTCTATTTGAGTTTGTGGTTGAAGTTTAGCTCTTAATTTATTTATAGTTTGAGTTCTCTGCTCCTGATTCATTAAAATTAATTGCTCTTTAATATGGTTCATAAGTTTGACCCTCTGTTTAGGTGGTGCATGTTCCAACTCTTTTAACTGTTCATTTATGCTTTGAGAAGAACACAATAGTGTCATTATAATAAATTGTAAAAATAATCTCATTAAAAGTTCCTAAAATATTAATATTGATATTATGACATAAAAGTATTAGAAAATCATTAGTAAAAATTATCCATTCTAAATTTACCATCAATTAAGCAATTTTTGACTATAATCGCAAAACTTTTTTCAGACGCTGATAATTAGCCTCTGTAAATCACTTAGATAATAATCATAAAAGGGTATAACATGGCAAGAAGATGTGATGTAACAGGAAAAGGTCCGTTGGTTGGAAACAATGTATCTCATGCAAACAATAAAACAAAAAGAAGACAACTACCAAACTTAAGAAGTGTCAAAATTACTTTAGAAGATGGAACAAGAAAAAAAATTAAAGTTGCTGCTTCTACACTTAGAACTATGAAGAAAAAAGCAGCTAAAGCTACTGCCCAAACAATAGAGGCGTAAGCCATAGACTACTATTTTTGCTTCACAAAATAGATTTAAAAAATTTCTTGGATGGAGTGAAAATCCAAAACCACATATAACTCTAAGTAATGAGTTATATGTTCTCTTAGTACCTTTTAAACTTCCACTCATTAAGATATTTTTACCAAGAAAGCATTTATTCTTGATAAAACAGTCAAAAATTTTATTGAGCGACATTTAGTTGTACTGCTTTATATCTTTAAAACTAAAGATTTAGGGGAAATATGATTTTCTAAAAAGGTGCTATTAAAAAAGTCAAAAAATTAATTAGAAAAACAGAACAAGCAGAGGAGATGAGAAATGTTTAATCTATTTTCACTAAAAGGTGGAATTTCCACAGTACAGGGATTTTTTTGTGATGGAGTTAATGTTGGCATGAAAACCAACCCAGCAAATTCAGGAGATAGCGATATAGATGGAGATGTAGCATTCATCCGTTCAGAGGTTCTATGTGATGTAAGTGCTAGATTTACATCAAATAAGTTTCAAGCAGCCCCTATCAAACACTATCAAAATTATCCAAAAGATTTCCAAACCAATTTTATATTGATGAATGCCAAAAATGCTAATGCCATGACAGGAGCCAAGGGGATAGAAGATATAGAAGATATATTTAAAAAGCTAGATAACTATATATCTACACACAACCCTATTATGTCATCTACTGGTGTTATAGGATACCGATTAAATCGAGATAAAATCATAACTGCATTTGATAAGTTTGATTTTAATGCCAAAAACTCAGATAAAACAGCACGAGCAATTATGACAACAGACCAATTCAAAAAAGAGTTGGCTTTTAGAATAGAATTAGATGATGGTAGCTCATTTAATATTGCAGGAATATGCAAAGGAGCAGGAATGATAAATCCTGCGATGGCTACAATGCTCTGTTTTATAACCACAGATGCAGATATACCCAAAGATGATATGGAAGAGCTACTTACAGAAGCAACAAATAGTTCATTTAATAGAATATCAGTTGATGGAGATACTTCAACTAATGATACTATTTTGCTACTAGCAAACAGATTATCAGGGACATATAACAAACAAGCTTTTAGAGAGGCTCTAAATAAAATTACATTTGAATTAGCTATGATGATACTCAAAGATGGAGAGGGAGCAAATAAACTAATATCCTTTGAAGTAAAAGGGGCAAAAAATAATCAAGAAGCCCAAATAGCAAGTAAAGCACTAAGTAACTCATTATTAGTCAAAACAGCCTTATTTGGAGAAGACCCAAATTGGGGAAGAATAGCCTCAACTATTGGAGCTAGTAGAGTAGAATGTGATGATACCAAACTCACTATCCATTATGATAATCTACTTATTTACTCAAATGAACAAAGAGAGTTAGACCTAGACAGAGAAGAAAAGGCTTATAAAATCATGAAAAATAATAGTTTCAAAGTTATTTGTGATTTAGGCTTGGGAGATGGAGAGTTTACCTCATATGGGTGTGATTTGAGTTATGAGTATGTAAAGATTAATGCAGAGTATAGAACATAACTCTAGTATGGGTTTTTTAACCCATGCTACATATTTATCTACTCCTCTAATTTTAAATCAAAAACATCTTTTGATATATCTTTAGTTTGATTTTCCTCTCCAAAGGACTCTCCTATTCCTTGTAGTTTTAGTTTCATATCTGATGGATTTGTAGCATTTTCTAATACAACCTCTTCACTTATCCTACTATTATGATATAAATCCAATAATGCTTGGTCAAATGATTGAGAGTCGTATATCTCTTTGCCCTCTTCTATAGTATCTAGTAGTTCATAATCTCTATTTTCAGCAATGAGTTCCGAAATTCTAGCTGTCCTTTTCATTATCTCGATAGCTGCAGCTCTACCTCCATCAACTGTTTTTACTAACCTCTGAGAGATAACCCCCTCTAATACAGAAGCTAATGTCATTCTAATACGGTTTTGTTCTGCTTGTGGGAACATCCCTATAACTCTATTTATAGTCTCTTTAGCATCTAATGTATGTAGTGTTGAAAATACCAAGTGACCAGTATTGGCAGCATGTAGAGCTATCTCTATAGTCTCCAAATCACGCATCTCACCTACTAGTATAATATCAGGGTCTTCTCTTAGAGCAGCTTTTAACGCATTAGAAAAAGAGAGAGAGTCTTGTCCTATACCCCTTTGAGATACTAGAGATTCTCTATCTTGATGTACAAACTCAATAGGGTCTTCTACTGTAATAATATGCTTTTTCTGTCTTCTATTTATTCTATCAATCATTGCTGCTAGTGTTGTTGATTTACCACTTCCTGTAACCCCTGTTACCAAAATTAAACCACGATGAGTATCTGCTAAGTCTGAAATAGCTTGAGGAAGAGATAACTCCTCTATAGTTAGAATTTTGACAGGAATAATCCTCATAACAGTACTAAGACCATTTAATTGATAAAAAAAGTTAACACGAAAACGATTATCAGCATCTAATACATAAGTACAATCTAACTCTTTGTTTGTAACTAATTCATGATACTGTTTATCAGTTAGAATAGCTTGTGCTATACCATCTAGCTCCTCATTAGTAATAATTTTATTACCAAGTTTGAGTAAATCACCATTAACTCGTAACCTAATAATTGAACCTGATTTCAAATGAAGGTCACTTCCTCCATTATGAATTAAATTTTTGAGATAAAATTGTAATTTTTTTTCCATATATATTCTTTCTTAATTTTTTATTAAATTATAACTAAAAAATATTAATTTATATTTACTTATAATATCTTCTAAAAAAAATCTACAAAAGAGGAGAATAGAGTAGTTTTAGAGTTCGCTTGACAGGAATTTAAGGGTTAGGTAATAAAAATGCACTTTTACCAAAACTTCTTCCTAACCTTAGCCACAGCCAAAACAACTAAACATATACTCTTATCCTATTTTAGATAAAATTAGAAAAAGTAATAAGGAAGAGAATGAAAGAGGATTTGAGCTATCAAGTTGAATTGATAGAGAGAGTCAAAAAAGAGTTGGGTATGAGTCAATCAGAT
>CAZNJD010000052.1:0-6259 GCA_964573285.1 uncultured Sulfurovum sp. | reverse complement strand
CCACAACCTGATAATAGAATTATTAATAATGAATAATAAATATTGGTGAATAATAATAGTTTTTTCATAGCGTGATTTTACCTTAAATAAGCTGTAATGTTTATAATTATAATCTCTTTGAGATTTTTTTATGTTAAAATAACTTTAATATTTTATTTATATATTGTATAATAGTTATATTTTATATTAGGAGTTCTATATGAAGAGAGAATATAACCCATCACTAATTAATCAACTCAAAAATGATCACAAAAAACTTTTTGATATTTATAATAAATTATATGATATGTTTATATCAAATAGTAACCATAAGGAGATAAATAATAAATTGCATCAATTAGAAGTTATGCTCAATATTCATATAAACTTTGAAGATACTCTACTTTATGCTTATCTCAATAATAGATATGAAAATGATAGTGACAAGTTGAACTTTATTACTAATACAGATAAAGAGATGAAGAGTATCTCATTAGTTGCTTTGAATTTTATTAATAAGTGTTCTAATCCTAAACTTTATAATAAACATAAAGATAAATTTAAAGAAGAACTTAAAATTATTGGAGATATTTTAGTAAAAAGAGTTGAATTTGAAGAGAATAAATTATATCCTCTATATATATAACAAATATATCTAATAATTCAGATGTAATCAAAATATAATTAAATTATTATACAATACGATTATAAAATTATAAATGGAGTGTTTTTTATGAAAAGGATTTTATTATCTTTAGTGGTTATAGGTACGGGTGCTTTTGCAGGTGGTGATATTGGTGAGTCAAATTTTGTAATCAATGATGCTAATAGTGCAGAAATTAGTGCATTAAAAGAACAGATGAATAGTATGCAACAAAAACTTACGGAGCTTGAAAACAAAAAGCCTGTTATAAAAGTGGTAACAAAAGAGATAACAGAGCCTAAAACAGAAGGAACTCTGATTAAATCAAAAGTACCTGTTATTAAATTTAATGGAACACACTATTTGGGTTTTGTACATACTAAGCCTCAAAGTGGTGAGAGTGATGATAAATTTGAGACACGAAGAAACTATTTCCAAGCCAAAGCATATTTCAAAGAAAATCCAAAAGATTATATGAGATTAACTTTGGATACTAATACAAATAGTGCAGGAGAGGCAAATGTTAGACTCAAATATGCATTTTTGTATCTAAATGATATTCTTCCATCAACTAGTGTTGAGTTAGGACAAACACATAGACCATGGATTGATTATGAAGAGCATAGTGGTTGGCTATATCGTTCAATTGCAAAAACATTTGTAGAAGAACATAATGGAGCTCACTTTACAAATTCTGCTGACCGCGGTATGGATTTTAAGACCAAAACAGAATATTTCTCTAGTGAATTAGGTGTATTTAATGGTGAGGGTTACCATACAAATGATATAGACAATGCTGAAGATAGAGGATTATCATATGAGTGGAGATTAACAGCAAATATATTAGGAACTGGTAAAAAACATACTCATGCTAGAAAAGATAGATATGCTAATATATCATTTTTGGGTCAATATAATCGAAAACATCTAGGGAGTGAAGATTTCAAATGGGCAGGAGTTCATGCTGTTTATAATCAACCTTCTTTTTTATTAGCAGGTATGTTTGTTAAATCAAATAAGCTAACAGGAGATAAAAATACAGGTGATGGATATACTATCAATGGTGAGTATAGACCTGCTGACAAATGGGCTATTTTGGGTAGATATGATAGTTTCTCTGCTGATGATAACAAAGATAGAGAAGAGTATATCGCAGGTGTAGCCTATGATTATAACAAAAATGTTAAGTTTATAGGTAACCTATTTCATATAGATAGTGACACCAATATTGATAATAATGCAGAAGATAGATTTATGTTGAGTGCTGAGGTTAATTGGTAATTACTATTTGATATATTAATTCTTTTTTAAAAATAAATTTATCCTTAATATGATAAACTAGTCTTTGGATTAAAATTATGGATAAAAGAGTATTATTATGACAATAGAGACACTTAAATATATAGATAAAAAATGGAAAATTGAAGAGAATAAATTAAATACTAAACCCGTTGATATAGTATTCATATTTGGAGATAGAGATACTATTAAACAAGCTGATATATATGAAAAATTAAAAACAGTCTATCCTGAAGCAGATATTGTAGGTTGTACCTCTAGTGGAAATATTTTGGGCGAGTCTATTAGTGATGCACCCATAGTTGCTACAGCTGTATCATTTGATAAAGGTAGCGTAAAAATATCTGTGGAAGATTTTTCTGATACAGATAATCAATATAAGTCAAGTCAAAGACTTATAGAAAATCTTCCAAAAGAGAATTTGAAACATATCTTTATACTCTCTGATGGACTAAATATGAATGGTTCTTCTTTGGCTCAAGGTGCAACCCAAGCAGTAAACTCTGAAATTCCTATTACAGGTGGATTGGCTGGTGATGGTACTGCATTTGAAGAGACATGGGTAATTGCTAATGATATTGCTTCTCAAAAGCGTATGGTTGCAGTTGGTTTTTATGGAAATTCTTTTCATATTAGTAGTGGATGTAATGCAGGTTGGGAAGAGTTTGGTATCTATCGTCGTATTACAAAATCAATAAATAATATTGTATATGAGATTGATGGACAACCTGCACTTGATTTATATAAAAAATATTTAGGAGAGTATGCTCAAAACCTAAGTGCAAATGGATTGAGATTTCCATTCAATATCAAAAAAGAGAATGAGGATTATACTATTATCCGTTCTGTTTTATCAGTAGATGAAGATAACAAAGCTCTTATTTTCGCAGGAGATGTTAAAGAGGGGTCATTTGCGAGATTGATGAAAACAGATATTGATGGTTTAATTGATGGTTCAGAGATAGCAGCTAGTCATATAAAGCAATATAATAAAAAAAATGCTTTATGTTTAGTCGTAAGCTGTATTGGAAGACGAGTGATTTTAAATCAATTATCTGAGGAAGAACTTGAAGCTATTAGAGATATTTTGGGTAAAAATGTTCAATTAATTGGATTTTACTCTTATGGAGAGTTAGCTCCTTATTCTGATGAGATTTTATCTTGTCAATTACACAATCAAACTATGACTCTAACAGTTATATATGAGGATTAAAGATGAATAGATTATTGAAAAGACAAATTAAAAATATATTTGGTAGAGATTATGATATAACACAACTAGATGATAAAGTTCAACAACTACTTTCTAGGGTTGATGATGCATATAATGATTATGATAAAGAGAAACGACTACTTAAACATACTATTGAAATAAATTCAGAAGAGCTTATAGAGGTTTATCAAACTATTGAAAAATATAATCTTTCATTGAAAGACCAAGTGGATGAACAATCTCTGCTTTTACGCCAGTACAAAGATGCTATTGATAAAACAATGGTTGTATCTAAAACAGATGTAACAGGACGCATCACATATGTCAATAAATCATTTTGCAAATTAAGTGGATATACAGAAAAAGAGTTATTAGGAAAACCTCATAATATCGTCAGACATCCTGATGAACCTTTAAGTCTTTATAAAAATATGTGGGATACTATATCTCTTAAAAAAAATTGGCATGGAGAGCTTAGAAATAGAGCAAAAGATGGTAGTAGTTATTATGTAGATAGCCATATTTTTCCTCTACTCAATAAAAACAATCATATTATAGAGTATATTGCTATTCGTAGTGATATTACTAAACGGGTTATAGCTGAAAAAAAATTAGAAAAAGAGTATCGTTATAATCAAATGCTATTTGATGACCAAGAGAATGTTGTTTTTACTGCAAATATTCAAGAGGGTATTTTAAAAGCAAATAAACGATTTTTTGAGACTTTTGGTTTTGACTCTTTAGCAGATTTCAAACAAAAATATAGATGTATTTGTGAACTTTTTATAGAAAAAGAGGGATATTTAAAACAAACAACTCCAGATACTCATTGGACGGATATTATATTTAAAGAACCTAATAAACAGCACAAAGCTTTAATCCTCAATACCAAAGGAGAAAAGAAAACTTTTTCTGTCTTATTAAAAGCTATTGCATTTGAAGATGAAGAGTTTATTATTGCTAGTTTTACGGATATTACTGAGTTAGAGTGTGCTAGAGAGATAGCAGAAGCTTCAGAAAGAGCCAAATCTGAATTTATGGCAAATATGAGTCATGAAATTCGTACTCCTATGAATGGTATTGTAGGATTTACAGATTTATTATTTGATAGTAACCTCAATAGTAAACAGAGACAATTTACAGAGTATATTAAAAGTTCAACTATGACACTTTTACAAATTGTTAATGATATTTTAGATTTTTCCAAAATTGAGAGTGGTCATTTGGAATTAGATTTAATAGCTACTAATCCTTTTACAGATTTACAAAATGCAATGAATATTTTTAAATCTCAAGCTAATCAAAAAGATATATCTTTGATTATTCATATAGATGCATCTATTAGTGAATGTTTAATTATGGATAGATTGAGAGTTATTCAGATATTAACCAATTTAATTAATAACGCCCTTAAATTTACTCCAAAACACGGCAGTGTTGAGATGAGTGCAAAATCTATGTATATATCAGAAAATAGAGAAAAAGTTCTCTTTTATGTACAAGACACAGGTATAGGCATACCAAAAGAGAGACAAGAACAGATATTTCAATCTTTTATTCAAGCTGATAATAGTACTACAAGAAATTTTGGAGGTACAGGATTGGGACTAACTATTGCATCTTCACTTTGTAAATTGATGGGAAGCCAACTCCAAGTAGAGAGCCAAGAGGGAAAAGGAAGCCGTTTCTTTTTTGAAGTGGAGTTTGATAGATGTTCCTCTACACCAACTTTGGCAAGTAAAATCAAAGGTAAACCTATATATCTCTTAGATTATGATGGGGAAATTTATAATGATATTATCACCCAACTAGAACATTTTAAACTAAATGTAGTGAAATGTTCATTTGAAGATTTACTCTGTACAGATAATCCAAAGAGTGTAATTATCTCATTTAATTATCGTCAATATCGTCCTCTATCTCAAATCTCTTCCAAAATTATTCTAATTGATAAACGAGAAGAGGCATATGAGTTAGCTAAAAAAGAGAATATTTTATATCATATTGGATTATATGATGAAGCACCTTCTGTACTATACAATGCTATTTTACATTATAACTATATGGATACTAAAAATAAAAATAGTACGACAAAAGATGAATTAAAATTAGATATTTTAGTCGCAGAAGATTATGAGATGAACCGAATTTTGATTGAAGAGATGCTATCTACTTATGGTATCACCCCATCATTTGCTTTTAATGGATTAGAGGCTATCAAAAAAGCTCAGGAAAAGAGTTATGATTTAATCTTTATGGATATTAATATGCCTAAAATGAATGGTATTGATGCTACAAAAAAATTAAGAGAACTTCAAATTCAAGTACCTATTATTGCTCTAACAGCCAATGCCTTAGAGGGAGACCGTGAAAAATATTTAGCCCAAGGAATGAATGATTATATTAGTAAACCTATTGATATAAATGAATTGGACAAAATATTAAAATCTTATAGTTCACCAACAACTCAAAAGAGTTCTAATAATCAAGAAGATAATAGTAGCAAAATAAATAATCAAATATTTGTAGATGGACTACTTAAAGCAAAAGATAAAATGAAATTTAGTAGCTCTATTATTATACGACTTTTTAAATCTTTTGTAGAAAATTCTCAAAAATCTATAAATAAAATTTTGAATGCATTAAAAGATAATAATCAAGAAATAATTTATGATAAGGCTCATGCCTTAAGAGGTATTGCCCTCTCATTACAATTAAATGAAATTGGAGAGTTGTGTAATGATATAGAGTATGGAATAAAAGAGAAGAGAGATATTAATCTAACAGAGTTAATCCATGAACTAGAGCAGTATATTACTTATATTTTGAAATATCAAAATGAGATTATTGCTAAATTTGAAAATTTAGCTTAGAATAGAGAGATAAAATATCTCTCTATATTCCTTTGAAGGATAGAAGCCGACGCACTAAGCTTAGAAGAGATATAGCTGATGAGTATTGCTAACATATATAAACCAAAAACTTGCTATAATAAACCATGAATTTTAAAAAACTAGACCAACTAAAAGCCAAACTAGATACATATCGTCCATTAGACCACAATATCGTCCAAAATCTAAGAGAAGATTTGATTTTACGCTGGACATACAACTCAAATGCCATTG
>CAZNJD010000051.1:0-33031 GCA_964573285.1 uncultured Sulfurovum sp. | reverse complement strand
TATCTATTTTATCTTTTAAATAAATTAAATATTTATCCCAAAACCAAATTGTTGCATCATATTTTGTGTCAAAATGTGTCATATAAAGAGGAATTAATCTTGTTTTTATATTTTTGGTATCATATACTAAAAGATTATTATCTTCTTTATTTGAGAAACCACTTAGAAAAGCTATCATATCTTCAAAAAGTGAACGAAATGATTTATCTTTTAAATAGTTTAAAATATGGAAGTTATCTATATCTTCTATATTTTTTTCATAATTACCCAATACTATGTTAATATAGCTTTTTAATAACTCATCCATTATTATTTTGAATTTTAATCTATTGTTATCTAGTTTATTACTATCAAATGAAAAATATATCTTTTTTTTCTTATTTTTCAAATGAAATTTATATAACTCATACATATCAGGTAATACGATTTTTCGTGTAGGCATTAAAATTTTTTGTATATACTCTTCTGGTAGAGATTTTAAAAAACCAAGTTCATGTTCACTTTTTATATCTTTTTTTGAAGCATGTGGAGAATATCCAAAATATCTATAGTGGACTTTTTTAATTAGTGCATATATTTGTGTTGTATCAATTGATATTATTGGTATAATTTTAGGAGTTGATAGATATTTTCTAATAGAATCAATAACTTTGTATCCATGAATAAAATCCATATCAATATCATCAATAGGTAAAATTAGAGCATCTACTTCAAAAAAGTTACAAACTTGAGAAAAAAAATCATGAAGTTTCTCATCAATAATTAAACTTTGATGCAAATTATATAGTTTATGATAATCATCTTCATAGTTTCTCTCTTGTGTTGCACTAATTGCAGAGGTTAGATTATGTAACATGGTTGTAAGTCTTTTATACTTATCTCTTTTCTCATAATTTTTATCTATATTGGTTTCAATCTTGACTAAAAGCTCTGTATATATATGAGCTAAAAGTATAAGTAAAATATTAGATTTTTCATCTAACTGATTAGGGTCAATAGAATCCAAAACTTTAACATTTACATCATCATCATTTTTAACCTCATCTTTTACATTAAGTAAAAATGTTGTTTTCCCACTTCCTCTTTTCCCATCAATCAATATGGCATCATGCATTCTAAAGTTCTCAAATGCTTCTTTCATATTATAATTATTAGGACTCTTATTTATATCCTCCACTCTATCTTTAATTAAATCCATTACTTTGTTTAACTCTTCTATATAAACAAAATCTTTTCTATCAATAAGTGAAACTTTTGGACTATTTAAATCTATAACAATCTTTTTTTCTTTGTCTAACATCTTCTGTCCTTTCCTACGCAAATTTTTTCAACCGAGCCAAAAAATAGATATAAACAAGTTGAGCCAAACACTCTTGTTGTTCTTCTAAATCCTCTTGTTTCTCATAATAGAGTTTATTGATATGATAATGAACTCTAAACTGATCTTTGACAATGGAATAGTCACAATCATTTTGGCTAATTTTATTGAGTTTTAATATAAATGAATAGACAACATATAGATTAAGTTTTACCTCATCACTATTCCAATTTTCTATTTTTAGAGATTTTATTAAACGCTCTTTTGAAAAATCTTTTTTATCTATATTTTCTTTTGAAATGTAAGAGATATAGTAGTTTACAAAATCATCTTCATTAAGTAGTTGTATAAACTCTTTTAGTAAAATTTTAGTTATTTTATATCTAAACATTATTTTTGTTGTGACTTTGTCATTTCTTGAAATTCGATAATTTTCACGATAGGTATAATCTATATCTATTGGTGTTTTTTGTAGTAATTTTGGAAAAATAGAAAATGAGTTTAAACTATCTCCTATAGGTTTAGTTATCTCTTTTACTTTTAATTGTTTCATTAATGAATAAGCTGAAATCACATCATTGTATCCAACAGTAACTTTTATATTTTTACCATCTTTTAGCGTATAGAGTGATTTGTTTGAACGGTGTTCATGCTTATCATAATCAGAATCTTCAAAATTATAAATACCTTTTTTATTTGGTTTTGTTTTAAAATATTTTTTTATAAATGGATAAAATAATAGAAAAAATAATAGAGAATATAAAAATATATTTATTGTATGTTGTAAAAGATTTGTTCCTATTATTGAAACTATTTTTAAAAAAAATGGTTCTTTATATATTGGAATAATATTTTTATATAAAGGTGCTTCACCTACTAATGTAATTATTGCAAAGATAAAAAGTATTAAACTTATATAATTTTTTGTACTATCATTTAAAAGTGTATTTTCATCATTTTTTAAATCTCGAATATCTTCTATATCAGCCTGATAATTTGCATTGTAACTAATATCTTCTAGCTCTTTTAAATTCTTATTTTGATGATAAATATTTAGAGACTCCTTAATATTATTAACTGTCTCCATAAAATATTGAATAGAGGCTGTCCATTTGCTATAAAAGAATGTTTTACCAATGGTTTCACTCTCTTCTACTCTATTACTTGTAGTGGTATTACCAACTTTGATATAATAGGTCTCTTTTATTTTTGATTCAATATTATGAAATTTAGGAATGCTACTTAGCAGATTTTGTACAAAAACTTCAATATCCTCTTCATCAAAATCATGATTTTTTATAGGATTATATAAAAAATTATTTTGATTGGGTGTAGCTAAAAGATAAGAGTTTAATTTATTAAGTGAACTATTTGTAGTAGAAATTTTATCTAAAATATTATTGAGATAGAGATTTTTTGTAATATTTAAAAAGTGTAATACTGTTTTCTCCTCAATTGTATCTTGAATTGCTTTTTTTAATACACCTAAGAGTATATCATTGTTTAATTCATTATTAATTTTAAATGAGATATTGGATTGTTGGATACTCTCTAAAAGAGGTTCTAATCTCTCTTGTGTTAATAGAGATAAACAGTTATAAATTTCTCCATCTTCAAATTCAAATCCATGAGTAAAATATACACTTTTATTTAAAAGTTGACAAAAATTTCTATTTAAAATATGATAGAAACTAGTCTCTTCATTTAAATTATCCTCTCTATTTACAGAAAATTTTATTTTGTTATCACTACAAATTTTTTTGTTTTTAATCAATAAATGAGCCGATACATACTCTATTTTCAAGTTTTTATAGGAGGATACTTCTATATAAATATTCTCCATGAAATTTAGTATAGATAAAGCTTTATTATAAGATTGGATTTGAGGATTTAAAAAAGTTTTTTTAATAGTAAAAATAGTTTCAATACTTAGGATTTTTGCAATTAACTCAAATATAGATTTTTTATTATATTCATTGCTCTCTATATAAATATATCCTAAAGAATCCATAACAATTAAACTATCTTTGTATTTGAAATTTAACCAATTCCAATCACTATTGGATTGATAATTATAATCAATATTTTCTTTTTCTAAATTTTGTGCTATTTTTAAGAAGTGTGTAATTGGAAGCCAAAGGCTATAGAGTGTTGGAGTCATCATAATGAATCCTTTTTTATATTATTATAATAATATTTAATATATTTATTAATTAATAATATATAAAATTCTATAATCTTTTATTTTATTTTACTTATCGAAACATAAATTTATTAGATTTGTGGGTTTTTAAACCCACAATAACTATTTACTTATAAATCTCTTTATTCGTTTGATACCCTCACGAATTGTATCTATATCTGTAGCAAATGATAATCTAATATACCCTTCTGCTCCAAATGCAATACCTGGTACAACAGCAACACCCTCTTGAGCTAAAAGTTGTTTTGAAAACTCCATTGAGTCACTGCTTACGCCTTTGATATTTATAAATAGATAAAAAGCACCATCAGGTTTTATAACTGATAATCCATCTATATTATTGATAAGTTCATATGCCTCATCTCTTCTTTGTTCAAATATTTTTCTCATCTCTTCAACTCTATTCTCAATTGAACCGTCTAGTCCTGCAATTGCTGCTGCTTGGGTAATGGAACTTATATTTGAAGTACTTTGAGATTGAAGTTTATTCATGGCTGATACTAGTTCAATCTTTGGAGTTGCTAGATAACCAAATCTCCAACCTGTCATAGATGCTGATTTACTTAGACCATTGATAGTTACTGTTCGTTGAAACATATCATCTGAAATGGAAGCGAGTGCTGTAAATTTTACATCTCCATATATGAGTTTCTCATACATTTCATCACTAAATACTAAAATATCAGTTCCTTTTAGAACTTTGGCTAATCCCTCTAACTCCTCTTTGCTATATACTGAACCAGTGGGATTTGATGGTGTAGTCAATACTAAAATTTTAGTTTTAGGAGTAATAGCATCTTGAAGTTGTTGTGGAGTGATTTTAAAGTTAGTGGTATCATCTGTATTTATAATAACTGAAATACCACCAGAGTAGTTTACTACTTCAGGATATGTTACCCAATATGGAGCAGGTATTATAACCTCATCACCCTCATCAATCAATGCTTGAAATAGATTAAATAGTGAGTGTTTAGCACCATTATTAGTCTGTATCATATTTGTAGTATAATCTAAGTTATTGTCTCTTTTTAACTTTTTCGCAACAGCTTTGAGTAGTTCAGGAGTTCCTGGAATTGCTGTATATTTAGTTTTTCCATCATCTAGTGCTTTTTTGGCAGCCTCTTTAATCTCTATAGGAGTATCAAAGTCAGGTTCACCAGCAGAAAAAGATAGTATATCTTTACCTTCTGCTTTAAGTTCCAATGCTAGAGTAGTAATAGCAATAGTTATAGAAGTAGATAATGATTGTATTCGTTTTGAAAGCATTTTTAGCCCTTTGTTAAAATTCAAAAAATCCTTGAATTATACTTAAAAAGGGTTTACATTGACTTGATAAATGTAGCATATATTTCAGTTAGTTCATGGTCTTCTTTTTCCATAAGTTCCATGTTACCAGTTTTAACACTCTCTTCCAATACAGCAATTCGTTTAATAAGGTAGTGGAAAATCTCTCTATTTACATCAGGTAGTATATCATGACGAAGTTTATTTTGATTACCACAGTTTGATATAATTCTAGCAGGAACGCCTACTGCTGTTGCATGTGGTGGAACATCTTTTACTACTACAGAGTTAGCTCCTATTTTTGCACCTTTACCAATAGTAATATTACCTAATATCTTAGCTCCTGTTCCTATAACTACATTATCCTCTATAGTTGGGTGTCGTTTGCCATGAGATAGACTAACCCCTCCTAGTGTAACTTGTTGATATATAAGTACATCATCACCTATTATAGTTGTCTCTCCAATTACTACACCTATGGCATGGTCTATAAATACTCTATGTCCGAGTTTTGCAGCAGGATGAATATCAACTGTTGTCAAAAAATGACCAATAGCAGATATAAATCTAGGTATAAATCGTAAACCTCTTTTATATAAAGCATTAGATATACGATAAAAAAATATTGCCCATAACCCTGGATAGTTGAATAATAGTTCGAAAGATGAGTGCAAGGCAGGGTCATTTCGTTTGATATTTAAAAAATCTTCTTTTATTCTACGAAATAGTGTCACTTACTTAATCCTCTTTATAACTTCATCAATATCATCAATAAGAAACAGATATTTTAAATCATTTTGATTTATAGTCTCATACTCTAACATAGTAGTATGTATAAACTCATATAATTTTCCCCAATACTCTATACCAAATAGCACAATAGGTACAGATTGGTGTTTTTTGGTTCTAATAAGATTTAGTACCTCAAAAAATTCATCAAGTGTACCAAAACCACCTGGCATTATAATATAAGCAGAGGAGTAGTTAATCAACATAACCTTTCTAGTAAAAAAGTAGTGAAACTCTAGCTCTTTATCTAAATATTTATTTGGGTGCTGTTCAAAAGGTAGATTGTCTATATGTATCCCAATAGATTTGGTTTGGTTTGATAGTTTAGCTCCTCTATTAGAAGCTTCCATTATACCAGTTGAACCACCTGTAATAATATTATATCCATTATCAGATAACTTTTTACTAATCTCCATAGCTTTTTGATAATAGATTGAGTTCTCTTTAAATCTTGACCCACCAAATATAGTAATAGACTCTCCTATATTTGATAACTCTTTTTGACCTTTTTCAAAATCTTTGATTATATGTTTTATATTCATTATTTTTTACTCATTTTTCTATTTCTATATGATAGTAGAGTCAAAATCATTACTCCTGCTATACCATAATAGACCCAACTCGGAATTGGTACAGGTTCACCTGCTGCATAAGAGTGTAGCCCTGATAGATAGTAGTTAACCCCAAAATAGGTCATAATAACACTACTATATGCCCAAAGTGAAGCTATATTAAATATAAATGGATTATTAAATCGAGGTATAAATCTTAGATGTAGTACAGTTGCATATATTAGAATAGTAACAGCTGCCCAAGTCTCTTTGGCATCCCAACCCCAATATCTACCCCAACTCTCATTTGCCCAAACTCCACCAAGGAAGTTACCAATAGTGAGTAAAAATAGACCTATTATTAAACTCATCTCTGCTATTGAAGTTAGCTCTTTTATAGATTTATCTATATTGCTATGACCATTTTTACCTCTAATAATAAACAGAACTAAAACCAATAGAGATAAAATAGAACCAAGTCCCAAAAAGCCATCACCTGAAATAATAGTAGCAACATGTATCATTAGCCAATATGATTTGAGAACAGGTACTAGATTGGTAATCTCTGGATTAACGAAATTCATATGTGCCACACCCAAAGTAATACCACCAAGTAGAGTTGTAGCTGCTAGGGTAAATGGTGATTTTCGAGCCAAAAATAGACCTGCTACAATAGTAGCTCCTGCGATAAATACAATAGACTCATAAGCATTTGACCAAGGGGCATGACCTGCTATATACCATCTCATGCCCATAGATATAACTTGTAAGCCAAAAGCAATAATTGTTACTGCCCATGCTCCACGCATAATCCATTTAAGAGAAAATGATGGTTTGAGTACATTAATAAATGAGAAAATTAGTAGTAAAATACCTACCATAAGATATACTAAAACTAGTTTAGATAGCAGTCCTAGTTTATTATACTCTATCTCTATTTTCACATGTGTAGGAGATAAGAGTACATCTGAGCCAAATTTCTTTTGATAGAGTTCTATCATTCCTATTGCTCGATTGGTATCTGACCAATTATCTGTCTGGAGACCACTGTTAACCCCTTGAAATAGAAACATAGTCATTTGACGAATAATATCAGAAAGCTCTTTTGGAAAATTTTGTATTGCATCTTGTGGATTAGCCCACTTATTGTTGGTATCATGTGGTACAGGATAGATTTGAAGTAGTGAACCCATATATACCATATATGCAATATTAAGCCGTTCATCAATTTTAATTAGTTCATTGTCATATTGATTTTTGTCCAAAGGTTTTTTTCTGGTTGATATTGATATTTGATTAGCTAGTTTATATTCACCTTTTTTATTAAAAAAGTCTGAAAATTTAGCATACTTAGCTCCCTTTTTTAATCCTAAATCTTTAGCTACTCTTGTATGAGATATTTTAATTATAGGTAGATTTTGATACATATGTGGCTTGGTAGTCATTCCTAAAAATATAGCTGTTGGACTGACCCCATATATTGAACTTTTACCTGTTAGTTTACTAACAATCTCATGAGCCAAAGTATCTATTGGTTTCATTCGCCCTCTGCCGTCTTGAACATTTAGTTTTGCAAATTTATTTATGGTTTGTTGATTAAATCCATGAATTATTTTTGAGCTATTAGCATCTAGTTTTGGCATAGAAGCGTAACTTGTACCACCCATTCCAAGAAAAATAGATATGACTAAAATAGCTGTGGTATTTTGTAGTTTTTTTGCATGAGTTAGAAGTTTTTGGAAACGACTATCTTTTGCAAATAGGTTCCAAATCATGCCCAAAGCCAATAAAATATATCCTATATATGTAGGTAGAGTCCCTGGGTCATGATTGACTGAAAGTATCGTTCCTTTTTCATCTCTATCAAAAGATGATTGGAAGAAACGATAATTTCTATGGTCAAGTACATGGTTCATATAAATTCTAAATGGCATATCTTTTATCCCCTTTTGGTTATCTGTAAGTTCTATTTCACTCGCATAAGATGATGGACTCATAGAACCAGGGTATCGTTCTAGTTGGAAATCTATAAGCTTAACAGAAAATGGTAACTTAATTACTTTTGCACCTAAACTAATATTTACTATGGTATCTCCTAATTTTACCATTTTGGTTTCACCTTGATTACCACTATAAGCAAAAAGATTAACCACTTTTGAGTTATCTCCAATAGTAAGTTTGAATGTTGCCATTTCAGGTAAGCCTGATTTGGTTTTGAGTGAGTGACTTACATATTTGGTTGAAGCTTTCTCTTGGGTAGCTGTTGGTAGATAATTAACTAGTTTAATTTTAATATCTTTATTATTAATACTAAGTGTCTCATTTATACTATTTTTGGGCAATATGATATATAAAAATTTATAAAAAGGATTAGTAATATAAGGTGGGTTCATAGATGAGAAAAAGAGTTTTTTCTCATAGTGAACTTTTTTACCACTATCTATTGCCTCTATCTGCAAGACTTTTATATCAGATACCATTCTATTTGAGCTTTGCCCTTCTCTAATGTGCATGATACCTTCATATCCAATATATCTAGTAACTCCAGCTCCAATAGCAATAATTAAAAATGCACTATGAAAAATAAAAGTGGATAATTTTCTCTTTTTGTAAGTTTTATATTTAGCCATATTATAAATAAGTACCAAAATAAAAAAGAAAAGAAAAACCTCAAACCATTTAGCACTATAGATTAATGCTCTAGCTGTTTGTGTACCATAATCATTCTCTATAAATGTAGCGAGACCAATTATAGCTCCAAATAGAAAGAGTACAATTACTGCAACTCTCATAGACAATATAGTCTTTAACATATAAAAACTCCAATATTTAGAAATATTGGAGAGTATATCTAATAAAGATTAATGATATATTAATTGTTAAAATACTCGTAGATTTTTAATGATATATCTAGTAATTTCTTTTTTGTCATTCCATTTCCATTTCAAATGTTTGGGTATTGGTGTATTATCTTTTACAACAGGAGGATTCTCATCAAATGGCTCTTTGATAACTAGTATTTTGCCATTTATTTTAAAAAAATAGGTATTTATACCACAACTCTCTGCACCAATACTCCATTTGAAGCCTTGTCGTCCACCAAATACAATTGGTTTTACAAATCCATTACTATCTGATTTGAACCAACCCCATTGTGTGACATCTTTGTAGTTGTCAAGATGCTCTTCTATAAAAAAATCATAAAGAGAGTAAAAAACTTTAAATTTTAAATCAAAACGGGTAAACTCATCTAAAAGTTTAGGATTGTCTCTTTGGTCACATCCACTATAGTGTTCAAATCCTATTGTATTTGTAAGTTCTATCCATCCATCTTCTGTTTTTGTCGCTGTTATAAATTCTGGATAGATTATAAGCAAATCTTGTGCAACTATAGCTTTATATATTTCATATATTTTTAGATATTTACCTTTGACCCATCCATTAAAATATCCTTCGTTAAATCCTAATCGTATAGGAACCCATCTATTTTTACCAAGTTTTTTAAGAATATT
Source organism: uncultured Sulfurovum sp. (assembly GCA_964573285.1). Lineage (GTDB taxonomy): Bacteria > Campylobacterota > Campylobacteria > Campylobacterales > Sulfurovaceae > UBA1140. The sequence continues at coordinate 23,374 of CAZNJD010000051.1, read as the reverse complement.
TTTATCATAAGTGGTTAAATTTTTAGCATCATAGGGAATATGATAAACTATTTTGCTTTTTGTTGATGGTTTTGCTCTTAGGTTGAGAACATCATTATTTGCAACATTAGTTACAGATAGAGGTATATCAACTTTTTCTGGATTTAGATGTTTAGAAAAATCAATTTTTGCATTTAATGATAGAGTTATAATAGTTAATAAAAAAATATGTCTCATGTTATTTCCTTGTATAATCATATCTAATATCTAATGAAATATATATTAAAAGAATATAACATTTTTTTCGTGTAAAAGTTACTTTATAAAGACCATTGGTATAATTAGTTTAAATTAATTAGTTTGAAAGAAAAATATGAAGAATATATTAATTATAGCCAATGGTGATATGGCAAAACATTTTGTGCAATGGGTTGATAAAAGTCGTATAGATGATAATCATTATTATATTACCTCTAATAATCATGCAGAAACTATATTGAAGCCTACATCAAATTTATCATTTATCAAAGAGGACCCAACTAGTTATCTAAGATTAAGTAATATTATGAGAAATATTGACTTTGCTGTTGTATTTATTGTAATGGAAGATAGAGAAGAGGGATTTGCTACTTATCGGAATATACGATTGATTGCTCCCAGATTACGAATTGTATTTAGTAGTAAATGGGATGATTTATATATCAATGATGATAATATTAAAGTAATTAATATTAATAAGTTAATGGCAAGTTCTTTATATGAAGAGTTACCAAATGTACCTATGATTGCCAAAAATATAGGTTTAGCCAAAGGTGAGATAATGGAAATTCTAGTTCCTTTTGGAAGCTCTTATACCTATAGACATATCGGTTCCGTATCTGATAGGAAATGGCGTATTCTTATTATTTATAGAAAAGAAAAACAGATACTTCCTAATAGTGCAACAATGATAAAACCCAATGATAGATTGGTAATAGCAGGTAATCCTACTGTATTAGAAGAGGTTTATAAAACTATTACAGAACGAAAAAAACTATTTCCTGAGCCTTTTGGCAAAAATTTATATCTAATAATAGATTTAAATCAAAATAGAGAGGATATAGAGATTATGTTAAATGAGGCTATATTTTTAAAAGAGCATTTCCTTGATTGCCGACTCTATATTCGTATTTTGCATATGAAAAATTCTAATATTTTAGATGAGTTAAAAAAAAATGAGAGTGATACTATAGAGATATTAGATGATTGTGAAAATAGCGAGTTATTTAATATTATAGAGTTTGATACTACAAAGTCAGATATTGGTCTATTTCTGATAGATAATAAGATTTTCAAAAGACAGATGCAAGAGAGACTTTATATATTGAAACGACCTCTCTATATCTTTGGTATAAATTCTCTATATAATATCTCAAAAGCCACTCTTTTAATGGGGGATGATATAGAGATGGAGACTCTATCTTCTTCTGTATTTGATATATGTGAAACTTTAAATCTTAAATTGTCTTTGTGTAATTACGACCCAGAGGGTGATTTCTCAGAGAAAAAAAATATTATAGAACATTATGAGACTCTAGCTAATTTGCATAGCTTTAAAATTGAGATAAAAGAGAAAAAAGCTAATCCTATACGAGAGCTTAGAGTTGAGAATGATATTTTACATATAGCTCCATTTGATAAATCAATAATGTATAAACCCATAGTCAACTTTTTTTCACAAAACTTTTCAAGATATTTTTTGGGTATCGAAAAACACCCAAAACTATTAATTCCTATTGAAGATTAGTGGCTTTTGTGTGCTGATTAAGTAAATTTAAGATAAAATAATTCAATTTTATTTTTAGGATTTTAAATAGTTATGATTGTTCCAATTCATTTAGAAAATAGTGGTGTAGTAGAGTATAATGTCACTATAGATAAACTTCCCAAACTCTCTTTTGATACCAAAGTTGCAGTTATTACCAATCCTACTATCTCAGGTTTGCATTTAGATAAACTTTTGAGCCAAATTAAAGTACAAGAGTTACATATAATAACTGTACCTGATGGTGAAGAGTATAAGAGATTAGATACAGTTGTAGATATATTAGATGAGCTTTTTACTCACAAACTAGATAGAAAATCACTATTAATAGCTTTTGGTGGTGGTGTAATTGGTGATATGACTGGATTTACAGCTAGTATATATCAGCGAGGTATTGGATTTATTCAAATACCAACTACACTTTTATCACAAGTAGATGCTAGTGTTGGTGGTAAAACAGGTGTCAATAATAGGTTTGGAAAAAATTTAATAGGTGCATTTTATCAACCAAAAGCTGTATATATAGATACAGACTTTTTGGATACCTTACCTTCCCGAGAGTTTAGTGCTGGTATGGCAGAATTGATTAAAATGTCTATAATGTTTGATGCAGAGTTTTTTAATTTTTTACAGATTGATAATTTGAGTACCAAAGATAGTTTAGCTAAGGCAATAGCTCGTTCTGTGGAACTCAAAGCTTGGGTAGTTAACCAAGATGAAAAAGAGGCAGGTATTAGGGCAGTACTTAACTATGGACATACTTTTGGACATGTAATAGAGAATGAGACAGGGTATAAAACTTATTTGCATGGTGAGGCTGTGGCTATAGGTATGGTAATGGCAAATGTTTTAGCAAATATTTTAGGTCTAATGAGTCAAGATGATATGGATAAAGTTAAGGAGTTATTGGTTAAACATAATTTGCCAGTTGATTATAAGATAAAGGATGTAGAGAGTTTTTATAATAAATTTTTCTTGGATAAAAAGAGTGCTAATGATAAAATAAAGTTCATATTACCTAATAGCATTGGTAATTTTGAGACTAGAGTAGATATTGATAAATCTATCGTTATAGAAGCATTGAGTAAATTTTCAGGGATAGAGCTTATATGAGAATATTTTTTCTGGTTCTCTTTTTGAGTAGTCAAACTCTTTTGGCTGATTTAAATATTACTCACAAGGTTCATCAACTTATATCAGAATTAAGTGGTTCTTCTATTGAAAATAATAGTAGTCAAAAAGATACAAAAGAGGAAAACAGGTTATCTTATAAAGTTGAATTAAAAAAACAGCAAAGAATAAATCAACTTAAAATACAAAAGAGTAAATTAATAGAGGATTTAAAACAGATAGATGAATTGCTAAATAATAATAATATATGGTCTAAAGTTTATTTTAATTATGAAACCTATAAAAAATTAGAGTTTTTGGCTACTGAAATGGATACTCGTATAAAAAATTTGAAAAAAAAACGAAGACTTACAAAAAAAGAGAAAAAAGCATTAAAAAAATATGAAGATGATTACAAAACAACCAAAGGTAAACTAATACAACTAAAGGAGTATAAAGAAAACCCTTTTAAAAAACTTTTAACACCTGAAGATATTGGTACCCCACCTATAGTACTGAGTCCTTTAGATTTAATTCAAGCAATATCTTTTCAAAAACGATTAACAGCTATAGAAGAGGATTATTCAAGTAGATTAAAATCTCTGCAAGATATAGTTTATAAACTTAATCGTAAAAAATATATTTTATATAGTATTATTACTTTGAATAAAGATTTAAATATTAAAGATAATGAGGATTATAAAGATGATATAGTATCTATATCAAAAAAGCTAGAGGTTTATAATAGAACACTTGAAATTTTTAAAACAACTCAAAATGCGTTAAAACAAAAAATATCTGAATTAAAACTTAATATCAAAGATGCTATTTCAAAAGAGATGGAAAAAGGTATAGTATTAGGTTCGATTATTCTATTTCTATTTTTGGTTTTTCTAGTCTTGAAATATTTAGTCAAGAAATATATGTCTGAGAATGAACTATATTACAGTACCAATAAGGCATTGAATTTTATATTTATTACTATTGTAGTAATGATACTTCTTTTTTCATATTTAGAAAATGTGGGACACCTTGTTACTATTTTGAGTTTTGCATCAGCAGGTATTGCTATTGCTTTAAAAGATTGGTTTATGAGTATTATGGGATGGATGGTGATTATTTTCTCTGGTTCATTACATGTTGGAGATAGAGTAAAGTTTTTAAAAGATGGTAAACAGTATGTGGGAGATATAGTTGATATATCTCTACTTCGTATGACTATTCATGAAGATATAACTCTAACAACTTATGAATATAATCGTCGTGCAGGTAGAATTATATTTGTTCCAAATAATTATGTATTTACAGAGATGATAGCTAACTACTCTCATGCAGGTATCAAGACAGTTTGGGATGGTATTGATTTTGTAATTACTTTTGATTCAGATGTAGCCAAAGCACAAAGTATTGCCAAAGAGGTAACTCGTAAATACTCAAAAGGTTATACCGATATGACTAGAAAACAGCTCAATAAACTTAGAAGTAAATATAGTATGAAAAATACATCAGTAGAGCCTAGAATATTTGCCTTTTTTGATGACCATGGAATTCGTATTTCTGCTTGGTATTTAACAAATGCATATGCTACTTTGACACTTAGGAGTACTATATCTATGGAGATGTTTAATAGGATAAGAGAAGAAGATACTATATCAATGGCATTCCCTAGTCAATCTATGTATATAAATCAATCGGCTCCAAAAGAGTTAAAATCAAGTAGTGAAATTTACGAAGAAAAATTTAATAAAGAATATGGGAAAGATAATGATAAAAAATATAGACCAGATGATTGGGGACTCTTTTAAAAATGAAAAAAGTCTATTTTAAGACCTTTGGTTGCAGAACCAATCAGTTTGATACTCAAGTAATGATGTCCAAACTCAAAGATTTTGAATTAACAATGAGTGAAAATGAGGCTGATATGATAGTGGTTAATTCATGTACCGTAACTAATGGTGCAGATTCATCTGTTAGAGCATATATCAATGGTGCAAATCGTAAAAATCCTAATGCCAAGGTGGTTTTGGCAGGTTGTGGTTCTCATTCCAAGGGGGAAAGCCTTTTTAAATCGAAAAAGGTTTTTGGTGTTATGGGACATTCGGAAAAAGAGAATATAAATAGTATTCTTAAAAAGAGTAGTCCCTTTTATGAGATAGGCGATTTAAATCATATAGATTCCACTATAGTAGAACAGTTTATAGGAAAGAGTAGGGCATTTATCAAAATTCAGGAGGGTTGTGATTTTGATTGTTCCTACTGTATTATTCCATCAGTAAGGGGAAGAGCAAGAAGTCATAAAGAGGAGAATATTCTCACTCAAATAGAAAAATTGGCAACTAATGGTTTTGGGGAGTTTATATTAACAGGAACTAATGTTGGAAGCTATGGTAAAGAGAGAGACTCTTCTATGGCAAAATTACTTAAAAAAATTTCAAATATTAGAGGAGTAAGGAGAATTCGTATAGGAAGTTTAGAGCCTATTCAGATAGATGATGAGTTCAAAGAGTTACTCGGAGAGCCTTGGATGGCAAAACATCTACATATTGCACTACAACATACGAGTGAGAAGATATTATCTCTAATGAATAGACGAAATAGTTTTAGAGATGATATTGAGTTACTAAATGAAATATCCTCTTATGGGTATGCTTTGGGTAGTGACTATATAGTTGGTCATCCTGGTGAAGATGAGGTAGCTTGGAGTGAGGCTATAGATAGAGTAAAAGAGTTACCACTTACTCATATTCATGCTTTTACATATTCTAAAAGAGATGGTACTTCATCAGCAATAATGAAAGATTATGTTAGAGGAGATATTGCTAAATTAAGACATAAAGAGTTAACAGCTATTATAAAAGAGAAAAATTTACAATTTAGAAAAGATAGGAGTAGCAATTTAGAGGTATTGGTAGAAAATGGTAAAAATGGATTATATAATGGTTATGATCAATATTTTAATAGAATAGAGATACAAAGTAGTGAAGATTTATCAGGTAATTGGATTTCTGTAGATAATGTCATAGTCAAAGGGGATAAAAATGTGGCAATCTTTAAGTAAAAATAGCAAGATTATTATAATCTCATTAGCTCTATTAATTGGGATTATACTTTTTTCTATATTTAGAGATAGCAGTGAGACTATAGATAAGCAAAGAGCTATGGAGATTATTAATAATGAGAATATAAAAAAAGCATTTGTAACTAAACCATATCTATATATTTATACCAAAGCAAAAAGTTACAAAGTAGCCAAAGAGGCTATAGATATGGATAAACTTTTTGATAAAACCATAGTAGAGTATGAAGATGAGACAAGTGATGATATAGATATAGTAATGCTTCTATTTATGATTGGATTTACTTTTTATATTATATCTATGATAAAGGATAACCAAAAAAAAGAGAAAGAGTTTATAAATGAACAGAGAGAAGAGGCAAATGGTAATCTATCCACTCAAAATATTTTACCTCAAATATCAAGAGTTGATTTTTCAGATGTAGCAGGAATAGAAGAGGTAAAAGAGGAGTTAGAAGAGATTATAGATTTCTTAAAAAATCCTGATAAATATAAAAAATTTGATATTAGATTACCAAAAGGAGTATTATTAATTGGACCACCAGGTGTAGGTAAAACGCTAATAGCCAAAGCAGTTGCAGGTGAAGCACATGTACCATTTTTTTATCAAAGTGCAGCCTCTTTTGTACAAATATATGTAGGTATGGGTGCTAAACGAGTCAATGAACTATTTAATCGTGCCAAACAGATGGCTCCTAGTATTATATTTATAGATGAGATAGATGCAGTAGGTAAAAGTAGAGGTGGATTTAGCAATGATGAGAGAGATGCAACACTAAATCAACTATTAACTGAAATGGATGGATTTGAAGAGAGTTCAGGGGTAATGGTAATTGCTGCTACTAATAAGATAGAGGTATTGGATGAAGCACTGCTACGAGCAGGACGATTTGATAGACGAGTTCATATTCCACTACCTGATTTCAAAGAGAGAGTTTCTACTCTCAAATTATATTTAAAAGATAAAAACAGTTCTATAGATATAGATAGAGTAGCACAAATGACTATAGGATTTAATACGGCTGCATTAGAGACTTTGGTCAATGAAGCAGCACTCTATGCTTTGCGTCAAGATAAAATAAGTATAGAGAATTCGGATATAGAAGCAGTAAAAGAGAAAGTACTATTTGGAAAACATAAAATACAGACATTTGATGAACAAGAGAAAAAAATACAAGCACTATACCAATCAGCCAAGGCAGTAACAGCTAGTTGGTTAGAGGTTGATTATGAAAAGATAGGTCTGTTATCTTCTACTTTTATTCCCCATAATAATGAGATATTATCTAAAACAGCATTAGAAAATGAGTTAAAGGTTTTATTGTCAGGGAGAGTTATTACACAAGAGGTTTATGGTGAGCTTTTTACAAATGCCAAAGAGGATATAAAAGAGGCTAAAGTATTAAGTCAACAGATTATAGAAGAGTTTGCAATGGCAGATGAGTATTTTTCATCATCTATTCATATTGAAACATTATTGCATGATGCAACATTAGAGGTTAAATCATTGCTATCTAAATTAGATAATGCAGTACAAAGAGTTAGAGACTATCTATTGGAAAATGAGACTATTACTCCAAAACAGACCAAAAAGATTTTAGATGAGATATTTTAATGGCTTTTCTCTCAAAAATGAAGAGATATTTTTTCAAGATTATATAATAGATAGTGATTATTGTGTAGCAGGATTTAGTTATGGAGCTCAAAGAGCTTTTGAGTTTGTATATAATAGCCCAAATAGAGTTGATAGATTAATACTCTTATCTCCTGCTTTTTTTCAAGACCATAAAAAAAGTTTTATTAGAACACAGCTAAGATACTATAAATCAAATTCACAAGCTTATATAGAAGAGTTTATTAAAAATGTAATCTATCCATCTAATATAGAATTAGAAGGGTATCTTGAGATGGGTAAATATAAGGATTTAGAAGCACTATTGTTATATTATTGGGATACTCAAAAGGTAATAGAACTAATAGATAGAGGTGTAACTATAGAGGTATTTATAGGAGGAAAAGATAAAATACTCAATCCTCAAAAAAGTTTTGAATTTTTTTCTAAACTAACTACCACCTATCTTATAAAAGATGCTGGGCATCTACTTTTATCCTAGAATATATGCTCTGATGAATAGATTTTATATCTTTGGTTGCATCAATTGAGAGATAAGGAATGTCAAGTTTTTTTAAACTTTGAGACATATATTTTTGTACATTCATTAGATACTTTAATCCTCTTAATTCAATTCCATCAAGAGTTTTATCCTCTGCTTGAGTTCGTTTGGTTAGAGTCTCTATATTTGTTTCAAAAAATATAATCAAATCAGGAAAATTATCTTCTAAGGCAAATTTATTTAGTTCTATTAGATGGTCAAAATCAAAATCCCCATTAGCCAAAGCATATCCTATACCAGAGAGAAAACCTCTATCCGAAAGTATTAGTTTGTCTCTATTTGGACTAATAACTTGAGTATAATGTTCAGCTCTATCAGCTAAAAATAGAAGAAGTTCAGCTCTTTTAGAATTAATAGAATTAGATAATAGTATCTCTCTAGCTATTTTTCCAAAATGAGTTCCTCCAGGTTCTCTAGTGATAACTACATCTCTAAAATCTTTGGCTATTAAATCTATCTGCGTAGTTTTTCCACAGGTATCAATACCTTCAAATATTATATACATCTAAGTTTTATTCCTTAAAAAGGGTCTGACCCCTTTTAATATCCTCCAAAATCACTTTTGGAACTAAATGAGATACTTTACCTCCAAAAGGTAGAAGCGAACGAACAACAGATGAACTAATAAAAGCATTTTGGAGACTTGGCATTAGATAAACAGTCTCTAACTCCTTTTTAAGAGAAGCATTAGCATAACCCATTTGTAACTCATACTCAAAGTCACTCACAGCTCTGAGACCTCTAATAATAATATTGGCATTAAGTTCATCAGATAAATCAATCAATAGAGAGTGAAATCTGATTACTTTAACTTTAGGAAAATCAGCTGTAGCTTTTTTTGCCATATCTATTCTATCATCTAATGAAAACATAGGATTTTTGGCTTCATTATAAGCCACTGCCACAACAATCTCATCAAACATAGCACATGCTCGTTGAATAATATCCAAATGTCCATTGGTAATAGGGTCAAAAGTACCAGGATATATAGCTCGTCTAAACTCCATTTTTAGCCTTTCCATCTCTCATATAAACTATTTTCTATTCCCAAAATATCATACCATTTGCCGATAATAAACCGTTCCATATCATCAACACTATCAGATTGCGAATAATACCCCATAACAGGAGGTGCAATAATAACATTTAATCGAGAAAGTTTCAACATATTTTCCAAAGCAATAGCTGAAAAAGGCATCTCACGAGGGGCAAGTAACAGTTTTTTCTGCTCTTTAAGTGCTACAGAAGCAACACGAGTCACAAGATTATCAGCAATTCCACAAGATATTTTGGCAAGAGTATTCATACTACAAGGAATAATAACAGTAGCATCAACTTTAAATGAGCCTGAAGCTATAGAAGCTCCTATATTTTTATTACTATGGAGTATGATTTTTTTTTCTTCATAAGCCTCTACTATTTTGGCATGTTTTGATGTGATAATATGCAACTCTATATGATTTGGAAGATATTTTATAAATTTTTTGGCAAGATTAGTTCCACTTGCTCCTGTAATGGCTAGGATTAGTCTCATTTGTTTTACTCTTATAGTATTAAAGGATGATATTATGTCATTAAAGAAGTGGTACCACAGGTCGGATTCGAACCGACACGCCATAAGGCAGAAGATTTTGAGTCTACCAAGTCTACCAGTTCCATCACTGTGGCACATTCCAAATTAAATTGGAATGCAATTTTACAGTAATGAACCTTAAAACAATGTTAAACTAAGCGACACTATCTTTTAAAGATTTACCAACTTTAAATCTAACAGCATTTCTCTCTGGAATTTGAACTTTTTTCCCTGTTAATGGTACTCTTGCTTCTCTTGCTGCTCTTTTTACTGTTGAGAATGAACCAAATCCAATAAAACTTACAGATTGTCCATTTTTTAGTGCATCTGTAATTGTTTCTAATATCGCACTCAATGCTTCATTTGCATCTTTTTTCGATAAACCTGCTCTCTTTGATACTGCTTCAATAAACTCAGCTTTTTTCATTTATACTTCCTTTTAAAAATATATACTCTCAATTCTACAATTATTTTTTTAAAAAAACAAGTTTTTAGTTAAAAAAACCATTAAACATCTAAAAATAGGCATTTTCAGGCAGAAAATAGCTCTTCTCAGTCAAATTTTTGTTATAATCTGAAAAAATATTAGTTTTTATTATTTCAGGAGATTTGGTGTATATATATATTATTGTAGCTTTTATACTATTTGTTTATGGTGCTTTTTCGACTATTTTTCACTCTACTGATATGGTAGGTGATATAGGTAGAGTGTATGGAGAGGGGAATTTATCATTATTTGGTTATTTGGCTTATATTGATTTAATCATTATACTCTATCCTTTATATAAACTATATCATAATAGGTATTTATTAAAACAGATTGACTTTTATGTTGGTTGGATTTTATTTTTTATCTCTTTGATGATTTTTGAGTCTTTGGTACTTAAATTTAGTCAAGTTGGTAGTGTGGGGATAACTTTAAAACTCTTTTTGTTACCTTATATAGGAAAAGCAGGGTTATGGTTACTTTGGCTTATGACTATTATGGTTTCATTGGTTCTTATAGTTGATGATATTCCTGATTGGTATATTATAAAGAAAAAGATAACTAATATCAAAGATTTTATAATTAGATATATATCTAAAATCTTCTCAAAAGTTGAAAATCCATTTTTTGATAAACAGAGTACTGAAGTTATGGCAACTATTGTTTCACAAAGAGAAGAACGAAGAAAACCTAGAGTAAAAAAAGTTATTCCTAAAAAACCTAAAAAAATTGTACATAAAAAGAGACTAAAAGAAGAAAAGATTACTCCTATGGAGAAGAATGAAGAGATAGCTTTCTCTTCTAATATAGTTGAGGAGTTAGAAGAAAATCGTCAACTTCTTAATAAAATAGAGAGGGGTAAAATAGAAAAACCAAAAAATTTTATATTGCCTAAATTAGATTTTTTGGCAAAGTCTCCTTCTCTATCAAAAAAGATAAATGAGGCAGAGATAGATAGAAAAATTCATGGTTTATTAAATAAGCTTAAGCAGTTTAAAATTGAGGGAGATGTTCATCGAACCTATAGTGGGCCTCTTGTTACTACATTTGAGTTTAAACCAGCTCCAAATGTAAAAGTCTCCAAAATTATGAGTCTTCAAGATGACCTTGCTATGGCTTTGAGTGCTGAGACTATTAGAATACAAGCACCAATTCCTGGTCGAGATGTAGTGGGTATAGAGATACCAAATGATAGTTTTGATACAGTATATTTACGAGATATATTAGAGAGTAAACTTTTTAATACCTCCAAATCACCTTTAACTATAGCTATGGGTAAAGATATAGTAGGTAATCCATTTGTAACTGATTTAAAAAAGCTACCACATCTATTGATAGCAGGTACAACAGGTTCTGGTAAATCAGTAGGAATTAATGCAATGATACTATCTTTGTTATATAGAAATGACCCTGATAATTTAAAATTGATGCTAATTGACCCTAAGATGTTAGAGTTCTCTGTATATAATGATATTCCTCATCTGCTCACTCCTGTAATTACAGACCCTATTAAAGCTATAGCTGCATTGGCTAATATGGTAGCAGAGATGGAACGGCGATATAAACTTATGGCAGGAAATCGTACCAAAAATATAGAAAACTATAATCAAAAAATCAAAAAAAGTAGTGGTGAAACCATGCCATATATTGTTGTAATTATAGATGAATTGGCTGACTTGATGATGAATGGTGGTAAAGATGTAGAGTACTCTATAGCTAGATTAGCTCAAATGGCAAGGGCTAGTGGTATTCATCTTATTGTTGCAACACAAAGACCAAGCGTAGATGTAGTTACAGGATTAATTAAAGCCAATTTACCATCAAGGCTAAGTTATAGGGTAGGGCAAAGAATAGATTCCAAAGTAATTTTGGATGCATTGGGTGCTGATAGACTTTTGGGTAGGGGAGATGCTCTATTTACTCCACCTGCTACAAATGGTCTTGTTCGACTTCATGCTCCTTGGAATGCAGAAGAAGAGATAGAAGAGATAGTTGAGTTTCTCAAAGCACAAAGAGAGCCTGAATATGATGATAGCTATTTGGTAAAAGAGGATGGAACTAATTTAAGTGGAACAGGTATTATAGGTGAACTTGATGAACTCTATGAAGAGGCAAAGAATGTTGTTTTAACAGACCAAAAAACATCTATATCTTATCTCCAACGAAAGTTACAAATAGGGTATAATCGTTCTGCTAATATTATTGAACAGCTTCAAGAGATGGGGGTATTGTCTGCTCCTAATAATAAAGGGCAGAGAGAAATTTTATTGTAACCTAAATACACAACTAAGTTAACTATAAGATAAATAGTGGTCTTTAAAGTAACATTATAATTTGCATTAGTATAGAATATATCACAAATATTTCAACTAATAGGAGACATTAATGTCATTACTAGCAGATTATAGAAAACATACCCAAGAGAGAGCTAAATTAGGTGTTCCACCATTGGCTCTAACAGCTAATCAAGTAGCACAACTTGTAGAGTTACTTAAATCAAATCCAATTGAAGATGTAGATTTCGTTATGGAGCTTTTTACTCAAAAAGTACCAGCTGGTGTTGATGATGCAGCGTATGTCAAAGCAGCATTTTTAAATGATATTATTCAAGGTAATGCCACTTGTGAAGTAATAGATGCAGTAAAAGCTTGTGAAATTTTAGGAACTATGCTAGGTGGATTTAATGTTAAACCGTTGGTTGAGGCTCTTAAGATAGATGGAGAGGTTGCAGATACAGCTGCTGAACAACTTAAAAATACTATTCTTGTTTATGATGCGTTTAATGATGTAAAATCAATGGCAGATGGTGGCAATGCTAAAGCACAAGAGATTTTGGAGTCTTGGGCAAAGGCAGAGTGGTTTATAAACAAACCTGCTATGGAAAAAGAGATTACTTTAACTGTATATAAAATTCCAGGTGAGACAAATACAGATGACTTATCTCCTGCATCAGAAGCATTTACTAGAGCAGATATTCCTCTTCATGCAAACTCTTTCTTGCAATCAAGAATGCCAAATCCATTAGAGACTATGACAGAGTTAAAGAAAAAAGGTTACCCTTTAGCGTATGTTGGTGATGTTGTAGGAACTGGTTCTAGTAGAAAATCAGGTATTAACTCCGTTCAGTGGCATATAGGTAGAGATATTCCATACATTCCTGGTAAAAGAACAGGTGGAGTTGTTATTGGTGATATTATTGCTCCAATTTTCTTTAATACAGCAGAAGATAGTGGATGTATCCCTATTCAAGCACCTGTAGAAAAACTTGAAACTGGTGATATAATTACTATTAAACCATTTGATGGCGTGATAGAGAGAGATGGTGAAGTAGTAAGTAGGTTTACAATTGAGCCAAATACTCTTCCTGATGAGATGAGAGCAGGAGGTAGAATTCCACTTATTATAGGTAAAGGTCTTACAGCAAAAGCTAGAGAAGCATTGGGAATGGATGCAGGAGATATTTTTATGACTCCAACGCAACCAGAAGATAGTGGCAAAGGATTTACATTAGCTCAAAAGATAGTTGGTAGAGCATGTGGAATGGATGGTGTAAAAGCAGGTGTTTATTGTGAGCCTATATGTAGTACAGTTGGTTCTCAAGATACAACTGGTGCAATGACAAGAGATGAGGTAAAAGAGTTAGCTGCATTGAATTTTGGTGCTGATTTTGTACTTCAATCATTTTGTCATACAGCAGCATATCCAAAACCTGCTGATATTATTCTACAACATACTCTTCCAAAATTCTGGACAGAGAGAAAAGGTTTTGTGCTTAGACCAGGTGATGGAGTAATACACTCATGGTTAAATAGAATGTGTCTTCCTGATACTGTAGGAACAGGTGGAGATAGTCATACTCGTTTTCCAATTGGTATAAGTTTCCCTGCTGGTTCTGGACTTGTTGCTTTTGCTGGAGTAACTGGTATGATGCCTTTGACTATGCCTGAATCTGTTTTAGTTAGATTTAAAGGTAAGATGCAACCAGGTATTGTTTTAAGAGACTTAGTAAATGCAATTCCTTATCAAGCAATAAAAGATGGTCTCTTAACTGTTGAGAAAAAAGGGAAGAAAAATATATTTGCAGGACGAGTTCTTGAAATTGAAGGATTAGAAACTTTAAAATGTGAACAAGCTTTTGAACTTAGTGATGCGAGTGCAGAGCGTTCTGCAGCTGCATGTACAGTAAAACTTGATAAAGAACCAGTAATTGAGTATTTGAAATCAAATATTGCACTTATCGAAGAGTTGATAGCACAAGGTTATCAAGATAGAGCAACATTAGAAAGAAGAGCTGGGAAGATGAGAGATTGGATTGCTAATCCACAACTACTTGAAGCAGACAAAGATGCAGAGTATGCAGCTGTAATTGAAATTGACCTTGACCAAATCAAAGAGCCAATTTTGGCATGTCCAAATGACCCAGATGATGTAAAAACTCTTACAGAGATACATGAAGCAGGTCTTAGAACAGAGATTGATGAGGTCTTTGTAGGCTCTTGTATGACAAATATTGGTTTATTTAGAGCATTAGGTGAAGTTCTAAGAGGTGAAGGTAAAGTTCCTACCAAACTATGGGTATGTCCTCCAACGAAAATGGATGAAAAAACTCTACAAGAAGAGGGTTATTACTCTATATTTGGTATGGCAGGTGCTAGGACTGAAATTCCTGGATGTTCACTATGTATGGGTAATCAAGCATCAGTTGACCAAGGAGCTTTTGTATTCTCTACAAGTACTAGAAACTTTGATAATAGACTTGGAAAAGATAGTCAAGTCTATTTAGGTTCTGCTGAATTAGCAGCTGTAGTTGCATTAAAAGGGAAGTTGCCAACAGCAAAAGAGTATTTAGAGATAGTACCAAATAAGATTAAGCCAAAGATGACAGATGAAGTTTATAAATACTTAAACTTTAACAAAGTATCTAAAGATGAGCTTGAAGCTATGGTGAAGTAGAACTTTTCTATTCCTATTATGGTGTTGTCATTTGATAACACCATCTTTTTTGCTATAATTCTATAAAAAATAAGAGGAATTATGACATTTCACAAACTTAAACTAGCAGTTTATTCACTTGTTTTGACAAACTTTTATGGATTGAAACTTAAACTAGCAAAAACAACTATGGAAAAAAAGAGAATTAGATTGGAATATGCCAAAACTCTTTTTCAAAAATTAAAGATAAATATTGAGATTAGAAATGAAGATATAATTCCAAAAGATGGCAAATATCTACTACTATCTAATCATAGAGGGATAATCGACCCTTTAGTTATCGAAATTGCTTTAAGTAAAAGTAATATATATGGTTTATGGGTTTCTAAAAAAGAGTTATATAACTCTCCATTCTTTGGTCTTTTTGTAAGAAATGGTGGTTCTATTTTATTAGATAGAGAACAGTCACAAATGAGTAGTTTTCTTACTGATATAAAGAGAGCAGTTAAAAATGAAAATTCTATTTTTATTTTTCCAGAAGGGACACGGAATAAGAGTGATAAATCACTATTAGAGTTCAAAGAGGGTTCTAGGATTATTGCTTTGAAGAATAGATTACCTATATTACCTCTATATATTAAGACTCGTACTGATAATGTTCTAAGTAATTTTATGAAAGATAAAAATATTGAACAAACTATTATAATTGAGATAGGTGAGATAATTAATTATAAACAAAAAGATAATTTGCAAGAAATATACCAAAATAAATTTGATATTAAGTGATTTTCAGATAAAATCGCGTTTCAAATTAATGCTTCATTTAAATAATAATTGAGGTAAATACTATTAAGGATGGTTATCAGTTATGAAAAGAACATTTCAACCACATAACACACCAAGAAAAAGAACTCATGGATTTAGAACAAGAATGAAAACTAAAAACGGAAGAAAAATTATTTCAGCTAGAAGAGCTAAAGGTAGAAAAAGATTAGCAGTATAAAACATTTTAGTAGTATCAAAACTACTAAAGAGTTCAATAGAGTTTATAAAAACTCTAAGACCGTTCATACTTCACAATTTGTACTCTTTTATCAAATTGATAATAAGGAGTATAAAATTGGCATTGTTGCTAGTAAAAAAGTTGGTAATGCCGTATCTCGAAATAGGGCAAAACGCTTACTCCGTTCATTACTTATCAATCATATAGAACAACTTAAAACAGGTCACTATGTTTTAGTTGCAAAGTCCTCTATATTAGATAGTGATTATAATAAATTAACAAAAACATTTTTTAATGCATTAAAGCGTTTAAATACTATAAAACAATGATGTTTTTAAACACTTTTTGCTATAATCTTTTACTAAATTTCAAGTAAATTTCTTAACTTATTAATATAATTTAACATATAAGTCATATATTTTAATAGATAAGAATAAAAGGCAATTTGTAGTGGAACAACAACAAGATTTACAAAAACGACTTCTTTTAGCATTAGTGCTTTCATTCGCGGTATTTATACTATTTGACATGTTTGTCCCAAAGACACCCAAAAACATAGATAATAATAGTAGTAAAACTCAATTGGTTCAAGAGACTCATAAGACAATATCAACTCAAGTACCAAAATCAACAACAACACAATCATCTCAAGTGGCAAAGCCATCTATTAGTAATGCTCCTATTACTACAACAAAATCTATAGCAACAGTAACATCAGATAGATTTATCTATAGTATAGATGATATTGGACGAATAGCTCAAGTTAAACTTTTAGAAAAAAAATATAAATATAATGGAAAAGCTTTAGAACTTTTTAATCCTGATTGGGTTAAACCTCTTGAGATTAGATTTGCAGACCAAAAACTCAATAGTGAAGCACTTAAAACACCATATACTGCAAGTAGTTCAAATATTAATTTAGATGCTAATAATAAATCATTAGTTTTGACTCAAAAATTAAGTTCTACAACTGTAACAAAAACTCTTAAATTTTATAGAGATGGACATTATGATTTAGATATTAAACTCTCCACTCCACAGCAGTATTTTATAACAACAGGTCAAAGACCAGATGCTGACCATACTAGATATATGGTTGTTAGTGGTGCAATGGTTAGAAATTCAAATGGTACGACCAAAATAATAGAAGATGGTGATGCTGAGGGTAGTCCTAGCTTTCCAAATGCTAAGTTTACGGCATCTTTTGATAGATATTACACATCTATACTATATAACTTTAAAAATTTAATTAATGTATCTTATATTACTACACCAGAAGAGAATGCATTGATATTTATAGAGGGAAGAGCATCTCTTAAACTTCATGGATATATCGGTCCAAAAGAGTATAATATACTTCAATCTATACATCCAGAGCTTACAGAAGCTATAGAGTATGGTTGGTTTACTTTTATCTCCAAACCACTTTTTGCAGTTTTACATTGGTTGGATAACCATATTGGTAATTGGGGTTGGTCAATCATTATATTGACACTACTTATTAAGCTAATTCTCTTTCCTCTATCATATAAAGGTATGATGTCTATGCAAAAACTCAAAGACCTTGCACCAAAAATGAAAGATATAAAAGAGAAGTATAAAGATGATTCTCAAAAGATGAATATGAAGATGATGGAACTTTATAAAAAACATGGTGCTAATCCAATGGGTGGTTGTTTGCCAATGTTATTACAAATTCCTGTATTTTTTGCACTCTATAGAGTATTTTTAAACGCAGTTGAGTTACAAGGGGCTCCATGGGCATTGTGGATTAATGACCTATCTCTACAAGACCCATATTTTGTATTACCAGTTTTGATGGGAGTTTCTATGTGGTTTCAGCAAAAAATTACACCAAATAGTGTGACTGACCCAATGCAACAAAAGATATTTCAATGGTTACCAGTAGTAATGACTATGTTTTTCTTGACTTTCCCTGCAGGTTTAGTTTTGTATTGGCTAGTGAATAATATCTTCACAATTGCACAACAGTATGTTATCAATGCTGCATATGAAAAACATAAAGCAACTCAAAAAAAAGAAAATAAAAAATAATATAGGAGGGGGATTTATAAAATGAATATGAAAAGAATTGAAGCAACAACCCTTGAAGATGCTTATAAAGAGGCAGCTAAAGAGTTCGGTTGTTCTATTACAGATATAAATTATGAGATAGTTCAACGCCCTACTAGTGGGGTAATGGGACTGTTTAAAAAAACAGCCATAATCGTAGCTGCTAGAAAAATATCAACTGAAAAAAATAGAAAAAAAACAGAAACGAAAAGAAATATAATAAAAGAGGAGAGAAAATCTCCTAAAAAGATAGTTGATAAACCAATTAAAAAGCCAAATATTAAAAAAGAAGAGAGTGTTGTATCAACCATAGAAGAGAAATCAAAAAATATCAAAGATAAATTGCTTCAAGAGCAAGAGTCTGACAAGGTATTAGATAGCTTTTTTGATAATAAAAAAGCTATAGTAAAAAAGAGTGAGAGAGATGAGATTATTTTTCATAAATTTGATGACGATAGAGACTCCCCTAAAAATATAGAGTTATCAAAAGAGATTGAAAAAAAAATAATTAATTTGATGAAAACAAGTTGTTTTGATATTGATATTATAGAGGTTGATGTATTTAATAATATAGCTCATATATTTGTTGACGGTGATGATGCAGCACTACTTATAGGTAAAGAGGGTTATAGATATAATGCCTTGTCTTATATGTTCTTTAATTGGATAAATGCACATTATGGATTATATATTAAACTAGAGATTGCAGAGTTTATTCAATCCCAAGAAGAGATGATAGTTAATTATCTAAAACCTATTATAGAACATGTCAATGAAAATGGTAGAGGTAAAACAAAACCACTTGATGGAATATTGGTGCAAATCGCACTAGAACAGCTTAGAGCTAGATTTCCAAATAAATATGTAGCTATCAAAACAGCTAAAGATAATAGGAAATTTATTATCATTAACAATTTCAATAATAGTAAAAATGGCTAGTACAATAACAGCCATTGCTACAGCAACTGGTGTCTCTTCTATATCTATTGTTCGAGTAAGTGGTGATTTAGCACTTACTATAGGCAAACAGATTACACAAAAAGAAGATATTGAACCAAGAGTTGCATATCTCTCTTCTTTATATAACTATGATAATCAACTTATAGACCAAGCCATTGTAATATATTTTAAATCCCCCAAAAGTTTTACAGGTGAAGATATTGTAGAGTTTCAATGTCATGGTGGTATGATAGTTGCACAAGAGATAATAGAAACAACTATTGCTTATGGAGCAAGATTAGCTCAACCTGGTGAGTTTTCAAAAAGAGCATTTCTAAATGGAAAAATAGATTTAACCAAAGCAGAAGCTATAGCTAAACTAATAGAAGCTAAATCAATTGATGGAGCTAAAATATTAGCCAAACAGCTCAAAGGTGATTTGAAAAACTTTATAGATAATAGTAGAGAGGCTCTTCTTCGTGCTATAGCTTATTCTGAAGTTATGATAGATTATGCAGAAGAAGATATGCCTGAAGATATATTACAAAATATCTTATCTCAATTAGATACTCTTATTATCCAGATTGAAAAGATATTAGATGCTAGTTATCGAAGAAAAGGTTTAATAGAAGGATTTCGAGTTGCAATTATAGGTAAACCAAATGTAGGTAAAAGTTCACTACTCAATGCACTACTTAGCTATGATAGAGCAATAGTAAGTGATATAGCAGGAACAACTAGAGATACAATAGAAGAGCATGTAAGAATAGGTTCACATATCATTAGATTAATAGATACAGCAGGTATTCGTGAAGCTAGTAATACAATTGAACGCATAGGTGTAGAGAGGTCAATGGACTCTATCTTTGAAGCTGATGTGATTATTGCACTATTTGATAGAAGTCTGCCATTTGATAATGAAGATGCTAAAATTATGGAGATAGTAGAGAATAGTAGTGACAAACATACTATTATCGCTCTAAATAAATCTGATTTACCACATAAACTTACTATGGATAATTTTGATGGACAGACTCCAATAGAGGTAAGTGCCAAATTAGATTTCAAACAGTTGACTAATGCTTTAGAGAAGCTATTTAATGCAATAGGAAGTGATGAAGAGTTAATGCTTATCTCTACTAGACAGATAGAAGCAGTCCTTAAAACCAAAGAGGCTATATTAGAAGCCAAAGCCCCTCTATTAGATGGAGAGCTTGAATTTTTTTCCTATCATCTCCAAGATGCTGTCAAATCACTATCTTCTCTATCTAAGCCTTATAATTCAGAAGAGATACTCGATAAGATGTTTGGTGAGTTTTGTTTAGGAAAATAGGTTATAATACAAAAAAATAGGAGCAATATATATGTTTAAACTAAATAAAAACTATCTACTTATCTCTATCATACTTTTAGGATTATCAGGTTGTGCCGAGAAAAGAGTTATTGTAATCAAAGAGCCAATTAGAAATACCTATCCAAGAGTAACACATGCCAATACAAATGAGAGTGTTAAAGAGGAAATTTTAATCAAAAATAACCCAAATTTAGGTAATAGAATGGATGAGGTAGAAGTCCCTAGAAATTATCCGACATTAGATATTAAATTAACAACAAATAGTAGTGGCTTAAATGGTCAGACAATGGAGAGAATGCCTTTTCCTTCAGATGAGTATAGACAACTAAAAAAAATTGGGCGAAATACAGTAAATGGTAAGGTTTATTTAGAAAATAGTATAAATGATGAAAAAGTATTAGGTAGAAAGATAGAGCTATTTTTAAATCCAATAACTAGTTATTCTAAACAATGGTATAACCAAAGTTATTTAGGAGGATATAAATTAACCCCACCAGACAAAAGACTTTTTAATTATCTAAAATCTACAAAATCAGATGAAAATGGTGAATTTAGCTTTTTTGGTGTACCTAGAGGAGAGTATTATTTGATAGGTAGAATTACTTGTGGAACAGAGTGTGGATTTGACTCTTCTAAAATCATTAGATTAGTCAAAGAGATTTATATCAATGGAACAACTACCGTTGAATTAACAAAGATTGTTCCATAGAATTTTTTTATACAGGATAACTCTCTTGGAGTTTTCTGTATAGATTATCAGGTGATATATCACTATTTTCATTTAAAATCTTCTGCATAACTACATTATCTTCTAATCCGTTCCATATTTTAATATAAGTTCCCTCTTTATATCCATGGTCTTGACGAAACCTATTTAGTATATTTTTGCCAATATAGAGCTGATATAGTTGGGGTAGTTTGAGATTAAGTTTAGATGACATAGTCAAAAATGATATAACTAGAGTATTTATATCATTTTGACAAAATAGAGTTGCTATCATATCTTCGACTAGCTCTATTTGTATATAACTATCCAATAGTTCACCACTATCATTTTGACTAAAAGTATCAAATTCAACCATAGTAGAAATCATAGACGCAATATCATCTATAGAACCCAAATTTTGGGTCTTATATATACGCAAAGCTTCACTCATAACAAAATGCCAAATATCGACAATCTCTATTTTGATATTCTCATAATCAGGAGAAGCATCAATATCTTTCCAATGCTTCCACGGATACGACTCCACAAGCTCGGCTGCTTCGAGATATATACATCGTCTCCAGTTAATCTGTTTACCATTTTTAGTTATACCATCTTCCCAATTTAGTCCATTGGTTGAGTCATTTAGTTGCTGTTGTAGTTTTAACATTTCTAGGATTTTATCCATTTTTGACCTTTTGTTTTTAATGTTGACATTGTATCCTAATATTATTATATAGCTTTTAAAGTAACTTTCACTTTTAAGTAATATTTCTTATTTCATCAATAAATTTCACTCAAACCTTTTTTATTTTTAATCCTTCTAAAATATATAACAATAATAAAAAACTACAATTACATATTTTAATATTCATAATTTTTTTAAATTATCTTAGTAAACTCTTTCTTTCCATAATCATAAACTTCTAAATCTCCACTACCAATATTATACCACCATCCATGAAGTTCGAGTGTTTTATTCTCTAATGCCTCTACTACATATGGATAAGTCATTAATCTTTGAATAGATAGTTGGATATTATTTTTTTCAGTAATTTCTGCTCTATTTTTCTCTGGATTGTTTAAACACTCCAACATAGCATCATGTTTAGCAGGATAAGCTAATTTGAGCCATTCATCAACATGACTTAATTCTACTTGCTTATCTTCTTCTGTTATTTTATGATAAAGATGAGCACAGGCACCACAAGAGCTATGACCTAGAATTACAAGATGTTTTACCTTTAGAGAGTTAACTGCATACTCTATAGCAGATTGTGTTGCTCCTTGAGTTCTCTCATAGGGAGGTACTATATTACCTATATTTCGTGCTATAAAAAGTTCACCAGGAGTAGCCGAAAATATTTTCATAGGTGCAACTCGTGAATCACTACATGTTATAAGCATTGTATGAGGATTTTGACCTTCTGCTAATTCGCTAAATAACTTTTTATTGTCTTTGAAATATTTTTCTCTAAATCTTTTGTATCCATTAAGATGAATTGGCTTCATATTTTTTCCTTGTTTAAATAATCTTATATTATATAAATAATACTTATTAGTAATAATTAAAAGTAAAAATAACCCTTTTTATATAAATAGTTGTTTCATAATCTACCATTTTATACAATATTTTGTTTTACTCTTTTAAAAAAGTGAAGGAAAGATTATGAGATATTTTGAACTGACATGCACAGCATACATAAAAAGAGATAAAATCTGTAATAGATGAAAAGTTGAATTTTGTTTCTATTATCAAGTTTTAAAACAAGAGTATGTTTGGAGAGAAGGTTTTAGGAACTGATGAAAAGCCTAGTGAGTCGTTGTTTTTGTAGGTTTTGATTTGCTCTAATTGTGATATAATTATCCTAAAAAAGGCTATTGAGATGAAAAAGATACCTTATGGTTTAAGTGATTTTAAAAGATTAAAAACCGAAAACTATTTCTTTATAGATAAAACCAGATATTTAGAGATTATAGAAAACTATAATAGTAATTATTTAATGTTCTTGCGTCCAAGACGATTTGGGAAATCACTCTTTATTGCGATTTTAGAAGCCTATTATAATATATATTTCAAAAGTGAAGAGAGCAGTGAATCTATCTATAATACAGATATGATTTTATATTTTGTAGATAAATTTATAGCTCACTATAAACTTCC
>CAZNJD010000050.1:0-7833 GCA_964573285.1 uncultured Sulfurovum sp. | reverse complement strand
TATAAATGTACGAAGTGATTATAGCAGATTACGAAGCATAATATACACCAATAAAAAGTTAAATGGGAATTTTAGTACACTACAAACTCTAATAGGTGGAGAGTCTATTCAAATATCAAATTTAGTTCAAGATTTTAGTGCTTTGAATTTATACAAAGAGGATAATTTTAAATCATTTATGTTCTATTTAGGGCTTGTTAGTATCAAAGATAGAGATTTTGATTTAAATCTCAAAATCCCAAATGAAACAGTCAAAAGAATAGATATAGATTTTTTAGCAAGTGCATTGGAGTTAGAGAGAGTTTTTGAGATAAATATAAGCCAACTAGCAAGAGAGCTTAAAAAGTTTGCCTTGCAGGGTGATTTGGAAGTTTTTAGATATTTAGCTCAAATGATAAAAGAGAATACAGGGATACGAGATTATATCTATAAAGAACAGACAGTAAAAGCTATGTATTTAGCCTATCTTTCACTAACTCCATATTTTGTAATTAAAAGTGAAAATGAGATGAACAAAGGCTTTTGTGATATTTTTCTAAAACCTCTAAATCCTTATGTGGAGTATATAGGATTATTGGAGTTTAAATATATCAAAAGAGGCAAACGAAAACCATCAAAAAAGAAGATAAATAGTTTGGTAGAAGAGGCAAAAGAGGAGTTAGATAGATATGAGCAGGATGAGTTAGTACAGAACTATATAAAAGATGGGCTAAAACTCCAAAGAGTTGTAATTATCTTTTGGGGGTGGGAGATGATTTATTGTAAGGTTGGATAAAAATATTTTTCCAACCTCTCTTTCAGTAAAACTTTAAGTAAAGACCGATATAATAGCGTTTGTAAAAGATTATTTAACAATCCATTGTTAAGTATAAATTAGCTGGAAAAAAATTTGGAAAATCGCTATATTATGGGCTTTGCTCTGATATGCTATTTTATCAAATGCCTATTTTTTCAGCATTGAACCGACACAAGGGTTGTATTGAAATTCTATAATGTAATCTAGCTCATGAGCCAAGTAAAAATTGAACCGACACAAGGGTTGTATTGAAATATTACCCCATCATTATCTACGCTGTACCCTCTTTTATTGAACCGACACAAGGGTTGTATTGAAATGTTGTAACAAAAGCATAATTAGATGCTAATTTTATAATTGAACCGACACAAGGGTTGTATTGAAATATATCTGATACTTTTAGTCCTCTCATTGTTTTCCTTTATTGAACCGACACAAGGGTTGTATTGAAATTATACACCTTTGGCTTTTAGATAACCATCATATACTGATTGAACCGACACAAGGGTTGTATTGAAATATATATCTATATAAAAATCTAGTTGATATAAAATCAATTGAACCGACACAAGGGTTGTATTGAAATCAACTAGTAGCCCCAGATACTACCGTACCACTCGCAATTGAACCGACACAAGGGTTGTATTGAAATTGACCCTTAAATTTTCTAAAACCGATGACTTGGTTTATTGAACCGACACAAGGGCTTTCGTCCCGTTATATCTATTTCATGGACTAAAGTCCATACTCCGATGGGACTTTAAATTAAAAAAGCATAAACTACTTGTGAAACATGCCGAATAACTAATCTCTCATCTAAAGATATATTTGGTTATAATACTCAACAAATAAGTAAGAAAGTTAGATTTTATTATAATAATGAAGAACAGTATTCAAGACTACACAAGAGAAGAGTTATCTCAAAAAATCAAACCATCATTTCGAGCTAAACAGATATATTCATGGGTATATCATAAATATATAAGATCATTTGATGATATGAAAAACTTACCTCAATCACTCAAAGATAAACTAAAACAAAACTATAGAATAGATTTACTCAAAATAATAAAAGTAGAAGATAGTTCAGATGGAAGTAGAAAATATCTATTTGAACTAGATGATGGTAATACTATAGAAGCTGTACTCTTACTAATGAAAAAAGAGCAGTACCATAAAGATGGAACTATTAAACATCAAGCCAAATATACAGTATGTATCTCATGCCAAGTAGGATGTAAAGTCGGATGTGCATTTTGTTTAACTGCCAAAAGTGGGTTTATGCGAAATCTAACAACAGGAGAGATAGTAGAACAGATACGACTTATCAAAAAAGATAATAATATAGATGCTAACAGACGGCTAAATATAGTATATATGGGCATGGGTGAACCACTTGATAATTTGGATGCAGTCTCACACTCATCAAGAGTATTTTCAGACCCTGATGGCATGGCAATAGCTCCTCATAGACAAACTATATCAACTTCAGGGTTAAGTAGTAAAATAGTAAAACTAGGTAAAATGGACTTAGGAGTCAATCTTGCTATATCATTACATGCAGTAGATGATAAACTTAGAGTTAAGCTTATGCCTATTAATAAAGCATATAATATACAATCTATTATAGATGCAGTAAAAGAGTTCCCCATAAATCAACGAAAAAGAGTAATGTTTGAGTATTTAGTAATCAAGGACATAAATGATGACCTAAAATCAGCTAAGAAACTACTCTCTCTACTAGATGGTATCAAAGCCAAAGTTAATCTAATCTATTTTAATCCTTATGGTGGTACAGAGTTTAAACGACCCCAACCAAAAGATATGATAGCATTTCAGGACTATTTAACAAAGAGAGGTTTATTATGTACTATTAGAGAGTCCAAAGGGCTTGATATATCAGCTGCTTGTGGACAACTTAGAGATAATGAAAAGGATAAATAGATGGCAATTTTAGATTGGGTAATGGTTGGATTTATAGTTATAGTCGTTATATTTAGTATTATAGGAGTATATAAAGTCTTAAAAGATTAAGGCTTTAAACTCCCTTTTTACTCTATTTCGCCTCTATATACTCATAAGTTGTAGTACTATGAGATGTATAAGTAATATCACCATCATAAGTGGTATAACTATCTATCTTAATTGGCATATCACTACTATTATATTGAATACTATTTTTTTTAGTAGAAGTTACTCTCGTTCCTTCTTTATATGGGTATGTATATATCTCTTCAATTATATTATTTTTCCCCGTCCACCAAAACCATATATAAGATTGTGTTTCAAAGACACTATTATAATAATATGGTGTTTTTTTATTATCAAATTTTCTATCCGATTCCCAAGTTACATCTTTATCTGTTATAGTTATATGTGTTGGGTTATCTCCTGTATAAGTTATTGTAAAATTAGTTGTAGTAACTGTTCCATTTTCATCATAATCTGTCTCTTTGATATTGGTAGGTTTATTATCACTCCACTCTATAACCT
The DNA here is from genome assembly GCA_964573285.1 of uncultured Sulfurovum sp. Classification (GTDB taxonomy): domain Bacteria; phylum Campylobacterota; class Campylobacteria; order Campylobacterales; family Sulfurovaceae; genus UBA1140. Next base: position 4,544 of record CAZNJD010000050.1, on the reverse strand, counting down.
CCCATTTATATTCTAATCTTCCATCTTCATAATCAGATGATGAGACTATTTTATTATCTCTATAGGTAAAAGTAGTTCTACTTGTTGATCTTGTTGGCTCTGCATAACTATTACCAGTTTCATTACAGATATCTTCTATATATCGACCCTTACTATCATAACTACTTGAACATATCTCTTCATCTCTTGATGTCTCTCTTCCATTATATGTAGAGACTGTTAAATTCTTAGTTTTTATAACTCTATTATCCTTATATTCATAGGTTGTAGTAATAGTAGTATCGCTTTTTATATCTCCATAACTATTATCTTCATACTCTATCTCTTTTGAGACAAGTAACTTCTTACCATTACTAGTTGGTCTTTCAGTTGTTACAGGTGGTGTATAGGTCTCTTTAATACTAGAGGCTTTTTCTTCAGAAATGGCAACTCTATCATACATAGTTTCTAATCTATTATCTACACAGGTCATATTTGCTCCACAATTATTTAAATCTTGTGGTAGAGTGTTTTTTACTCCATTTGCTATTAATTCAGTTCCCATCTCTTGTAAATTTGCTAACATAGCATCTTGTGAAGTCATTCCTGTAGCTCTTAGAGTATTGATATTTGTCTCCAAAGCATATAATAGTTTTGCATAGAATTTATCTTGTGTTTGGGTGTTATTTAAATTTCTAACTGCCTCTATTTCACTATCTAAAAAATAACCTTTGTCAACCATTACAGCTAAGATAGATAACTCTTTTGTCTCATTTTGCTCATAAGTTTTAAATCCATTAAATGGAATTGTAAATTTCCCATCATCATAGGTTACTCTATTAGTATCTTGAAGTTCTAATAAAATTGGCTTTGTTGGGTCTCTAGTCTCTAAGAAATATTTACCATCTTCTGTTAAGGTAATCTTCTCCCAAATATCATTAAAAGTATCACCCTTTCTTAAGGTAACCTTTGTCTGTAGCTCTATATTTTCACAAATTCCATTTTTATTATCATCTTGACATATATTTACTACTATATCATAAGGAATTCCAACAACTTGTAAAATCTTTTGAAGTAACTCTTTTGCCTCTTTTGAAGAGCCTCCTCCACCACAGTTAACTATTGTTAATATTGAGATTATTGTTAATAACCATTTAAATCTTTTCATAACTATACTCCTTGTTAAACTAATTTTCACTTAATATAATATTATATCACAATTATAATTATAATTAGCTGAATTTAAAGAGGAATTTATAAAAAAATTTTAATCTAATAGATATTCTCTTGAAGAGGAATAAATCCATTATCATCAAGCTTATCAATCTCTCTTTTAGATCTATTTTCATCCATCTTTTTAAGATTTTCAGAATTAGATTTACTCTCTTTCTTAATTATCTTTTTTTCTACTATTTTTTTTGAAGCTTTTGGTTCAATCTCTTTATATTTATATGAATTACTTGTAGGAACTATAAGTTTATCCCCAATATAAATTTGAAGATTTTTTGCAATTTTATCTTGATTGGCTTTATAAATTCTATAATATTTACGGCTATCACCATAATATTTTTGAGCATATTTAGATAAACTCTCTCCACTTTGTACCTCAACAATAACAAAATCTTTTTCAATTTCTAATACTTTAATCTCTTTGCGTTTAGAATAAGATTGTATCTTATTAGTATCTTTTGGAATTGTAAGTTTACTTATACTTTTTTGAATTGTAGTAAATTTGGTATTTTTGACATAACTATCTTTCTCTTTTTTTAACTCTGCTAATTGTTTTAATATATCACTTAATTGAGCCTTAATTATATCTATATCTTTATCTCTATCTTCTGGTGTTCTCTCTTTGGAACATTTGAGTTCATCTATTTTTAGTGAATTATCACAACCTATAATTTTCTCTTGTTTCATAAGAGAATTCTTTGTTTCATCTACTAGTACAATATTATCTATCTGATTTTGTAAATCATCTGCTATACTATTAGAACTTGATATAACTAAAAGTAGTGTAGCCAATTTTTTAAATAATGTTTTTTCCACTATTTTCCCCCTAAAAAAAATAAAAAACAATACATTTTCTTAAAGAAATCAAAATGTATTAATTTAATTCATAATATAGCATAAAAAGCATAAAAATTAATATAAATATAATATTTTCATATTAATTTTTCTTGTCCTAAACGATATAGTGGAAAATCATACTTAATAGGGTCATACTTATCAAAACTTTTAAATTTTTGAGTTAATTCAAGTGATGCTTTCATATCATAAGTTTTTCGTTTAAGTAGTCCTAATTTAAGTGAAACTTGAAATGTATGTGTATCTAGTGGCATTATTAAATCTGCTTTATCTATCTTTGACCATAATCCCATATCTAGGTTATCACATCTTACCATCCAACGCAAAAACATTAAATATCGTTTGTAAGTACCTGCTCTATTTATATTTTTAGGGATTGAACCTATTAAAAATTTATATCCCCTACTTTGATAAGGATAAACCTCTTGTATTATTTTTATAAAATTCCATAGTCCATCTAAAATATTATTCTCTTTTCGATACCCTTTATAAAAGATATTCTCTATAGTATCTACTCTCTTTACTCTTTTTAAAGCTATAAACAGAGCTATAACATCTTCTGATTTTTGGAAACGATAATAATGATTAGATAATTTATCTCGTATTTTATTATCATTTTTTTCTAATAGAGAAAAATCCAAACTATCCAAAAATTTAACTATCTGTTTAGCATTACCATAAGCAAATAATGCACAAATTAAAGCAATAGATTCATCTCTATATTTTGAAGCAATTAATAGTGGGTCAGGTTTATCATATGATAATTCTGTACTATTATCTCTATTTTTAACCTCTTGGTCTAATATTAGTTTTATATCATTCATTATCTTAAATCTCTTTTGTAATAGTATATCACAATTAAACCTATATTCCTAAAACGCCTAATGAGGAAAATTCACCCACCCCTAAAAATCTAGCCCCAATAATTAATTATTCTCAAAAAAAGATTTAAAAAATCGCTTTTGAAATAATTAATTATCACCCCTATTTTCTTAGGGCTACCCACATAAAACTAAACATAAAAAACCGTAAAATATTAATTTTTCTCTAAGCAAGATTATTATAAGATGGTGAAATTAAAATAAGAAAGAAACGAAGTAGAGCCACCAAGGCTACGAAACCAACAACTCTACTTCTAACCTAGGCTGATAGAATTTTATCAGGCTATTGGTTAAGTCTGCCTTTAAAAGTAGCTGTTTTTCTCTTATTATCAAGAGATGTTGGTATCTGGACTCTTGAAAATTAAATTTTTCAAGGATTATTATGTCAACCGTACCACAAAGAACCCAAATTTTAGTCAAAAACCTCCCTTTTCAGGAAAAATATCATCTTAGCCATATACAAACAGATTTAATGGCTTATCTTGTAAATATCATCTCATGGGCTATATGTGTAGATGGATATTATGTGATTACCACAAGCAAGATTATGTCAGATTTACCTAAAATAGGACAGAAAACCATAGAAGCCTCTCTTAAAGCCCTAAAAGATTTAGAATTAATAGAGTGTAAAATGGTCAAAGTCCCCCAATGGCAAGGCAATATCAAACATAGAGGAGTAAAACTGACTTCTAAAGGCAGAGAGTATAACGGAACATTAATGCTTCCAACCCAAGATAAAAAACTCAGAGAGTTAGAAAAAAAGAACAAAGAGTTAGAAGAAGAGAAGAAAAAGTTAGAAAAAGAGAACAGAGAACTAAAAGAGATTATTAACAATATAGATGTCTCAAAGTCCGAGACCTCAACTCCAAACAACCAAGAAAAACCCAAACCAATAGTTCCCACAATGCCTACAAAACAGGCAATTGAAGTTTTTATAGATAATGTCACCAAAAGATTTGGAAGAAGTAGTCAACCTATATGTAATGTTGTCCCAAAATGGGACAAAAAGACCACCTTTTATATCAATAGCTATAATAAACTCTCAATCATCACGCCCGAAACAGACCATAAACAGCTAAAAGACCCAATGCTAATTGCGAACTTTTGGCAATGGCTCTATGCTAACAGCTCTCGAATAGGAGACCAGATAGATTTCAACAAAACCCCCACGATTAAAGAGCTAGAGAATAGATTTCTGAACCAAACTATCACAATCGGAGAGAAAAAAAATAGAGTTTCTGGATTTGTTAAGGTTGAGGGTGGAGTCACCATCAAACTAGAAAGCCTAGATGGAAAAGTTGGTTCTATTATAGATAGTATTACACGAAAAGAGAAAGTTTTTGAGCTTAGAGTCTGTCAAGAGGTTCTATTTGATAGATTGGATACTTGATTTATAGCCAAACTAAACTATTTTTAGCTGTGAATGCAAAAAGTGGCAATTTATGACACGCTACTTACTATTTGGAGCGAGTCAAAATATGTTATAATCCTCTTAAAAAGGATAAAAAATGGATAGAAAGCTTGTAAGTTTCGATTGGGCTATGAAAAAAATCCTACGACAAAAGGCAAACTTTGGAATTTTGGAGGGTTTTTTAACAG
>CAZNJD010000049.1:0-2389 GCA_964573285.1 uncultured Sulfurovum sp. | reverse complement strand
TCAAAAGCTTCTATCTCCTTTTGAATTTGAGTCGAGTTTATGGCATAAGTTATATCAATTTTATAACCCTTATCTTTTAGGGCTACATGCACAGCTTGGGTTAGAGAGTTGTAGGTGGTTGTTAGGAGGGTTATGGTCATTTAACAATTAATATCAGCTATCTTATTTGTAATAATTAGAGGCTTATTTCTAATTTTTTGATTTAGTAAAGCTTTTCTTAGTTGAGGTTGTTTTTTAGGAGATTCAAGTTTAGCATATAATAAAAAAAGTTTTTTAATCCTCTTCTCTTCACCTAAATACCGTATAACCTTAAAACAGTTCTCCAATTGTTCTTTTTTTTCTCTTAACTCTCTTGTTGTAAGCTTTCCACACATAATTTCAACAATAAAAATATTCCCATCGTCACACTCAATAATACAATCACAAATCTTATAGTCACTACCAAAAAGTTTTTTTTCAATAGTTTTATTTAAAAATCCATTATCAGGTTTATAAATAATATTAATGTTTTTATTATTTACACTACAATCATGTTCTTTACATTTTTTTTCTGTTCTAAACAGATTATCCAAAGACTTCATTAAAGTACCATACTATTTATTTCATCCGTTCGCTCTAACAACTCATCCAATATATCATCGAAATTATCATTAGCTATTCCATATTCATCAATTGTTAACTCTTGAACTTCTGTTTTTTTATTATTTATATCTTTGAATAGATAAGCAGAGACTCTATTTGCAGAAATTATTGTATCTTTATCAAGTTTATATTTTTGTAAATACTCTTTTTTAAATTTATCTTCTGCTTGATTAAGTTTAATACAATTACTTAACTCATTTAAAATATAATCGCTATGAGTAGTTATTAAAACCTTTGCTCCTGCATTTACTAACATTACTAACAATCTTGCCATCTCTATTTGAGCTTTTGGGTGTAAGTGAGCTTCAGGCTCTTCTATGACTAATAATCTATCATCTATTTTTGAAAAATGTTTTAGAAATATAACTAAAGGCAACAATTCTACTGTTGCAGATGAGCTTAAGTGTAAATCAAGTTTTTCTTTATTATTGGTTTGAAGATAAAAATGTGTATAGTTTTGACTTTTTTTATCTTCAATTATTTTACCTTTTACAATTCTATTTTCTATAAATTCAAAAAGTTTTTTCATATTCTGTTTAGAATGTTGAAAGTTTCTATTTATCAACCAATGGAGTATATCATCATCAAACTTTCCTGATTTAATATCTGAAAATCCTGAAATAAAATCTATAGTAGGCTCTGTTAATTTTGTTGCTGTAGGTTGTCCACCAAATCTATCTCGTAAAACTCCTGATACTATTTCATCAAAAGCTAATACAAAACCTGTCCTTGAAGCAGGAAAATAGAACTCTTTTTCAGCTATTTTTTGTTTAAAAAAATCTGTTATATTTTTTCTAAATATTTTATTTAGAACTACAATATGGTCTGTTGTTTTATCATTATTTGTAATTATTATTTTATTATCTTTAAATAGTTCTGATGTACTATTTTTATAATTGTAAAAAATAATGTTTTTTAAAATTGTTCTATTGACATTAAAACTTTGATTTACCAAATATACAATTTGCTTAAATATAAAATTTTCAATATTTAAGATAATTTTATTTAAATCAATAGAATTAAAATCAAATATAACTTCACGAATATCTTCAAATTCATAATCATCTTTACCAGTTTGTCTTTGTTGTTGCTTAACTGATGAAAAAGTGTCTAAAGTTTCTAATAGCTGTATATCTTTTTTTATAAAACTATCTTTTAAATATTCATTAAATATTTTAGAAGAATAATTATTAAATCTATAAGAATCATTATCAAATTTAGATAAAATCTTATTTAAAATATAAATAGTATGAGCCATATAACTTTTATTGGTACTATTTTTACCAACAAAAACAGTTAAATCTTTAACTTCAACATTAGCTTCATCTATTTTTGCAATTTTTTCTACTTTTATTTTCATAATATTTAAACCTTTAATTTCAATAAGTATTCTATCATTAATAATATTTAACTAAAATTTAATTAAGTAATAGTTATTGTTTTAACATATTCTTGGTAGTAGTTCCCCACTAGGCAAATCCAAAAACCTCTTAGTCCCCCAAGAACTCTTCAGAATTACTCTACCTTGATATTCCATAGAGACAGTTCCTATAATCTCTGCACTCTTATGACTCTTTTTTAATATATCTAAAGCCTTAAGCTCATTGCGTTTGGGAACTGCCAAAAGATAAGTACCTTCATTAGCTAAATCCATAGCCTCAAATCCAAGCATCTCACAAATCCCTTGCACACTCTCTTGAATAGGAATTTTCTCCTCTTCTATTTCAATACAGACATTAGAAGCTTT
>CAZNJD010000048.1:0-7285 GCA_964573285.1 uncultured Sulfurovum sp. | reverse complement strand
ACCAAGGTGTAAGCCATAAAGCTAATAGCTAAATGAGCTTTAACCCTACTTGGTTTCCAATGATAGATTGGTCTAATTTTTAAATCATGTTTGGTTATACGAAATGACTCCTCAACCTGCCACAGATTAGTATATTGAGATATAATCTCTTCATTGGTAAGTTCACTATTATTGGTAGCTATTCCTTTTAGTCCATCCTAGATATAGTACGAAGCTTCTCTTTGACAGCATTTACATGACCTTTTACTCTTACTTTATCCCATTTAAAAGCCACCACTCCATTAGGTGAAATCAAAAATGTGCTTCTCACAACTCCCATATACTCTCGACCATAACTCTTTTTAAGTTGCCAAACACCAAAATCTTTGCATAAAGATTTATCTTCATCACAGAGTAGCGTAATATCTAGCTCTTTTTTTTCTATGAAATTTCGATGTTTTTTAGGACTATCAGGACTAACACCAAATACTATTGCACCCATATCTCTAAAATTAGGAATAGCTTTTGTAAAATCACACGCCTCAGTGGTACACCCTGGAGTATTATCTTTTGGATAAAAATATAGTACTATCCATCTACCCTTTATATCACGAAAACATATCTCTTCTTCATCTTGATTAGAAAGACAAAAAGATGGTACTTTATCACCAATTTCTAACATATTTATATACCTTTAATTATCCTATAAAAAGTATCCAATAGACACCAACACCTGTTATAGAAGTTAATAAAATAAAAAAAGCAACTCTTCTACCTAATTTTTTATGACTAGGAGAATATACTCCAGGTAAGGCTCTTCTTTTTCTATCAGCAAATGCAATTTTAATTGTCCAAGCCCATATTATTATGGTCATAGATGCTATTGTAATATGAAATATCAAAAAATATAGTGCAAAAGTTGGATTGATAGAACTCTCTTTTATATATTCTGTAAATCCTCCACCTAACTTTATACCATACTCAAAATATACTAATACTATAATAGTAAAAAGTAATAGTATAGTTTGGAAAAGATAATGTAATTTATGTTGTCCTAATATAGCTAACCATATGCCTAAACCAATCAAAAAAGGTAATAAAGCTACAATTACTACAACTCCATCCATAAAAAATGGAGCTCTAGTACCCAAAAAACCTGCCTCAATCATATATTCCATATTGATAAATGCCCTTTATTTTTTTATGAATTATATCATAATATTAACATATTACTATACTCTTAATCTCTGTAAACTCTTCTAATGCCCACTTTGGTCCTTCTCTACCAATTCCAGATAGTTTATTACCTCCATAAGGCTGTACATCAAATCTAAGTGTAGGAATATCATTTATAACTACTCCACCACACTGTGTATCAGATATAAATCTCTGTGTAAGTTTCAAATCATTAGTAAATATAGAAAATTGCAAACCATAAGGAGAGTCATTCATCTTTTTTATGGCCTCTTCATAAGAGCTAACTTTGACCAAACTTACGATAGGAGCAAATACCTCTTCACAAACTATTTTCATATCATCTGTAACATCTGTCATCACAGTTGGAGAGAAACTACCATCTATCACCTCTGCCCCTGTTAGGAGAGTTGCACCCTCATTTTTTGCACTCTCTATCCATAATTTGGCACGATGCAATGCATCTTCATCTATTAGTGGTCCCATAAAAGTATCTTCATAATAAGGAGAACCTACTTTTAGTTTCTGACTCTCTATAGCTATAGCTTCTGCAAACTCACTATATATATCTTCATGAACAAATATTCTTTGTAACGATATACAAACCTGACCACTATTAACAAATGCACCAATAGCACACCGTTTTGATGCATATATATAATCAGCACTTTTATCTATATAGGTAGCAGCATTACCTCCAAGTTCCAAACTCACTTTTTTAATTCCTGCTTCTTTTGTAATAATATGACCTACAGGTACAGAACCTGTAAAAGAGAGTACTCTAGGAATTGAACTTTTGACTAATGTACTACCTACCTCTACATCTCCATAAACTACAGATAGTGCATTAGGGATAGCATATTTGGAACTATTAAAAAGTTTGGCTAATTTATATGCTGTTAATGGAGCTTCAGGAGTAGGTTTGAGTACAACAGCATTTCCTGCACCCAAAGCAGGAGCAATTTTATGTGCTACTAGATTTAGAGGGAAATTAAAAGGGGTAATACATGCTACAACACCTACTGGTACTCTGGTAAAATATGATATAGTTTTTTTGCCACTAGGAGCTATATCAGTAGGAATAGTTTCACCATGAAGTCCAACTAACTCTTTGGCTGTTAACTCTATAGTTTCAATACATCTATCTACTTCAACTCTAGCAAAAGCTAAAGGCTTAGCAACCTCATCAACTATAGTTAGTGCTATATCTTCTCTATAAATTCTAAGCTTCTCTGCTACATCTTCCAACCATGATACTCTTTGATGTAATGGAGAAGAAGCTGTATCTTTTGATGCTATTTTGGCAATCTCTAATGCTCTTTTGGTATCTTCTATACTACATAACGGCATTTTTGATACCACTTTACCACTATATGGACTTTTTCGTTCACTTAGAAGCTCTCTTGTCTCTTCAGAACTACCCATAAAAACCTTTGCACTATTAATTTGAGTATTTCGTTCAAATATACTAAACATTATTATGCCTTTTTTAGAAAGATTATAACTAAATAAAAATTAAGAAAGATATTTAAAGAGATAGAAGAGAGTAATACCTCTAAAAAGAGGTATTTATAATATACCTATTACAATTAAGAAAAATTATTTTCCAATCTTATCAGCAACTGCCTTAATATCATCTGCACTTAATTTTGCAACTTGACCTTTCATAATACCTTTCATAGCTCCACCGTAAGAACCATCTTTATATCCTGTAAGTGCTTTAGCCACATCTGCTTTGCTCATATCTTTGACAATTTTAGATTTACCCATAGCTGCTTTTCCAAAATCTGCTCCATGACATCCTGCACATGCTGCTGTGTTTACCTCTGCATATGCTGCAGGTGCCATTAATGCTGTAATTGCTACTAGTTTAATAATTGTTTTCATATATCTTGTCCTTTAGTGTGTTTTTTTATTGACACTCGTAGTATAAAATTATTTTGTGGATTAATTGTGTTTTTTTTAATTTATTAAAATTTTAATAAATATAGAAAGAGATTTTAGATATATCTCTTTCTTTAAAAACTATTTACCGACTTTATTTGCAATACCCTCAATTTGAGCATCACTAAGTGGGTCAGATTGACCTTTCATAATAGCTTTCATAGCTCCACCATATGAACCATCTTTGTATCCTTTTAGTGCTGTTACAATATCAGCCTTTGCCATATCTTTGACAATTTTAGATACACCCATTGCTTTTTTCTCAAAGTTTGCTCCATGACAACCTGCACAAGCTGTTACATTTACAGTAGAGCTATCTTTTTTTGCTTCAACCTTTTTCTCTTCAGCTTTTGGAGCTTCTGCTTTTGCTTCAACCTTTTTCTCTTCTACTTTTGCTTCAACTTTTTTCTCTTCAGCTTTTGGAGCTTCTGCTTTTACTTCACTCTTAGATACTTTTGTACCTTCCATATCTGCTCTAGCTGCTGCACCTGTTGAGGAATCAACACATCCTCCTAAAAGTAGTACTGATACAGACAATGCCATTAAAAACTCTTTTTTAATCATATTTCTTCCTTTAAGTTAATTTATATTTATAATATAGTAATTTAACTTTTAAATATTTATTTTAGAGAGTTTTTTCATTATAAAAATAGATAATGTCTCTTTTTAACCCTAATTTAGTTAAAATCACTAATTAATTTTTGCATGGAGCAACAAAATATGAATAAAGCAAAATATATTTGGATGAATGGAATACTTATCCCTTGGGATGAAGCCAAAGTCCATATACTAACACATACACTACACTATGGAAATGGTGCAATAGAGGGAACAAAAGCCTACAAAACAGTTGATGGACGATGTGCTATTTTTAAACTAAAAGAACATACACAAAGACTTTTAAACTCATCAAAAATGACACTTATGGATGTACCTTATACATTAGAAGAGCTGAATAATGCACAAGTAAAACTACTACAAGCTAATAAACTATTTAATGGTGCATATATCCGTCCATTAGTATATCTAGGTTATGGAGTTATGGGTTTATATCACAAAGACGCACCAGTAGAAGTATCTATCTCAGCTTGGGAATGGGGAGCTTATCTAGGAGAAGAGGGACTCAAAAAAGGAATTAGACTCAAAATCAGTTCATTCACACGAACTCCAAATACTTCAAGTATGGGAAAAGCAAAAGCTGTTGCCAACTATCTCAATTCTCAAATGGCAAAATATGAAGCTGTAGATGCTGGATATGATGAAGCTTTACTTCGTGATGACCAAGGATATATTGCAGAAGCAAGTGGAGCATGTTTCTTTATGGTTAGAGATGGAAAACTTATATCTCCACCAAGTGATAATACTTTAGAGTCTATTACACAACAAACAATTATCGATATTGCTAATGATATGGGAATTGAAGTAGTAAGAAGACGCATTACTAGAGAAGAGATATATATAGCAGATGAAGCATTTTTGACAGGAACAGCAGCTGAGTTAACCCCTGTTCGAGAAGTTGATGCTAGAGTTATTGGTGCAGGATGTCGAGGGAAGATAACAGAAAAACTTCAATCAGCCTATTTTGATGTGGTAGCAGGAAAAAATCCTGACTATATCCAACATCTAACATATATAAACTAAGGAACTTCAATGCCAGCAGATATGAACGAGTATTTCAAAAAGAAACAACCAAGTAGTGGTGGAGCTAATAATAAAACACCTAACCTAAAAAGAGCATCAGATAATGGTGGTAGTGGAGGAAGACAAGCTCCACAATGGATATTTATAGCATTAGCTATTATACTAGGATTAGTATTTTTGAAGCCATTTAAAATTATTAACTCTGGTGAAGTGGGAATTAAAGTTAGAACAGGTAAATTTGAGGAAATTCCACTAAAAGCAGGTTTACATTTTTATATTCCTATACTAGAGAGAATTATACCTGTAAATACACGAATTAGACTTATCACTTATAGTGATACACACAATAGTGCTATTGGTGATAATTATTCTACTGCTATTTCAAAAGGTGGTTTTGAAGGGGGATTAAAAAGAAATCCCGCTATCCAAGTACTAGACCAAAGAGGGCTTACAGTAAGTATTGATATTGCTGTTCAATATAGTTTACGAGCTGAAACTGCACCTAAAACTATAGAAAAATGGGGTTCAAGTTGGGAAGAGAAAATCATTAACTCAAAAGTAAGAGAAGTAGTAAGAGATGTAGTAGGTCAATATCCAGCAGAAAAACTTCCTGAAATGAGAAATGAGATTGCTAGTGCTATTCAGACTAAAGTAAGCGAAAAAATAGATGCATTAGAGGGAAAACCTGTAGTATTGTCTTCTGTGGAACTTAGAAATATTATGCTTCCGACCAAAATTAAAGCAAAAATAGAAGAGGTTCAAGCAGCTAAACAAGATGTAACTATAGCAGAACAACAGAAAGAGAAAGCTAAACAACAAGCACAAAAAAATGCAGAGATTGCAAAAGGTGAAGCTGAGAGAAATAGAATTGTAGCACAAGGTCAAGCAGATAAAATTAGAATAGAGGCTGAAGAACAGGCAAAAGCAAATAAACTTATATCTGATTCACTAACAATCAAACTACTTCAACTGGAACAAATTAAAACACAAGCCAAATTTAATGAAGCTCTAAAAGTAAATAAAGATGCAAAAATATTCTTGACTCCTGGTGGAGCTGTGCCTAATATTTGGATAGACACTAAAGGCAAGGAGCAAAAAACTGTTTCTGCTCAACAGTAATGGAGAGATTGTAATGCAAATCAACTGGCAAAAAAATCCTCTAATTCCAGCAATAGCCCAAGATTATAAAACGAATGAGATACTAATGTTGGCATATATGAATGAAGAGGCTTACAATTTAACTCTTAGCTCTGGGTATGCACACTATTTTAGCCGAAGTCGTCAAAGACTTTGGAAAAAAGGTGAAAGCTCAAACCATACCCAAGAGGTTAAAGATATATTATTAGATTGTGACGCAGATACAGTTATACTCAAAATTAAACAAAATGGTGTAGCATGTCACACAGGACGCAAAAGCTGTTTTTTTACCTCTGTATTACAAGATAAAGTGATATTAAACAAAGAGATTGATACAGATACTATATACGGAGTAGTTGATACACTCTATCACACTATATTAGAGAGAAAAAATAGTAAAGATACAACTAAATCATGGACGACAAAACTACTAAATGATAAAGAGTTAATGCTTAGTAAAATCCGTGAAGAGGCTGATGAGGTGTGTGAAGCAATAGATAAAGAGAGTGACCAGCAGGTCATTTACGAGGGAGCTGACTTATTATATCATACACTAGTAGGTCTAGGATACAGAGATATTACACCAGATAGGGTCAAACAAGAGTTAGCTAGAAGATTTGGAACAAGTGGTATAGAAGAGAAGAATAGTAGAACAAAATAGGCGTAAGGACAAACCTTTGTGTTTGCCCTTAATTGAATAATTATCTAGCCATAGAAGCAGGATGTATAGGTTCACCCCATGCACTATCATCAATTACATATTCATTAACAACATTTCCACCAATAATATGCTCATCTATAATTCTATCTATCTTATCTTTTGTTAGCTCAACATACATAGTATGTCCAGGTTCTACAAGAATAACAGGTCCTTGTTGACATCTATTTAGACAAGATGTTTGAATAGGTGTAGCAGTAGCGATAATTCCTTTCATCATCAATTGTTGTGAAAGATGTTGCATAAGTTGTTGTGATTCTGGGTTATTTTGACTTACACAGCTAGGTTTTGGCATCCCTGGAGGTGCTGACTGTTGACATTTAAAAATATAAAATGCTGGTTGTGGTATTCCCATCATGGTTTAATCCTTTGAATTCTAATTCAGAGTATTTTACTCTCAATTAGAATAAATATAACTTAAAATATATATAAAATAACCAAAAATAAACCAGATATTTCAATATAGATACGATAGGTAATAAAGATTTTCTAATAATATTAAAACTAGATAATAGTTTTATATAATAGTACCTTTTTCAATAGAAAATCATAGAAAATAGAATTTTTAGCTCTATTTATGATATTTCTACATCCCAAGTTTCACCTCACCTAGAAACTTCAAGAGTTTCTAAAAAATTACCGTTAAGATAATTTGTCAAATAGGGATTTGAG
>CAZNJD010000047.1:0-27764 GCA_964573285.1 uncultured Sulfurovum sp. | reverse complement strand
ACCTCACCACTTCTCTTTTTTACTCCAGAAAAATTTACACCTAAAGCAATTTTTTTACCTATCATATATGCTGGGAATTTAAGTGTCATATAGGTTTTGCCCTCTTCATCTAATTGATAAGTTCCATCAGTAGAATCAATTTTAAGTTCCCACTCTTTTGATTCACTACTACATATTTGAGTATAGTAATTATGTCCTAAAGCAAAACCTAGATTATTATGATTATCTCCATAGTATGAATCTGCCAATGCAACGGTTGTTTCTGTATTATTATATGGGTCAATATCCCATTTACCCAAAGCATCATATGATGTTACATCACCAAATAGTAGCAAGAAATCTCTTTGTGTATCTATATTGCCAAATATCTGAGAATTTGATTTAAATAGAGCTGTATGAGTCTCTTTATCAGCAATTATTTCTCCTTTGGTATTACTGAATTTTCCATAAAGTATTCGTTTTCCACTTTTATCTTTGGTAAAATCTGCCATAGCCGAGACATTTATTTTGGAAGGAATATTAACTACATTATTATATCTATCAGATGCAGAGATTAAGAATTTCTCTTCAAACCATTTTGTATCAAAGTTATACTCTACACCTGTAGAATTAATGGAAAAGGCTGTTGGCTCACCAGAGAGAATAACTAATGAAGTTGTTGTATTAATATCATAATCCTCTCCTCTATTATTTGTATAATTAGCTGATACATCAAAATTAACAACACCTGATGCAGTATAAGTTTGGATATATAAATCTATACCATTAGTTTTATAAAATGATAGTTCTGATTGTGTTTCACCATTATCAATAAGATAATTATTTGGGTCAATTAGCCTAACTTTTGATGGGTCACTACTTCTAATAGTAATATAATTTACTCTATCATTTGGGATACTCTCATTATTATCCAAATTGACTAAAAATAGTTTATATCTTTTTTTGCTATCTAATTTTATTTTTGCTTGATTATCAACGGAACGAAGTTCTATACCATAATCAAAAATAGTGGTAGTATCTTCAATAGTTAAATTTCCATCAATCGTTATAGGTTTAAACCCAGAACTATAAGTACTTTTATTGGCTGTATTTTCATAAGTTAAATAGTTATTAGCCTTAATAGTATATCCTGTTGGCAAACATGGTTTCATAAACTCTGCTGTTAATGTAACTGTATGTGCTTCTGAGTGCTTACTAAAAGAGAGAGTATTCTCTGCAATATTTAAACTACTTTTATTAATAATACAGCTATTTAAATCTAATGATATATCGGAAAGTTCAGCTGTTACTCCATCTTGATAGTTGCTTTTCATTGAAAATTCCAAATAAAATTTTGTTTTACTATTATCAATAAGAGTTCGTTTGGTATTAACCTCTATTCCTGAACTTCCTGTTGAAGTTGTTGGCGTTCCTGTACTCCCACAAGCACTAAACCATAGTATTATAGATAGTATTATTAATCTAATAAAATAGTTTCTCATCTTTAAATCCTTTTTCTAATATAAATAATTGACACCAAATACAATACTACCAATATCATCAACTTTGTTAATATTGGAAATAGAATATCTATATCCTAAATCGAAATCTACCTCTCTTAGAACATTCCAAGCTAGTCCAACTTCACCTCCATATATCATTCCACTATCATCATTATAATTTTGGTTACTTATATATTTTAGCCATCCAATATGACCTCCAATATAAGGTTTGAATATTATACTATCCGTTTTATAGAGACTCGCCCATACAAATCTATCAAATTGTAACATTGCACGAAAATATTTCTGACCATTTTTATTAAAATTGTGAGCAGATATTGTTGTTCGCCACTCATCATTTTGCGCACCAAGTCTAAATCCAAACTCGACTCCCTTTTCTGATTGAGGAACACCTATAACATTTCTTGATTGGATTGTTCCATAACCTGCCTCTATACCTAAAAATCTTTCTGAACTAAACTCTTCTTTAGCATATGATATTGTCATAAATAGAATAATTGTTAATAATATTTTATTGAACATTTTATAATCCTTTGGTAGATAAATTTATCTAATATAAATAAAATATTACTCTGTTTATATTAAAACAATACTTAAAATAACTTTAAAATAAAAATTTAGATTAATAAATAATGTTATTATTAATATAATGAATTAAATGATGTTATTTAGAGTTAAAATAGCTCTATATTTTGATATAATGCGTAATAAAAAAGGCAGACAATGCACTCATCTTTTAGCACTATAGACTGGATAGTCTTTGCTTCGTATTTTCTTATCTTGATTTTGACCTCTGTAATTTTGAGTCAAACCAAAGTTAAAACTTCTAGGGATTATTTCACAGGAAATAATACTATGCCTATGTGGGCTGTAGCTATCTCTGTATTGGCGACTTCTCAATCAGCAGCTACATTTTTAGGAGGCCCTGAATACTCTTATACCAAAGATTTAACATTTTTGGGTTTTTATGGCTCTGCATTTTTGGCTGTAATATTTGTAGCCAAAGTTTTAGTTCCAAGATTTTATGCAATCCATGCTATTACAGTATATGAGTATCTTGAACATAGATATGGGCAAAGGTCTAAACGATATGCAGGAGTAATGTTTTTGGTAGGACGACTATTTGCAAGTGGGGCTAGGCTATATATTGGTGCATTGGCAATATCTATGATACTATTTTCTGATATTGGAGCATTACATGTAGCTATTGCTATCTCTATTTTAATGGTTGGGGCTTTGGGTTATACCTATTTTGGTGGAGTTAAATCGGTTATATTTTCTGATGTCATTCAAGCTATTACCTATATTGGAGCTGGTTTAGCAGTTCTTATCTATCTATACTATACTCTCAATACAGATTTCTCAACTATAATTACGACATTGGAAAATGAACACAAGCTCAAACTAATAGACTTTTCATTTTCAGGTGGATTTACAATATGGACACTATTAACAGGTTGGTTTTTGCTAAATATCGCAGCATATGGATTAGACCAAGATATGACTCAAAGAGTATTAACCTGCAAAAATAAAAAAGAGGGAGAAAAGTCTCTTATATATTCTATTATATTTACTATACCTGTTGCAATACTTTTTTTATTTATAGGACTTTTATTATATCTATTTTATACCCATCCAGAACTCTCAAGTATCAAAAATATATCCATAGACCAAAATTTTGATGGTAGTACTATTACTATTTTTATGTTTTATATTTTAAATGAGATGCCAGAGGGTCTTAGAGGCTTAGTAACAGTTGGAGCAATAGCTGCAGCACTATCATCAACCAACTCTGTATTATCTGCTATGGCTTCAGTTGCAATTGAGGATATATATAGACCATGGTTAGCTCATCCAAATAGAGATGAAGCACATTTTTTGAAAGCTAGTCGTTTAATGGTTATAGTTTTTGCTATTTTATTATGTGGTATGGCAATGATTAGTTATTATTGGCAACGATATACACAACTACCACTACTTAATTTCGCTTTAGGAGTAATGGCATTTGCTTATGCCTCACTTTTAGGTGTGTATGGTGCGGGTATATTTACCAATAGAGGAGATGAGACTACTGTTCTTTGGGCTTTAATTGGTGGATTTGTTACAGTTTTAGTTTTACAACCATATATATTTCCTATCAAGGTTGATTTCTCTATTCAAATTATAGCTGGAACTATTATATCATTTGGAATTATGATGATTGGTAAAAAAGAGAGTAGAGGTTAAAATGAAAATAAAATCTATAATGGTTATATCCAGAGTTCCTAAAAGTGGTATGCGTATTACACTTATGGGGCTTATATCTATGCTAAAGCAAGAGGTACAAGATATTGCTCTTTTGAAGCCTATTGTATCCGATAAAAAGGAGTATGGTGAAGATATTGAATTTTTTACAAACTACTTTAAACTCACACAAAAACCCAAAAACTCTTATGGAATATCTGTAAGTAAAATCAAAAAAGAGATAGCTAGAGATAATATAAAGAATATATATGAAACTCTATTGGAACAGTATGAAGCACTTCTGAATAGATATGATTTTGTACTATGTGAGGGAGTACAGAGTTTAGAGTTAGAAGAGTTTTTAGATTTTGATATAAATTTTGAAATCGCCAAAAATTTACAAATTCCTGTGATTGAAATTGTTAATGGTTATCAAGAGAGATTTGAAACTATAAAAGAGAATATTACCTATATTATCCATCAATCTCAAAAAGAGGGTGTTCAACTATTGGGTATTTTTGTCAATAGAGTATCCAATGATATACTCCAAAAATTAAAAGATATGAGTGTAGAAGTTCCACTATTTTTATTACCAGAAATAAAAGAGCTAAATAAACCAACACTACTCGATATTATCAAACAGACTAATGCCAAATTGATTACAACAGATAGAGGTATGCTAGAGAGAGTTGTAGAGCAGACCAAGATAGCTACTATGATGTTGGATAACTATCTAAACTATTTGGAAAATGGTGATTTGATTATAGTTTCAGGTGACCGTTCAGATATTATAGTTGGAACTTTTGTAGCTAGTTTATCAAACTATTATCCATCTATTACAGGAATAATAGTAACAGGTGGGATAATTCCTAATGCTAATATTAGTAAACTACTCGAAGGTACAAATATACCTGCTTTACCTATTTTAGCACTACATACTAATACCCAAGAGTCTGTGATGCTATTAGAGAGTGTATCTCCTCAAATTACTACTGATAGTCACCAAAAAATTGCTCTAGCAAATGGTATATTTTCAGAATATATAGATTTAAATCTTTTGAAAAAACATCTATCTCTACCACAACCAAAATATATGACTCCTATTCGATTTACACATATGCTATATACAAAAGCTAAATTATTAAAATCTAATATTTTATTGCCAGAGAGTGAAGATGAGAGAGTATTGAGAGCTGTGGATAGAGTTCTCAAATTAGGGTTATGCGATATTACATTTCTTGGTGACCCCATAGAGATAAAACACAAAAGTACTCTTTTGGGATTAGATTTATCTATGGCTACGATTATTAATCCAAAGAAATCTAAATATAAAGATGAGTTTATAGAGATATTTTATCAACTACGAAAAGAAAAACGAATAGTAAAAGCTATGGCACGAGAGTTGATGAGTCGTACTAACTATTTTGCAACAATGATGTTATATTTAGGTTATGTAGATGGTATAGTAAGTGGAGCTACACATACTACTAGAGAAACTATCAAACCAGCATTTGAAATTATCAAAACTCGAAAAGGAGTTGATATAATCTCTAGTCTGTTTTTTATGCTTGTTAATAATAGAGTTTTGGTTTATGCAGATTGTGCTATAAATCCAAATCCATCATCCAAAGAGTTAGCTCAAATAGCTATAAACTCTGCCAATATAGCTAAATCATTGGGCATAGAACCCAAAATTGCTATGCTCTCATACTCTAGTGGAACTTCAGGTATAGGTGAAGATGTAGAGAAAGTAAGAACTGCAACCCAAATAGTCAAACAAAAAGAGCCTACTCTTTTGATAGAAGGTCCAATTCAATATGATACTGCTATAGATAAAAAGGTAGCTCATCAAAAGATGCCAAATAGCAAAGTAGCAGGAGAGGCAACGGTATTTATATTTCCTGATTTAAATACAGGAAATAATACTTATAAAGCAGTTCAAAGAAGTGCTAATGCTATAGCTATTGGTCCTATATTAGAAGGATTGAACAAACCTGTTAATGATTTAAGTCGAGGCTGTTTGATAGAAGATATTATCAATACTATAGCAATTACTGCTATACAAGCAGGAGCAACTAAATGAGAATTTTTGTACTAAATAGTGGTAGCTCTTCTATTAAATATAAACTATTCAATCAAGATTTAGATATAATTGCCAAAGGTGTGATTGAGAGGATAGGAGAGATAGATAGCCCTTATCCAAATCATACAATTGCACTAAAAACAGTGGAAGATAGACTTATAGAAGAGAATATCATACAAGATTTCTCACAACTTACAACTATAGCCCACCGTGTGGTTCATGGTGGCTTAATATTTACAGAACCCACTATTATCACGGGGGAAGTTATAAACCAAATCCAAGATATGATACCTCTAGCCCCTCTGCATAATCCTGCAAATTTGGAGGGAATTATAGCTATGCAATCTCTATCCCCACAAACCAAACAGATAGCCTTTTTCGATACAGCATTTCATCAGAGTATGCCCAAACTCTCATATAGTTATGCTATTTCTAAAGATTTAGATATTCGCCGTTATGGATTTCATGGTATATCTCATCAATATCTACTTAAAGAGACAGCTAAACTCCTAGATAAACCTATATCTAAGTGTAATATTATAACCCTACATTTAGGCAATGGAGCAAGTGTTACAGCTATCAAAAATGGTAAAAGTTTTAAAACATCTATGGGATTTACCCCACTAGAGGGTTTGGTAATGGGTACTCGCAGTGGAGATATAGATGCAGGAGTCATTTTTTATTTAGCACAACAACAAAATATGAGTGTAGAAGAGATAAACACTCTATTAAATAGACAAAGTGGTCTCAAAGGTCTATGTGGCACTAATGATATGCGTGATATTATCAAACGAATGAATATAGGAGATACTCAAGCCAAATTTGCATTTGAACTATTTTGTAGTCGAATTAGAGAGTATATAGGAGCATATATAGCACTTATAGGCGAGATTGATGCTATAATATTTTCAGGTGGTATTGGAGCAAATAGTTTTGAGGTTCGAGCAGAGATTTGCAAAGATATGGAACATATAGGATTATTTATAGATTTAGATAAAAATAGAGAAAAGAGTACAGAGATTAATCAAAGTAACTCTACTATTAAACTCTTTGCTTTAGATACTGATGAGGAGTTAGAGATGGCAAGAGAGAGCCTATAAAATATCATGCAGACTATTTGCCTCTAACATCCATTGATGTAATGCATCCCAATCTTTATCTTCTATCATCTGTTTGCAAAGCATCATCTCTCTATTAAATACCTCTATAGACTCTAAAAGATTTTCTCTATTTTGTCTAAAAATATCTTCCCACATATTAGGGGAACTTTTGGCAATACGACTCATACTTTTAAATCCACCACCTGCTAAGGCTACAATATTGGTTGAGTCTTCTTGTTTCATTACAGAGTTAGCTAGTGCGAAACTTACAGCATGGGGCATATGTGATATAAATGCAGCATGTCTATCATGCTCATCTGCACCCATAAATACCACTTTGGCTTTAATATCATTAAAGATTTCATTTGCAATATCATTTTGTCGTTTACCACTTTTTTGATTATCACAAACTACCATAATTTTATCTCTATATAAATCATCTATAGCAGCAGTTGGACCGAATTTTTCTGTACCTGTCATTGGATGTGCAGTTACAACTAATGCTCTTATATCTTTGGGAATACTTTTTGATATTTTGGATTTACTACTACCGAAATCTATTATGGTCGAGCTACTATTTATATCTTTTAATTTTTCTATTGTAGTTATGATAGCATCAACAGGAATGGTTAGTATAATAACTGAACACCATTTTTTTATAACTTCAAAATCAGTAGAAATTTCATCTACTAGATTAAGTTCTAAAGCCTCTTTTTGATGTATTTTGTTATGGTCATACCCTATGATATGATATTTATTAGGAAATTTTTTTAGTGCTAATCCTAAAGAGCCACCCATCAAACCAAGACCTATAATTCCAATATTCATCTATTCTCTCTCTTTCATTATGTGATTATAGCACTTTTTTAGTGAAAAAAAGATACACTAATGCTATTTTAATAAAAAGCTATATACTTAAGGAATTATTAATTTTATGAACAGAATTCTACCATTATCAATAACACTAAGTTCAATACTTCTCTCACAACCTATTACAAAGATAGAATACAAAGGTTTAATGCATCTATCTAAGGATGTTGCATCCGAAATATCAGGTCTGCATGCAGGAGATGAATTTGATATAAACAAGATAGATGAATCACTAAAGAAATTTTATAAGCAAGGTTATTTCTCTGACATATGGATTTCAGCAACAGATGATGGAGGATTGATTTATAATTTTAAAGAGAAATCAACCATATCAAAATTGGATATGGAAGGATATAGCTCTGATGATGAAGAGGAGGCACTCTTTATAGAAATTGGTTTGAGAAAAGGTGACCTCTATGACAAGAAAAAAGTCGAATCTGCCAAAAAGAAATTAATTAAAAAGATTGAGGCAGAGGGATATTATGATACGGTTGTTGAGGTAAGCGTAGAACCCAAAGAGGATAGTGTAGCTTTAACATTTTTTGTCAACAAAGGGGAAAAGATATATATTCAAAATATTGACTTTGAAGGTGCGAAAAAAATTGATACTGATGAGTTAGAAGATGCATTAGCAAATCAAGAAGAGGATACACTAGGATGGTTACCAGGACTTAATAATGGTGTAGCACATATGGATCAATTAGAATATGATGCTTTTAGAGCTAAAGATGTTTATATGAGAAATGGTTATCTCGATGCAAAAGTAGATGAACCACTAATGCGTGTGGATAATGGTTCATACCTTGCTAATATCTCTTATCAAGTTAATGAGGGTGAAGAGTATCGTATTAATAGTGTAGATATTTATGGTTTAGTTGACCAGATAGATAAAAATGAACTTTTAGGAGAATTAAATCTAATTGATGGTAAGGTATTTAATATTCAAAAATTACGAAAAGATATAGCTCTAATTCAAGAAAAAGTTGCAAATTTAGGATATGCTTATGCCAAAGTAGTTCCAAATTTCAAGCAAAATAGAGAAAATCATACTGTTGATGTTCAATTTTTGGTTAGACCTGGAAATAAAGTAACTATAAATGATGTGATTATATCAGGGAATTACTCTACAAAAGATAGAGTCATTAGAAGGGATATATTTTTAGCCCCTGGTGATTTATTTAATTTAACCGATTTAAAAGATAGTAAAAGTGCATTAGGTAGAAGAGGTTATTTTGAAAAAATTGATATAGAACAACAAAGAGTTGATGCAAATAGAATAAATCTTCTAGTTAAAGTAAAAGAGACGGCAACAGGTAGTATCCAAGCTGGTGGTGGATATGGTTCATATCAACATCTTATGCTTAATGCATCTCTTTCAGATAGAAATATATTTGGTTCAGGTATTAGCTCTAGTCTTAGCTTTGACCTCTCTAAAGTTTCACGGAACTACTCCTTTTCTATCAATAATCCAAGAGTTTTTGATAGTGAATATAGTTTGGGTATGAATATTTATAATAGTGAGTACGATTTTCCAACCTACCAACATGATACATTTGGAGTTGGTACAAATATAGGTAAACAGTTAACTAGAAACCTTTATGGATATGTAGGATACAGTTATAGCAACAATAAAATAGATACCAATGATACAACTACTGCATTAGTAAGTAGTGTATTTAGCAATGAAGATTTAAGCTATGTCAAAAGTACTTTCAATATAGGTCTATCATATGATAGTACAGATGATTATTTTGTACCGAGAAAAGGTATTATATTAGGTGGAAGTTTAGGTTATTCTGGAGTTGGTGGAGATGAGAAGTTCTTGGCTTATACAGGTAGATTTGGTGCATATTATGGGATGGAAGATATTATTGATTATGACTTGATTTTTAGATATAAAGTTCGTGCTAATATGATACAAGACCAAGGACACATATCAGGTCCTGAGAAGCTTTTTTTAGGGGGAGTATCTAGTGTAAGAGGGTATCAACCTTATACTATATCACCATCAGACTATGGGGTAAATGATAATGGAGAGACTACACGAACAATTAAAGGTGGTAAAAAGAGTTTAGTTAATACAGTTGAAGCGAGTATTCCTCTCTCAAATGCTGCCAAAATGCGTTTAGCCTTTTTTGCAGACTACGGTATGATAGGAGAGAATAGTTTTGATGAAATTCGTCGTGCTGGATATGGGGTATCATTAGAGTGGTACTCTCCTATGGGACCTATCAATTTAGTATTTGCAAGAGCTAAAAATGCTGGTGAGCTAGAGAGAACCTCTAGCTTCGAATTTACAATGGGTCGAAAATTCTAAAAATTATAGATGTATAAATTTTGGATTTTTTCTTATAAATAAGATGAAATCCATACCAGTCATAATGCACCGTTTGAAACGGTGGGGGAAAAGAGAACCAAAATAGAGATAGCTAAAAGTTTACTCCGAGCAGAAGTCAATATAGATATTATTGTTATAAGTACAGGTTTGACTATTGAAGAGATTAAATCACTGAAATAGGGGTGTATATCTCTATGGATAAATAATCCCAATATTTACCAAAATTTTTTCAAAAAATTTGCGTGTTATCATTTGATTCTGGTATAAAGTTGAATTTAAAAGTAGTCTATAGAATGATGGACAAAATAGGAGAGCATCAGATAAAAAGGCTCTAAACATTAATTTAAGTAAATTTTAATATAGTTAATATGAACGGATACACCATATAACAGAATATAATTAATAATGGTTTAAAATTAAAATTTTATTAATTTTTTTTAGTAATCCTAGTATTAATTTTATTTTTATATGCTATACTTTTATTAACAGAATATAGAGAAGTAACCCTAAGCCCACAACCTCCTTTAGAATTTAAAATTTTTATATTCTGTTGAGATATTTTAGCCAATATAGTAAAACATTTTTAAGTCTTTCCTCCTCTTTCCCCAAATTTAGACTAAGCTAAAATATCTCCTTATTATAGTTCTCTTTTGATTTATAAATTCAATTTCTACAAGGGTCAATAACTGATTGTTGATTAGGATATAGGTAAACCTCTACTCTTCTATTCAAAGCCCAGTTTCTACTATTTGTATTGGGTACTATAGGTTTTGAGAATGAACAACCTTTTGAGTATATAGGATTGTTAATACCTCCATTTTTGAGTATATTACCTACAGATGATGCTCTATTTTCTGATAATCTTAAGTTATACTGATAACCACCTCTATTATCTGTATGTCCGACAGTTTGAATTATCATATTTGGATATTTTCTAAATACTGGTAACATATTCTGAATTTCTGCTCTTGCTGATGGTGTAGGTATTGCTGAATTTGTTGCGAACATCATTTGAGAACGAAACATAATTTTTACAAATTTATCTGTATTTGATACAATTAACTGTTTATTAGGATTTTTTTCAGCTGTTGGACTATTATCAACATCTGTATTTAAAACTTGTGCGACCTCTTTTGCTTGTTGGTCTAGGCTATATCCTATCGCAGCCCCTATTGCCGCACCTGTAGCACCACCTATTACCATTCTGCGTCCTCTACTAGTGTGTTTGGTATCTGTTGCTCCACCAATTGTAGCACCTAATACAGCACCTGTAATAGCTCCTAATTGAGATTTATTCAATCCCCCATATGTTGTTCCATTAGCTCCTCCTTGTGGAGCTGTACAGCCACTAAATATTAAAAATGCTATAGAAACAGTAATAATTGGTTGAAATATTTTTTTATTCATTAATTTCTCCTTTTATATTATGAATTACGACTACCTGGTTTAATAGCTTTACTACCAGATTTACACATAGGACACTCATCAGGAGTGAACATCTCAAATAAAAAATCATCCAATGAAAAGAGTGGTATATTTTTTGGTAATTTACATTCTGATTTTGGAGTTAGATTAGAACCTTCTCTTTTACAGAAACCTCTATTTGCTAATGATGCAAAAGCTACAACTTCTGCTCCTAACTCTTCCATAATTTTAGATGCTTCCATAGCCGAACCACCTGTAGTAATAATATCTTCACATATTAGTACTTTTTCACCTTTGTTTACTTCAAATCCACGACGAAGTTCCATTGAACCATCTTTTCTCTCTACAAAGATAGAACGAACTCCTAAAGCTCTTGCTAATTCATATCCTGCTAATATTCCACCTAGAGCAGGTGCACATACTGTGTCTATTTTGATACCACTACTTTTAATTATATCTGAGAGTGCTTGGGCTAAAAGAGATGCTCGTTTTGGGTCTTCTAATACTTTTGCACTTTGTAGATAACGATTAGAGTGGTTGCCACTAGATAAGACAAAGTGTCCATCTAATAGTGCTTTAGCCTCTTTATATATTTCTTCTACGGCTATCATATTATACCTTTAGTATATCAGCCTCTTTATTAGATAATAAAGAGTCTATTTTTGTTACATGAGCATTTGTAATTTTTTGAATTTCATCTTGAGCTCTTCTTGAATCATCTTCACTTATCTCTTTCTCTTTTTCTAGCTCTTTTATCTGGTTATTACTATCTTTACGAATATTTCTTATAGCAATTTTAGCTTTTTCTGACATACTTTTAGCTTGTTTTACAATATTTTGTCTCTGTTCGCTTGTCATTGCAGGGAAATATAGTTTGATAAAATCTCCATCATTATTTGGATTGACACCAATATTTGCCTCTTGAATTGCTTTTGTAATAGGGTTTAACATACTTTTCTCCCAAGGTGTAATAGAGATAGTAGTAGCATCTATAGCAATTACATTTCCTACTTGATTAAGTGCTGTTGGTGTACCATAATAATCTACCTTGATATTATCAACGATATTGGTAGTAACTTTACCAGTTCTAAGTGTTGAAAAGTCTCTTTTTAACGCATTAATACTTTTGTCCATATGTTCAGCTGTATCAGTATAAATTTCTTGTAACATTATAATTTCCTTATTAGGTTTAGTAATGAAATTTTACCTTTTTTTGCTTGATAATGTGTTTAGAGTGATGAAGATGAAGGCAAAGCCTCCATTTGTATCTATTTTGTAGATTTATTTAAATCTGTAGTTGTAGGTACAGAAGTAGAAGTTGAAATTGTATCTACTACCGATTGATTTTTATCTTGGTTATATAAATAACCCATTGCTAATGTATTTATAACAAAAAGTATAGCTAATACAAATGTAGCTTTTGCTAAAAAACCAGCAGGACCTTTTGCTCCAAACATTGATTCATTACTTCCACTATATGCACCAAGTCCTATACTTGAACTTTTTTGTAATAATACAGTAATAATAATAGCAATTGCTAAGATAATTTGAATAACTAATAGGGTTGAAATCATGTTTCCTCTTTACTCATTGGAGATATTACCCCAAATTGGGTATAATTTTGAGGATTATACCCTAAATTAATTAAAACAGAGATAAATAAAAATAGATGAATGTCATTCAAGAATTTTCAAGGTTTGCAAACCTTTATGAAACTCATAATATCATACAATCACAAGTTGCAAAAAAACTTGTAGATATGATAGAGTATAAAGATTATAAACAGATATTAGATATAGGATGTGGTAGTGGTTCTATATATAAAAATATAATTAAGAGTGATATATCCTTTGAGCAGTTTATAGTAGCTGATTTATCTCAAAATATGTTGGAAGTTCATCCTAGTTCTAGCAAAATTAAAAAAATATCTTTGGATTTTAATGATATTAAGAGTTTTGAAGATATTGGAAATGATAAGTATGATATAGTTATATCCTCTTCTGCCTTGCAATGGAGTCAAAATTTAGATATAACCTTAAAAGAGATAAGTAAGCTATCTGATAAATTTTATTTTGCCTTTTTTACATCTAATACTTTTGAAACACTACATAAAACAACAAAACTAAAATCTCCGATACATACCAAAGAGTTTATAGAACAGCATGTGAATAACTATTATAATGCTTCATTTGAGGTTATGAATTATCAGTTAGATTTTAATTCTGTATATAATATGTTACGATATATTAAACAAAGTGGTGTCAGTGGAGGTAAAAAACAGTTAACTTATAAAGAGATAAAAAAGGTTATAGCAGATTATCCATTGGATTATCTTGAGTTTGAGGTTCTATTTGTGAAGGCAATAGCTAAAGACCAATCTAAGATTAGTCTTTAATCTTTTAGTCATCACCTGGGAATAGACCTAGTAGTTGAAGTATAGCTGTAAACATATTTAAAAAGTCTAAATATAGAGAAACAGCAGCATCAACTTCCGAATCATAAGCACCATTTGCGATATTTTGAGTATCATAAATCGTAAATATAGAAAATAGAAGTAAAATACCAGCAGTTATTACTATATGCATTATTGGACTTTGTAATATAAAATAGTTTACAAGTGAAGCAATAATTACTACAATAAGTGTAATAAATAGAGGTTTCCCCCAGCTAGAAAAATCACTTTTTGAGTTAATAGCAAATAGACTTAATGCACCAAATAGTACAGATGTCATCAAAAATGCATTACCTATAACAGCCCCATTACCCATACCAATAAGTCTTGCAAGTAGAGGAACAAGTGAAACACCACTTAGAAATGTAAATAGAAAAAGCATCGCAAGATTAATTCCAGGTTTACCTCGTGACATACCTAATCCAAAAAATAGAATTAGAAGCTCTGCTCCAAATATAAACCATTTATACTCCATAACTGTTACAGCATAAGGCATTGTAACAAATGCACCAACAGCAGCTGCGACCATACTAGCAGCTAAAAGCTGATAAGTTTTTTTCATAAATCCAACAGATGCACTCTCTACCTCTTGGGCATATCCTGCATTTGCTATATTATTGTAATCTCTATCATAAAGAGCCATTATTATATCCTTTAATATTAGCTATCAATTTAGCCTATAAAATTATTTTGTCAAGTATATTGAGTTGAAGTTTAAGATAAGTTGAAAAATGAGTTAACTAAAATATAAATTTTATTATATAGGTGGTATCCTCAATATGAGGATACTACTATATTATTATATCTATTAATAGATACCTAAAGATTGCATTGTAGCCATAGATAGACCAGCAACTGGTAAACCTTTAGCTTTTTGATAAGCTCTAGTAGCACTTCTTGAAGCAGCTCCCCAGATACCATCAATTGGTCCATTGTAGAAACCTTTTGCTTTTAATGCTCGTTGAACTTGTGTAATCATTGTACTATTTATACTAGATTGACAAACAATTGGAACCCATTTAGCATAACCTTCTGCAATTTTTTTCTTTTTGGTTATAGTTTTATATGTAGCAGGAATTGCAATTCTTCTTTCACTTGCTGGTTGAATAAGTTTTTTAATTCTTACTGTTGTATATCTAGCAGGTGTTCTTACTTTTCTAGTCATAGCAGGTTTTGCAACAACCTGTTTTGCAACTTTATTATATTGTGCAGGTACTGCTGTTAAACAAATTTTATTACATTGGTTTGTAGCTCTAGTTCTTGCATTTTTACGACTTGCATCTGACCAAAAGTATTTACCATCAGCTATTTTTTTTCTCTGTGTTACAGTTTTATATCTAGCAGGAATTGGTATAGTTTTAGTTGATGCTGGTTCAACCAACTCTTGAATTTGTACAGTTTTATATACAGGTGGAGTAGTAACTTTTCTAGTCATAGCAGGTTTAGCAACAACTCTTTTTGTTACAGTTTTATATGTAGCTGGAATTTCTACCAAACATACAACTTCTGATTGATTACAACCTCTATCTTGACATCTAGTTTTTTTCCACTCTGTTCTTGCAGGAGCAATTTGAACTTTTTGTCTTACTGTTTTATATTGAACAGGAGATTTAATAAGCCTTTCTGTACCTTGAGATACAAGAATTTTTTTAGTAACAGTTCTATATTTAGCAGGGACAGAAACAACTCTTTCACTAGCTTCAGCAGCTAAAACTTTTTGAGTAGTTGTTCCATATTTCTCTGGAATATAATGTTCATAATAACAAGTACCTGGAGTTGCCCCACTTATATTCATCCCTGCAGCACTTGCAGATTGAATACATGTATTAGAAGCTTCTGGTGCATTAGGACTAAGACTAGTTCTCCATGTTTGTTGTGCAGGTTTAACCAATACTTTTTCATAAACAGTTTTAAATCTGGCAGGTGCAGTTATAACTCTTTCTGTACCATCACTAATTTTAATTTTTTCAGTTGTCCAACCATATTTTGCTGGAATTACTTCTACTTTTTCACTAGGTTCACTAGCTAATACTCTCTCTGTAGTTGTAGTATATTTAGCAGGAAAAAAAGCTTTTGTAAAGCATTGTCCTGGTCTTGCTGGTGGAAGATCATCTCCATCAATTGCTGATGCAGCATTTACTGTAATCATTACAGCAGTAACTACTAATGATAATCTAAGTGTATCTTTTAATGTCATAACATTCTCCTATGTATTTATATGCAGAAAATTAACGCATTAGAAATTATAAATAGTTTTCCCTATTGTAAAGCTTAAAACAAAAAAGAATATTAAGAAATATCTAATCATCTATTCCTTTTATAAAAATTCCTAATATTTTTTATTTTATTTTTATAAATAATATTATTATTAAATATATTATGTTAAAATACTTTAAAGCAAGGAGTTATTTTTTATGAAAACCGTAATATTTAAATTTATATCTACCTTAGTTATTATTATGTTAATATCATTAAATATTTTTGCAAAAGATAATAAAGTTAAAAAATTAGAAAATAGAGTTATTCAAGAGAGTCAAAAAAATGTTTATAAACTTAAAAATATATTAAAAAAACATAATAAAAAGAGAAAAAAAAATAGAAAGAAAAAAAGAAAACATATGAAAAAAATTATAGTTAAACCCTTTCATCCATAATGATACTATATGATATAGTGATAGTAGGAGCAGGTGCTAGTGGATTAATATCTGCTATAGTATCTGCTAAAAGAGGTAAAAGAGTCTTAATATTAGAAAAAAATAATAAAATAGGCAAAAAACTTTTAGCTACAGGTAATGGAAAATGTAATATAACTAATATTCGTCCGACTTTAGAGAGATTTCATTCAAAAAATCAAAAGTTTATTAGATCTGTTTTGGAGAGTTATAACTATCAATCTATCAAACAGTTTTTTAAGTCTATTGGATTAGAACTGATTGAAGCAAAAGAGGGTAGAGTTTTTCCTATGTCTCTTCAGGCTTCTAGTGTAGTGGATATTTTATCTTATGAGTGTGAACAACTTGGAGTCAAAATTTTATGTGAAGCTAATGTAGAAGATATAAATTATAATAAATCTATATATACTATTAGACATACAAAAGGCAAAGCTATTAGTAAAAATTTAATTATATCTACAGGTCACCAATCAGCTCCTCAATTAGGTGGAGTAGATGATGGGATATTTTTTGCTAAAAAGTTTGGACATAAAAGGATTGATAGTTTTCCTTCTTTGGTTCAATTAACCTCATCTATGCCTAATTTCAAGGCTTTGGCAGGAGTTAGAATTGATAGTAAAGTTAGACTATATAAAAAAGATAAAAAAATAGAAAAAAAAGGTGATGTACTTTTCACATCTTATGGTATCTCTGGACTAGCTATTTTGGATATTAGTCGTTTCGTTTTAGAAGAGTTATTTAGATCCTCTTTTGTTAAGTTAGAGATAGATTTATTACCTAAAATGAGTCGTGAACAACTTATTGCTATTATGAAAAAAAGTTTGAGAAAAGATAGCATAAAGCCCATAGATATTTGGTTGCAAGGATTTATAAATAAAAAACTTATTTATATAATAATAAAATCTTTAGGATATGAGAAACTTTTAGAACAAAATATTAATATAACGAATATATCTAAAATTGTAGAGAATATCAAGGCTTTTGAATTTATAGTAAATGGTAGTAGAGGATATAAAGGGTGTGAGGTAGCAACAGGAGGTATAGATACTAGTGATATTAATCCTAAAACAATGGAATCAAAAATTCAAAAAGGATTATATTTAACAGGAGAAGTTTTAGATGTGGACGCAGACCGAGGAGGATTTAATTTACATTTTGCTTGGGTGAGTGGAATTAGAGCAGGGAAGAGTGTTTAAATAACTTCAAATTATAATATTAAACTCTTTATACAGATTTTATAAGTAAAAAATAGTATAATTCAAAGATGAAACCTGTTCAATTTTTAAGCAATTCTGCACAAATTAATAATATTATTAAAGGCTTGACTATAAGTAAGTCACTTTTTGTATCTGTGATGGTTATAGGTGAACCACATACTGGTAAAAAAAGCTTAGTCAGGATGTTATTCCCTAACTCTAAATTTATTGATGCCAATAATGAGGAGGAGATGTTAAAAGCTTTAGATAGTTATGATGAGGTTATTATATATAACTTTGAAGCAGTAGTTAATCCAGAGATACTAAATTTTGAAAATAAACGAGTTATTGCTATTGCTAACAAGATTACAAATAGTGTTGCTATTGAAAATAAGTTTGCATTTATATATCATATTCCCCCACTTCGAGAGAGAGATGAAGATATAAAAATATTAACAGATTATTTTGCTAATATTATGAAAAGAGAGTTTTCACTTGATGATATAGAGATAGAGTATAGAGATATAGACTTATCTGATAATATTAAATCACTCAAAGCCTCTATATATAAAAAACTAACATTAAATAATTTAACTCAAAAAGATATAGAAAAAATACTATTTAATTATCTATATAAAAATATTAATGGCAATAATGCCTATAGAGAATATCTGCCATTATTTGAAAAACCCCTAATTGAAGCTGGTTTAGTTAAGTTTAAATCACAGCTTAGATTGTCAACAGTACTTGGATTAAATAGAAATACATTAAGGAAAAAAATTTATGAACTCGGTATCGACTAACTTTAATTTTTTTATAGAGTATGATGCAAACCCTTTTGTACTTTTTAACTCCAAAGGTAAGATTGTATATTTAAATTCTAGTGCAGAGATGCTTATGGGGTCATGTACTCGAAAAAAACTTTTTGATGTAACACTCTCGTATGCACCAAAAAGTTTTGGATATAAAAAGACTTTAATTGATTTATCTTTTGGATATTTTGAATTTTATGCTATTAATGTATTGTATGAAAATGAAGAAGAGATAGCTATACATTTATACAATAAACCTATGCCAAAGATAAATAGTAGAGTTAACTTAGAGGGTTATAGTCAAACAGATATAAATTTGCTATTTGAAGCTAATATTGAACTATTCAAGATGCAATATAATGGTAAGCTAAAATTGATAACAGATTATGATTTACCAAAACTATATATTCATCAAAACAACTTCTCTTTTCTAATTCGTAAGATTTTTGAGACTATGAAATCTGCTAGTGAGATTATTATTAATATCAAAATAAAAATTGGTGAACTCATTATAGTTAATGGTAAAAAATATCCTATAATCTTATTTATATTTCAAACTAATAAAAAAGAAAAAGAAAACGATAAAGAGATAAAGAGTATTGCAATGGATAATTATATTAATATACATTGCAAAAAAGACTCTATTTCGTTGGAAATTCCTGCTATATCTTAAAATTTATTTATTTTACCAAACATCGAGCTGTATGAAATGGTCTTGAGTAGTTTGGTGAGACAAAAATATCTCCTTCTAATCTCCACTCTCTATTTTTATTAATATCAACTGATTGAGCTACTTTTCTAGTTGCACGACTTTCACATATTATAGTTTTCCCTTCATTAAATGCAGTTTTAACCTCATTCATTCTATCAGTTGTAATTTTGAAATGTAACCCAATAAAAAATGCCAAAACTAAACTTACCCAAAACATTCCTTTTTTTAATGCTCCTTTGGACATGAATGGTCGTGTACTTACAAAAAGTGTTACTGCCAAAATTACAAAAGCTATAAATAGATAGCCACCTTCTAATTCTAAAAATTTTGCCATAATAGTTTCTCCTATAGAAATTTTGGTATAGTATCAAATTAATAAATAGCAATAGTTGATAAATATCAACAATATAAATTACAAAAATATCTATAATTATAAAAAAGGGAAGATAATGAAAAAATATTTAGTTATTGCACTTGGTTTAGGATTTGCTTTTTTGGCAATCAATGCTTTTATCGAGTCAAAACCTGTATCTAAAGCACCTATCTATAAGAGTATAAAGAGATACTCACCATATTATTTAGAAAAGAGATTTGGTGGTTTGGAGATTATGAGTAAAATAGACTCTAATTTTAAAGAAAAGCCAAATAATAGAGAAGTATTTCATCGTATAGAGTTCTTGGAAAAAGAGTGGGGTATAAAACATCTTAAAATAGTATCCAATCAACTCATTATCTCTGATGATAATGGTACAGAGTTAGTTAAACTACCTATATCTACTAAAATAGATAGTGATTTCATACATAAATATTATGGGATATAGAAGATGAAATCAATAGTAATGACTCTAATTTTTAGTGTAGTAATGCTTATGTTTATGGCATTTCCTGCTATGAAAATAGTGGAGTGGATAGCTATTAAAAAAGAGTTATCCCCAAGGCTTTATAACATTTTAGTTATTTCTATTACAATTTTATTATCTTTGATGATTGGAATATTTTTGCAAATGAAATAATTTTGTGGGTTAGAGAACCTGTTATTAACCCACACTGCATTGCTATTATAGAGTATAAATCTGTTGTCCAATCTCTTTATATCTACTATAATATTTTTCAACAAACTTTAAAACAGTATCTCTTTTAGGTAGATATATACCATTAACTCTTTTGATATATTTGGATAAATAAACATCAGCATCTAATCTATCTATATAGTTTTGAGCTAAATATTTATAACTATTTTGATAAACTCTTTTCATCTCATTATAGTGTTCATAATGAATTTTTATTCCACCATCATAACTAATAACACTAGAACTAAATAAAATATCTAAATGTATTAAACCCTCACAATAATATGGTAAAACCTCCCCAACCTCTCTCCATGCCATTAACCCAATAGCACGACTAACTAAATCATCAATTATATGATTTTTCAAAGAATTCTTCTCATTATTAAAAAATGCCATTAACCCACCAGCAGTAGCTTTAAACTCTTCTATATTTTTAAACTCTCCACTACTATTCATTACTATCTCAGTATCACTATCAATCCAAAGAATATGTCCAAACTCATGACCAATAGTTGATATATTATATATCTCTTGCCATAAAGTAGGATTAGTCTCTATAAGATTTTTTTGTTTTTTGACAAAATTCAATCCAAGTGTTTCTACGCTAAGTTTCATTATAGGTTTTGCTTTTTTACTCTCCATGACAAAATCGGCATAAGCAAAAATCTTTTTCCCCAACTCTTGGGATACCTGCTCATCATTAGGCACAACCTGTGCTGAAAAGAGACCATTAAATTCTGCTCCATAAAAAAGAATGGGTTGACCTATATAGAGTTGTGTTTCATCTATTTGCATTAGATTTTTTTCTATAATATCTACGGCTTTACCATTAATATCTTGAGCTAGTTTAGATGAAAAGCTTTTGATATTTTCACGAATTATAGAAGTATTATCTAATTGGGGGTTTACAATCCGTAAATCCCACTCCAAAGCAACACTATTTCTAAAATGGTCTTCATAATACTCTAATGGATGTCCCACTTGCAAAGGGGTAGTTATTTTCATCCATGCTCTATCTACATTTGCCCAATAGCCTATTAATTTTTTAGGCTCTGTTCCTGAAAAAGCTTTTTTGAGTGCTACAAAGTAGCGTATCCACTCATCTTTTTGATTAAATACATTATCTTTTTCAATGCTTAATGCCTCAATGCAATCTTCTATTATAGAAACTAATTCACATACCTCATCTTTAAAAGCATTGGAATATGCGATACTTCTATAGTGTTTGTTTTTATCTTTTTTCAAAACAGAATAACATCTATCTCCCACATTTCCATTTGGGTCTAAATCAAGTAACCCCTCATCTTGAAGCATTTTTAATATAGCTTTTTCATCACCATTAAATTCTTGGAGTAAATCTCTATTAACTCCATTTATAATAAAGCTCATCCATTTAGATTGCCAATTACTTAATGACTCTCCAATATTATGAACTCCCTCTAATAGTGCTTGATAAAAAGGTGTCAAGAGATTTTCAATCTCTATCCATGCGATAAAATACTCATGCCTTTGCAGATACATATCTTTAACGAATTGATAAGCAATCTCTTTTTTGGCGATAATCTCATCTTCACTCAATCCCTCTTTTTGAAGTATCTGTTCTAATGCATCTTCTCTTAGATTAACAATTCGTGTTAACGAAGCCATAGTTGTATCACTATTGACTGGTAATCCTAAAAGATTTAAAAAATTCTCTACAACTATTTTGGCTTCGGGATGCTCTCCCTCCAAAAGAGCATAATAGTTATTTAGTTCTTGCTGTCTTTTTTGCAACTCATTATATATAATCTGTAAATCTTTCATAAATTTTTGTTTCATTTCTGCCCTCACTAAATGTAGTTAACTAAATAGTATAATTTTTTTCTTTAGTATTTGGTTACTTTTTGGCTCATTTTTCAAAAAAAACTCTATTTGAAACATAGAATATTATAATCTATTTTTATACTATAAATATCAGAGAATTATAGTTTTTTGTATTTTTTTATATTTAATAATCTTAAAACTTTTTTAAAAAAAAATCGTAATTTTTCTTATTAGTATCTCTATATTATGGGGTTTATTTAAATATACTTCTTAAAAAAATCGTAGAGGTTTAGTACGATTGAAATCATCATAATCAAACTTAGTAGAGCTTTCAAAAAACTAATTCTCATGATTATAGCTCCCTTTTAAATAAAAATAGGGATAAAAATCCTAAAATAAATACAAATTGATACATATAGCAATTTAATTTACTTCTATTGGAATAAAGTATAGATTTTAAATATAATATTCATTATAATAGATATAAATATTACTATAAGGATGCTTGATGTCAATGGATATAACCCCTGTAAAAAAAGGTGAAGAGGTACATTTCACAAACCCAAATGAGAGGTTTTACAAAGCTATCGGTGGTGAAGATGGAATGCGTAAACTAATGTTTAATTTTTATGACAAGATTTATGAAAGTGAAATAGCACATTTTTTTCCACAAGATGAAGATGAGTTTGAGAAGATTAAAATAAAAAATACCAAATTTTTTATACAAATATGTGGTGGTCCAAAATTTTATGAAGATGAAGCACAAGGAATGGACTTAAATGAATTTATGATAAGAATTCATGATGATTTCTCTATTACTGAAAAAGCACGAATAGAGTGGTTAGGAACTATTAGAGAAGCACTTCAAGAGGTCAAAAATGTAGATGAAGAGATATTAGAAGATTTTTGGAGTTATCTTAATGAATTTTCTAAACTTACTGTTAACTCATTCTCTGATGGAAGTACATATTATGCTGCTTATACTAAATCATGAGTGAATAAGATAAAAGATATGTATAATAAGTAGGACTAAATCCCAAATATTTATCTATTTGGGTATTTAGATAGATTTAATTATAGATTAGCTTCAGCAAAAATTTGAGAAGCTGTTTGTACATGATAGTCTAATCCTATCTCTTTCTCTGTACATCCAAGAGCTAGTGCTACCATTTGAGGCATATGTAAAACTGGTATCTCTACATCTCTACCCATTACTTTGCTCACATCATCTTGATATGTATCCATTTTTAGGTGACATAGTGGACATGGAGTTACTACCATATCAGCATTATTATCAACTGCATCCAATAAGGCATTACCTGTTAAAACTTCTGATGTATGATTGGCTTGAAGTTCAACATGGAAACCACAACATTTATTTTTACTCTCATAATCAACTGGGTGACCATCTAAGGCATCAATTAATTTATCAAGAGAAGTTGGTGTATATGGGTTCTCTCCACCATTACTACTATTATGAAGTTCACTTGGTCTTATATTATGACATCCATAAAATGGTGCAATATTAAAATTACTTAATGGGGTTTTGACTCTGTCTTTGATATTATCTAGTCCATATTCATCTATTAGACAGTATAAGAAATGTTTGACTTGGCTTGTTCCTTTGTACTCTAATCCAACTTCAGCTAATTTTTCATTTACTCTAGCTTTTAGTTCTGGGTTTGTATCTAGGGCATGTTTAGTCATTGCAGAGTTGAGTTGACATGTATTACATATAGTAATCATAGTTAGACCTAATTTTTCTGCATAACAGATATTTCTAGCATTTAGTACATGTGCTAAAAACTCGTCAAAATCTTGTAAATGTGAAGCACCACAACAACTTGCTTCTTCTAGTATAGTAATTTTAATTCCTAACTTATCAGCTACTGCTAGAGTAGATGATAATAGTTCAGGTGTTGATTGTTTTGCTGTACAACCTGTAAACAGTGCGTAGTGTAATTGACTCATCTTTTCTCCTTATAATAGCTTATTGGTCATTGAAATATCAATTAATTTTTGAATTTCATCTAAGTTTTTGGATTTTGGTACATTATCAACCCATGGAAGAGCATCATCCCAATGGATTTTACCTGCCTTTATCATTTTCATAGCTGTTTTCATATGTTTATACATACCTAAATATCCCTCTGAATATACCACAATATCAGCTTCATCTAGGAAACCATGTTTTTTGATACTTCTTACAAAACCTTCAGCATGTTTGGTTGCTATATTTCGTTTGGCTACTTTTTGCTCAAACTGCATATTGTGAAGTTTGGTAATTTTCTCTATTGGATTAATCTCTTTTGGACATGCTTCTGCACACTCAAAACATTTCACACAATCCCAAACACCTACTCCAGCTTTAGAAGTAAGTTCTAGTCTATCTATACTAGCATTATCTCTGGTATCAATACTAAATCTAAATGCTGCATTTAATGCTGCAGGTCCTAAATAATCAGGATTAACTTCTAGTGCAGGACAAGCATAGTGACATGCTCCACATTGGATACATAAATCAGAATCTAGCAGTGCATTGAATTGAGTTATAGATTGTTTTGTCTCGTGCTTTGGTTCTGGGTCAATATCAGCTACTACATAAGGTTTAACAGCTTCATGTTTTTCCCAGAAATCACTTTTATCAATAATCATATCTTTGACAGCTCTTTTTTTACTTTGAGGTTCAAGTGTAATATCATTATTAAATAGGTCTAGTAGTTCTATTGCATTCTGTTTACATGCTAGAACTGGTTTTCCATTAACTTTAATACCACATGCCCCACAAATCCCATGCCTACAAGAACGACGATAAGAGAATGACCCATCATGTTCCCACTTAATTCTATTCATAAGGTCAAGAACTAACTCATCTTTGCCTACCTCCATCTCATACTCTTTAGTATATGGTAGATAGTCAGTTTCAGCGTTAAATCTAAACGCTTTTATTTTTACTTTTCGTCTATCACTCATTATGACCTCCTTAATATTTTCTTTCCATTGGCTCGAATTTACCAAGCACTACATCACCCCATTCTGTTGTGATATTAAAATCTTTGTCCATATATGCATATGTATGTTTTAGATACTTTTCATCATTTCTTGTTGGGAAATCTTCTCTATAGTGAGCTCCACGGCTCTCTTCTCTCTTCAATGCACCAACAACAATAAATTTAGAGAATTCTAACATATGACCAAGTTCTAATCCCTCTTGTAAATCAGTATTAAATGTATTTGATTTATCATCAATTCGTATATCTTTATATCTAACTAATAAATCATCAATAATTTTTATCTGTTTCTCTAGTGACTCTTTAGTTCTAAATACACCAGCATTTGCAGTCATACCATTTTGAAGCTCTATTCTAAGCTCTGCTACTTTCTCTTTTCCATTTCCTCTTTTGACTCTATTTAGTTCATCAAGCATTGGTTGGGCATCTTCTACACTTGCAGGTCTAAGCTCAATTCCCTCATTTAATTGTTTTACCATATTTTGTCCTGCATGTCGTCCAAAGAATGTAGCCTCTAATAGAGAGTTAGCTCCAAGTCTATTTGCTCCATGGACAGATACACAACTACACTCACCAGCAGCATAGAAACCTTCTACTAGCTCTTTTGTATTTTTACGAACCTGACAGTTGATATTTGCAGGAATTCCACCCATTGAGTAGTGAGCAGTTGCAGATATATGAATAGGCTCTTTTAGCATATCTTGACCTTGGAATGCTATTGCTAACTCTCGAAGTTCTGGTAGTCTAGTTAAGATAATTTTAGGGTCTAAGTGAGTTAAGTCAATATTAACAGCTTGTCCCTCTTTACCAACACCTCTACCTTGTCTAACCTCTTCCATAATAGCACGACTGACAACATCTCTTGATGCTAGTTCCATAGCATTTGGTGCATATTTACTCATAAATCGCTCACCCTCGCTATTAAATAGTCGTCCACCTTCACCTCTAGCTGCTTCAGATATTAAAATACCACTTCCACCAAGTCCACTTGGATGAAACTGTACGAACTCCATATCTTCTAGTGGTAATCCATGTCTTGCTACGATAGATAGTGAGTCACCTGTATTGGCATGAGCATTTGAATTAAATCTAAAAGCTCTACCATGTCCACCTGTAGCAAAAAGTGTTACTTTTGCATTAAAAATAGCTGGTTGTGAGTTTCTTATATCATAAGCTGATACACCTGATACTTTACCATCTTTATAAAGCAAATCAGCTACATACCACTCATCAAAAACCTCAATTCCTGCTCTAAATGCTTGTTCATATATTGCTTGAAGTACAGAAAGACCAGTTCTATCTTTTGCATAACATGCTCTAGGTTTTGACTGTCCACCAAAAGGACGAATAGCAATATCTCCCTTTTCATCTCGTGAAAATGGTGCACCCATATGTTCTAACCATCTGATAGTCTCAGGTGCTTTTGTACACATAAGTTCAACACAATCTTGGTCGGCTAAATAGTCACTACCTTTTACAGTATCAAACTCATGAAGTTCTGTAGAATCCTCTGCACCAAGTGCTGCATTAATTCCACCTTGAGCTGCACCTGAGTGGCTTCTAAGTGGGTGAAGCTTTGTAATTACTGCTGTTTTCTTCCCTGCTTCTGTTAGCTCTTTGGCCGCTGCTAAACCAGCTAAACCTGCACCAACAATTACAGCATCATATTCGTAGATTTTAACATCCATACTGCCATGTCCTTTATTAAATAAGAATTTGCTTAGATTATATCCTAAGCAAGTATAAGAAACTTTAATAATATTGTTGTAAGCTTTAATGAAACATCTTATGTTACAATTTTTCCACAATAAGTAGGAGATAGATTGAATAGAGAAGATTATTTGATAAATAAGTTAAGCTCTCATTATATCGGTGATGATGGTGCAATAGTTGGTGAGTACATTTACAGTATGGATGCTTTTTTTGAAAATGTCCATTTTAAAAGGAATTGGATGACTCTAACCCAAATAGCTAGAAAAGCAATGTTAATAAATATTTCTGATGCAGTTGCTATGAATGCAAAACCTATGTATGCTTTGGTAACACTTTCTCTTCCCAAAGAGATAACCAAAGATAATATAGATGAGATAATAGCTTCTATAAATCAAACAGCTAATGAGTTTGGATGTGAGATTATAGGAGGTGATACTATTGCAGGTGAACGACTTGATTTTAGTATCACTATTATCTCCAAATCAGATAAC
The DNA here is from genome assembly GCA_964573285.1 of uncultured Sulfurovum sp. Classification (GTDB taxonomy): domain Bacteria; phylum Campylobacterota; class Campylobacteria; order Campylobacterales; family Sulfurovaceae; genus UBA1140. Next base: position 291 of record CAZNJD010000047.1, on the reverse strand, counting down.
CCTTTGACTCGAAAAGGTCTAAAAGAGGGTGATTTATTGGCATATACAGGACTTTTAGGTAATAGTAAAAGAGATTTAAATAGATTACTGTGTGGGGAAAAAGTTTTAGATAGTTCAAGATTTATAGAGCCTACACTTAGAGCTGAATTCATAGAACAATCTCGACCATATTTATCTGTAGGTATGGATATTAGTGATGGGTTATATTGTGACACTAATAAACTTTTGGATTATAATAACATAGGGTTTGAACCATTAATAGATATAAGTGATGAGGTAGGTAGTAGTGGA
>CAZNJD010000046.1:0-20424 GCA_964573285.1 uncultured Sulfurovum sp. | reverse complement strand
GCTTCTCTTTGCACTATATAAACTTTAGTCTCGTTAGATAGTGCTAATGGGACTGAAGTCCCTACTCCTTTGGTTTGTATAGTTAAAAAAGATGTTAAACATATCAATCTCAAAGTAAAGCCTAGTGGAGAGGTGATACTAACTGTTCCTATAGATAGTGATGAGAGAGATATAGCGTATGTGCTTAAAAAAAGAGCCGACTGGATAGAGAAGAAAAAAGCCTTTTTTAATGCCCATAGAGATCTATGCCAAAAAGAGTATTATAGTATTGATTTTTTAATCTTCTGTTTCTGACTCTTGAAATAATAATTCATCTTCATCAAACGAAAAATTATTTAACTTTATATTATTCTTGGCTTTTGTTTCTGATTTCTTTTTATCTCTTGATTTCTTTTTATTTTTTTGTGTGAAACCAACATTTACAATTCTAGTTGTAATAGATGTATTTCCTATTCTATCTTTTGCCATATAAAATAGAGTATATGTTCCCACCCTACTACTATCTACACTTCCTGACATCTCAACATCTACTACACCATCTATATTATCTCTAGCAGTTGCACCCTGTTCTATATATTTTGCACCCAATTTTATATATAGTGGCGAATAACCATTTAATTTAATAATCGGTGGGGTAATATCATTTATATCCATAGTGATACCACTATCTATTTTGGGTACATAGATATTACAATCTTTGGGTTTTTTTGATACAAATTTTTTTTTCTTTTTCTCTTTTATATCAACTATCTCTATATCATCTATTTTTACATTACCACGAATGAAAAAAGTATCAACAGCTATAATTCTATTGCTAGGTTCATATCTTTTTAAATCTAAATCTAAATCTCTAACAAATTTATGCCAAGTTCCATCAGTAGCCTCTTTGCCTAAGCCATAATAACCTTTACCATTTTTCTCACTTGGTGTATATATTAAAGAACGATGTCCTTTAGTAGTCTGAATACTAATAAATATAACAAAATCTTTTTTTGTCTGCATACTCCAATGTAGAGATTTTCCATCACCTTTACACCAACTTTTAGAATTCCTCTCTAGCTCTAACATATATCCTGTTCTACTATCTTCACTATTCAAAAATATAACTCTACTCTTTTTATCTTTATCATAAATATTTTTGATAGTTGCATTGGATATATTATTATATATGCTCCAACCCTTTGTTGTTTTGTCCTCTGCTGTTTCATAAACAGTAGCATTTATACCTATTGTTAAATAAAATATAATATTAAAAATCTTTTTCATAACATTATTATATAGCAAATAATATAGAAATAGAATTAAATTCCTTTTATAGCTTTAATGTTAAAATTTTCTTAAAGTAGCAAATTAATATTTTTAAAATATAAATATATATTAGCTCTCTAAAAGAGTATCAAAACTCAGCGTCATATAGGTTTTATAGGAATTTTTTATTTATCAAAATTAGATATAATATGCAAAAAGGATAATGGTTGAAAGTAACAAAATATTCAGCAAATGGTAATGATTTTATACTATTTATAGCACAAAAAAAAGCAAATAGAAGTGAACTAGCCAAAAAATTATGCCATAGACAAAATGGAGTAGGTGCAGATGGCATGGTGGTGGTACTTCCTCATTTAGAATATGATTTTGAATGGGAATTTTATAACTCTGATGGCTCTTTGGCAAATATGTGTGGGAATGCTAGTAGAGCTGTAGCTCATTTTGCTCATGAAAAAGGTATCTCTAAAAATGGAAAAGCAGAGTTTTTAACAGGTGCTGGAGTAATAAAAGCCACTATCAATGGTCTATATGTAGTGAGCGATATGATAGCACCTAAAATTATAGAAACCAATTTTCAAGAAGATGGAGAGATATGGTGGCTTATAGATACAGGTGTACCTCATTTAGTTACTATTCGTAATAATATTAGTAAATTCGATATAGAACAAGCTAGAAATTTACGAGATAAATATAACTGTAATGTAAATATATGTAAACCCGAGCAAGATAGATTATGGGTTAGAACTTATGAGAGGGGTGTAGAGGATGAGACATTGGCATGTGGTACAGGTATGGTAGCATGTTTTGTAAGATGTCATCAAGAGGGTTTATTAGATGATATGGTCAAAGTTTTTCCTACTTCAGGTGATGAACTATATGTTAGTTTGGAAGATGGAGTATATAAATTTGGTGGAAAGGTAACTAAGACCTTTATAGCCCAAACTATTGATTAATCTCTTGAAAAATAAATATTAATTAGATTAGAGGTTAAATTTGAAAATAGCAATTGTACATGATTGGCTTGTAACTAATGCAGGAGCAGAAAAAGTTTTAAAAGCTATTTATGAGTTATATCCAGATGCAGATATATTTAGTTTAGTTGACTTTTTAGATAATGAAGATAGAGCAGAAATACTAAATGGTAGATTTGCCAAAACATCATTTATTCAAAATCTTCCTTTTGCAAAAAAACATTTTAGAAACTATCTTCCTCTATTTGCAAAAGCAATCGAAAGTTTCGATTTAAGCGAATATAATTTGATTATTAGTAGCTCTTGGGCTGTGGCTAAAGGGGTGAGAACTACTAACAAACAGATACATATAAGTTATTGTCATACACCAATTCGTTATGCTTGGGATTTATATAATGAATATACCTCTTCTTTAAAAGGGATGAAAAAATTATTAGTTAAATATACTCTCAAAAGAATAAGAAAATGGGACAGAGATACTATTAATAGAGTTGACTACTTTATAGCAAATTCTAAATTTGTTCAAGAGAGAATAAAAAGGACTTACAATAGAGACTCTATTATGATTTATCCTCCTGTTAATATTGATAAGTTTACTATAGATAATATAAAAAATGATTTTTATATCACTGCTTCAAGACTTGTTCCTTATAAAAAAACAAAACTCATTGTAGAGGCTTTTAATCAAATGCCTAATAAAAAACTAATGGTTATTGGTTATGGTGAAGAGTATAATGAAATAAAAAAGATTGCCAAATCCAATATATCTGTATTGGGATACCAAAGTGATGAAGCATTAATTGCGTATATGCAAAAATCTAAAGCCTTTATATATTCAGCCATAGAAGATTTTGGTATAGTACCTATAGAAGCAATGGCTTGTGGAACCCCTGTGATAGCACTAAATAAAGGAGGAACGGCAGAAACAGTTATAGATGGTATCAATGGTATTCATTTTCAAAATCAAACAAAAGAAGATATAATCGAAGCTATGAAAAAGTTTGAAACAGTGAGATTTCGTGCCAAAGATATATCTCAATATGCTAGGCACTTCTCTACTAAAAGATTTCAAGAAGAGATTAGAGTATTTATAGAGTCAATTACTTCATAAAAAGTATTTTGTTATCAACCTTGATTTTGGAGAGTTCCAAAGAGTTAAGAGCATCTAAATCAAGATAGGACAAAACGATTGATATGACTCAATAAATTAATTGATAAAAAAATACTACTTCACTAAGAGCTAATCCCAATAATATTATATTAAAAGAGATATATATCCATCTATTTTTTTTGATTAGATAATATACCCCTTGTGCAAATATAAATCCAAAGATAGTAAAAGAGCTAACAAAATATCTAAAATCTGTATTACATACAGAAGGATATGATAAAATAAATTTCAAAATAAGTATCCCATTTATAATAACTATAGCCAAAAGAATTTTATTTATTATATTTTCTCTATATAGATGCAGTAGATAACTACTAAATCCAATAATATATATTGTCCCAAACATTAAAATAGACCTCATCACTATTAATAGATATTCTGATTTATTTATAAAATATTTATAATCAAACTCTCCAAAAAACATAGTTCCATATTGATATGTAGGAAAAGAGTATCTAATACTATCTACTCCAAAAACATGGCTATATCCCTGTTTGATAAGGTCTATAATATGAAATGAAGTGAAATAGCTAATATTTAGATGTTCTATAGTCTGTTTCGGGAATTTGGCACTATTGACCATATAGAAACTCTCACTAAGAGGTGTATATAGATGCCATAGCGTCCAAGATAGTACAAATATCCCAACTATACTAAAAGTCAATAACTCTTTTTTGTTTTGATGAGTTTGTATATAGCTTATTATTAATAGAGCAAAGAGAGCTAATTCAATTGATGCTGTTGAAATTTTAGTTAAAAATAGTAGAGTGGTACTAATTAGAGCCAAATAAAAATAGTTTTGAAAACTATTTTGATAACTTTTGATAATATAAAAAAGAGCCATAGGAGCTAAAGCCATAACTAATACATCATTATTTATCCTACTACTCATATATACAATAGATGGAGTTAATGATATATAAAGCAAGGCAACACTATGTACCCACTGATTTGATGATAATACTCTAAGTAGTTTATAGCTATATATCAAGAAAATCAGTGAACAAAAGAGTGAAAAATATCCTATTATATATATAGCCTGAGTAGTTGTAGCTTCCCAAAATATACCTAATTTATATATTATTGCTGATATTATATAATATATAGGTTGTTGAGGAAACTCCCACCCTTTGTTTGGCATATTTGGAATATGGTAGTTATAGGCTAGATATTTAATCAAATCAATATGCCCTTGCCAATCATGTTGAAATAGATTGATACCATATTTATCAAAATATGCTATACGAATAACTAGACCAACTAATATTATAAATATAATAGATTTATTTATAGGTGTAGCTAATATTTGGTTTGTCTCAAAATTTAATTTTTTTATTTTATCTAATGCTTTTATCAAAATAAAGAATAGAAAATATAGTATTGGAATACCTAAAAGAGTAAATAGTATTAAAAAATCTAAGAAATTTATTTTTTGCTTGATTTTAGGTTGGATATTTTGGGTTTGACATATATTTTTGCCACGGTGAAGAGGAATAGTTATCTGCTCTTCTCCATGATAAAAATAGTCATGTTTTTTAGATATATCTATCATTATAGGTTGGTTATTGCAGATTAAATGAGACTTTTGATATTTTGTTATAATATGAAAGTTTGCTTTTTGAGATATATGTGAGTAGATTATAAAGCTATTTGGTGTAGTTTTTATATCTGTTGTAATTAAAAATAGATATATTATACCTAATATTATTGATATTATTTTCACTAACTATCCTTGAAAACTATAAACTTAATCATTAAAAATGAGCTAATAGTATATACAATAGCACTTCCAATTTGAGCTATATAAGGATTTAGAAATTCTAAAAGCCATTGGAGTGTAATGAAGTTGAGTATATAACTAACTCCTAAAATAGTAAAAAACTTAACCATTTGAGATTTACTATGTTGAGTAGATTTAAATGTATATTTCTTATTTAGATAAAAGGATAAAATCGAGCCAATAGCATATCCAATAGCATTACTAACTGTGGCACTTAGCCCAAAAAACATTAATAGAAAAATAATTGAAAATCCTGCAATAGTATTTATGATACCTACAAGATTATATCGTATAAATTGAAAAAGCACTAAATCTCTTTGTCTATAATATATCTAGGTCGCCCTTTGGATTGTTGGAATATTCTACCTACATATTCACCAATAATCCCCATACTCATTAGCTGAATACTTCCCATAAAATAGATAGAGATAATCACAGATGACCACCCTTGAATAGTAGTTCCTAATAGATATTTTTCTATTAAAACCCAAAATATAATAAATAGTGAAAATAGGAAAATAATAAATCCTATAACCGTAATAATCCTAAGAGGAACAATAGAAAAAGAGGCTATCCCATCTAGTGCAAATAGTATCATTTTTTTGAGAGGATATTTACTCTCTCCTGCAAATCGCTCACCTCTACTATAATATACACTACAAGAACGAAAACCAATTAGAGGAACAACCCCACGAATAAATAGATTTATCTCTTTGAACTTGGCTAATACATTAAGTGCTTTTTGACTCAATAATCTATAATCAGCATGATTTGATACACTCTCTATCCCCATAAAGCTTTGAAATTTATAGAAAAATTCAGCTGTAGCTCTTTTAAATGTACTATCTTTGCTTCTGTCTTCTCTGACTCCATATACTACCTCATATCCCTCTTTGTACTTTTCTATAAACTCTCTGATGACCATAATATCATCTTGTAAATCAGCATCCATAGAGATAAGAGCATCTGCTGAGTCTTTAAGTTGCATTAATCCTGCTATTAGAGCATTTTGATGTCCAAAATTTCGTGAGAGTTTTATACCTTTAAAATGAGGGTTTTGATTTGAAATATCTTCTATAATCTCCCATGTTTTATCACGGCTTCCATCATCAACAAAACATACAAAACTATCATCAGATATTTCTCTGTTTTTTATCATCTCGTTAAATAGAGTCTCAACCCTTTGTGTTGTCTCTGCTAAAACAGCCTCTTCATTATAGCAAGGTATTACAATTCCTAATTTCATATATCTCCTTTTTTACAGCCACCAGCTATTAAACCAAACTAGGTAGTTATCTACATACCATTTTGGAATATTATAACCACAAAGTACAGGATAGAACGACAAAAATAGTCCCATTATACTAATAATATATAGATATAAAAGTATCTTGGCATATTTATATCTATACATATCTCTCCATAAATATACTATAGCCAATATCAAGAAAGGCACAGCATAATAAAAATGATAAATAAACATCAATCGCCCTATAAAGATATAGGGTAGATATAGTCCCAAAAATGCAGATAATATAAATATAGCTTCTAGCTTTTTATGGCGTATAGTAACATAAAATAGATAGAGTATAGCCAAAATTCCTGTCCAAAATATAGCAGGATTTCCGAATGCTGTAATAGAACTAAATCTATCTCCTTGGATATCTCGATAGTAGCACATAGGTTTAAAATCTATTATCCAACTCCACCAAGGTGAACTATATGGATGAGTAGCTTTTAGTGCAGTGTGATACTTATACATATTAATTTGATAGTTAATAATATCACTAAATGAGTTATGTTCCATATAGATATAAAATGTCATATAGTAAACTACAAATCCAACTATAATATAACTCAAAATGCCATATAAAACCAATCTATATCCAGCAAACTGTTTACTCAAAGGATATTTGGAGAAAATAAGAAAAAGTCCAATTGCCAAAAATCCTAATGATGAAAATACAGCTGACCATTTAATAGCACTAGCTAATCCAAATGCTACACCACTAAAAATTAACCAAAAGAGTTTCTGTTTGAGAATAAAACGATAAAAAAAGTAATAAGATACTAAAACAAAAGAGACACCAAATGTATCTATAATAGATATTCTAGCTTGTGTAAGATGCATAAAACTATAAGTTAAAATTGTAGCTGTAAGAATAGACCATACTCTATCTCTAAATATTATAGAGGCTAGATAATAGATAATTATTATTAGTAATACTCCAAAAATAGCATTGATAAATCTCCATCCAAAAGGTGTCATGCCAAAGAGTTTAATACCTTGTGATATTAATACTTTGCCCAAGAAAGGGTGAGTAGTCTCATATATTTGGAGTTTATGAACTATTTCATATGCAGTTCTACCAAAATATATCTCATCAAAAAACATACTTCCATAGTAGCTTTTGTCTATAGTAATATTGTGTTCATCATTTAGTTTTGTCATAGTTGTACTAAATGGGATACTCTTACCATGATTTAGAAATCTCATCTCTCCTAAATGAATACTATTTTTGGTTACTATCATTCCTATTTCTGATGTATCAATATCAACCTTTTCACAGTTCCAACGAAAAGATAGAGGAAAGTTTTTCTTATAATTATAAAACTGTTTCCATCTGTTTTGCTCTTTATATCCTAATCTAAATTGAGCATTTTTATCAACTCCTATATAGTAACAAAACTTATCTATATGCTCTTTTTGTTCAAATTTAAATATCATATTCTTATTGGAGGTTTTTAGATTTTCAAAACTTTGCGGAGCAGTTCTACTACCAAGTCCTGAAAAAACATAAAAGAGAAAACTAATAACTAAAATAGATAGTAGTGGAGTTTTTATTATAGTTTTTTGCTTTTTATATTTATATATATTTAGACCTAAAAATATAGCTAAAATAGTAGGAATAAACATATATATATATGATATATGATTTGGATATATAAATATAAAGAGCAATAGAGGTAGTGTAATAATAGTTTGTAAAATTAATGATTGTCTGTTATCCATTGATAATGTCCCTAAAGAGATTTAATATGAAATTATAGTATAAAAAGTTATTTGGAAGTTTAGAGAAGTGGCTGAATGAGGAAAAAATCCTCATTCATTAGATTAACAAGAGTAAGTTGATTTAAACTCAAATGCAGTTGGTCTTGATTCATCTGGCCAAACTTGTCTCTCAAACATATAATGTTGATAAGTATCAATGAAATCTGCTGTCATTACAGGTCTCAAGAACTCATTATCAGCAATCAATCCTTCAAGTGCTTCTCTTAGAGTATGAGGCATTTGTGGAATTTTTTTCTCTCTAATTTCATCAAGATTTAATTCAAATAGGTCAATATCCATAGGTCCTACTGGAATATATTTATTTTTAATTCCATCAAGACCTGCCAACATTAATACTGAAAAACAGAGATAAGGACAAGCACTACTATCTGGAAATCTTGTTTCAACTCTAGTTGCCATTTCACCTGCACCATAAGGAATTCTACAAGCAGCACTTCTATTTTGACTAGAATAAGTTAAAATATTAGGAGCTTCAAATCCAGGAACCAATCTTTTGTATGAGTTAGTACTTGGATTTGTAAATGCAGCAACAGCAGTAGCATGTTTAAATATACCACCAAGATAGTGAAGTGCTGTATCACTTAGGTTAGCATAAGCACCTTCTTTATAGAAAAGGTTTTTACCATTTTTCCAAATTGATTGGTGTACATGCATACCATTACCATTATCTCCAAATAGAGGTTTTGGCATAAATGTAGCAGTTTTACCATTGAGATGTGCTACCATTTTAACTACATATTTATATTTTTGAACATTATCAGCAGCTTCTATAAGACTATCATATTTTATACCAATTTCACCTTGTGCTTGTGCTACTTCATGGTGTCCTAACATAACAGTTAGTCCTACATCTTCCAATACTTGCATCATCTCAGCTCTTAGGTCAACCATAGTATCTATTGGCATTACAGGGAAATATCCACCTTTTAGACCACTTCTATGACCCATATTTCCTACTTCGCCATAGTCGGTATTTCTGTTCCATGCACCCTCTTCACTATCAACTTTATATCCAGATTGATTAACTCCAGCCCAAATTTTTACATCATCAAAGATAAAGAACTCATTTTCAGGACCAAAGAATGCTTCATCACCAATTCCTGCCTCTTCCATATATTTTAATGTTTTTTTAGCAATACTTCTTGGACATTTAGCATAAAGTTCATTATCATAAATATCATAAACATCACAAATTACAATAATAGTGCTATCAGCAGTAAACGGGTCAAGGAAAGCACTTTGCACATCAGGCTTTAGAAGCATATCTGATTTTTCAATTGGTTGCCAAGCTTCAATAGATGAACCATCAAAAGGAACACCATTTTTTAACATACTAGCTTCTACAGCACTCATTCTATATGAGATATGATGCCACATACCTTTAATATCAGTAAATCTAAAATCTACATATTCTACTTCATTGTCTTCACAGAATTTATAAAATTCTTCTACACTATTTACGAATTTACCCATTAGTTGTCTCCTAAAGTTTTAAGTTGAGATGATTGTATCGCATTTTTTTTTAAAAATATAGTTTTTTCTGTCTAAAAAGTAATCAATTCTTGTTCTCGTTGTTTAAAAGTAACAGCTTTGGTGTATCCAATCGATTTAGCTAGTGTTATAGCTTTTTCATATCCGAAGCCTATTTGCTCTATCGAATGGGCATCAGAAGAGAATGTTATAGGTATATTAAACTCATATGCCATTTCCAACAGTTCTTTGGATGGATAAAGCTCTTTGATAGGTTTTCTAAGCCCTGCACCATTTAGCTCTATAACCATATTTGCCTCTTTGATAGCCTTAAGAGCCTTTCGTGCAATTAATCTTATATCTTTTTTTGGTAGATATTTAAAAACTTTAATCAAATCCAAATGTCCAACTATATTAAAATAGCCTGTTTTTGCCATAGCTTCTATAGTGTCAAAATACTCTTGCCATATATCATCTATATCTCTATTTTTATACTCTCCAATAAATTCAGGGTTATCAAATCCCCATTTATCCAAAAAATGTACCGAACCAATTAAATAATCAACATCTCTATTGTTTACAACTCTATTATCTATATACCCTTTAAGATAGTCAACTTCATATCCCAAAAGTATTTGAATATCATCTTTGTATTTCTCTTTATATGTAAGTATTTCTTGCTCATATTGCTTCATATTTTCAAAACTTAAACGATAATATGGGTCAAAATACATAGGTGCATGTTCTGAAAAGCCATAAATATCAACTTCTAACTCTATAGCTCTTTGGATATATTCATTTATCGTTCCTGTAGCGTGGTTACAAAGGGTTGTGTGGTTGTGTAAATCTATTCTCATAGGTGACATTTTAGCATTGTTAAGTGGTAATGTCAAAGAGATTAATAAATGGAACTAGTGATGTTACAATTTCTAATAAATATTCTCTTAAAAATATTATACATAAAAAAATTTAAATTTTAAAGTTTTAAAGTATTAATTTATGTTAAAATAAGTCTTAAAAAAGGTCTGTTTTGAAACATTTTAGATTTTCAATTTTAATTACAATATTTGCAATAATTGGTATAGGTATTTGGAGTTATACTCAAGGGGGAATGGAGTACTCTATCAAAGTTATTTTTATTACTATACTTTTAGCTCTAATGGAGATATCTTTCTCTTTTGATAATGCTGTTGTGAATGCTTCTATATTAAAAACATGGAACCACTATTGGCAGATGATGTTTTTAACTATAGGTATGTTACTTGCTGTATTTGGTATGCGTCTTTTCTTTCCCATTATTATTGTCTCAGAGACATCTAATATGGCAATTATGGATGTTTGGCATATGGCACTTTATAATCCTATTCAATATTCAAATATCTTAAAAGCACATCATGGTGAGATTTCAGCATTTGGTGGAATATTTCTTATTTTGGTCTTTTTGAACTTTTTGATTGACAAAGAAAAAAAACTACATTGGTTTCATTTTATAGAAAAAGAGTTAAGTCGTTTAGGTAGAATTCATACTTTGCCTACATTAATTAGTTTGATTTTTTTAGTAAGTATATTATTTTGGGTACCTCAAGAATATCAATTCTCTACACTTTTTGCAGGTATTTGGGGAGTTATTATTTTTTTGGCAGTTAAGATTATTGGAGAGATTTTAGAGAGTAAGCATGAAAATACAGCTACAGCAAGGAAAACAGTTGCAAAAGGTGGGATAGGTGCATTTATATATTTAGAAGTTTTAGATGCTTCATTTAGTTTTGATAGTGTGATTGGTGCATTTGCAATTACAACGGATATTATCATTATCATGGTTGGATTAGGTATTGGTGCATTTTTTGTTCGTTCTCTGACTATATATCTTGTAGAAAAAGGAACACTTGATGAGTATGTATATTTAGAGCATGGTGCTCATTATGCTATTGGTGTATTGGCAATACTTATGCTTATTGGTATAAACTATCATAAAATTCCAGAAATCGTAACAGGACTTGTAGGTATTATATTTATTTTACTATCTTTCTACTCTTCTAAAAAGTATATGGCCAAATCTCTAAAGCATAAAAAATAGCCTTTTTTTTAGAAAATATAAGAAATTTACAAAAAAAATAAATTTTTTTATAAAAACTCTTGACATTGATTTTATTTTTGTCTATAATGCGACTCCATTTAGAGAATGACTTTAAATGAATGGTGCTGATGTAGCTCAGTTGGCTAGAGCAGCTGATTTGTAATCAGCAGGTCGGGGGTTCGAGTCCCTTCATCAGCTCCATTAAAATTTTATCAGTGTTTGACCAAAAATAATATAACAAGACAATCGGTGAGTTACTCAAGTGGCCAACGAGGGCAGACTGTAAATCTGCTGACTATGTCTTCGAAGGTTCAAATCCTTCACTCACCACCATGTTATATTTTAGATATTTAGACGCGGGAGTAGCTCAGTTGGCTAGAGCGTCAGCCTTCCAAGCTGAGGGTCGCGGGTTCGAGTCCCGTCTCCCGCTCCATGGTATCAATAATTTGGGAGCTGATGTGAAATTTTATTTTTATTACTTCACATTATTCTGAAACAATCAAACACTTATACTTGTTTAATATTCTATGCCCATGTGGCTCAGGGGTAGAGCACTTCCTTGGTAAGGAAGAGGTCGTGAGTTCAAGTCTCACCATGGGCTCCATATTATATATAGAGAGAAACATTATATTTGATATAATGTTTTTGTCTATATATTGAGTATATTGAACCAATACAACTATTTTATTTAAATTATTATTATAGATTTAATACAATATATAGTTATTCCTGATATAATGTCAGCAAAAAATTAGAATTAAAAATTTAGGAGAAGCAGAATGGCTAAAGAAAAATTTGAACGAACCAAACCACATGTTAATATTGGTACAATCGGACATGTTGACCATGGTAAAACTACGCTAACAGCTGCAATTACTGCTGTACTTGCAACAAAAAATGATTCAGAATTGATGGATTATGACCAAATTGATAATGCTCCAGAAGAGAGAGAAAGAGGGATTACAATCGCTACTTCTCATGTTGAGTATGAAACAGATAAAAGACACTATGCACATGTTGACTGTCCAGGTCATGCCGATTATGTTAAAAATATGATTACTGGTGCTGCTCAAATGGATGGTGCTATTCTTGTTATTGCTGCTACTGATGGGCCAATGGCTCAAACTAGAGAGCATATCCTTCTTTCTAAACAAGTAGGTGTACCATATATTGTTGTATTCTTAAATAAAGAAGACCAACTAGATGAAGAAGATAAAGAAGAGATGTTAGAGTTAGTTGAGATGGAAGTTAGAGAACTTCTTGAAGAGTATGAGTTCCCTGGTGATGATACTCCAATTATCTCTGGTTCTGCATTCAAAGCACTTGAAGAAGCAAAAACTGGTACTCTTGGTGAATGGTCAGCTAAAATTGTTGAGTTGATGGATGAAGTAGATGCATATATTCCAGACCCAATAAGAGAGACTGATAAAGATTTCTTAATGCCAATAGAAGATATTTTCACTATTCAAGGTCGTGGTACTGTTGTAACTGGTAAAATTGATAGAGGTACAGTATGTATTGGTAATGAAGTAGAGATTGTTGGTATTAAAGATACTCAAAAAACTACTGTTACTGGTGTTGAGATGTTCCGTAAAGAGATGGATTGTGGTCAAGCAGGTGATAACTGTGGTGTTCTTATCAGAGGTATTGATAAAAATGCAGTTGAGAGAGGAATGGTTCTTTGTAAGCCAGGTTCAATTACTCCTCACTCTAAATTTACAGCAGAAGTTTATGTACTTACTAAAGAGGAAGGTGGACGACACACTCCATTCTTTAATAACTATAGACCACAGTTCTATATTAGAACAACAGATGTAACTGGTTCTATTACTCTTGATGAGGGTACAGAAATGGTTATGCCAGGTGACAATGTTAGTATTACAGTTGAACTTATCGCACCAGTTGCTCTTGAGCAAGGTACACAATTTGCTATTCGTGAAGGTGGTAGAACTGTTGGTGCTGGTAAAGTTGTAAGCATTATAGAGTAGTCATTATGAGAGAAACAATTCACTTAGGTTGTGAAAAGTGTACTAGAAGAAACTATCACACAACTAAGAATAAAAGAAATACTGCTGAGAAACTTAGCTTGAAAAAGTATTGTAAATGGTGTAAGTGTCATACTATACATAAAGAGATGAAACTGTAGTAGTTCTGCTTCTGGAGTTGAGAGTATCCACTCTCTCTCTTAGGGGTTAGGTGTCAAATTTTGATACCTAACCTCCCATTCTTAGGCCAATAGCTCAGTTGGTAGAGCACTGGTCTCCAAAACCAGGTGCCGGGGGTTCGAGTCCCTCTTGGCCTGCCATAATTAAAGGTAATTACAAAAATGGAAAAATTAACAACATATTTTGAACATGTTAAACAAGAGATACAAAAAGTTATATTTCCGACAAAAGTACAAGTTAGACAAGCATTTATTGCTGTTTTTATCGTTGTAACTGTCATATCAATATTTTTAGCACTTGTTGATATGTTAATGTCATCAATAGTTTCAACTGCTGTGGGAAGCTAATATGGCATTACAATGGTATGCAATACAAGTTTATTCAGGTAGTGAACAAGCAGTCAAGAGAGGTATTGACCTCCTAGCTGTAGAACATGGAATAGAAGATAAAGTAGATAGTATTATTGTTCCTACTGAAGAGGTAATAGAGGTTAAAAAGGGAGAGAAAAAGATTACAGAGAGAACGCTATATCCTGGATATGTTTTTGCTCATGTTGATTTAGATACAGACCTTTGGCTTAAAGTTCAACGACTTCCACGAGTTTCAAGATTTATTGGTGAGGGAAAAACTGCTACACCACTTAGTGAAGCAGACATCAAAGTTATCTTGGACAAAATGGAAAATAAATCAGCTCCAAAACCTAAAATCGATTTTGAAACTGGAGAGATGGTTCGTATTATAGATGGTCCATTTTCAAACTTTACAGGTATGGTTGAGGAGTTTGACCTTGACCATGGAAAATTGAAACTAAATGTTTCAATTTTTGGTAGAAATACACCTGTAGAGATACTCTATACGCAAGTAGAGAAAATTATATAAAAATTTAAGGAGAAGATAATGGCAAAAAAAGTAACTGAAAAATTCAAATTGATGATACCTGCTGCTAAAGCAAATCCATCACCACCAGTTGGACCTGCTCTTGGTCAAAGAGGTGTAAATATTATGGAATTTTGTAAAGCTTTTAACGAAAGAACAAAAGATAAAATGGGATTTAAAATTCCTGTTGAAATTACAGTTTATGCAGATAGAAGTTTTACATTTGAGACTAAACAACCACCTGCAAGTGAACTTATTATGAAAGCTGCAAATATTAAAAGTGGTTCAGATAATCCACTTAAAAATAAAGTAGCAACACTTACTGAGACTCAAATCAATGAAATTGTTGAATTGAAAATCGCTGACTTAAATACAGATGATAAAGAGATGGCTGCTAATATTATTAAAGGTACTTGTCGAAGTATGGGTGTAGATATAGTAGCGTAGTATTTAGCGTTTTGGGGTTAGATATTAATTATAGAGTTGATACCTAATCCCTCTATACCACTAAATAGTGGGAGATTTTATAATAATCGTGGAGAGATAAATGGCAAAAAGAATAAATAAAAAGAGAAAAGCACTCTTAGAAAAAATTGAAAATGGAAAGCGATATTCAGTATCAGAAGCCACTGCACTTCTTTCAGAGCTTAAATCAGCAAAATTTGATGAAACTGTAGAGGTTGCATTAAATCTAAATGTTGACCCAAGACATGCAGACCAGATGATTAGAGGTTCTGTAATTTTACCAAATGGTACAGGTAAAGTGGTAAGAGTTGCTGTTTTTGCAAAAGATGAAAAAGCAGATGAAGCAAAAGCTGCTGGAGCTGATATTGTTGGAACAGATGAATTAATTGCACAAATTCAAGAAGGTAATATCAATTTTGATACAGTAATTGCTACACCTAATATGATGGGTACATTAGGTAGAGTTGCTAGAATATTGGGACCAAAAGGTTTAATGCCTAACCCAAAAACTGGAACTGTAACTATGGATGTAGCAAAAGCAGTTAGTGATGCAAAAGGTGGAAAAGTTAACTTTAGAGTTGATAAAAAAGGTAATATTCATGCAGGTATTGGTAAAGTAAGTTTTGGTGCTAAAAAAATTGAAGAAAATTTTAGAATATTTATGGAAACTATAAACAGAGCTAAACCAGCTGCTGCAAAAGGTAGATATATTCTTAATGGTGCATTGTCTTTAACAATGAGTCCAGCAATTACACTTGATACTACTGAACTTTTAGATATAAAATAGAGAGTCTAAAGCTTAGAGCATAAGATATTATTTATTTAATAATATTTTGTGTTTTTTGCTTTATGCTTGGCATAATTTGATTTTAGGCTAAAGATAATAGGGGCAAAAGCTTAATGAATTAGTTTGAAAGAATTAATGAGTTGTATTTACAACCCCCTCTTAGAAGTCGAAAGGAGAACAAATGACTAGAACTGAAAAAGAAGCTATTGTTAATGAACTTAGCACTGCTTTTGCTAATCAAGGTGCTGTAATAGTATGTGATTACAAAGGTATGAGTGTTGAAGCATTAGAAGGCGTGAGAGCATTAGCTAGAGAAAATGATGTTACTGTACGAGTTGTAAAAAACACATTAGCAGGTATTGCACTTAAAAATGCAAATTGTGATGAGATGGAGCTTGTAGAAAATAATATCTTTATTTGGGGTGAAGACCAGATTGCTACATGTAAAGTAGCTGATAAATCTGCTATTGCCAATAAAGATAATTTTTCAATCAAATCTGGATTAATTGAGTCAAAAGTAGCTGATATTGATACTATTATGGCTATGGCTAAACTTCCAGGTAGAGAAGAACTTCTTGGTATGTTACTTAATGTGTGGAATGCACCAGTACGGAACTTTACAATAGGTTTACAAGCGTTAGCTGATAAATTAGAAGAAGAATAAATATAAAAAAGAAATAAAGGAAATAATATGGCAACAACTAAAGAAGATGTATTAGAGTTTATCTCAAACATGTCAGTACTTGAGCTTTCAGAGTTAGTAAAAGAGTTTGAAGAGCATTTTGGTGTATCTGCACAAGCTACAGTAGTAGCAGGTGGTGCAGTAGCAGAAGCAGTAGAAGAACAAACAGAATTTGATGTAATTCTTACAGGTGCTGGAGCTAAAAAAATCAACGCTATTAAAGTAGTTAGAGCAATTACAGGTCTTGGTCTAAAAGAGGCTAAAGGTGCAGTTGAAGATGTACCAACAACTCTTAAAGAGGCTATATCTAAAGATGAAGCAGAAGCAATCAAAAAACAAATCGAAGAAGCTGGAGCTACTTGCGAACTTAAATAAAACTTTTTCAAGCAAGGACTCTTGCTTGAACTCTCCTGTGTTGCATTAGTAACAACACATAAAAGACATAAAAGATATAGTGACAAGCTATTACATAATAGTTTTTTTGTATATCCAAATATATACATTCATCCATAACATAACATATATATTAAATTGAGGTTCGCCCATGTTAAACTCATTACACTCTGGAAATAGACTTAGAGTCGATTTTTCTAAAACTCCTCGTCAAATTGCTGTCCCAAATTTACTTCAACTACAACAAAAATCCTATGATGATTTTTTGATGATTGATTCCAAAAATAGAACTGAATCAACGATTGAAAAAGTTTTTCGTTCAGTCTTCCCACTAAATGACCAACAAAATAGACTAACTTTAGAGTATAAAGGTAGCCAAATAGTGCAACCTAAATATACTATTCGAGAATGTATGGAGAGAGGTCTTACTTACTCTGTATCACTCAAAATGAATATCTCTTTGACTATTTGGAATAGAGATGAAAAGACAGGTGAAAAACTTGACCCAAAAGAGATTAAAGAACAAGCTGTTTTCGTAAGAGATATTCCACTAATGACAGATAGAACATCATTTATTATTAATGGTGTTGAGAGAGTCGTTGTAAACCAACTGCATAGAAGTCCAGGTGTTATATTTAAAGAAGAAGAGGCTACTACAGTTGTTAATAAACTTATATATTCAGCTCAAATTATTCCAGATAGAGGTAGTTGGCTCTATTTTGAATATGATGCAAAAGATATTTTGTATGCTAGAATTAATAAAAGAAGAAAAATTCCTGTAACTATTCTTTTTAGAGCTTTGGATTATTCCAAAGAGGATATTATGAAGCTTTTTTATAAGAACAGAGAGGTTTTTGTAAGAGATAATAGATTTGTGACAAAATTTTCTGTAGAAGATTTTGCAGGTCGAGCGCCTTATGAAGTAAGAGACCTTGATGGTAATATTGTAGTAGCTGCTGCCAAAAGATTAACCAAGAAAAAAGCCCAAAAACTTATTGATGATGGTTTAGAGTGGGTAGAGTATCCATTGGAAATTCTTATTGAGAGATATTTAGCTACTCCGATTATTGACCAAGAGAGTGGAGAGATACTATATGATGTAGTTACAGCTCTTGATGAGATACGACTTAAAAAGATTATTGATGCTGGAGTTGAGAGTTTCTTTATTGCAGATGATTTAGCTGAAGGGGCAGATGATTCTATTATCAAATCATTTATAGCAGACCATGAATCACTAAGACTGTTGAAGCAGACTGAAGATATAGAGGATGAAAACCAACTATCTGCTATTCGTATTTATAAAGTAATGCGTCCAGGTGAGCCTGTAACAGCAGAAGCAGCTAAAAATTTCTTAAGACAACTATTTTTTGACCCAGAGAGATATGATTTAACTAAAGTTGGTCGAATGAAAATGAACCATAAATTAGGTTTTGATGTACCTGAATATGTAACTGTATTAACAGCAGAAGATATTATACATACAGTTAAATATCTATCAAAAGTCAAAAATGGTTCAGGTCATATTGATGATAGAGACCACTTGGGTAATAGAAGAATTAGAGCTATTGGTGAGCTTTTGGGTAATGAACTCTATAATGGGCTTACTAAAATGCAAAAAGCTATTAGAGACAAAATGACAACTCTCTCAGGTCAACTTGATGAACTTATGCCTCATGATTTAGTCAACTCTAAAATGATTACCAATACTATTTTGGAATTTTTTTCATCTGGACAGTTATCACAATTTATGGATCAGACTAACCCTTTATCAGAAGTGACACATAAAAGAAGATTATCAGCTCTAGGGGAGGGTGGTTTAGTCAAAGAGAGAGCAGGGTTTGAAGTTCGAGATGTTCATCCAACTCACTATGGTAGAATTTGTCCAATTGAGACTCCAGAGGGTCAAAATATCGGTTTGATTAATACCTTGGCTACTTATGCAAAAGTAAATGAACTTGGATTTATTGAAGCTCCTTATAATAAGGTAATTGATGGTGTGGTTCAATCTGATATAGTATATCTAACAGCAACACAAGAAGAGGATTTAGTAATTGCTCCAGCATCAACTAAAGTTGAAAATAGAAGAATTGTTGAAGAACTTATTGAGACTAGATGTAATGGTGAAATTTTGCTCAATGAGACTAAAAAAGTATCTCTTATTGACATCTCTCCACTTATGGTTTCAGGTTCAGCTGCTGCTCTTATTCCCTTTTTAGAACATGATGATGCTAACCGTGCATTGATGGGGTCGAATATGCAACGACAAGCAGTACCTCTACTTAGAACAGATGCTCCTGTAGTAGGAACTGGTATGGAAGCTATTATTAGCCGTGATGCTTGGGAGTCTGTAAAAGCCAAGAGAGCAGGGCGAGTAGAGAAAGTTGATTCTAAAAATATCTATATTTTAGGTGAAGATGATGGAGGTGTATTTATAGACCATTATCCAATGGAAAAAAATATGAGAACTAATCAAAATACAACTTTTACCCAAACACCTATAGCAAAAGTTGGTGATATTGTGGAAGCAGGTCAAGTTATTGCAGATGGTCCAAATATGGATATGGGAGAACTTGCAATTGGTAAAAATGTAATGGTTGCATTTATGCCTTGGTATGGATACAACTATGAAGATGCAATCATTATTTCTGAAAAGATTTTGAGAGAAGATACCTTTACCTCTGTTCACACTTATGAAGTTGAGATTGAAGCAAGAGAGCTTAAGCATGGTACAGAAGAGATTACAAGAGATATTCAAAATATCAGAGAAGATGAGTTAACACATCTTGATGAGAGTGGAATTGTAAAAGTAGGAACTGATGTCAAGCCTGGTATGATTTTGGTTGGTAAAGTATCTCCAAAAGGTGAGATTAAACCAACTCCAGAAGAGAGACTCTTAAGAGCTATTTTTGGTGAAAAAGCAGGGCATGTAATTAACAAATCTTTATATTGTCCTGCTTCTATGGAAGGAACAGTTGTAGATGTAAAAGTATTTACAAAAAAAGGTTACGAAAAAGATGAAAGAGCATTAGAAGCTATCGCATTAGAAAAAGCAGAACTAGATGTAGAACATCATGATAAATTAATGATGTTAGATAGAGAAGAAGTGCTTAAAATAAACAATATTTTATCAACAAATCCTTTAGCAAAAATGCTTGAATTAGGAGATAAAGTTTTCAAAGAAGGCGATACATTATCATTAGAAGATTTATCAAATATCAATAGATTTGCTATGAAAAAAGTTGTTG
>CAZNJD010000045.1:0-21988 GCA_964573285.1 uncultured Sulfurovum sp. | reverse complement strand
TATGCTATCTATTATGCAATTTTATATATTAAAAAAAATAGTTATGCTAACTGTATGATTTTGTCAGATAATAAAAGTGCCATTCAAGATAAAATATTACTCGCTTTGTCTAAAGATTTGTCTATTCAATTAAGTTGGATTCCTAGAGAAATTAATAGTATTGCCGATGCGAATTGTAAACTTTCTCCTACTTTAGATATAAGTGATTTTAATATATTAACACTGTTTATTGAGTTATCAAAAAAAGCGTATGTTCATGATATATCAGATAAAACTCTAAAAACTGAGATAGAAAAATCTCAGAAAGAGATAGAAAAACTTAAAATTAAAATTAAAAATCAAGCAACGCAATTAACAAATTTGAAGAAGAAATAATATTGGAATCTATCGAGCATCAAATTTGACAAATAATTAAAAACCCATTATACTTCTACCAACAAAATAACAAGGAGAGCAAGATGAACCGTTTTAAAATATCATATACCTATATAAGAATTTCTACTCTGCTTCTCTTTTTCTTCCTGCTTAGTCTTTGAGCTGTTTGCACTACTACATGACTCAAAACGAGAGAATGAGTATGATGACCCTGCTCATGAGCTAAGAGCCTCCGTTTTTGTGCATGAGCTTTTAAGAGATGGGATTATATCTTTGTCAAAAGAGGATAGCGATAGGTTGATTTTGGCTTGTAAATATCACAATAGTTATTTTAAAACAGATGATTTGATTGTGTAGATATGTTTAGATAGTGATAAGTTGGATTTGGGTAGAGTGGGGATAATAATTGATACCGATTATCTTTTGAGTGATTATGCACGGAGTTTGGTTGAGGATGGGGTGTATGTTTATGAAAACAGATTATGAGTTTCAGCGAGAATGTAGCTATATTTTCAATCTATTATAAAAAATATGCTATAATCTTTTCAATCAATTGAAAAGGTTTACCAATGCAACGACTAATACAGCTCTCAAATCTCTATTTTTCTCTTCCTACACCATCGTTTAGACGCTATCTCTTTAGCAAAATAGATTTTGAGTCCAAACTTATTGGTATCTTGGGGCAACGAGGGGTGGGGAAGACTACTCTTATTCGACAGATTGCACAGCAGTATAATTTGCCAAACTCCAAGATGCTCTATATATCGGCTGATAATATTCAAAGAACGCTTAGTGATATTGCTATTGAGTTTGCCTCTTTTGGTGGAAAACTTTTGATTATTGATGAGATACACAAGGCTCATAATTTTGCATTGGAGCTAAAGACTATCTATGATTTTATAGATATAAAGGTGATATTTTCAGGCTCTTCGGCTCTGGAGTTAGAGAACTCAAAGGTTGATTTGAGTCGTCGTTCGCTCTTTTATGAGTTGGGGTCGTTGTCATTTCGGGAATTTTTAGCCATTAAGTTTGGCATTGAGCTAGAGCCTCTTACTTTAGAGGAGATTTTAGAAAATCATCAAGATATGGCACTATCTATAACAGCAAAATTTAAGCCTTTGGAGTATTTCTCTTATTACAAAGCTTATGGAGCTTATCCGTTTTTTACAGAGGGGGAATTGGGGTATAATCTACGGCTAAATGAGATTATGAATATCATCCTAGATAGTGAGGTGGCTACTATTTATAATGTCGATAGTGATAAAATCAACACCATTAGAAAACTGCTTCATCTACTCTGTAGCTCTGTACCAATCGAGCTAAATATCCAAAACTTAGCCCAAAGTGCAGGAGTCAGTCGCAACACGCTCTACTCCTATCTCTACTATCTCAAAAAAGCAAATCTCATTGAGATTATTGGAGGGAATTTTAGAAACAAAAAACTACTAAACAAACCTGATAAAATCTATCTCGATAATATCAATCTCTATAATATCTTGTGTTCAGAGCAAAATATCGGAAGTCTAAGAGAGAGCTTTTTTGTCTCTCAACTCAAAGTAGCTTACAGTGTCAAGTACTCAAATATAGGTGACTTTAAGATAGATGATAACTTTATCTTTGAGATAGGAGGTAAAAACAAAAGTTTTAAACAGATAAAAGATGTGCCAAACTCATTTGTAGTAGCTGATGGTATAGAGGTTGGGTTTGGGGCTAAGATTCCTCTTTGGTTGTTTGGGTTTTTGTATTAAAATACTTAGGATTACAAAAATATTGGTAGAGGAGTAGATAATTAAAAGTAAAATTAATAACTGATGATTTACAGATAGACTACAAAGGTAGCCCTATCATGAAAATCAGGAGAGTCATTTCGTCTATTGATAGTGTAAAAATTTCTCTTTCCCTTATGGTCTAGTAGAATAACAGAGAGATTTATATCTAACTTCTCTTTTAAAACTCCTCTACTAAAAGTGGTTTCAAAGGATAGTTCATATTTATCTTTTTGCTTTTCTATTTTAATTTGAGGTGTTAAAAAGAGATTAGATTCTCTCATCTCCTCTTTGTATCTTGTAAAATGGTAGCTATTCCATTTGGTTGAGGGTGAGATATTTATCTCCCAATAACTATCCTCATTTCTATTGGCTATAAATAACTCAAAACATGTATTTAGCCACAGATTATTGGCTCTGTGTTGAGTAGTTTTAGATGGGAAATGGTATTTAGAGATGTCATCTACTATTTGATAATTGAGTTTTAGTTTAGAGTCCAATATCTCTATAGAGGCGTTTACAGTGGTATTATTATCAGCAGAATTATGTTTTTTTAATCTATAACTTTTCATTATTTCTCTTTTTGTACGGTTTTTTCCTTGATAATAGCGTGATAAGTATATAATAGCATAAAAATTTTGGAGATAAGAGATGAATCACTATTTTGAGATAAAAGATAAAGCAATAATATATAGCATATTAGAGAAAGTAGAGTATTTAAGCCCCTTTTTTTATCAGGGGATTATCTCGTTTTCTTTTTTAGAGAATAGATAAAAGAGTCCTAATGTACCAATCATTAGCGATACTCCTGCAATTAGATACCAAGCATATATCATATCTTGATACTCTTTTGTTAAACTAATTTTCAATACTAACATGAGTGCTTCAATAGATAGTGCTGTAATAATTGAGATTATAAATTTTATAAACATTTTGCTATCACTTTTTTTGTTTGGGTTGTTGTCTTTATATATAACTTCATGCTCCAATAGATTTTTACCTAAATCAAAAACAGCTAAACCTAGTGTAAGTGAGATTATTGACTTAAATGATGCATCAATTAGAGATATAGTATTAATAAAATAATCATAAAACGAGATTACAGCATATAAAATTAAGATAGATGATAAAAATGATAAACCATATCCTATCATACCATAGATAGTTTTATTGAATTTTGTAAAAAAGAGAGCATGAGTTACAAAACCTAGCTCTTCTAGTAATTTAACAAGATTAAAATCCATCACTAGATATTTGTCCCCTATCCTTTTTATAGTTGTTACTATTAGATTACCTGTTTTTGAACAAATATAAGGAGAGCTAATATACTCTCCCTCTTTATTTAGTTTTCGTTTTTTAAAAATATAACTTCTATTTGTGCTTATATGACTAACATCTGTAGATATTCGAGAAAAGTTTGGACTACTTTGCTGGTAATTCTCATCTGTTATATATAGAAGTTGTAGAGATTTAAAAGTTTTAAAAAAGCCTTCTAAATCACTATCTCCTAGTGAAGTTACCCCATTATGATGAATATTATCTATAATAAAACGCTCAATATCACTTTGATGCTCTTGATATATTTTGACCAAACTAATCATATTTTACTCCAAAAATAAATTTATTATTTTTTATTCTTATCTAATTCTGATGAGAAGATTTTTGATTTAAACTCTTCTAGTCTCTTTTTTAACTCATTAAATAGTTTTTCTGCTTTATTTTCTCCCTTAATCTCTTTTTCTACATTTTTAATTAGAGTATGTAGCTTTTTATATGTTGTTATACTCTTACTAATATATCCTAACTTTTCAGCTTTGTTTAGCTCATCATCTGCAGAAGATAGATATTTTATAGCTAAATCTTTATTTTCTTTTGCTTTATTTGAAGCTACTGCTACTAACTTAACTGTATTTATTAGTGGAATAGGAATAATGGTTTGTATATTTACAAAAGTACTTAATGCTAATTTTAATGTATCTTTTGCTTCTTCTATCTTACCCTCAATTAAATACTTAGAGGCTAATTTTAGAGTATCTGGATAGGTGGATAGTGGTAGGTTTACAGTAACAATATCTAGCTCACTTTGCAATGAAATAAGTAGTTCTCTTGCTTCTTGAATTTTACCATTATCTATAAGTATTTTAACTTTTTTTAATGCAGACTCTACATCTTTTGCATCACCTATAAAGTTTTTTACAATAAGTCTATTTTTAATTGGAAGTAGTTTTGGAACATCTTTGGATGTTAGAATTACTTCTAGTTTTCCTAATGCTAACTCTATATTTTTTTTTGCTTCATCTTTTTTATTATCTTCTAAATTTTTTAATGCTTTTGCAGTAATTTCTAGTGAGTTTAGAGCCTCTTGTATTAGTTTTACTTGATTATTTTCTGCTTTTTTTGTTGCTATTTCTATAGCATTTTTACTTACCTCTTTACTTGTAGGTTCTGTGTCTGATTTTGCAAATATAGTATTTGTCAAAAGAAGTGATGAAAGAAGTGTTGAAACAATGATTTTTTTCATAGGTATATCCTTTTATTTAAGTTTATTTAGTCCTTATGACTAAACTTGAAAAGGATTATAACACTTATTTTTTTTGAAAAATGCAACTTTTGTCGCATTTATTGAAAATTTAGCTAAAACTATTTTAACTTTTCTCATTTTTTTAATTAGAATGGTTTTTTATCTGTTTTTTCTGGGGGGATATTATATCTACTATTGAATTTAAAACCCAATTTTAATAAAATTAAAATATAATATAAATATTAATTATATTTTTTAAAAAATAAACAAAGGATAATAATGTTATATAAAAATATTGACTCAAAAACTCAAGAGATAACTCTACTAAAAAAACTTTTAAATCAAAGTAAAAGTCCAAAGCAACAAGCCCTCATAAAAGCTGACTTAATACGAGTAGAAAATGGATACCAAGCAGAAAAAGATAATGCCTACTATCTTGACTTTAGGTTTAAAGATAGTCCCCGAAATATATTGCTTCATGATATACGAATAGAGTATAATGGAAAAGTAGCTCAAATAGACCATCTGATTATTAATTGTTTCGGTATAGAGGTGATAGAGAGTAAAAGTTTTACAGGAGTACTAACTATCAAAGGAGATGGTTCACTCAATGTAAAATATGGTAAAAAAATCAAGACTTTTCCTAATCCTATAGAGCAAAACAATCGACATATTCAGATTTTATCAGATTATATCAAAGCCAATATGAAGCTACCTTCTAATCATAAACTATTTGGTATCCCTATCTCCTCAACAGTACTCATTAATCCTAGAACAACTATTACAAATGATATTTTACCAAAAGGATTTGATAGAGCTGATACTTTTGGAACACATTTTGATGAGAGCATTGATAAGATGGGTACAATTGAAGTATTCAAAACATTAAAAGGGATGATGAGGTTAGACAGAGTAAAAGAGATTGCAGATTTTCTTGTTAAACATCATAAACCAAAAACTTATGATTATGCAAAAAAATATCCCATGAAAATAGAAAATATCTCTCAACCATCACTCTCACATACACAATCTATGAAAATCTCTATAAAAAAATCTGTTCTTGAAAATCCATCAGTAATAAAAAATCAAGATTTGCATACACATTTATGTTCAAAATGTAAAAGCCCCAATATAGAAATAGTTTATGGAAAATATGGCTACTACTTTAAATGTTTATTTTGTGGGGGAAATACATCCATTAAATTAACCTGTTCAGACTCAAATTGTAAACCAAAACTTAAAAAAAAGAGATTGCATTTTTATCAAATCTGTGAAAATTGTGGGAAAAATGAGCTGTTTTTTACAAATAGAGAGAAAGTTATTTCTTAGATATATTATCTTATTAATAAGTTTTTCATGATTTCAGACAAAAATACTCTCATTTAAGAGAGATTATACTATAATAAAACCAAATATATATTATATTTTATAATTATAAAAGAGGTGTACCTATGCAAGAGATAACTTTAGAAACCAAGATTGCAGATTTGCTTAATAATTATGAGGGAATGAAAGATATTCTTATAGATATTAACCCTAAATTTGAGAAACTCAATAATCCTATTTTAAGACGAACTATTGCCAAAGTAGCAGGAGTTAGACAAGCCGCTATTGTTGGTGGAATGAAACCTATGGAGTTACTAAACCAACTTAGAGAGGCTGTAGGACAAACAGTCATAACTCAAAAGGAAAAAATAGTAGAAGAGTTTATTGAAAAAGCTCCAGAGTGGATAAATCAAGAGCCAAAAGTATCACTTGATGCCAATATGATACTAGATAATGACCAAAATCCTTTAGTCGAACTCCATAAAACACTTAAAAAGTTAGAAGAAGGAGATATTGTATTATTGCTATCCGATTTTCAACCAGAACCTCTTATTGAGGAGTTTATAAAAAAAGGGCATCAACTATATTGTCAAGAGGTGAATAGTAAAAAATTTCTGACCTATATTATGAAATAGGGTTAAAAATCAAAGCAGATACTACTTGTATATACTCCTCTGTTTTAGTAGCTAAAGATAATTTAGCTTTATCACAAGCCAATTTAAGTAAACCTCTTATAACTTTATCTCTTTATATAAATGAAACACTTGATAATAGTATTGTTTTGGAAAATAGTATTGATAATAGTCATTAGCAAAGAGAAAATAGTAATACTTTATTAGAAAACTCTCTTACACTTCAAAGTCTTCAATCTTTATCTCAATAGTAGCAAAAAACAATATTTTCTTAAAAGTAAAACTACCAATATATTCCTAATTTAATCTATCTATAATAAAAAAATGATATAATTTCACATATTATAACAAAAAATAGGATTTTTAATGATAAAAATATCAATTTTAGCACGAGATTTAGGCATTCATCGTAATACTTTATATACTTGGCACAAAGAAGGCAAAATAGAATTTGTAAAAGTCAATAAGTTGAATTATGTAACTCATGAAACTTATAATAGGCTTATGAATATAAAAGAGAAGAAAAAAGAAGAAAAAGTAATAATTTATTGCAGAGTATCAACATCAGCTAGAAAAAATAACCTTGAAACACAAAAAGATAGGCTAATAAATTTTGCAAATGCAAGAGGATATAAAGTTCATAAAGTCTATACAGAGATTGGTTCAGGTTTTAATGACAATAGAAAAAGGTTACAAAAGATACTTGATGATCAAGACTTTACAATACTTCTAGTAGAGCATAAAGATAGACTAACTAGAGTAGGTTTTAACTATTTAGAGACTCTCTTAAATAAGCTAGGTAAAAAAATAGAAGTTCTAAATTCTGTCGATACAGATGAAAAAGATATAATCCAAGATTTCATCTCAATTATAACAAGTTATACAGCTAGAATTTATGGGAAAAGACGAACAAAAAGAAAAACAGAAGAGTTAATTAAAGAGTTAAAAAGAAAAAGCAAAGAAGATGAGATTTAAATCTCATACTAAAATTGAGATAAAGATTGAAGACTAGAAAATTGCGAAGAGAGAAGATAGGATTTATCTTTCAAGCACACTATCTCATTCCATTTTTAAACATTATAGATAATCAGAAAATTAAAATTTACCCATATTCCAGAGATTTTTTTAGTTTTGATTATAAAGGAGCAATTGATTATTGACTTAATTTGCATATAAATTCAGCTTGGATATTTGCCATAGCGATATTGACTTCTAATATCTTAACTTTAACTCTATCAAATAATATTGCATTATCTCCTCGAAGATTAACAATAACTCCTGCAATATTAGCTTCTAATAGGGCTTTGGTATTTTCTCCTGTTTCGATTATATGAGCATTGAACTCTATACCTTTTTGTGTCTCTGCCCAACGACAAAGTTTCCTATCTCTAAAATCCCACTCAGCTTTTGTACTCTCTCTTTCTAGTTCTGATACTCTAGCACATAGAGGTTCTATATTTCTAAGCAAGTACTCTTTTTGCTCTTTGTCATCTTTTAGTTCTGCTTTTATTAAACGGTGTAGAATTAAATCAGAATATCTTCTAATCGGAGAGGTAAAATGGCTATAGTGACTAAATCCTAAGCCAAAATGTCCCTCATTTTTTGCTAAATATGTGGCTTGTTTGAGAGATTTGATAATCATTGAATCAACTTCACTTGCTATTCCCATATTGTTTGCCTCTTTTTGTATAGCTCTAATTAGAGATGGGCTATCATTATACTCTTTTACAAATAAACCAATAGTGGCTAACTCTTGAAGTAACTCTTCTAGTTTACTTAATTGTGGTGGTAAGTGAACTCTAAATATACCATAATCTCTTATCTTTTTGGCACTTGCTTGATTAGCTAAGAGCATACACTCTTCTATTAGTGAGTGTGATGGCGTTCCTGTTTCTATTTGAGTTTTGACTAGATTATGTTCACTATCAATAGTGAGTTTAATCTCTTCACTTCTAAAATCAAATCCATCTTTTAATCTTTTACTTCTAACTCTTTGTGTTATCTGTTGTAATGGTAGTAGATAGTTTAATATTTTTTTCTCATGCTCTTTGTTAATATTAGTACCACTATTTTCTATAATCTTATCTATTTCATCATAATTATATCGCCGTTTGGAGTGTATAATTGCTTCAAAAAACTCCTCTTTGATAGGTAGTAGAGTCTCTTTATCTAATTGTATTTTTGATACAAAAGCTAATCTATCTTGATGAGGTTTGAGTGAACAGATATTTTCACTAAGCTCTCGTGGTAACATAGGAAAAGATTTATGAGGAAAATAGGTTGTAAATCCTCTCTGTTTCGCCTCTTGGTCTATAGGGCTGAAGTACTCTACATAGTGACTTACATCAGCTATGGCTACAAATAGAGTATAGCTTTTTATATCAAAATATATAGCATCATCAAAATCCTTGGCTGTTACTGGGTCGATAGTACAGAAATCTAACTCTCTTAAATCTATACGATTTGGATGCTCATTTGCATTTACTGATTTTTCAACTTTTTTGGCTTGGTCTATACAATCTTGTTCAAACTTATCTGCTCTATTATATAGAGCTAGTGATATTTTCTCATCTACTTTTGGGTCTGCTAAATGTCCAAACACCTCTAAGACTTTATCTGTTAGACTATCTACTTTCATCACAGTTCCTATCTTAAAAGCTTTTAAATCCATTCCTTCCATAATGGCATGAGAGGGTAGCCCTGTTTTTATATTTAATATTTCAAATTTATCTAACTCATTTCTATTTGTATATAAAATATTAAATATATGTGCTTGTTTTATTACCAATACTATTTTAGCAGAAGCTCTACCTCTTCTAGCTATAATTCGTTTGACTACAACTATATCACCATGATTTGCACCAGCTATATCATCAGGTTCTATAAGTAAATCTCTCTGTTGAGCTGTTGAAGCTTCTACAAATCCTTTACCTTGTTTGTTAATATATAATTTTCCTACTCTATAGAGTGATTTGAGTCTCCATAATCCATTTATCTGCTCTATAGCATCTATCTGTTTTAGTGTTTGGAAACTATTTTTATCTTCTAGTTCTAAATCTATCTCCCAAAAACCATTATGTAATTGTATAGCAAAAGGACTCATTTAATTGCCTCATTATCAAGTTCTCCTGATTTTAATTTGGAGATATAATCTTCTAGGTAACCTTTGACATCACCTGACATAATAATAAGACCAAATATATTAGGAATGGCAAGTGCCAAAAATAGTACAGAGCTAAAGTCAACCATTAATCTAGTATCTGCAATAGTAGCAATAACTATAAATGCTAGAAATATAAGTTTAAAGATAATAGAAGATTTGATACCGAATATATATACCCAAGCTCTCTCTCCATAGTATGACCATGAAATCATAGTCGAAAAAGCAAACATAAAAATAGCAAATCCTAAAATATGAGGAAACCAACTTACTACTGAACCAAATGCAGCAGAAGTTAGATTAGCTCCTTGTTTGGCTACTATCATCGCATCCAATTCAGGAGTACCACCTGTATATACACCTGTAATAATCACAACCAAAGCAGTCATAGTACAGACTATAATTGTATCTACAAAAGGTTCATATAAAGAGACTAATCCTTGACGAATTGGATATTTGACTCGTGCAGGGGCATGTGCAATAGCAGCAGAACCTAGTCCTGCTTCATTTGAAAATACAGCTCTTTGAAATCCTTGTGCCATAGCTCCAAATATTCCTCCTGCTACAGCTGTTGGAGTAAAAGCTTCTTTGATTATTAATATAAAAGCATCATCAATAAGAGTAAAGTTTATAAAAAGTACCCAAAAAACCATAATTAAATAAAATGCAACCATAAAAGGAACAATAGTTTCAGCTACATGTGCAATTCGTTTAATTCCTCCGATAATAACCAATCCTGTAATAAATGCTAATATAAGTCCAAAAGCATAAGGATAATGATTGAAAAATGGAATTTCACTTTGCATAATTCCTAAGGATTGTGAGACTTGAAAAGTATTTCCTGCTCCAATAGCTCCCAAAATTAAAAATATGGCATATATAAAAGAAAGAGATTTACCACTTTTGACCCATCCTTTGATAGCAAAACCTTTGGATAGATACTCCATAGCACCACCCATAATAGTACCATCAGGTAAAAATTCTCTATATTTAATAGATAAAGTAACTTCAGTAAATTTGAGTGTCATACCTAAAAATCCTGCCATTATCATCCAAAAAGCAGCTCCTGCTCCTCCAAATGATATAGCTATAGATACAGCAGCTATATTTCCTATCCCTACAGTAGCAGAGAGTGCAGTTGTAAGTGATTGAAAAGGAGTAATAATACCTTTATCTTGTGCCGTATGATATTTACCTCGTACAATTGCCAAAGAGTGAGGTAGCATTTTGAGATTAACAAATCCCATCTTGAAAGTTAGATATAATCCCCCCGCAATTAGCCATGCTACAACGAAAGGAAAACTAGTTCCCTCTATAGTTCCGAAAAAAATATCAAAAAATAGGATATTTTCAAAAAAATGGTTAATGGATTGAAATATTTGGTTCATTTTTTCCCTTTAAATTTATTATATTTATGATTAATTGTCATCTAAAGGCAAAAAACCACTATTATCAATTTTCTCATCATCTACAAAAATAGGTTCTTCTAACATATCAACTTGATTTTCTTTGGGTTTTGTAAAAATATTTGCCATTGGATATTTGGGTACAGGCTCTTTGATAATAAACTTTTTGGGGATAGTTTTCTTTTTCTTTACAACATGTTTTATCTTTTTAAATTTCTTATATTTATAATTTGGACTCAATGGAATTATGATTATATCACCTATAATAAGTTTTAAATCTTCAGCAATTTTATCTCTATTGGCTCTATAAATCCTAAAGTATTTTTTTTTGTCTCCATAATATTTTTGAGCATAATCAGAGAGTCTATCACCTTTTTCAACAACTACTACTGTATGGTCTTTTTTTCGTTTTCTATCTCTTTTTGCCTCCATTCTCTCTTTTGTTTTTTTCTCTTTTGTTAGTTTAGAGAGACAATTTTTTATATTAGATATATCCCTACTTTTTTGTTTAGTATTCTTTTTATTATCCAATTCTGCTAATTTTTTCAAAATAAAAGCAAGTTGCTTTTTGATTTCATCTAAATCTCTATTCTGTTTTGCCACTATTTCACCCTCATCACATCCCACGATATTTTTTTGTACTAAATTACTCTCATTCGATTTATCTATTAATTTAATATCTTCTGCCCTACTTATCGTGGTAAATATCAATATCAATATCAATATAATAATTGATTTTTTTGATAAAACTTTTATCACTATACTCTCCTAAAAAATTATTAATTATTACTGAAACAGTATAACATAATCTGTATTTAATATTGTTAAGTATATAAAATCATTTAGATTTTATTCTAATATTTTTAAAAAAATGTAAAAGCAATAGATTATGGCAAGAGTATTAACCTCTTTTTTACATCAAAAGCATCCATATATCTATCTATCTCTTTTTTTAAAATAGTATTATTCCTGACTTAGCCCATCAAATTGCACTAAACCCTAAGCATAAAACTAATAGTTAAATGAGCTTTAACCCTACTTGGTTTCCAATGATAGATTGGTCTAATTTTTAAATCGTGTTTGGTTGCTTGGTTCAAATCATTAAACTATATCATGAAAATCCCCTCGCCTTTTTGCTAACTCATCTTTATATCTCAAATAATCCCCATAGTCGAAAAATTTATCATATCGTGAATGTTTCTCTTTTGGAGTTTTTGAGTGTTTGATAGGACACCAAAACTGCTCCGTTCTTGCTCCAATCTCTCGTACATAGGCAATAACCCCATTAAAATATTCACAATACCAACAATTTATTCTTTCTACTTTATCAAGATAAAATAGATTATATCTATCCATAAGAATATAATCTTTTCTTTTAACTTTGGGAATTTTATAGATAGGAAAACAGATAATTTGATAAATAGTTACTGATATATCAACTATCAACGCAGGTATCATCATCGCCCAAATAAAAGGAATGGTAAAAATAACAGCTACAGGAAAAGAGGAGATATATTTTATAGAGCTTGTTATCTTGGATTTACCCTCTTTGAGAATTCTCTCTTCAAACTTTATTTTATTATTCTCAATTTTATAAAAAAACTCTTTGTGTTTCTTTTTAAACTCCTCTTCCAACTCAATCTCTAACTCTATTATTTTCTCTCTTATCTCATCAATTTTATTATCAATCATCTAACTATTCTCCTTATAAAAAAATATGCCAAACTATATTTACTAATCACAAGATAACTCTAAAGCTTCAATATGAGCAATAGCTGAACTTCCTGCAATCCCTTGCAAAGAACCATACATCTGTGTTGTATTTGCTAAAACACCATCAATAGTTTTTTGTCTCCGTTTCCAACTAGCCATTAATGAGCGTTTCTCTTTATCTAACTCTTCTTGCATTTTGATAAACCCATCTACGATAGCCCTTATCTGCATAGAAAACTCATTACCTGTCATATAGTTATATAATAAATTCATTTTATCACTTCTATTCTCTTGGCTTTGCATAATTTTATTTATACGAATAAGTGATTCACGAAGTAGAGAAGATGAACCTTTGAATTCATCAAGACTACAGACCCAAATTCCATCTACAAACCCCATTCGTTTCATATCTTTAGGATAAACAGAGGTAACCAATACCCCTAAATCAGAATTTACAGATAGCATATCTTGTTTGAGTTTGGGTATCCAAGCATCTGACCATGCTTTGGTATTTTTACTCTCATAACAGATAATCCCACAGTTTTGTACCTCTCGTGT
This sequence comes from uncultured Sulfurovum sp., assembly GCA_964573285.1. Classification (GTDB taxonomy): domain Bacteria; phylum Campylobacterota; class Campylobacteria; order Campylobacterales; family Sulfurovaceae; genus UBA1140. The sequence goes on along the minus strand of CAZNJD010000045.1, from coordinate 8,531 downwards.
ATGAATGGTCTGCACACAATCAGCACCAAATGCTCCTTTTTTGACCTCATCAATAGTATCAAAAGGAAATTGTGAACTAAGCCAAGACTCAATAACCAACTCCAAAGCCTCACCTTGGGTCTGCATACTTCCCTGTTCTGCTTTTCGTCTAGCATTTTCTAGTTCTCTTTTTATCTGTTCTAGCTGTTCATCTTTTTGTTTAAGTTTAAGTTCGTTTTGCTCTTCTAGTATTTTAGCTATTTTGGCTTTTTCTAGTTTTAACTCTTCATTTAAAGCCAGTTGTGCCTCTACTTTAGCAATTGAAGCTATCTCTTCATTTTCCCGTTTGAGTTTGGCTATCTCTACTCTACTATGGTTTAACTCTTTGACCTGTTCTGATTTTTCTTGTAACTCTTTTTCTAGTAGTGCCATAGATTCGCTCTGTTGAGCTAATATCTCTCTTTTGAGTTTATCCTGTAGTCTCTGTTTTTCTATTTTGAGCTGTTTTTGGGTGGCTCGTTTTAACTCTTCATTAAATCTATCTTGTTGCTCTTTGATAGACTCTTCTTTGATTTTTAGTTTATCTAAAGCTTTTTGATACTCTTTGGCTTTTTTATCAGCCTCTTTTTGGAGTTTTTTCTGTTCTTGTAAATTTTTCTGTTTTAGTTCATTTTCTAGTTGATGGTATAGTATCTTATTTACATCTATCTCTATTTGACAATGTGGACACTCTATAGTCGTCTTGGTTGACACAATTTTTCCTTTTTTATAATTCTAACATATCAACCAATTTTCCATCTTAAAAACATCTTCCATACAAGGCAATCCTCGCCATCCTCCACTCTCTAGTACCATCATTTTACCTCCAAAATAGCCTACAATATACTGCTCTTTGTAAATAGGAAACATTCCTCCATTGAACATCTCAAATATATCTTCATAACTATTTGGATGTTCATAATGTGTAAAATCAAAGCTATGCAATACCATAATAGCATGTTGGAGTAGTTCATTTTTTAACATAGAACTACTCAATACATAATAAGATGGATAGGTAATAGCAGGGTCATCTAATAACTCTGATATATAGAGTCTCTTTTTTTTCTTTTGAAACATATAGCTATTTGAAGAGATGTATCATCTTGAACTTATCACCCATAATTGTAGGGGCGATTAGTGTTTTGATTTTATCAGCCTCTCTTAAATATCTATCTTGAGTAGTCTGTTTGGCAAACTGTTCGAGTATATCTATTAGTCCAAATCTTATTAATGCTCTAGCTTGTGTCTCATAACTATCTAGCTTGAACCCTGCTTCTTCAAATGCCTCTATCACATGAGCAAAATTTACATCATAAGTTATATCAGCACTCTGATATGCCTCTGATATATCTAAATCTTTATCAAATAGTGGAAAGGTCTCATGTTTTTGATAGACTCGAATAGAGAAGTCATTTCGTACTAACTTTTCACCATAATCAAAACTTACAAAATCACAACTATTTACCCCTTTTGCCATAGATTTGGCAAACTCTTCATAACCTATAGCTACTTCTCCTTTGAGTTGTCTATGAGTTGAAGCAAACTCCAATAGTTTTGGGTCTGCATCTCTCCACTCTACTCTATTATCCTCTACAAAAGCTTGTTGTCCATCTTTGATAAGTTCACAAGCAAAAGCATCAAATATCTCATTGGCTACAAAAAAAGCATAATCTTCTTCTACATCATTTATATCATTAAAATGTGTAATTTGAATATCATCTCCAAATCTTTGAGATATATATTTGAGTTGCTCTTTTTGTACCTCCATTTGTCTCTCTACTATACCAAATTTAAGAGTTTTTACAAGCATTGGGTTTAGCGTATATAGCCACTGTATCATATCACAAAGCAGATAACCTTTATGAGCTCCTATCTCTATTAGCCATCCATTTTGTTTGAAATCATCTTTTTGCATAAGAGTATAAAAATAGTTTGCAATACTCGCTCCAAAAAATGAGCTAGTGCTTACAGCAGTATAAAAGTCTCCTGATTTGCCTATGGCTTTGAAGTTTTTATAGTAGCCATTTTCTCCATATAACCACTCATTCATATAGGTACTAAATTTCACTTTTTTCCTTTTTGGTTTTGATTTAAGTATAGTATAAATTTCAAATCTTCTGCTTTTTATTACATTTGACCTGTACGACTATAGGATTTTTCTTATCAATTCTAACAGCAGTTAACTCTCTACCCCATACACAACCTGTATCAAGACACAATACATTGCCATCATACCAATAACCTAGTGTTGACCAGTGACCAAAAACAACTCTAAGTGTAGTTGAACGCCTTGATGGACAGCTAAACCATGGGTATAACCCTTTATTTTCAAGTTTTGATTGTTTAGGCTTACCTTTTTGGTAAAAGTCTAATCTTCCATCTTCTGCACAAAACCTCATTCGTGTGAATGCACTCAAAATATATTTATCTATATCCAAAGATGACGCATTGCTATCAAATATATATGAACTAGTTTTAAATATATCTCTAAGCCAAGGTTTTGGATTATCAGCTTGTAATTTTTTCTCAATTCTTGAAGCATAAATTACAGCCATTTCAAAATCAAATTGTGGTGATATACCTGCATGAGCCATCATATAATTAAGCTCAAAACTCCAAACCAAAAATGGTTGAAATCGTAACCAATCTATTAACTCTTTGGAATTAGGTGCATCTATAATAGGTTGTATCGTAGCATTTGGTTTTTTGACTCCATAAAAACTTGCAATCAAAGATATATCATGATTACCAAGTATCACTTTGATAGAGTCTCTAATAGAGTACAAATAGTTTAAAACCTCTAATGATTTATCACCACGATTAACTAAATCTCCTGCAATCCATAGCGTATCTCTATCCTTATCAAACTCTATTTTTTTCAAAATCTTCATCAAGGAGTCATAACATCCTTGAATATCACCTATTGCCCATACTGCCATCTCATTCCTAACTTCTCTTTATATATTTCTATCTTATTTCGAAGTGACATTTTAGCATATGCACTTGATGGAGAGGGTAAATATATAGTCTCTATCTCTAAATAATTGAAATTTAACTCATATAATCTCTGAGCTAATCTTCCTGTAAATGCTATTTTGATAATAGTTGGATGAATTTCCAAAAACTCTGATATACTATTTACCTCTATATCTTCGATTGAACTATCTAATGAGTTCTCTCTACTACAGCTTTTGACCATATCCCATAGAGCTATTTTGGAGCGTTTGAGTAACCATAATTTTTGATCACGATTATTTATTGGATAGTTTGTTATATTAGAAAGTATTTTCCAAAACTGATTTCGTTTATGTCCATAATAGAAACTCTCTTTAAACGAGTCAATACTAGGAAAAGAGCCTAAAATTAAAATCTGACTATCATTAAAAACTATTGGTTCAAAAGAATGTTCTAAGTGTTTATTATCCATTAAATTTAATAGGTCCTTCTCCACTACCATCTAAAAGCTGTCTAACAAAAGGATTACTACTATTTTTAAAACTCTTATTATCAGCCCATTCAATTATTTCACCATCAAATAAAAATGCTAGAAAATCAGCCGATTTGAAACTCTCTTTCATATCATGAGTAATTAACACAGATGTTACACCCAATTCTCTTTGGAGTTTAAGTATAAGTTGAGTAATAAGGTCACTTGTAATTGGGTCAAGACCACTTGTAGGTTCATCATATAAAATAATTTGTGGTTCCATAATAATAGCTCTTGCTAATCCTGCTCTCTTACGCATACCACCACTTAACTCATTTGGAAAAAGTTTTGCTACTCTTTTAGCATCCAAACCTGTCATACTCAGCATATTCATCACTTTCTCTTCTATCTCTACTTCTGATAGTTTAAAATGTTCACGCAATGGAAACGCCACATTATCAAATATATTCATACTATCAAACATAGCTCCATCTTGAAATAAAAATCCAATCTCTTTACGAACAGCTCTTAACTTCTCTTCATTACAAGTAGCAACATTAACTCCATCTACAAAAATATCACCTTGTGTTGGTTTCATTAAACCTACAATATGCTTAATAATTGTTGATTTACCACTTCCTGAGAGACCCAAGATAACTGTAGTTGAGCCTTTTGGAAAAATTAAATTAACATCTTTGAGTACCTCTTTGGTTCCAAATACTTTTCTAAGATGTTTTATTTCTATAATTGGATGCTCTAAATCAAACTCTCTTTTTTCTTTCATCTATCTCAATACCTTTTTGAGGTTTAAAATCAGAAGTGCCAATGTAGCAAAACTAAAAAGCTTAAAATCTAACTCACTTGCAAAATGTACATTTTTGAATTTTTCACTCTCTGTTACTATATCGCCTTGAAGTTGCATATCAATAATATCGGGTATATAAAAACTACTAAAAAGTAATCCACTACTAACAACTAAGAATGAAGCTATAAGTACCCATCTATCACTCTCAAAGTTTTTCCACTTTATTGCCTCATATATAAGTACAGAAAAGACCATAAAATTAACTGCATAACCTAATTTTTGGAAATTTACGGTCATTATGAGACCCTCTTGGAAATTAGAAAGCAGTTCTGTACCCAATAATGTTTCTGAATGAAAAGTAGTAGGTGCTACAACAGCACCTGCATATATACTTGCTCCAAATATTGCACCTAAAAGTATTATATAACTCATTGTCATTATTCTAAAAATTTTTTTTGTCATATTTTTATCTCCATTTTTTTATTTTAAAAAATCTCAATCCCATTAATCAATCTTTAAAATTTATAATAAATCCTCTATCAAATCCAGCCAAATCCTTATAAAATTTATATGATTTTACTCCAATTTCACTAAAAAACTGCTCCATAGATTGCTTTTGGTCATATCCCATCTCACAAGCTAAATATTTGATACCATGAGAACAAGTATCCAAAATTATCTGTTTGAGTAGTTCATCACCTACAACTCCTCCAAATAGTGCTTCTGTTGGTTCATATTTGGCTACATTCTTTTCTAGCTTAAAATTATTAGCTATATAAGGAGGATTGCTTACTACTAAATCAATATCACCTTTGACCTCATCAAGTAAATTTGATTTGATAACTTTTACTCTATCTTTTACACCAAATTTCCTAAGATTTACATTAGCTACCTCTATAGGAGTATCACAAATATCAGTTGATACTATATTTAAATTTAAAAATTTTCTAGCCAAAACTACGGAAATTGCACCACTTCCTACACCAATCTCTGCGATAGAACTTATGTTATTAGACTCTATAATTTCAGATACCAAATCTATTAATATCTCTGTCTCTGGTCTAGGAATAAGCACCCCATTTTTAACATATAGCTCAATATCATAGAAACTTACGCTCTTAGTTATATACTCATAAGGCTCATAATTAGCTCTTCTATCAATTAACTTTTGAAACTGCTCTATATTCCTTACCTTTTTATCATCAAAAGCATGTAGATAGGTTCTATCTTTTTTCAAATGATAACTTAATAATAATTCAGCTTCAAATCTTGGTCTTTCACAACTAGTTTGTAACTCTTTAGTAGCTAATTTAAGACAATCTCTAATTGTCATGAATTTCCACACATATCAAGAACAACACCCTCGCGAACGCCATCATCTATAACTATAGACTCATTAAATCCACCTATATTATATAACTCTTCATAAATCAATACACCAGAAGATATAAGCTCTTCTCGCCCTACGCCTACTATCTCTTTTCTTTTGGCTATATCCATACTCAAAAGTCTCTCTAGTTGATGAACCAAATCATTATGAGTTAGAACTGTACCATGAATTTTATCTGCATCATAGGTTTTATAGGTAAATCCATGTTTCATAGATGCTATCGTAGTTGGTGTTCCTGCTATTGCTATAAACTTTTGAGCTTTGCCATATTTTGCATAAACTTCTTGACAAAATAGTCTCATACTTTTCATTAATGCAGGAATGGCATGTGATATTTCTAATAAACTATGAAAACTTTGAGTTATCGTTACTATTCCAATAGGAAAACTCTTAACTATAGTCTCTTTGCCATAAAAAAATATTAACTCTGTAGATGCTCCACCAATATCAGCCAACATAAAACTAGATGGTTCTATATTTAGCTGTTTCAAACGATTTTGAGTCGCAATTAATGCGTATCTAGCCTCATCATCTCCATTAATAATATCAAACTCTACTCCTGTTTGTTTTTTGATACAATTTAATATCTCTTGACCATTTTTAGCTTGACGAACTGCCTCTGTAGTTATCGCTTTGATAGTTGCATCACTAAAATCTATCTGCTCTTTTGCTTGATTAATAGCATTTATAATTCTATTTTGGGCTTCAATAGAGATTAATCCTGTAGTGGCTAATCCATCTGCTGTTTTTACCATTAGGTGAAATTTTCCTATGAACTCTTTGGTTTGACAATCCATTTTTAGAAAACGGATACTATTTGAACCTAAATCTATAGCTATAACTTTTTTCATTGTAGTTCCTTGAATGAAAATCCATAATTTTGTAATATTTTTCTGACTTCTTGTTGATGTTCAACTCCTTTTGTTTCTAAATCAACTGATACTACAGCATCACCAAATTCCAAATCAATAGAGGTTCTATCATATCCAATCTGTACAATATTAGCTCCCACTTGTGTAAGCAGTTCTGTAAATTGCATTAGTGAACCAGGTTTATCTATCATCACAACTGATAATTTCATTTTTCTGCTACTTTTGACTAGACCTTTTTCTATAATTAGGGAAAGCATAGTTACATCTATATTTCCACCACTCAATACTATACCTATTTTTGAACCTTTTGGTAAATCTAGTTTATTATGAATTAGAGCTGCCACACCCACCGAACCTGCACCCTCTACGAGTACTTTTTGTTTTTCCAATAGATATAAAATTGCTGCTGCTATCTCATCTTCACATACCAACTTCAAACTATCAACTGTTTGTAATATATACTCTAGCGTAATAGGTGAAGCATCTCTTACTGCTATACCATCAGCAATAGTTCTTACACTTTTGGTTGACTCTGCTCTCTTATGCTTATATGAGTTTGCCATAGCAGGAGCACCATTTGATGCTACACCTATCACTTTAATATGAGGATTGAGTTCTTTTGTAGCTACTCCAATACCTGAGATAAGTCCACCTCCTCCGACAGGAACAACAACAGCATCTAAATCTGGTTCATCTTCTATCATCTCCAAAGCTACTGTACCTTGTCCTGATATTACCTTATCATCTGTAAAAGGGTGTACAAAATCTTTTTGATGCTCTTTGGCATAATCAATTGCATAACTATATGCCTCATCATAATTTGCACCATAGAGTATAACTCTAGCACCAAACTCTTTGACCCCTTGAATTTTAGTTAATGGTGTGGAATCAGGCATTACAATAGTAGCCTCTATCCCAAAATGTTTAGCAGAAAATGCTACTCCTTGGGCATGGTTACCTGCACTTGCAGCTACTACTCCTCCTACTTTATCCTTTTCTATTAATGAAGCTATTTTGTTAAATGCTCCACGGAGTTTAAACGCTCCTGTTCTTTGGAGGTTCTCTTTTTTGAGATAAACCTCATAGCCACTTAGTTCACTAAGTACTGGAGCATAAGAGAAAGGGGTACGATGTACCACACCTTTTAATCTTTGACTCGCCTTTTTTATGCTTGTTAAATCTAACATTAAACATTCCTAGATATTATATGAATGAAATTATATCAAAAAGGATAAAAATTATGGAATGTCCAATACCAAGTGTCAATTCAAATATAAAAGAGATGAAAGAGTATTTTGAAAAATGTAAAACTATAGCCGTCATAGGTTGTTCCCCCAACCCAATCAAAGACAGTCATAAAGTAGCTAAATATCTAGTAGAAGCAGGATATGATATGATACCTGTATATCCAAAAGAAGAAAAGATATTAAATCAAAAAGTATATCGTTCATTATTAGAGATAGATAAAGCTGTAGATATGGTTGTAGTATTTAGAAAACCAGCCGTAGTCTCTGCTATAGCTGATACATGTATAAAAAGAGGTGATGTCAAAGTGTTATGGACACAGATAGGTATTGTCAATAATGAAGCAGCCCTAAAAGCCAAAGAGGCAGGGATTGATGTTGTGCAAAACTATTGTGCTATGGTAGAGCATAGAGAGATTTTTCATTAGAATATTTTTAATAGATTTAGTATCTAATAGGCTAAACTAAGTAGGTAAATTTAAAACTCCGATAACTGTGCTATAATTACCCTAAAAAAGGTTATTGAAATGAAAAAAATACCTTATGGTTTAAGTAATTTTAAACTCTTAAAAGAAGAGGACTATTTTTTTATAGATAAAACTAAATATATAGAAACTCTAGAAAACTACTCTAGCAGATATTTAATGTTTTTGCGTCCAAGACGGTTTGGAAAATCACTCTTTATTGCAATTTTGGAAGCCTATTATGATACCTATTTCAAAGATGAGTTTGAAGAGATATTTAAAGATACCTATATCTTAAACAATAGAACCAA
>CAZNJD010000044.1:0-1561 GCA_964573285.1 uncultured Sulfurovum sp. | reverse complement strand
TTCACGCCTACGAAATATCATCTATACAAATAAAAAATTAAATGGAAACTTTAATACGCTTCAAACTCTAATAGGTGGAGAGTCTATTCAAATATCAAATTTAGTCCAAGATTTTAGTGCCTTAAATCTATACAAAGAGGAAAATTTTAAATCTTTTATGTTCTATCTAGGGCTTGTTAGTATCAAGGATAGAGATTTTGATTTAAATCTCAAAATCCCAAATGAGACAGTCAAAAGAATAGATATAGATTTTCTAGCAAGTGCATTGGAGTTAGAGAGAGTATTTGAGATAAATATAAGCCAACTAGCAAGAGAACTTAAAAAGTTTGCTCTATATGGAGATTTGGAAGTTTTTAGATATTTAGCTCAAATGATAAAAGAAAATACAGGAATACGAGATTATATCTATAAAGAACAGACAGTAAAAGCTATGTATTTAGCCTATCTTTCAATGACCCCCTATTTTGTTATCAAAAGTGAAAATGAGATGAACAAAGGCTTTTGTGATATTTTTCTAAAACCTCTAAATCCTTATGTAGAGTATATAGGATTATTGGAGTTTAAATATATCAAAAGAGGCAAACGAAAACCATCAAAAAAGAGGATAAATAGTTTGATAGAAGAGGCAAAAGAGGAGTTAGATAGATATGAGCAGGATGAGTTGGTACAGAACTATATAAAAGATGGGCTAAAACTACAGAGAGTTGTAATTGTCTTTTGGGGGTGGGAGATGGTCTATTGTAAGGTTGGATAACTTTTATATTTTATTCAACTATTATAAGATTAAAGATGCCAAATTCGCATCTCTAATCTACTCTCTAAAACTTATAATCTCAAATAACTCTTTACAATTTTGAATTTTATTTAACCTTTTATGTTCTAAATTAATCTTTTTTTATAAAAAAACTATCCTTAATGTTTCAGATTGTCATTTAAAAAAATTATTGAATGAATATTCATATCAAATTAAGTTTAAATTTTTTAAAATGGTAAATGAACATTAATTTATAAGGAGAAGTAGATGAGTAGTAGCAGTATAGACACCTCTTATGATTCACTCTATGAGTCGTTTAAGAAGCGTATAGAGCAGTTGAGAGAGTTGCCAAAGATGGATGAGAATAACTCTATTGATAGTGTAATAGAGAAGAATGGATTCTCACGAAGAGATTTTATGAAGTGGGCAGGGATGATTACAGCTATGTTAGCACTTCCTGCAAAATTCACACCACTTGTAGCAGATGCTGTTAAGGTAGCTGATAGACTACCTATCGTTTGGTTACACATGGCAGAGTGTACAGGGTGTAGTGAATCACTGCTTCGTTCAGCAGAGCCTACTATTGATAGTCTGATTTTTGACTATATCTCTTTGGAGTATCATGAAACATTAATGACTGCTGCTGGTTGGCAGGCTGAGCAGAACTTAGAGGGTGCTATAGAGAAGTATAAAGGTCGATATATTCTTATGGTTGAGGGGGGAGTTCCTACAGGTAATGCAGGTTCATTCTTGACTATTGGTGGTCATGGTAAAAAGGGTAAAGATATAGCCATTGAGGCATCTGAA
>CAZNJD010000043.1:0-3283 GCA_964573285.1 uncultured Sulfurovum sp. | reverse complement strand
AAAGTGCTACCACCATTATCAGGCATATTTGCACCATAAGCTTTATTATAGGAGAGTTGACCTTTAAATACAAGATTACTAATAGGCATATATGCCATATTCAACCACAATCTATTGGAGTATAAATCACTATTTTCTCTTTTAGAGCCATCTGCCATATTATACTGAATATTATCAAGTTCTGTTCTAAAATCAACACTCCATTTAATATTATCTTTGGCATCATGAGTCTTAATTTTATTAAGCTTTTTCTGTAATCTTGCTATCTTTTTTTCCAATTTTTTATAATTGGTTTTAGCATCAAAATCTGATGCTGATGAGAGGGTCACCATTGCAGTTATTGCAGATAAAGCGATAATCTTTTTTCCTAAATTAGACATTTTTTCTCCATAAATTCAGTAAATTTCTCCTTTGACCCTGTCTCCCTTTTTAATTTTTTTACCAAATCTGAAACATATGGAGCAGGTGTTATATAGCTATTATCATATCCCCCATCATTCGTTATACCCAATATAGTTGCGTGACATACCGCACAGTTCTTTTTAAATAGATCTTCACCTGTTGTTTGAGATAAAAGTATAGTTGTTGTCAATGGAATTAAAAATAGTATTTTGTTAATTTTCATGATTATGCTCCTAATTTTAAATTATATCATAAAACAACTAAATATTCATTCTAATAACTAGAATTATAATTAATAATAAAAAAGTTACTTTTATAAAAACTATTTTACAGTACAGACTGAACAGACATCAAAACTACGAAAAATAAGTGTAGCCTCTTCTATATTTTTTGAACCTATCATCGCTTTAATTGCAACACCCTGTTCATTTTTGTCACCTTGTGCCAAATTCCACTGTGTTGGTACAATTATCTGATACTCTTTTATCAAACCCTCTTTTACTTTTGTTTTATGTATTAATGACCCTCTAGCTGCTTCAACTATTCCTACTCCTTCAAAATTATCTATTTTAAAATCACTATCTAAAGTACATGAAGCTTCATTAATATCTAAGTTAGAGAGAAGCTTTTTATTATAATCTAGTAGTATCGCTACCTCATAAACTCTTGCAAATACTCTTGTAAAAAGAGAGTCTTTGTACCGTTTATGTAGATTTTTTATTATTGGTTCTTTGGTTATCATTCCACGAGCAAGAGGACCCATCTCATAATGTTTATTTTTATATGTAATGACTTTTGCTACAGTATCTATCTGAGAAGATTCTTTGATAAAACGAACTTTTATATTTGAAATTTGAGTTGGTACAGATTTGCCTCTTTTAAATGATAAAGAGTCTCCAAAAACAATAAATCTACCATGACTTTTTCCTTTATCTGCTAGATTATTAGATAAAATCATGCTAATAACTTTGCCAAAATCTCCACCAATTTTGGGAAGTTCCATTACAGAATTTATTGATAAAATATCATCAAGTTTCATTCCCACAATAACTTGTTCAAAAAATTTAATAGCTTCATCAATTATATTTTCTGCCTCTATAATATCAACAAAAGTTGGGTCACAAGTTACCCCAAATGGAACAGCATAAGAAGAGTGAGGCCACTGTCCTGCAAATATCGCCAAAGCTTTTGTAATAGTAGAAGAGAGATAAGATGCTTTGATTGCATGATTTTGATGATTTAAGACAGAAGTTAGTCTCTCTAACTGTGGAACTATTGTAAGATATAGCCATTTAATATGATTTTGAATTAACTCACAAGCCAAGGTAAACTCTCTAATATCCTCTGCCTTTTTGGTAAGTTTTGCCTTTACTCCTGCCTTTTGATACCCATCTTCTAGTGCTTTGACAGAGGCTATTAGATGAGCATGATTACAGATACCACAGACTCTAGGAGTTATTACAAGAGCATCTCTTGGGGCTTTTCCTACCAATATATTCTCAATACCACGAGAGAAACCGTATTTGATTTTGACATCCTCTACTCTGTTGTTCTTTAGGCTAAAATCTAGCTCGGCTTCGCCCTCTATTTTTTCAATTAGTTTTTTTACTATCATACTCAATTACTCTCTCTTCTAACCGTTTAATCTTAAAACTCTTAGCTATTCCTGTAGCAGTCAGATAGGCTCTCATAGGGATACCTAAAGGCATCTTTGCAGGTATTCCCATATTGGTTTTTGTAGTAAAAAGAGTGTTTTTAGGAAAATCGGGTTCAGTACATCCAAAACAGGGTGTTCCTACTATAGTTTTGGAGCTTACATCATTCCATAATATTTTATTACAACTACCTTTTGTAAATGGAGCTTGACAACCATTCTCATAGAATAGACACCCCTCTTTAAATCCAAATCCCTTTGTATCTATCTTCCACTCAAAATACTCACTTCTACTGCATCCCGTATGAACAGTTATTCCATAAAGCTCTTGGGGTCTATGAAACTCATCTATGGGAATTTTTTTATCTTTTGCCAACATCAACAGAACAAAAGAGAGCCATTTTGGGTGAATAGGACACCCTGGAAGGGAGATTAGCTTATGTGCATACTTTTTATAGTTATTTCGTTTCTCTTCAATATCAAAACAGAACCCTGATATGCTCTCTGGCTCATTCTGCTTAAAAACTCCTCCAAATGTGGCACATGTTCCTGCTGTAATAATCCATTTTGCTCTATCTGCATAGCTTTGAATAAGAGCATAAATATCAATATCATGTTTTATTAACTCTTTTTTAAAAGAACCCTCTAATATCAAAATGTCACAATCTAATTTATTATTATAGAGGTCAATTAGTGTATAATCTGTATCTAAAAGTGGATGATAGATAAGCTTAAAATGAGACATTATCAAAAAAAAATTTGGATGATTAAAAAAAGAGTGTGCATTACCATTACAACTAATTGATTGAAGCCAAAGTAATTTAGGTCTATTCATCTCTTATGCTTTTAGTGCGTTATAGATGTTCTCTGATATATCATCTATATACTCCTCTATCTTTTTTGGTAAAACAGCCTCTCCTTTTAGAAAAACCATACCACCTAAATATCCCATAAAAAGTCCAAATGCAGAGAAAAAATCTTGATCATGCAAGTCACCGCACTCTACACCATCATTAAAAAACATCATCATTTCTGTTACAAAAGGCGATACACATATCATGCCTTCGCAACCATCGCCAAATACTTCACGATTTGAAAGATAAACTCTTAAAAAATATTCTATCATCTCAGGCTTTTCATCTGCCATGTTAAAATACATAGAAACAATTTCATATATTTTTTTTTGAGTTGAAATATCTTTGTCATTTATTTCATGAATATTGTTTC
>CAZNJD010000042.1:0-47114 GCA_964573285.1 uncultured Sulfurovum sp. | reverse complement strand
TTAAACCTGTGATTAGAGCCATTGTAACCTCTAGTACATTTATGACCGAATAGGAGAAGAGAAGATGAATTCAAGACGAGATTTTTTAAAATTTTCAATGGCAGGTCTCTCTGCTTTGAGCCTACCTATTAATCTATCTGCTGATGAGAGTTTTAGTGACTATAAGGCACTTGTAGTTATCTATCATGGAGGGGGAAATGATGGTATTAATATGTTTATTCCCTCAAGTAATGATAAGCTAAAAGGTTATCCAAACTATGCAAAGATTAGAGATACTATTAGAGTCAAAGATACGCCATTAGATTTACCACTTGATGGTAATGGTATCTTAGATTTGAGTGGAGGAAACCCATATGGTTCAAATAGTGATTTAATGGAGTCTTATACCAAGGGATTTTATACCCATACAGGATTAGACTTGGCTACCAATCCACTTATGCCTGAAATTGCCCATCTAGTTAACCAAAATAAGATTGCTATTGTTGCTAATGCAGGGAACCTTATTGAACCTGCTACCAAAGCGGAGTTTAATGCTCAAACCAAATCTCGTCCACCCTTTTTATATGCTCATAATCATCAAACAAAATTGGTAATGAATGGTGAGGCAACTCTATTGGATTATACAGGTTGGGCAGGACGACTGTTTGATAATTGGCAAAATGTTAATGGAGGTGATATTTATGGTATGAATATTGCCATAGATAGAATAGAGCATCTCTTTTATGGTGATGAGACCACACCGCTTAGTATCAATTCAGGAGGACCTCCTTCTTACAAACATTTAGACCGTGGTATCTATGATAATATGGTAGCAGTCTCACAAAGCAGTGCTTTTAAAAAATATTATCAGAAACTCCAACAGCATTCACTCTTAATGCAGGATATATTGGTCAATGATTGGAATAACAATGCCCCAACATGGACATCAACTAATGCCTATGGAGGGGAGCTATTCTCTTACCCTACAAATGCACAGTTAGAGCAATCCTCTCCTACCTATGCAGATAGTGAGGTACTTAGAAAACTCAAAGCTGTTGCAAAACTCGCCTATATTGGTAAAAATAGAGGCTTAAAACGACAAATTTTCTTTGTTTATGATGGAGGGTACGATACACATAGTAATCAAACCCAACAACATGCTAGAAAATTAAGAGGTTTAAGTTTGGGATTAGGTGATTTCTATAAAGCACTTGAAGAGATGGGTATGCAAGATATGGTAACCACTTTTGATATATCTGATTTTGGACGAAGTACAGGGAGTAACGGAGATGGGACAGACCATGCTTGGGGTGGAAACTATTTTGCTATGGGAGGTGCTGTTAAGGGTGGTATCTATGGAACACTTCCTGACCTTACTTTAGGGAGTGATGATGATATTACTCATAAAGGACGACTTATTCCTAGTACCTCTATGAGTCAATATTATGGAACTATCTTAAAGTGGTTTGGAGTTAATGATGTAACTATGGCAAAAGTTTTACCTGAGCTTAAGAACTTTTCCACGCAAGACTTAGGTTTTATGCGTAGTTAAGCTAAATCAAACAAATCTCCTTTTTTGTCTCATAAAAATCAATTTGTGAGACAATATGGTATCTATTTCCATAAAGAAATTCCAAACTATTAGCATGTAAAAGCAAACGAGTTGCTCCTGTAACTCTATATCGTTCATTTTCTGTTAGATTGCCTTCTAAATATTGATTAGCATATTTGAAACTCGTATTATAAATTGGGTCTCCTATTATAGGATGTTTCACATGAAACAGATGTATTCGTATTTGATGAGTTCGTCCTGTTAGGGGTTTACACTCTATTAAAGTAGCATCATACTCCTTCTCATATAATATAGGTTTAAATTCTGTTTTGGCATATTTACCATCTGCTGATATCTCTACTTTATGCTTATTGGTACTGTAATCATTTCGTATTTTGATAGGTTCTTCTATAATAAATGGTGACAAGATTTTACCTCTCACCCATGCTAAATAATACTTTTGTATTGCTTTTTTTTCAAAAGAGTTTTTCAAAAATCGTTCAGCCTCTTTGTGCCTTGAAGCTAATAGTAATCCTGATGTTTCCATATCTATTCTATGTGTACCATTAGCATTTTGCCCTGAGTGGCTACGAACTTCATCAAGCATAGAGTATTCTGTAGCCATAGTATTGGGATGAACCAATACACCTGATGGTTTATCATATACTAAAAAATCTTTGGTTATAAATATAGGTTCTACTCCTCTACTGAGTGGCTCAAAATATATAACCTCTATATCTCCTTCTATAATAGCACCTGTATTATATATAGATTTACCATCTATTAATATACGACCTTTTGCGATTAATCGTTGTGCTTGAGCTTGTGTAAAATTAAATTCTCGTATAGCAAATAGAAAAGCTTTGATAGGTTTTTCTATATGAAATGCTTTTTTGACAAATGGCATTTTTACCTCTTTATAACAGCTTATTGGATAGAATTCTACCATAAAAAATCTAATATAGTATGGATTTTCTAATTCACAAAAATATTTGATTTAAGTTCATCGTAGGTAAAAATATAATCAAGGAATATAAGATGATAGAGAGATACTCCCGTCCAGAGATGGCAAATAAATGGACAATGGAAGCGAAATACCAAGCATGGTTAGCCGTTGAGTTAGCAGTAGTCAAAGCATGGAATAGATTGGGGCTAATACCTGATGATGATGCAAACAAGATTATAAATAATGCAGGTTTTTCAGTAAAAAGAATTGATGAGATAGAAGCTATCACAAGACATGACCTTATAGCATTTACGACCTCTGTATCTGAAACACTTGGAGATGAGAGTAGATGGTTTCATTATGGAATGACAAGTTCTGATACTGTTGACACTGCTGTAGCTTTGCAGATGACAAGTTCATTAGAAATTATTATTGATGATGTAAAAATAATGATGGAGTCTATTAAAAAGAGAGCAATAGAGCATAAAATGACTCTAATGGTCGGTAGAAGCCATGGTATCCATGGTGAACCTATTACTTTTGGATTAGTACTTGCTGTTTGGTATGATGAGATGGCTAGACATTTAGAAAATCTTGAACAGACTATGGAAGTTATTAGAGTTGGACAAATTTCTGGAGCTATGGGGAATTTTGCTCATGCACCATTGGAACTAGAAGAGTATGCTATGCAAGAGTTAGGATTAAAACCTGCACCTGTTTCTAATCAAGTAATCCAAAGAGATAGATATGCTAGACTTGCAACTGCTTTGGCACTTTTGGCTAGTTCTGTTGAAAAGTTTGCAGTTCAAATTAGACATTGGCAGAGAACAGAGGTTTATGAGTGTGAAGAGTTTTTTGCCAAAGGTCAAAAAGGAAGTTCTGCTATGCCTCATAAGAGAAATCCAATCTTAACTGAAAATATTACAGGATTAGCTAGAATGATTAGAGCATATGCCAATCCAGCTATGGAAAATGTTGCCCTTTGGCATGAGAGAGATATTAGCCACTCATCTACAGAGAGATTTTGGTTACCTGATAGTTTTGTTACAACTGATTTTATGTTAAATCGAATGAATGGAGTGATTGCTAATCTAACAGTAATGCCAGAAAATATGATGAAAAATCTAAACTTAACAGGTGGTTTAGTATTTTCTCAAAGAGTACTACTAGAGCTTCCAATAGCAGGAGTAAGCAGAGAAGATGCATATAAAATAGTACAACGAAATGCAATGAAAGTTTGGGAAGAGATACAACAAGGTAAAGCAACTACTAATAAAAAAGGAGAGTCACTATATCTTCAATATCTCTTAGCTGATGATGAACTCCGAATTTCTCTAAGCGAAGAGCAAATTCGTGAATGTTTCAATTTTGATTACTATACTAAAAATGTAGATAAAATATTCGCTAGAGTATTCAAATAATAAAATTAGGTCGATATATTCGACCACTTCAGAAATATTTTCAAGGGATAAAATGATAAGAGTTGTA
Organism: uncultured Sulfurovum sp.; assembly: GCA_964573285.1. Classification (GTDB taxonomy): domain Bacteria; phylum Campylobacterota; class Campylobacteria; order Campylobacterales; family Sulfurovaceae; genus UBA1140. The sequence goes on along the minus strand of CAZNJD010000042.1, from coordinate 43,149 downwards.
AAAAGAGATGGCAGAGTAGAGAAACTAGATATTGCAAAAATTCAAAAATATACACGAGATTCGGTTGAAGGATTAAAGGGAGTTAGTCAAAGTGAATTAGAGGTTGATGCAAATCTGCATTTTAAAGATATGATAAGCTCAAAAGATATTCAAGAGACCCTAATCAAAACAGCAGTTGATAAAATTGATATAGATAGACCTGATTGGACTTTTGTTGCATCTAGACTTTTTCTATATGACCTATATCATAAAGTTGGTCGTAATGTTGGTGGAATGAAAGGAAAAGCATATTTTCATCTGAATATATACTTCCAACGAGGTGAAGAAGAGAGCAGAATACTTTTAGGACTCAAAGATAAATATGATTTAGATGATTTAAATAACTATATTGACCCTTCTCGTGACCTACAGTTTACTTACCTTGGCATTAAAACACTATATGATAGATATCTACTCAAAGATAAAGAAGCCAAGCCAATAGAGTTACCTCAACATCTCTTTATGGGTGTAGCTATGTTTTTAGCTCAAAATGAGTTAGATTGTCAAACATGGGCAAAAAAGTTTTATGATATTTTAAGCAAATTTGAGGTTATGGCTGCAACTCCAACTCTAAGTAATGCTAGGACACCAAGACATCAGCTTAGTAGCTGTTATATAGGTTCAACTCCTGATAATATTGAGGGTATTTTCGATGCCTATAAAGAGATGGCTCTTTTATCTAAATTTGGTGGTGGTATAGGTTGGGATTGGTCACAAGTTCGTGGTATGGGTTCGTATATAGATGGACATAAACACGCAGCTGGTGGGATTGTTCCATTTCTTAAAATTGCTAATGATGTAGCTATTGCCGTCGATCAGCTCGGAACGAGACGGGGTGCAATTGCTGTATATATTGAACCTTGGCATATAGATGTCAAAGAATTTTTAGATTTGAAAAAGAATTCAGGAGAAGAGAGAAGAAGAGCGCATGACCTATTTCCTGCTTTGTGGCTCAATGATATATTTATGCAAAGAGTTCAAGATGATAGTCATTGGACATTATTCGACCCTTATGAAGTTAGTGAGTTAACTGATTTATATGGTGATGAGTTTACACAAAGATATATAGAACTAGAACAAAATGATGATATAATAAAAGAGATTATATCAGCTAAATCATTATGGAAAGAGATACTCCGTTCTTATTTTGAAACAGGTAATCCATTTTTGACATTTAAAGATTCTGCTAATAGAGCAAATCCCAATAAGCATACTGGAATTATAAGAAGTAGTAACCTTTGTACAGAAATTTTTCAGAATACATCACCAAATTCCTATAAAATAAAACTAACTTATTTTGATAAGAGTATAGATATATTTGACGAAAATGAGATAATCACAGTAGATAATGGTACAACAAAACCAGCCAAAAAAATCACAGCATTAGACTCTCTAAATGCCAAACAGATATGGATGGTTGACAAACATGAAGAAGATGGTCAAACAGCTGTTTGTAATTTAGCTTCTATAAATTTATCTAAAATTCATACGACCCAAGATATAGCTAGAGTAGTTCCAACTGCTATTAGAATGCTGGATAATGTAATAGACCTAAATTTTTATCCCTTAGCCAAAGTCAAAAAGACAAATGAGGCTACTCGTTCTATTGGATTGGGTGTAATGGGTGAAGCACAAATGTTAGCAGAGTCTAAAATAGTATGGGGTTCAAATAGCCATTTTCAGAAGATAGATGAGGTAATGGAGTCTGTATCATACTATGCTATTAAAGCATCAAGTGATTTGGCAATAGAAAAAGGTAAATATCCTACATTTGAAGGTTCTGATTGGAGTAAAGGGGTATTTCCTATTGATAAAGCCAATAAAGAGGCGTGTAAACTAGTTGATAGAGGTGGGTTATTTGGATATACTCATGATTGGTCAGAGTTAAAAAAGAAAGTTAAGATAGATGGTATGCGTAATGGCTATCTGATGGCAGTAGCACCTACTAGTTCCATCTCTATTTTAACAGGAACTACCCAAGCTATAGAACCTGTATATAAAAGAAAATGGTTTGAAGAGAACCTATCAGGACTTATTCCTATAGTAGTACCAAATCTATCTCCAGAGACATGGAAGTATTATACTCCTAGCTATGAACTAGACCAAAATGTGCTTATTAAAGCAGGAGCTATCCGTCAAAAGTGGATAGACCAAGGTCAATCTCTCAATATCTTTATATCATTAGATAAAGCAAGTGGTAGATATTTAAATGATATTTATATGAATGCTTGGAAATATGGATTGAAATCAACTTACTATCTACGAAGTCAATCACCAGAGAGCAATAATGATATAGAGGATAGAAGTCAGGAATGTGTAGGGTGTCAATAGTTCTTTAATAGATAGTGTAGGCATTTTCTCGAATTTAAATCGTTTATCCTTTACTCTGATTTTTTCCTGTTCTCTAATGGCAAAACTTTCATTAATCCCTTTTCTTGCAAAGTTTGGCATACCGTGATGAAATGCTCTTACTTTCTGCTTTGGAGTTACAGCTTTTGCTATTGCTTCTTGTTTGTGAGCAACTAATCTAGTGTGGCACAGTTAGTTGCCTTTGATAATATTTTTTACTAATAAAGAGTTTTAGATGAGGTTAGATTAGATTAAATATTGGTGGAGGCGTGGGGAATTGAACCCCAGTCCTAAAATAGATAGAACTATGACTCTACATGTTTAGATAGTATTGATAAATCTTATCTCGTTTGGCACAACACCCAAAGCTACACGAGACTAGTTAAAATTCTCACTCTGTAGCATAACTTCTACAAAGCATATCCATCAGATTGTGATACCTCATAGTCTGACTAAGATGGAACTCATCAGCGAGGCAGTCCTCCGATTGCTCGGGGTTAATGACTTACGCTACTGCGTAAGCTGGACGGTAATCTGTATTGTTTGCGTTTATTCGCGTTTGAGCCGTGTGACGGAATTGCTCAGTCCGACATGCACATAGCCCCGACTATTCCAGTCGAAACCAAGTCGCCCCCATATTAATGGGAATGACTATTATAACAAAAAATTATTTTTATGTCAAGATAAAAGTTTCATTATCTTTTGAGTAATCTCTTCTATCTCCATGGTTCTTAACTCTTCCTCTTCTTGAAGTTTTATAATCTCCTCTTTTTGCTCTTCTACTATTTTTTTAAGTGTAGTTAACTCTTCTGATAATATAATATTTTCATCTTTAATATTATTGTATTTCTCTAATAGTAGCGATATTTTTATACCTAACTCTTCAAATGGTGTCTCTTTTTGCATATTATTCCTTTATTTTTTTAATTATTCGTTTATCTTTTCTTTTATCTCTTTTGCTAAAGCTGAAACTTTTGTTATCTTTTGACTATAGCTTAACTGTTCATCTAAAAGCACTTTAATAAATGCTGAACCTACTATAACACCATCTACACCTTGGGCTTTAGCTTTTGCTGTTTTCTCATCTACTCCAAACCCTACAAATAGTGGTGTATTGGTAAACTCTTTTATCTCCGCAATGATAGGTTGTAAATCTTCACTTTGTCCTGCTCCTGTAATACCTGCATAAGCTACTAGATAAATAAACTTTTGAGCATTGGAGACTATTTGCCTTATTCTATTTCTGCTATCAGTTGGAGCAATGAAATCGATCAAACTAAGTCCTGCCTCTTCGATTATAGGTTTATATGGTTTTGCCTCTTCAAATGGCAAATCAGGAATGATAAATCCATTGACTCCACTCTGCTTGGCTTGAGATATAAACTCATTTATACCTTTATGATAAAATGGATTAAAATATCCCATCCATAGGGTATCTATCTTTGGTGCTATCTCCTTAGAAACATCAAAGAGATGTTGAAGCTTAAAACCATTTCCTATTGCTTTTAAATTTGCTTTTTCTATAATTGGACCATCAGCCACTGGGTCAGAGAATGGAACTCCAAGTTCAAGTGTATCAACTCCTGCTTCTGCCAAAGCTAATGCCATATCAACTGTAAATGATAATGAGGGATAACCTGTGGTAATATATGCTACTAAATTTTTCAATATAAACTCTTTTATAAAATATTGTTGGTATTATACATTTTTTTAATAAAGGTACAAAACAATGAGCATTCATACAGAGAAAAATGCAAAAAAAATTACACTTACAACTATTGCAAAGATGAAAGGGAGTAAGCCTATCACTATGATAACAGCTTATGATGCACTATTTGCCAAATTATTTGATGGGCATGTTGACATGATTTTGGTAGGAGATAGTCTTAATATGAGCTTTTATGGCAAAAATGATACGCTATCAGCAAATATGGAACAGATGATTTATCATACCCAAGCTGTATGTAATGGAGCTTCTTTGCCACTTATAGTTTTGGATATGCCATTTGGAACTTATACAAATGAGTCAGATGCTATCAAAAATGCAACAAGAGTGTATCAAGAGACCAATGCTGGGGCTGTAAAGATAGAGGGGGGTAAAAATAGAGCCAATATAGTAAAAGCTTTAACAGATAACTCTATAGCAGTAGTGGGTCATATTGGATTGATGCCACAGTTTTTACGAAGTGATGGTGGATATAAAATTAGGGGCAAAGATCAAGCTGATATAGATAAACTATTGATTGATGCCAAGGCACTAGAAAAAGCAGGTGCATTTGCTATTGTAATCGAGGGGGTCAAAGAAGATGTAGCCAAGATGATAACAGAAGCTATATCTATTCCAACTATCGGAATAGGTGCAGGATTATATACTGATGGTCAAGTTCTTGTATGGAGTGATATGTTTGGATTTTTTGAAGATTTTAAACCTAAATTTGTGAAAAAATATTGCAATGGAGCAAATATAATCAGAGAGAGTCTAAATCAATATATAACAGAGGTAAAAAATAGAGAGTTCCCTACAAAGGAGTTTACATATTAATATGGAAAGTAGAATAGTAAACATAGAAAAATTTGATAATGAATATATAGAAGAGATAACTCTGCGTCCATCATCTTGGGATGAATATATAGGTCAAGTACAAATTAAAAAAAATTTAAAAGTATTTATAGAAGCTAGTAAAAAAAGAGCTGAAGCACTAGACCATATACTATTTTTTGGACCTCCAGGACTTGGCAAAACAACTATAGCCAATCTAATTGCTATAGAGATGAATGCACAAATAAAGACAACTTCTGCACCAATGATAGAAAAATCAGGCGATTTAGCAGCAATTCTTACCAATATTGAAGAGGGTGATATACTATTTATAGATGAAATACATCGTATGTCTCCTGCTATTGAAGAGATATTATACTCAGCTATGGAAGATTTTCGGCTTGATATTATTATAGGTTCTGGTCCTGCTGCACAAACTATCAAGATTGATTTACCAAGATTTACTCTAATTGGTGCTACTACTCGTGCTGGTATGTTGTCACATCCTTTGCGTGAACGATTTGGTATGCACTTTCGTATGCAGTTTTATACAACAGAAGAGTTAACAGAGATTGTGAGGATTGCATCTATCAAACTTAATAAGATTACAAAACCTGATGCCTCTTATGAGATAGCTAAACGAAGTCGTGGTACACCTAGATTGGCATTGAGATTATTAAGACGAGTACGAGATTTTGCAGAGGTGGCAAATGAAAATGAGATACATCTTCAAACTACCAAATATGGACTTAACCAACTTGGAGTTAATGATTTAGGATTTGATGAAGAGGATATAAGATTGCTTGAACTTCTAGTATCTGCAAAAGGTCGTCCAATGGGACTTAGTACAATCGCTGCAGCACTTAGTGAAGATGAGGGTACCATAGAAGATGTATTAGAGCCTTATTTACTTGCTAATGGATATATACAAAGAACAGCAAGAGGACGCATAGCTACAGAGAAATCTTATAGCCATTTTAGATTAACATCACTACCGATAGATAGATTATTATGATGAGAAGAACAGATTATATTATTGCGATACTATTTATATTAGCTCTGATTGGGGCTTATTCTATATATCAGCCTTTTTTGTTATCAATTATTGTAGCATTATTATTAACTATGGCAACAGCCAATATGCACAATAATCTTATGCTAAAAGTAAATTCAGAGTATATATCAGCTACATTTTTAACACTAATGTTATTTATTATACTTTTTGTTCCTATTATATATATAGCTACTATTGGTGTACAGTATATATCTACTATTGATGCAGATACTATTACTAAAATTACTACCAAAATCACAACTATAGCTAAAGATATACCCATATTAAATAATTGGGTAGATGAAAATTTATCTGATGAAAGGATATTAGATACTATTAAAACATCTACAGCTACAATCACTAAGGCAGGAAGTAAAAGTTTTGCTTTTATCAAAGATATATTTTTTGTAATTGTTTTCTATTTTATTCTTAATCTCAATGGTGAGAAATTTTTTAATATTATAAGAAATTTTTTACCTATGAGAGATGAGGATGGAAATAAAATATTAACAGAGATTTCATCTACTATGGAGATAGTCTTTTATTCTATTCTAGTTACAGCTATATTTGAGGGAATATTATTTGGAGTTATGGTAAGTTTCTTTGGATTTAATGGTTTACTATTAGGGATTATTTATGGTTTTGTTTCACTAATTCCTATTGTAGGTGGTGCTATTCTTTGGATACCTATATCTCTATTTGCATGGAGTACCAAAGATGCCAATACAGCCTTATTTATAGCTTTGTATTCTATAACTATTATATCTATAATTGCTGATACCTTTATCAAACCAATGATTATTAAATATATCAAAGACAATGTACTTAAAAGTTCTGTAAAAATTAATGAGATGCTTATATTCTTCTCTATTCTAGCAGGTATGAGTAGTTATGGCTTTTGGGGTATGATTTTAGGACCTGCAATTACTTCATTTTTGATTGCTATATCCAAAGTTTATATTGACCTTTATGGGCATAATGCACATAGATAAGTAGTTAGTTTTATAACATTGCTACTTTCTAATTAGAACTATTGAGTATAGCTTTCATTAATAGACTTTCTGTAATAGGTTTAGTCAAGAAAGCATCAGCTCCTTTTTCTAGTGATTCTCTTTTTCTAGTATCATTAGATGATATAGCTATAATAGGAATATTAGGATTTGTATTATATTTAGTATAGTAACTTAGAAAATCTATACCATTTATTTTAGGCATCTCTATATCTAGTAGTATAAGTCCAATATCAGGATTTTCATGAAGCTGTTGTAATCCCTCTTCACCATCTACAGACTCAATTGCCTTTACTTGATAGAGATTTTTTTTCAAAATCTCTATCAAAAGTTTTCTATTGATATAATCATCATCAACAATCAGAACTTTAAATCCTACCATTAGTTACTCCTATATTTATCTATTACTCTCTTCAAATCATTTATTTGAATTCTACCTACAAGTTCTTCTTTTATTATATTTCTATTAAAACTATTTTCTGATTTAGATAAACTTAACAAAATAACATTCATATCTTCATGTTGTTGTGAAATAATCTCTTTATTAGATTTTGCTAATTCTCTATCAATCAAAAGAATATCATATTTATTATCTATTATTTTTAGTTTTAGGCTATTTATATCATCAATAATCTCAATTTCATATTTCAAATTTGATAATACTTTCGAGAGTATTTGTGCTTCAAGTGGATTTTTCTTTGCTATTAATATATTTTTGACCTCTTCTTGACTATCTTCATTGCTACTTAGTAGTTTGATAATACCTTTATGATTTTTTATTTTTGTCTCTATCTTTTCATGCTTCTCTTGGGTTCTTTCTATTGTAGGTATGGGAGCTTGATGTAAAAACTTTTTGAGTATAAATAGAAGTTCATTATTTTGAATTGGTTTTGCTATATACTCATCTAGTCCATCTTGGATAAATCTCTCTTTATCTCCTTTGAGAGCATTGGCAGTCAATGCAATAATAGGTGTATGAGGTAGTGACTCTTCTTTTTCATAATTGATAATCTCATGAGTGGCTTCAACTCCGTCCATTACAGGCATCTGTATATCCATTAATATAAGGTTATATTTAGTATTTTTAATTTTCTCAAATGCCTCAAGTCCATTATTTGCTAATTCAACCTCTATACCATATTTGATAAGTATCTGTTTTATAAGCTTTTGATTAATAAAATTATCTTCTGCAACAAGTATTTTACCCTCAAACTGTATATTATTATATGGAGTACTAATATTTTGTTGATTTGTTGTTACAGCCTCTTTTTTATTATTTCTAATCTCTTCAATTGTATTTATGGAATTTAAAATTTTTGTTGGTGTAATTGGTTTATATAGTATTTTGCTAGTTTTAATTCCCAATGTTTCAATTTTATTACGATTACTAAAATTTGTAATAATTGTAACTTTATTGGCATCTAATCTATGAATGGTATGAATTAATTCATTATCCATATTATCTATATCCAACCAAATATTATGAACCAAAGAGTCTTTATTAAATTTCTTTAAATCACCTACTGTTGAAAAAGTTGTCTCTTTTACACCATAATAGTTTAAATATCTATTGATATATATATCAAGTTGTGTCGGTACTCCACTTTGGTATCGCATTAGAGATATATTATTGTCTATATGTGCTTGGTCTATTTTGGTACTCTCTGATACCTCTTCTAACTCTAATGTAAAATAGAACTTTGTTCCTTTCTCTTTTTGACTCTCTAGTTTGAGTTCACTTCCCATAATTTCCAAAAATTTAGTAGATATAGTTAGTCCTAGTCCTGTACCACCATATTTTCTAGTAATAGATACATCTGCTTGAGTAAATGCTGCAAAAACATTAAGTTGTTGCTCTTTGGTCATGCCTATACCATTATCTTGGATACTAAATAGGAGTTTAACATGATTATTATCCATATCTGTTTTGGTAATCTCAATATTAATAAATCCACCAAAATCAGTAAATTTAATAGCATTACTAAGTAGATTAATTAGTACCTCTTTGATTTTAACAGCATCACCCAAAAGCTTTTTATTTATAGATGGGTCAAGGAAGAAATTAAAATCAATATCTTTTTCAGAGGCTTTGACTCCATAAGTCTCTATAGCATTTTCAAATTCAATAATAGGGTCAAAAACAATATTTTCAAGCTCTATTTTATTACTTTCTATTTTAGATAAATCCAAAATATTATTGATAATACTCAAAAGATTTTCTGAACTTTTCTCGATAATACCTGTAAACTCCAACTGCTCTTTATCCAAATCTGTACTTTTGAGTAGCTCTGTAAATCCAACAATTCCATTTAATGGTGTACGAATTTCATGAGACATATTCGCCAAAAATAGTGATTTGGATTCATTAGCTTCAAGGGCTTGTATCTTATCTTGTCTCGCATTTTCAATTAGAAGTTCCAAGAATTTATAAGCATCTTTTATACCTTGATTGGTATTTAAATTCATACTTTTTATCTCTGTAATACTTGGTGCATCAAAGGTATGGTCAGACTCTATCTCTTGTGCAGTATTATTCAAAATCTCTTCTAACGAACTAATATTATTACTAATATCTTTTCCTGTTTTATATCCCAAAACTGTTAATACCAAAGAGAGAAGCCAGAAAAAACTAGCAACAATTAAGATAATAATATTTTCTAAAATAAAAGCATCATTTTTTGACCACAAAGCTCTTTTAATTTCATTTTGTATTTTTGAAAAATATCTTATCTTTTCATCATGTATAAGAAACCATCTAGTAGGTTCAATAGTAAATTTACCATCATTTACATGAAACTGTAGTTTAGAATTGCTAGTTTCTATATCTATATCTATATTTTTATACTCTCTACTACTCATAAGAGAAAATATATTTGCTCTTAGTTGGTCATCACTTATCTCTTCGGGATTGAAGATATTAGCTTTTATCTTGTATTTATTCCAAGCTGTAATATCTTGTTGTGTCATAGCTAACCGTTTCATTAGAAAATAGTTAATAAAATCTCTCTCTAATGATATATTTTCTGTAGCTACATATATTTGAGAGAGTGAAGTGATTAGAGAACTTATCTTATCATCAAACTTATAATTATTTATTAATAGTTGATACTTTAAAATAGGTCGAGTAAGATTTTGTGTATATCTATTATAAAAAGCCTCTTTGAAAGATATATTGTTTGTATCAATATCAATACGAATTCTATTTATTTGTTTAAAATGATAAAAGATATTTTGATTGTCATAATCTATTTTAGAGTTATATAGACCAGAGAAAAATGAGTGCTGATTAACAGGTATCATTGATTTCTTTGCTTTTTGAATAGCTCTATCAGTTATCTCTCTTTGTTTCAAAAGTTTTTCTTTTACATGTATATCACTATGTGAACCGAGAAAACTAGAACTTAGTCCTCTCTCTTTACCAACTTCTGTCAATACCTCATTAAGATAGAAATTATTTCTAATAATATCTTTTAATTCACTAGCTTTATAATATTTACTATAAGAGAGATATAAAAAATAGCTAGATATTACAAAGAGTAGTAAAATAGGTAGCATACTTATTAGTTTAAGTCGGTTATTCATGTGCATAATATACTTCCCTTATAGTTGTTTTGGTTGTTGCATATACTTCTCTAATGAGATAAATAGACCCCAATATTTTATAAACAGTGATTTAAGTTTAGAATGTTCTGTACAGAATTGTATCTCTTCTAGTACATCTGCTAGTTCATTAATTCGTAGATTACTTGCAGCTCCTTTTAGTTTATGTCCTAATTCATGAATATTATCCATATCTTTTTGATAATATGAGGCTAATAAATGGTCTTTATCATGCTGTGCTTGTTCTATGAAATCTTCTACAAACTCTTCAATTAAGACAACAGGTAAATTTAACTCATCTGCTGCAATTTTAGGATTATAGTGGATAGGCAAAGCAGGAGCATTTTCTAAGATAATCTTATCTGTATCACCATCTATATTAGATGATATAGTATTTTTGATTGGTTCATCTTCTAATGGAATGAGTTCATCTTCTAAATTAAGTTCCAAATCCATTAAGTCTAAATTTAATAAATCTTTATCTTCCTTTTTCTCTTCTACTTTTTTAGCTGTTATTTTAGGTGATGGAGATGGAGTATCTAATAAATCTAGTATCATATCGTCATCGTCATCTTCTTCTATATTACTAACAAGTTCTGTAAATTTACTATCTAATGGTGCTTCATTTTTTACTAAGTTATCTTTTTCTAATATATTATTTTCTTTATAATTTATAGGCTCTTTAGTTGTCAATAAAGCTAGTTTAGTATAATACTCATCAATATAGTGTGTTCTATCTTCTGTAGGTAGTTTTTTGATTTTTAGTAGTAATATATTGATATTTGGTATTTTGAGTGTTAATGCAAGATTTGAGAGATTTTTGATAGCTTTATCATCTCCTGCAAACAACTTCTCCTCATCAATAATAGATTGGTCGATAAAACTATCAAGATATAACTTATAATCATCTACACTCAAACCTATCTCTTTAGAGATTTTATTAACATCTAAATATATAGGTTTATAATTTAATTGCACTTTACTAACACTATTTTTGGTTTCTATAATATTACTTAGTTTTAGAATAGTTATAGTCTCATTATCAGTATAAAATAGAGTCTCTGTATAATTTGCTTTGAGACTTTTATCTTTTAACTCTAAATATACTTTACCATTTTCAAATTTAATATTTTTATTAATACTATTTTGTGAAATTTCACTAAAAACCTTATATCCTAATAGCTTTATAAACTCGCTATCTGCCATTATAATCTGTTTGTTGTTATTGTATCCGTAGTACATAAATTATTTACCTCTATTGTTTAATGATATTGAGCATATAACTCAATCTCTTCTTCTATATCTATTTTGGACGCTGGTTTGTGTACAATAATAAAACCAATAATCTCATTGTTTTTATTATATTTAGGTGTACTATGTATATTACTCCAAAAGTACATCCCATCTCTTCGAATATTTTTTAGTGTACTAAACCATTTCTTTAGTCTTTTATCTGTTGACCATAATTTTTCATAGATTTCATTAGGAACATCAGGGTGTTTGAAAATCCGATGATTTTTGCCTATTAACTCTTCTCGTCTAAAGCCACTAACTTCTGCAAAATGTGCATTGGCATAAGTGATAATACCATACAAATCTATTTCATATATTAAATTATTTTTATAAGTGTATTCAATGTCTAATGGTATGAGATGATGCACAAGACTCCTTTCTAATAAATCTAACAGAGTACTTTATTATAAAAATGCTAAATAGTAATTTAATTTAATCTATTTTAAAAACTTAGAGAATATTTTTAAGAATATATTTACATTTATTAATACTCAATGTTGTCAATCATAATTATACAATTATTATTTAACGCTATATGTTTTTTAATATTTTAGCAATTTTTTTACTACTAACAACTGAAATATCTTCAAAAGATGCATTATTTATAGCTTCGAATAATATATTTGTAATAGACATCTTTTATTATTTTATTAAATTATATCATAAATATCTTATCTATTAAGTTAAGTATGCAATGAAGCAGTAACAAATGCAATTATGATATAATTATTAAATTAAAACCTACCTTTTGATGTTTTGATGGGTTTTAATAAGTTTTTATGGATGGTACAATAATATGTTTAAACGACTTCAAGTTATAATTTTCACTCTTTTTGTAGTAACAGGATGCACCAAGACACAAAATAGTGTTCAATCAATAAGAAATAATGTATATAACTACTCTACAAAAAAGATAGGCTATCTAATCAATGTCAAACCATATCCTACCCATACGCATATAGGAACTACCAAATTAACCAATTTTACCAAGCAATATAATTATGATTGGAAAATTCCATCATATATAGAGCAAGAAGTAGTTAAAAATCTTAAAAGATTAGCTTATGTTACACCTATAAATCTCAAAAGATATAATATAAAAGCAGATGAAGTAAATGGTCTTCTCAAAAATATAAATGGTAATTGGGTAGTACGAAATGGTAAATCAGATATATATAAAAATCTAGCCAACCATTTAGGATTATTTGCTATTATAGTTATAAATGAAGCTCCCAAAATAGCTATAAATGATTGTGGAATATTAGGATGTAAAGAGTATAAAGCACAAGGATATGGATTGGTCAGTAAAGGTTTTATAAATACAACAGATTTCTACTCTGCTACCCCATTTTGGGTACACATCTATAAATTAAGACCAACTCCAATATCATTAGACCCACAAATAATAAATATTAATGGTAGTAAAAAAATGACTAAAGTAGCAATAGCCAAAAATTATCAAGTTCAACCTAATAAAATAGGATTAAAAGCTTATCCCAAAGATTTTAAAAATTTTACAAGAGAAGAGTTTGTTCCATTTAGACTACCACTTATTAGTTATATTAATGGATTAGCAAAAGAGATTTCTATGACACTATTAAATAATCCTTAAGTGTTAAAAAAATATGCTTGTGCTTCTTGTTTTGTAGCAAAAGGTGAGACAGATATACTCTCATCTCCTACCCAAATAAGGTAACTCTTATCAACAGAACTTCTAGCATAAGTAATAGCTAATTTAGCTCCTAAAGCTTTATCTCTATTAGTAGAATTAGAACTTATCAAAGAAAAAGGGCCACTAATAGGAAGTTTGAGTGCTATATATTTATCACTTTGAACTTTTTGTAGCCCTTCATTATCTTCTTGGTTTCGACCTACTACAACTTTAGCACCATCAGGTAATCTAAAGTGTCGCCCAAATTTCAATAAATCTATATCAGGTACAGTAAAATCATCATATTTAACAAACTCCCGAATTCTATCAGAATAGTGAGCTTGAGTTAATAAACATCCACCACCTGGTGATTCATACTCTTCCCATCCATACTCTTTAACGAGAGAGAGTTGTCTCTCTCTACTTCTGCCTGATATATCTAATAATTTATCTCTATCTACCCACCCCTCTATCTCTGGAGTAGTAGGTTCGAGGAGTTTAGCACACATAGGACGCAATATAAGTTTATCTTCTTTATCATCTGCTAATTTAGCAACTTGCTTAAGTGCATCAGAGCGTTGACTCATAGGTCTTTGTCCTAATACTTCACCTGTAACTATAAATGATGCTCCAAGTTTATGCATAATCCCTTTGGCAATACGAAACATATAACCATGACAATCTATACATGGATTGAAATTTTTACCATAACCATATTTGGGGTCAAATAAGATTTTTTGTAGATACTCTTCTCTAACATCTATTACTTTAAACTTCGCTCCTACTATTTTGGCTCTGCTTTCGAGTATATTTGTGACATCTTTGCTCCCACCAAATCCTGTTTTGATATGTATAGCTATAACATCTATACCTTGGTCTGCTATTAGTTTAATGGCTATCATACTATCAAGTCCACCACTAAATAAAGAAATTGCTCTCATACTATTACTACTTCTCCTCGTTTCGATAATGATATTATGTTATAATTCTTAATAAAAATCGTTTAAACTCATTAAATCCTTTTAAGAAACCTAGATAATGCTCTTATTTTAATTCATACCTCTTCTTCCTTGTCCCATTCCCCGAAAATTTTTTGGAGGAAAATTATCATATATCCAAGGAAGTATAATATCTAACTCTTTTTCTGATACTATCCCTTTTTGGGTAGGCATAATTCCAAATTTTGCTATTTTCTGAGGCATACAGATAGCTTTTTCTTTTGATGGATTAAGTATATAATCTTTCATAAAAGCTACAGCCTTATCCTTTGATGGATAACTCATTTTCACATGATGCATAACTCCCATAATTGCAGGTGCAACTAGATTTGATATAATAGTGGGTTTAGAAGTTATATGACATGAAGCACATTTATTCTTAAATAGCTCTTGGGCTTGATTATTTTTTCTTCTTAATTTATGTGAAGCTAAATCCAAAAGAGTTTTAAACTGTTCTGGAGATAATATTTTTTGTACACTATTTATACATCTAAGATGAGCTTTTGTCATATCTGCTTTTACTTTAGCAATTTTATCAACTAATTTATATTGACTCTCTGGAGTTTTTTTATCTTCCAAGATAGCTTTTGCCAACTCTAACTCCATAGCTTTTACCTCTTTTGCCATTTTAGCAGATACTGGAACTACTGTTTTTTTCATCTCAATAAATTTTGCTAATTGTTCTTTTGTCAAATTTAACTTATCACTATTAGGATTGAAAAGTGCTGTACCTACTAAAAATGGTAGATTTTGAC
Organism: uncultured Sulfurovum sp.; assembly: GCA_964573285.1. GTDB lineage: Bacteria > Campylobacterota > Campylobacteria > Campylobacterales > Sulfurovaceae > UBA1140. Next base: position 27,861 of record CAZNJD010000042.1, on the reverse strand, counting down.
TTACGAGAAAGTAATCTTTAGGAAAAACCTCTTTTTTAACTCTATAATATGGACTCTTTTCTCCTGCCATTTGAGCTAATTTTTTAATTCCTTCAGGATTTTTCTGCATATTTGGATTTGCCATCAAAGATGAGCTGAACATAATTGCAAATGCTGTTAATATTGTTGTTTTTTTCATTTAAGAAATCCTTTTTTATCTTTTTTGGATAAGCCATTCTAATATTTTTATGTTAACTCTATGTTAATTAATTATAATCCTATAGATATTATTGGATATATTAAAAAAGATATACATAATGAAATATATCCTATAAGAAAAAAATTTATGGTAAAGGTTAATTTATCATTGCTAGATGGATGAGAAATATATAATTTATATGCTATAAGGTTTGCTAATGACCCAAATAAACTTCCAAAACCTCCACTATTTACACCCCATAACAATGCTTCCCAATTTGAGGTAAATTTTGCAAAAAGAAGAGTTGTTGGGACATTGCTCATTACTTGACTAACTAAAGCAGAAAGTAAAAAAATATGTTTGGAGTTAGTTAATTCTGAATTAAAGATTATTTCCAAATTTTCTGCAATACCAAAAAAAAATAAGAAACTCAATAATAATGAATAATCAATTTTTAATACCTTCTTATCAAAAAGTATAGCAAATATAACTACTATAAAACCTATATAAATTGGTAAAATATGTAAAACAGTTAAAAGTACGATTATTAATAATATTATATAAATATAAGCTTTTTTCTCTATTTTTATACTTGTTTTATTAGTAATAATAATTTTGGATTTGATAAAAATTGTACTAACAATTAATAAAATCAAAAAGATAAAGGAAAAAGGAGCAATAGTTATGATAAATTTATCAATAGGAATATTATAAAACCAATATATAAAAAGGTTCTGAGGATTTCCGATAGGAGTCAAAGCCGAACCAGCATTTGCAGACAATGCTTCGAGTATTACTATAATCCCTTTTTTATCTATATTTAGAGCTAAAGTAAGTGGGACAATTACTATTAATGCTACATCATTAGTAATAATCATAGATAAGAAAAATGTAGTTAATATAAGCTTCAAAGGGATAACCTCCCCATTTTCTATTAGTTGAGAAATTCTAAATATAAGTCCACTTCTTTGTAGCCCATTTATCACAATAAATAGGATAAAAAGTATAAAAATAATCTCTAAATCCTCCATACAATAGCTAGGTAGCTTGTTAGTATAAATAGTAGTAGTTATCAAACCCAAAATAGATAAAATTAATAACCACTCTTTCAATATAAAATGTATAGATATTGTTTTAATCTTCAAAATTATATTCCCTCATACAAATTGTATAAGGATTTAAGCAAAAGTTACATTACTCTTCTTCTGGTGCTTCATAATCTTCACCAGTAGCAGCTGCATCCATCATACCATACATAAGATTACGAACATTTTCAGCCATTTTCATCATTTTCGGTGGAAGTGGTTTTCCTCCATAAAGCATAAGTTCCATAGACATTGTATATAACCATCTATTCCCCTTATCATCTTCTACGATTAATATTCTACACGGCATAAATGCACCAAATGCTTTAGAGTAAGCTATAAATTGCTCTGCAACAGATGGGGAACAAAAATGAAGTATTCTAATATATCTTTTACCATCTTTTTTGATACCACCTTTGATGGACATTTTAGAATCACCAACAACTAAAAAATTATTCTCTTCAGCTATCTCATTTAAACTCTCAACTACATCTTCAGTTGATATATCATCATTGATTTTTACCTTTCTAACCATAGCTTCAGCAGAACTTCCAGTATCTAAAACTTTGTTGAACATATCCATATAATAACCCATTGCTCTAGGGTCTAAGTTATTTATCTTACTCCCCATTGTCAAATAACCAACTATTGCCCCAATGACAGTAATTGCACCAATAATACTTAATATTTTTTTAAGCATGTAATCTCCTTGTATAATTTTTATTTATGATATAATATTTTTTCTTTAAATGAAATTAAATAATATACTCTATATATTAAAAATACCTATAGTGGTATTTTTCTACTCAAAAAAAGATATTAATCTTCGTTTAATATCTTTTTAATACTCTTAACCTCTTTTGTTAGATTTTCTATCATTGCTTTAAGTTCTGCTATATCATTACCACTCCTATTTGAAGGAGTTGATATTTTTTTAGTTGTTTTTATTTCAACTATTTTTGCTTTTTTGGGTATATTACTCTCTTTTACAAATCCCAACTCTTTAAATGCTTTTTCAATACTTCCTGAAATCTCTTTCATATAAGCAACTTTTTTAGGGTCTTTAATCCCTGTTGTACTTATCCAGTTATCAACCGTTGCATATCCAACATGAAGTTCATTTTTCCCTTTTGGAATATAGAAATAGACAGAACATGGAGCAAATACTCCAGCTTGTGGGTCACCATGATTAAATACCGAGTTAGAGAAACCAAAATGACATAGAGATGATACCCAATAAGCATCATACTTCTCAAACGCTAGCTCTAAATCAGCATACTCAAATTTTAAATCTAAAAATCCTGCAATAATAAACTCTTTTTTCGCAAAAAGTCCATCATGTTTCATAATAAAACTCTCTACAAACTCCTCTAGGTCATCTGGTCTCTCAAATTTTTTAACCATTTTCAAAAGAGGATGAGCAGGTAAGTTACCATCAAAAGTTAACTTTTTCTCCTCTGTTGGTTTCATCTGTTCAATTACAAGTTTATCTAGTTTGGATACCATATCTTTGAACTTTTTCTTATTGGCTTCATCTTTTTCACCAATAATCCTCAACATAGTATCAGCATCAAGATGTCCATACCATGTAGTATCTCCATCATCTTTTGCTATCTTTTTAAATGCCAAAAGATTAAATGGAGCATAAGCACCAAAATCAGGATTGGCTAAAAGAAGTTCTCTAATTGATTCTTTATCAACAACAGGATAAAAGTTTAAAAGGTCAAGATTTTTCTCTTTGTACTTATTGTAGTAGTGAGTTTCGATATGCTCATTTTTACCAATAGCTTCAAATCCAATTGTATTTAGTTTTTTGACCATTGCACCTAACTCTTTATCAGGTTGACCTTTTGTTCCATGTAGGTCTGCTAATATGCCACTACCATAAGATAGAGTTGCACTAACTATCAGCGTTACAACTATCTTTGAAATTTCTCTAAAACCCATTACTTATCCTTTTATTATTCATCTTCTGCTTCAAGTTCTTCTAAAACTTTTTGTAAATGTTTACCCATTTGATGGTCAAATGCATCCCATTTTTGGAAATCTTTCATTTTTTCAACAACTTTTGGCTTAATTTCATATGCTTCCATATCTTCATCCAAAGCTTCTTTTGCACCATCTCTAAGTAATTTCATATATTTTATATATGGGTCAAGTGTCTCATGCATTTTTCCAGGAGCCCCATGCCCTGGAACATATAAATTAAGTTCAGGTGCTTTTTCAATATCTTCAAGAAGTTTAATATTTCCTAATATACTAGAAGATGCATCAAATCCACCTAAACGACTTTTCATTAGATTATCCCCTAAAAATAGAGTTTTACTACCAGCATGAATTATCATAATATCTGTATCAGTATGAGCTCTTTTAAAATGGATGATATAAAATATTTGACCATCAATCTCTAGTTTATCTCCATTTTTTACATACTCTGTTGGAAATTGAAACTCTTTAGTGCCTTTAAGATTATGAGATAAGCCATCTAATATTCCATACCATTTATCAGCTTCTCCTGCTTTACATACATCGACCATATGTTTTAAGGCAAAAATTCTTACATTAGGATATTTTTCGGCTACAGCTTTGTTTGCAAACCAGTGGTCTCCATGTTTATGTGTATCAATAATTGCAATAATAGGTTTTTTGCTTACTTTTTCAACCTCTGCTAAAATCTTTTTCCCAACATTATAGTTTCCACCAGGGTCTATCATAATAAGACCATGCTCAGATTCTATAATAGCAGGGTTATTCATAAAACCCTCATTTTCTACATTTGGCTCCATTGGAGGACCGGGCAGTATATATAGATTATCTGCATATTTTTTAAACTCGAAATTTCCAAGTTTTCCTAATGTAAATGCGTTGGCAGATATGCTCAATGCACCCATAACAGCTAGTGATAAAAGTGTTTTTTTCATCTTTTCTCCTTAAGTTTATTTGTTTGTAAAATATAAACACTATCTTTATATCTAATCTCTCCTGCTTTAATAACTCTGGCAAATATTCCTCTATCATCTTTCAGTAATTTTGGTAACTTATTATCTATTTTGGCTAGGCTTTTACATAATGTGCATTGTTGTGTAATTTCTAGGATTACACTACCTATTTGGATAAATATATCCGTTGTTAGGTTATATGGATTATAATCGATTAAGATATTCTCACCCAATAAACCATACTTTAGCTCTATATTTTTCTCTTTAGCCATATTATAACTATCTATAGAGCTAATAAGTACTGACCTATTTATATCTTTACCATAAAACTTATCACCGATAATACCACTACTATCTAGTATAATTTTATTAGCAGACTTTTTTGAGACAAATAGCTCCAAGACACTGCCAACTAATCTACTACTCTTATCTATCATTGGTGAGTGACTCATCTTCAAACTCCTCCATAGTTATCTTTTTATAAGCTCCACTACTAATATAATTTAGTACAGTTATAAACTTTTTAGGATTCCTATAACCTATAATATTATAGATAAAAGTACTATTGTTATCTATAAAAGCAATTGTTGGATATAAAGTAACCCCTAACTCTTTTAGAAATTTTCTATTTGTACCTTCAAATCCCTTAAAAGATATGGTCTCATTATCATCTCGATTAATATCTACTAAGATAAAATCTTGCTCTATTCTTTTAGATAGATTTTCATCATCCAAATCAAAAAGCATCCTCTCACAAAATCCACATCCATCTTTATGTAAAAATAGTATAATATTTTTATTGGTATGATTGATGTTTAAGATAATCTTATCTAAATCTATATCAGCACTAATAGAAAAGCTAAAAATTAGAGATAAGGAGACAACCACTTTTTTTAGAAAAATTATTGTCTCTTTCATAATATTTTCCTATTCGTCTTCGTCTAACATCTCTAACTCATCAAATGCAAAACCAATATTTTGTGCATTTAAAATATCATACATTGCTTTGTCTTTAAACTCAGGAAGAGTTACCTTTTCAGTAATCTCTGTAGCATCAATACCATCTTCAAGAGCTTTTAAAATTCTCTCTTTTGTCAAAGTAAAATACTGCTCAGCCTCATTCATAGCTGTTCCATCTGTAATAAATCCATGCCCTGGAACTAGAACTTTCCAATCAAGTTTTTTAAGCATATCAAGTGCTTTAAGTTGTCCTATAACAGAACCATCTCTACCTGATGTAATTCTTCCATTCATAACAAGGTCACCAGCAAAAACAACTTTTCTTTTTGGCATATAGATAAATATATCATCTCTTGTATGGGCTTTTATTGGCATTGGAATAATTTGAAACTCTTCACCACCTAATAATAGAGTATATGGTTTTTTAGGAGTTTTATCTAGTTTAATGATATGTGTACCCTTAATTGCATTTGCAGGGAGAATATTATACATTCTAGTCTTATCACCCTCTTTATAGTCTGTATTAATACTTTCTGGTCCAACTAGCGTTGTACCAAACTTCTTTTTATAGAAATTATTACCTAACCAGTGGTCATCATGCTCATGTGAATTTACAACATATTTAACAGGAAGAGCTTCAATTTTACTCATTGCTTCATATGCTTGTTTGGCAAACTGATAAGATGGACCTGTATCCATTACAAGATAACCCTCATTGGTTCTAATATAACAATTATTTGCCATATTCCCAGCATTCTCTTTTGTTGGTTTTTCTATTGCTCCGAAGAAACACCATACATTATCTGCTACTTTTTTAGGTTTTAGTTTATAATCAAATGCAGTAGTTGTTACTTTTGTTTTACTACTTTTTTTATCCAAATTATTTTTTAATGATTTAACAGGAGAACTTTTTTGAGTTATATTATTAGAAGCAGTTTTTATTATATCACCAATCCTTTTATCCTCTCCAATAGAACTTCTTTTAATATTAATTTTAGCTACATCTGCTTTTATTTGAGTAGCCTCCTTTTCTGACTTGATAATTCTAATATCATTGTCCATATGTTTAGTTTCATTACCACATACACTCATAAGAAATGATGCTGTTACTATAGACAAAATTGTCAATCTCTTCATTCGTTTTCTCCTATTTTAAGTTTAATATAAAAACAATTTACTGTTATTAACTTTATATAAATCAATAAGAGTAAACTGTATCAAAGATACCCAATTATGGGTATCTTTGTAATTATTTAATTTTTACTTTTTTACTTTTTGTATTACCTTTAAGGTCTGTCCAAGTAACTTCTATCTCATCACCTTTTTTACCTTTGAATTTAAATTTATAAAGAGGATTTTTAGACATAAATCCACTTCCATTCATTTCATAAACTACTGTATCACCAACTTTAGCGACCACACTTGTAATAAAGTTAGCTTCTTTTTTCTTTTTCTCACCCTCTTCTGGCCCAATATTTTGGTGTTTTGCTAATACTTTTACTTTTACTATTCCGTTTTTTTCTTTTGCTTTAACTTTCATGTTATTCCTTTCATCTGAGTTCTTAAATTTGCTTTCTACTGTTAGTTGTCAAGGTGAATTAAATCAACCTCCACAACCACCTTTGGATACTTCAATAGGTAATACTTTTGAGTAGAATTTACCATCTTTACCTTCTACAATAGCAGTAATTTTTCCTGAACCTTTCATCTTCATAGTGATAGCATAATCAACAATCCCACCCTCTGGTACAGTCCATACAGCCACAGTTGCACGAGGGTTAGCATCTTGGAAAATTGCTACAGATTTAGCCTCAATATCAGATTTTACAACAACTGGAATTTTTCCACCATTTTCAGCAAGTTTTGGTGCTTTGATAGTTACACCTTTCTCTTCAGGTGTAATATCTCCATAAAGTGCTTTAATTCCATCTGCTGGTTTTACAGCTTTCCAAGCATCAGGCTTCTCTTTTCTATAGTCTGTTGCATTTAGTTTTGTTAATGGTGCTAGAGCTAATACTGCTAAACCTAAACCTAAAAATTTTCTTCTATCCATCATAATTTCCTTTCGTTTGATGTAAATTTAGGAACCTTTTTGTGTCAAGTGAATAATAACAAGTATAAAACTTCGATTCCAAAAGCCACTCTATTCAAACTTGACACGGATAATATTAAGTTTATTCAAAAAATAAACTTAAATTTATTAAGTCCACAAAAATCATATTTGAAATCTGTGGATTGATTGTGGAGTATAAACTCCTATTTACTTTTTGAGTACATATACTCAATAGCTTCTTTTAATTGTTTATCTTTAAGTGTACTACCACCTCTTGGAGGCATAGCCCCAGTTCCTTTAATAGCAACTTCAAGTACCTTATCTATACCTTTTTCCATAACTTTAGCCCAAGCTTTTTTATTACCTAAATCAGGTGCACCCATTTTATCATTTCCATGACATACAGCACAACTTTTTTCATAATCTTCTTGACCTGGAGCTATTGAGGAGGTATCCTTTTTAGGAAGGTCTCTGACTTCACTAAATGGAGGATTAACATCTGTACGAGGGTCTTTAACAACTACTGCTACAGCATTATCATCTTTACAATCTTTCATACATCTAACACCAACTGCACCTATATTTTTGCCATTAGATAAGAAAGCCTTTACATTTTTAACCCCATCTGCTCCATTAATATTAGGAATAAACCCTTTTTCATTTGGAAGTTTAATCTTAGTAAAGTTTTTATTATTAAGCTCAAAATCCTCTTCCATATCTTTACCATCAACTTGTATCTCATTTGTAGCAATAAGATAAGCTGTAATTGCATAGGTCTCATCCCAACTTAAACTTTTTGGCGAAGCATAAGGCATTGCATCGTGAATATACCACAAAAGAGTACTAGCTTGTGGCCAATATGTACCAATTGTTCTCTTTGGAGCATCTGTTTTACCAGGTGTTCTCTGATTTGTAAGAGATGAAATATCTCCACCTGTTAGTGTTGGGTATCCTACTCCACCAGCACCAAAGTCACCATGACATACAGCACATTTCTCTTCATATAGTTCATCACCCTGCTCTACAGTTCCTTTACCAATTGGTAAACCTGTTCCATCTGGCATAATATCGGTATCCCATGCCTTAAGCTCATTTTCGGTTGGTGTCCTACCAAAATTAAGTGGACTTATATTTTGGTCATTATAACGGTAAAGTGTATATACACCATTTTCTCTTGGATAGGTCATACCACCATCAACGGCATCTTTTTTACCATGAAAGGAAGCTAAAGCTGAGATTGAAGTTAATACTATTGTTACTACACTTAATGTGATACTCTTATGAACGCATTTGAGCATTATGCACCTCCCCATTTGCTTTTACTTGCCAAGTGTTGATTGAGTTTCTATGATAAACACCCTCTACACCCATAATTTTCTTCTCTTGATTTACTGTTGGTTGGACATCTCCAGCATCATCTACTGCACGACTCTCTAGGAGTAAATCTTTACCCTCATACTTATACATATAACTAAATCGTGTCCAAGCTTTTGGTAGTATTAACCCTTTAAGTTTAGCTTCGACCCAGTTTTTACCACCATCAAATGATAAATCAACATGAGTAATCGTACCTTTACCACTCCATGCAAGACCTTCAATCTCTACTATATCACCTTTTTTTAGCTTAGTCCATGGTTTTTCAGGACAAGGAGAAGTTATAATTGAGTTTACTTCCAATGGATAGAAGTGTTGAATTGCTTTACCACTTGGTAGAAGTGTTGTATATTTTGAAGTCTCTTCTTTACAATACCAAGGCTTATCACCAAACTCTAATCTTTTTAACCATTTAACAGATAAGTTTGCTTCCCAACCTGGAAGGAGAAGTCTAATTGGATAACCTTGTTCTTCTCTTAATGCTTCACCATTCATAGCATATACAATCATAGCATCATCCATAGCTTTTTCAGTAGGAATTGTTCTACTCATAGAAGAACCATCTCCACCTTCAGCCAACATCCAGATAGCTTTAGGGTCAACACCTAAATCTTCTAAAATAGTTTTAAGTCTAACACCTGTCCACTCTGTACAACTCATCATACCTTTTACAAACTGTAAAGAGTCAAATTGAGGAGATTTCCACTCAGCAGCACCATTTGATGGACACTCTAAAAAGTGAATTACACTCTCACTTGGATACTTTTTAATATCTTCCATTGTAAGAACAATTGGTTTTTTAACCATACCATGTATCATAAGTCTGTGTTTATTTGGGTCAATACTTGCTACACCATTATGTGTTCTTGTAAAGAAAAGACCATTTGGAGTAATAATTCCACTTAAATCTTGTAATGGTGTTACTGAAATAGCAGCATGCATATCACCAGCAGAAGATAGTAGTGGAGTAGTTCTCCTTACTACATTATGCTCATAAGGTGAAGGTAGTCCATAAGGGTTTTTATTCAACTCATATCCTAATGAGGTTGTCCAAGGTTGCTCTTCTAAAATAGCCTCCTCGCCTTTTCCCTCTGCTAAAAGTTTTGTAGGTGATAATAGGCTACTAGCAGCAACAGCACTAGCTGAATATACAGCAGCTTTCCTGAAAAAATCTCTTCTACTAGATTGAGCCATTTCAATATCTGAAAGCATATCTATATCTTGAGTAGAAGTTTTATCAATTTTTTTCATTTGTCCTCCTTTTAAAATTTGGTATTTTCTACGAAAACCATCGGAACAAGTAGATTATATTGTAATAATATTTATAATGTCAAGAAATTTGGATTATATATAACTATAAAAACTCTCTATAATCTGGGATAACTATTCTATATATAAGATAAATAACTCCTAATTATAGGTTATACTTATATATATAAACTAAAAATGTATATTTTCATACATTTTAATACAAAAACCCTATTTATAACAGAAAAATTTATATATATAATCAAAAAAAATAATTATGTAGATGTGTATAAAAGGAACATTTATAATTATAATCTCCTAGATAATCAGTAAAATTAATTATTATGTATATAAATGTTTTGAATGAACTATGATTTTTTATATAAGTAAACTCAAAAGCATTTAGCTCTTTTATCTTTTAATATCTAAACCAAGTTTATATTTTCCAATATTTATCATAACTTTATCAGTTTGAATTGTATTGGCTGTGAGTTTTATAGTATTTTTATCTATAAAACTTATATCTAAAGTAGCAGGATATTTGAGACTACCTAATATATCTCTTTTGGATTGAGGAGGAAAATAAAATATAGTAGGTTTTCCCTTGATGATTTTAAAACTATTTTTATTTGAAGTGACTTTATAAAAGGTTGTTTTAAATTTCCTAGTTTTAAACTCCCACTTTTTGGTTTTTAATTTACCATCAGCTTTATAAATAGCCTTTACACTATATCTGCTATTCCATGATAATCTCTTTAATGGAAATAGAGCAAACTCAAATTTTTTGAGTCGTTTATTTGGGTCAGTTTGATGATTATATATAATAGTATCTTTTATCTCTTTGCCTTTATCATCAAAAAGTTTAAAACTAAGCATATTTATATTTTTGAAATAAGAGTCATTAAAACTCATACTAATAGGAAATCCACTAACACTATAGTTTGGTAAAGGGTCAGGTAGCTCATCATAAAATGCAGGGGGAATATCTTTTTGTCCATTAAATGGATAAGTAATAATTTTTTTATTTCTTTTTCTATTTGAAGATAATATTGTATTAAACATTTTAGCTTCTATTTTAAGTGATTTATCGGCACAAATATTTGCCACATATTCACCAGATTTTATACTATTCTTCTTTTGACATATATTTTCTAAATTATGACTACCCATATCATATACAAAAGCTGTTTGAGCTTTATCTGTTTTGCTCTGTTCTATTCCTATTCCAATCTCATCAATATGAAAATCCAAAAAACCAAAACGATGATAAATCGCAGCCATTAGACCATCTATTGACTCTTTGTAGGTAAAGTTATTATTTGATATATTTTCTATAACCATTGAAGTTTTATATCCACTATAAATACTTCTTTGTGAACCATATTGACCTGTGTAACCTACTTTATCCTTCTCTTCATAATGTCCTATTATTCCATTTTTTATAAGATAATTTGCATGATTTTTAGCAGCAGTTGCCAATTTATGATTAATAACAAGTGGTATTAACCCAACTCCTCTTCTTAGTTTATTGAGATAGTAAAGTGACTGTTTCTCTTCCATATTAATATCAATAGTAGGATTTTCTTTGATAATAATTTTTTGTGGTATAGGTGCATCTGCTAATAGATATAAATAAGCAGAAAAAAGTGTCAATAGTCCCATTATTATAGCATGAATTGTATTTTTCATTAAGAAATCCCTTAATTATATATTATATAATCAAATTATATCATTTTTTGTTAAAAACTAACAATAAATAGCGTAAAAAAACGCTATTTATCTATTTTAAATAACCATCATTATGACCATCCCTAATAGCCTCTTTTAGGATACTTATTAACTCACCAATAGATTCGATACCTGATGTAATCATCACAACTTTTTTGGTATCAGGACGAACAAAAGCTAAAGTAGGAGTAGCACCTACTCTAATATTTAGAGGAATATAGTCTTTAGAGTTATTTAATTGAACCATTTTGTAGTTTTGATTGATAAGTTGTTTAATTTGATTATTCTTTTCCAAAACTCTATCTAACTCATCACAATATGGACAGTTATCTGAACGGATTTTTATTAATACAATTTTTTTGCTCCGTTTTGCCATACGAATAGCAGCAGAGAAGCTATGATAATAGATTGGTGATACTTTTTTTTGGGTTATCTTTTTCTCTATTTTTTTCTTTTTCTCTTTAGTTCTTATAATCTTTTTAGACTCTTTTTTTTCATTTTTTTTTATTATAGGTTTAAACTCATCATATGCATTAGCAATATTTTTTTTATGTAATAGATTATATAATCTATCATCTTGAAATGATTTCATTTTTATATTTTTTATACACTCTCTTTTATTCATTCCCTCTTTAATACTATTGATAACTTCATCTCTAAGTAGGGTTAAATAACTTTTGGTATTTTTCAAAGCACTTAATTTAGTTTTAATTCCATAAGAACTAACTATTCTTTTCCATGGTGTAGCTTCTATTACTCTTATAGCTTTTATCCATTTCAAAACAGAACGATGGTTTTTAAGTGACAAAATTCTATTATTATAAATCATATCTCCAGCAAAAAAAATTTTTTTGTTAGGGATATATACTGTCAAAAATCTATTACTATCTTTTATAATTTTTTGTATCTTTATATCTTCATTACCTATATTAATAGTATAATCTTTTGTTATTATCTTATCCAAAGAAGTTAATCTAGTATTTATAAACGCATCTGATGTAATTTTTTTCTTTAATGAGATTTTTTTTCGTTTATTATAATCTTTTGGACCAATAAGTATTGCTCCTCGTTCTTTGTAAAATCCATTACCTAATATATGTACTTCATCTGTAGATGTATTTATAACATACTTTACAGGCATTTTACTCATCTTTTGCATTATAGTATAAGCTTGTTGAGCATAACTATATGTTGGACCACTATCAATCACAACAAAACCATCATCTGTCTCTACGAAACATGTATTAATGATATTGCCACCATTAATCTTATTTACTGTTGATGCTAGACCAAAGAAACACTCTACACCCTCACTTATACTATATGGTTTCAGGTGATAATTAAATCCAAACAGAGAAATAGTAAAAAGATATAAACCTAAAATATAACGCATAATTCCTCCTATATAAAAATATTATTACTGATAGGATAACATAAGTTATATAAATATAAGAATTAAAACTTAATTTTGAATAATAAAGAGAAGAAAATATAAGAGATTTAAATCTCTTATCTCTTATGAATCATTGGCATTCTCATATGCAAAATCATAAATATGTGGCAAACTTTTTTCATCTATACCTTTACCATGACATATTTTTTTAATCTCATCATTTAATTTACCTGCATCATAAATCTCTTCCCATTCATCTTGTGAATGTTTTGCTGCAAAATTCTTTCCTGATATTCCACATTTGACTTTTAACTTTTGATTATATATTTTTTTGCCTTTTGTAACATCTGCAGATAGAGTTGTAGTCATTAGAGTTAACCCCAATAGTATAGCTATATTAAATAATTTTTTCACTTTTATTCCTTCTTAAATAGTATATTACTTATGAAGTATAATTATAAATTGTGTAATAATTGTGAATATTAGTTGAAATCAAATATTATTTAACATGATGGGACATTTCCTGAATCACTTGCATACTCTTTAACGAAATCATAAATATCTGGAATTAATCTATCTTGCAGTTTAACACCCGGACAGATTTTACCAATCTCTTTATCGATTTTCCCAGCTTTATGAATTTTCATCCACTCATCTTGCGTATGTTTTGCAGCAAATCTTCCACCATTTATACCACAAGCTACTTTAAGCTTTTTGGAGTATATTTTTTGTCCTTTTATCGCATCTGCTGAAGATATAGGGGTACTTAGAGCTAGTCCAAATAATATTATTAGCATCAATTTAACAAGGTTCATAACTTTCCTTTATTTATGTTGCATATAGTTTAAAAAAAATTTGTGTAGAGATTGTGTGAAATAAGAGATAAATAGTAAAATATATATATTATTATCATAATTTTATTTTACCAATGCTATAAGTACACCTTCTATAAGCTTATCTAAATCACCATCTAAAATCCCATCTACATTAGAAAAGGGCTGATTACTTCTTGTATCTTTGACTTGTTGATAAGGTGCCATTACATATGAACGAATTTGATGTCCCCAACCTATATCACTCTTTTCTACACCATCTAGTTTGGCTTGTTTTTTCTCCATCTCATACTCATAAAGCCTTGATTTTAACATTTTAATTGCCGTTGCTTTATTTTTATGTTGACTTCTACCGTTTTGACACTGTACTACAATATTGGTCTCTATATGTGTAATTCTAATAGCACTGTCTGTTTTGTTGACATGTTGACCTCCAGCTCCACTAGCTCTATAGGTATCTATTCTAATATCTTTATCTTCTATCTCTATATCTATATCATCATCAACTTCAGGGGAGACCATAACCGAGCTAAAAGAGGTATGCCGTTTAGCATTGCTATCAAATGGGGAGATACGAACTAATCTATGTATTCCATTTTCTACTTTGAGGTATCCATAAGCATTTTCACCTTTAATAATAAAGCTAACATCTTTAATTCCTGCTTCATCTCCTGCTTGATAATCAAGTCCTTCTACTTTAAAGCCTTTTCGTTCAGCCCATCTTAGATACATCCTATATAACATACTTGCCCAATCTTGCGATTCTGTTCCCCCAGCCCCTGGGTGAATAGAGATTATAGCATTATTGCTATCATGTTCTCCACTTAACATCATCTGCACTTCTAAATCTTTAATACTTTTATTTAGATTTAGAGCATCTTCATAAAGCATCTCTAGTGTATCTTCATCATTTTCAGATTTTGCCATATCAAAAAACTCACTAGCATCCATAACAGAATCATAAGCTTCTTGATATTTTGCTAGTACTCTTTCTGATTTTGTCTTTTCTTGAGATATTTTTGATGCATTTTTGGCATCCTCCCAAAAGCTCGGCTCTTGTTGTATAGTATTTATCTCTTCTAGTCTAGCTTTTATAGCATCTGGTTTAACAATATTTTCTATATTTTTAATCTTTAGTGTAAGTGTTTTTAACAATTCACTATATTCATAAGCATCCATTTTTCATCCTTGAACAATATTTTACCAAAAAAGTGATATAATGTCTTTGATAAAAAAAGGAGAACCATCAATTATGTATAAATTTACGATAACTCTATTGACATTACTGTTTCTATTATCAGGATGTGACAAAAAAGAGAATAACACTACTCAGCTCAAAACTAAAACGGACATTAATACAACTGTATCTAAGAGTAAAGCTACTCCAAAGATTGAATTTAATCTGAAAACTATAAATGGAAAAGAGTTTCATATAACAGAAATAGATAATGGATTAAAGTTTAAAGAGATAAAAGAGAAAGCAATATTTTTACTATTCTTTGGGCATAAATGTCCTCCATGTCTTAGAGAGATACCTGATTTAATTGATATACAAAAAAAGCATAAAGATTTATCTATAGTGGCATTGGAAGTACAAGGTCTTGATAAAGAACAGCTCAAAAGTTTTGCTAAAAGCAAAGGGATAAATTATAATCTTATTGAACTAGAAGAGGCGATGAATTTTGTAAACTATATTCAAGCTAAAGCAGAGTGGAGTGGTTCTATCCCTTTTCTAATTGGATTAAACAGAAAAGGAAAAGTGGAGATTATTCATGTTGGTGGAATAATCAAAGAGCAATTAGAACAAGTTTACAATGAATTAGTTAAAGAGTAGTAAATAGTACTCTTTAGAGGCGAATAACTCGAATATCTGCACTATTTTTGAGTTTATTCAAAAAGTTTTTACTAGCTTTAATTCTCTCTTCTTGCATCCATGCCATTGCAACTTGATTTTTAATTGCTTCAAATCCACTTTGTGAATTGGCTTTTGATTTAATGAAATATGCTACAAAACCTCTACCTGTATTGATAGGTTTAGTGAAACTTCCCTCTGGTGTATTACTAATTAAGTTATATAGTTGAGGGTTCATCTCATTACTACTTGCTAATATACTTTTTTGTTGTACACCATCAAATTGTCTCATAGGATTTTGCATAGCTTCTTGTAATTTTTTAGATGAGTTACTAGCATATGCAATCATACTAATTTGAGATATAGGTTTAGATGAGAATTTATCTTTGTGTGTTTCATAAAATAATTTTAAATCTTCATCTGTTGGTCTTGATATTGATGAAGCGATATTCTTAGCAAAAAACTTCTCTTTTTTCATCTCTAAAGAGAGTTGTTTTTTATAAGCTTTCCAAGTTAATCCATTTTTGGCTAAAGCATTTTTCATATCTTCTCTGCTTAATTTTCTAGCATTTGCTATCTGCTCTATTTTAGCATCAACCTCTTGGGGAGATATTTCTATATTTGCTTTTTCTATAGCACTTTTTTCCAATCTATCTCTAATTAGAGCCTCGACTGCTGCTTTCTTCGACATATTTAGTTTAGACTGTACTGCTTCTATCTCTAGTGTAGTAATCGGTTCACCATTAACATCAATAGCTATAGCATCAATTATTTGGGCTTGTGAGTTTATAATTGCAAAAAGCAAAATAGGTAAAATTTTTTTCATTTGTTGTTCCATTCAAATTATAGTTTTATTGGGTTGATTATAGCTAAATTTGTTTAAAATCATTAAAATTCGGTTGGCTTTGGAGAAGTAGAAGTTTTAATCTAAATATGCTTAAAATCAATATAAAAATCCGAACAGATATAATGGTACTCTATTTTTAAAGCCAATTTCAATATCATCGGCAATCACAAAAGAGTTTTGAATATCTTTTATCTGTTCAAAGCCTTTGTTTTTTCCACCTATCTCTACTGTATATTTTTCATCAATTAAAAAATCACCTCTCTCTACATAATATATACTTGAATTTACACCAACTTGTGAAGTAAAAAAACTCTCTCTTATTGTGCCAATCTTTGGTTCTATACATAAAACATTAAAAAGCGTACTGTTAGCTAAGTATAATTTATCTGGTTTTTGCAAAGATTTAAATCTTTTACCTTCAAAAACAATATGTGTTAGTAACTCTGCTTTATGTAAATACTCTATATATTTATATAATGTAACTTTTGAAGTACCAACTTTTTGAGATAATTTTTCTATACTTAACTCTAAAGGATTTGACAAACAAATACTTGTCAAAAGTTTCTTTAATAAAACGATTTTTTTACCTGATATATTATAAATAGAACCTAAATCAGTATGAAGTATTGTATTTGTAGTATCCAATACCATCTGTTTATATCTATCTTTGTTTTCAAAATAAAATGGATAAGCTCCAACTTTAAGATAGTTAGTAAAGTGTTTTAAAATCTTTTCATCTTGCAAAGTATTTATAATATGATTTGAGATATTGCTATGGTTATTTAGAATATCTTCAAAACTATAGCTAGATAGGTTTATGCCTAATGTCAGCTCTAAATACTCTTTAAAAGATAAAATAGGCAGATGATACATGGGAAATCGTCTTGTAAAAGATGGATTGGTTAATTTAATAGCACTTGAACCTGAAAATAGAACTTTTATATCTATAAAATCATATACACTTTTTAGCTCTTGTTCAAAGTTTTTTGCCTCGTGTATTTCATCTATAAATATAAACTTACCACCATATTGATAAAACTCTTGAATAAGTTCAAAGATAGATACATCTGCCAATATTGGATGGTCACAAGATATATAAAGTATCTCATCACTTTCAAAGTTTAAAGATTTTGCTACTTGAAGCATCATAGTTGTTTTCCCAACACCACGAGAACCATAAATACCCATAAACCTAGAACTACTACTCTTGATATTTTCAAATAAAAATCTTTTATAACTGCTGTTGGGTAAATTAAGTTTTTGATTTGACAACTCAAATAATTTGTTTAATATGCTTTTCAATATTTATCCTATATAGTAAAATTAACTTTACGATTATATACTAAAATAGATTAGTTCTTTATTAACTTATTTTTTTCCAAAGATGGTTATCATCAATGCTTTAAGTTCTCAATGGTATAATATGACAATGAAAAACAAAATAAAATATATAAATCATTCAGATAAATTCCCCTCTATTTCATTTACAAAATCTATCAGAAATCAAAATACTAAATGGGGAGTATATCAAAAGTTAAGCCATATATCTATAATAGACGCACTCTATTAGAACACCAAAACCAAATGGAGAAGAAAAATGAAACAGTTATTTAAAATTGGAGGATTTACACCTTATATATTTATAGTTTTTTTAAATGCTATGACCGACCTTGGACATAAAATTATACTTCAAAACACTATATTCAAAGCTTATGATGGAAGTGAGCTTATTATTTTAACGGCTATAGTCAATGCTTTAATTCTTCTACCTTTTATTTTTTTATTCTCTCCTGCTGGATTTTTGAGTGATAAATATCCAAAAGTTCAGATAATTAGAGTTGCTTCACTTTTGGCTGTAGGAATTACTACCCTAATACTTTTTTCTTATATTATGGGTTGGTTTTGGTTTGCTTTTGCTATGACCTTTATTTTGGCAGCACAAAGTGCTATCTATGCTCCTGCTAAATATGGATTGATAAAAGAGATGGTAGGGAATGAGAGATTAACACAAGCTAATGCAATGGTACAATCAGTTACTATTATCTCTATATTGGCAGGTGCAGTTGTTTATTCCATATTTTTTGAGTCACTTCTTGATAATCAAATAGATAAGGTGAGGATACTTCAAGCTATATATCCTCTCGGATTTGCATTGATTGGTGCTTCTATTTTAGAATTTTTATTATCACTTCATCTTATTAGAAAAGTAGAAATAAAAAAGGGTATGAAATTCAAACCTAAAAGGTATGCAAATCTAACATATCTTAGAGGTAATATAAGAGTCATTAAAAGAAATCAAACTGTTTGGCTCTCTATTATAGGATTATCTATATTTTGGGGTATCTCTCAGCTTGTAGTTGCCATATTTGGTGAATATCTCAAAGAGAATATGGGAGTTACCAATACAGTTATTGCACAGGGTCTTTTATCTATATCTGGTCTTGGAATAGTAGCTGGTTCACTATTTGTTGGTCGAGTGAGTCGTAAATATATAGAGACAGGGATTATCCCTGTTGGTGCTTTGGGTATTACTGTATCACTTTTTTTTATCTCTAGTTTAAACTCATTAATCTCTTTGGGAATACTTTTTTTCTTTTATGGTTTTTTCTCTGGATTATTTATAGTACCTCTTAATACACTTATTCAGTTTGCTACACCTACACGAATGATGGGAAAAGTATTAGCTGGAAGTAACTTTATGCAAAATGTATCAATGTTTATATTTTTGATACTCTCTGCACTATTTGCTTATTTTGGATTTTCTAGTAAAGGACTCTTTACATTGGCAATGTTTATTGCTTTGATAGGGTTTCTTTATACTCTTATTAAATTGCCTCAATCAATGGTTCGTTTTGTAGTTCGATTTTTCTTTGGGCTTAGATATAAAATCTATACAGAGGGATTAGATAATATCAAATCAAGCCGTGGAGTGCTTCTCCTTGGTAACCATATATCATTTTTGGATTGGGCATTTTTACAAATAGCTTATCCTAAACAGATACGATTTGTTATAGATAGAAGATATTATAATATATGGTATCTCAAACCTATTTTTAAATTTTTTAGAGCTATCCCTATATCTCCTAGAGGAGGTAAAAAAGCACTCTCTTTAATCTCCAAAGCATTAAACAATGGAGATACCGTTGCTATTTTTCCAGAAGGACACCTATCTCGAAATGGACATTTAGGACAGTTTCAAAAAGGTTTTGAACTAGCAACAGCAGATGTTAGAGGGGCTATTATAGTTCCCTTTTATTTACGAGGATTATGGGAAGGTAAGTTCTCTCACGCATCAAATAAAATGAAGAACAAAAAATCAACTGATATAGGAGTATCTTTTGGGAAATCAATGCCTATACATAGTACAGCTATTGAGGTTAAAGATGCAGTATTCAAACTATCTATTAGCTCATGGGAGAGTTATACCAAACGACTACCAACTCTGCCAAAAGCATGGATAAAAGAGGCAAAACAGGTCAAAAGAGGATTGGTAATTGCTGATTCTACAGGAGTAGAACTAAATGGATATAGATTTATCACAGCTGTTTTACTTATGCGAAAGGCATTTAAAAAGCTTTTGGGAGAGGAACAAAATATAGGTCTAATTCTACCTACAAGTGCAGGTGGAGCTATTTCTAATATGGCTCTGTTAACACTAGGAAAAACTATAGTTAATCTAAATTATTCTAGTGGAACACAGAGTCTTAAACAAGCTATAGAGATAGCTAATATTAATTATATAATTACATCAAAACAGTTTTTAATTAAATTAAAAGCCAAAGGATTTGATTTAGATAAAGCATTAGATACTCTTAATGTTATTATACTAGAAGAGCTAAAAGTCAAAATGAGTAAATCATCACAGTTAATGACTTTACTTATGGTTAAACTACTTCCTACTACTATTTTGAGTATGTTATTTATAAAAAAGGTTAAATCCACAGATACAGCTTCAATCCTATTTTCTAGTGGAAGTGAGGGTACTCCAAAAGGTATAGAATTAAGTCATATAAATATTATGGGAAATATTAAACAGATAGCTACAGTACTAAATCCAACTGAACAAGATATAATGCTTGGGACTCTACCTATCTTTCACTCATTTGGATTAACAGTTTCAACACTATTTCCACTAATAGAGGGTGTACCTGTAGTTTGTCATCCAGACCCAACAGATGGTTATGGTATAGCAAAATTATCAGTTAAATATAATGCTACACTACTTTTTGCCACAGCTACTTTTTATAGATTATATGCTAGAAATAGAAAGATACATCCATTGATGTTTAACTCTTTACGAATGGTAATAGCAGGAGCAGAAAAATTACCAAAAGAGATAGCTGAACTATTTAAATCCAGATTTGGAAAAACGATTTTAGAGGGATATGGAACTACAGAGACCACACCTGTGGCTAGTTGTAATATTCATGATGCCATAGACAGTGATGATTATCATATACAAATAGGAAATAAAACAGGAACTATCGGTTTAGCATTACCAGGAAGTAGTTTTATGATAGTTGACCCCGATACGCTCAAACCACTACCAATAGGAGAAGATGGAATGATGCTAATTGGTGGTACACAAGTTATGAAAGGTTATCTAGGTGATAAAGAGAAAACCAAATCTGTAATCAAAGAGATAGATGGTATCAGATGGTATATTACAGGAGATAAAGGGCATATAGATGAGGATGGATTTGTAACTATTGTTGATAGATATAGTAGATTTGCCAAAATAGGTGGAGAGATGATAAGTTTGGGTTTAGTAGAACAAGAGATTGGTAAACTACTCAATGAGTATAGTCAAATAGCTATTACAGCTATTGCTGATAGTAAAAAAGGTGAAAAAATAGTATTGCTATTAGAGGGTGATAAAGATTTAGAGGAGTTAAAACAGCAGATAAAAGAGCTAAAATTAAATCCTCTCTATATTCCGAGTAGTTATTATAAAGTGGATGAAATTCCCAAGCTTGGAACTGGCAAGGCTGATTTCAAAGGGGCTAAGAGATTGGCTATGGAGTTAGAGTAAAAATTTCTTTGCTATTATAGAGATAAAAGATAGTGATATCTTTATGTAGCTAGAGTATTTTTCAAAATTTTTGATATAATATGAGAAAAAGAGAATAAATTATGTCAGTAACAATCACTAAAAACAGAAAAGCATACCATGATTATGAAATATTAGAAAATTATGAAGCAGGTATAGTTCTACAAGGAAGTGAGGTTAAAGCTCTAAGAGCCAAAAGAGCCAATCTAAATGATGCTTTTTGTCGTTTTATCAAAGGTGAACTATACCTAATGAACGCACATATCGCACACCTAGAGACAACTAATACTAACTATGCAAGAGATACGAGAAGTCCTAGAAAACTACTACTACATACTAAAGAGTTAGATAAACTCTTCTCCAAGGTTGAAAAAGATGGATTTACTATAGTCCCATTAAGCCTATATTTTAATAAACGAAATTTAGCCAAAGTCAGTATAGCTATAGCCAAAGGTAAACAGTTACATGATAAAAGAGAGACATTAAAAAGAAGAACCCAACTAAGAGAGGCTCAACAAGCTATAAAAGATTATAGATAATCTTATTTTTTTAACACTTCTGCAATTAACTCAACAGGGTTTTTGAATACCACATCAACATCTGCTTGATGTAGAGAATTGCTTATCTGCATACGACAAGCACTACACTCAGCACTTACTATTTTTGCACCTGTATCCTCTATCATTTTAGCTTTTGGTTTTCCTGCAAGTTCGGCGAAATGATACTTTTCAGTCTGTATAGTAACCCCACCAAAACCACAACATCTATTACTATCACTCATCTCCTTTATAGTATAGTTCTGAGATAACAAGGCTCTGGGTTCTTTATATAATCCTTGTACTTTTTTGGCATGACAAGCATCATGATAAGTTATAGTATCTTCAAATTTGATATTTTTACTAGCTAATATCTCTTTTAGCTCTGTATGTTTCTCAAACCACTCTGTAGCCATAAAGATTTTCTCATTTAGCTTTTTGGCTCGTTTTGCCCAATCACTCATACCACGATTATTAAAAAATATTTCCCAATCATGTTTAATCATAGCACTACATGTAGCCTCTGGAATAATAATCGCCTCTACATCATCTATAAATGTCTCAAAATACTCTATATTCTGTTTACTTAAAGTCTCAACTGTATAAAAATCACCTGTAAAATAAGCAGGAGCAGAACAGCATTTCTGCTCTTTTGGGATAAAAGCATCAATTCCCAATTCTGTACATATATCTATCAAACTATCACCAATAGTTGTATAATTATAGTTTGCCAAACAGCCAATAAATATAGCTACTCGCCGTTTGCCACCATTATTTATCTGTTCTGGATATT
Source organism: uncultured Sulfurovum sp. (assembly GCA_964573285.1). Taxonomy (GTDB): domain Bacteria; phylum Campylobacterota; class Campylobacteria; order Campylobacterales; family Sulfurovaceae; genus UBA1140. The sequence goes on along the minus strand of CAZNJD010000042.1, from coordinate 4,992 downwards.
TATTCAAAAAGCTAATTTTACCAAGTGATGGTAGTAATCGTCCACTTTTAATTATAGGCATAGGAAATCGTGGAATTATTCCTCCTCTTTTTCTATCATCTTTGAAGCCACAAGTTCTAAATGTATAACCCAATTTCATCATAATATCCATCAATTTTCTATAACGCAATAGTATAAAAAATGCTTTTTTGAACCATGTTATTCCAAATTTATCAGCTATATCAGCTCTAACCTCCTCTATAACCATATCTGTAGGCAAAGAGTTTGGACAAACCTCAGTACATGCAGTACATAGAAAACAGCTCTCAAATATATCTTTGGCATTTTTATCTAGTTTTAAATTACCTTGTTGATACTGTCCTAATAAATCTATAAATCCTCTCGGAGAGGTAACTTCATCTGCATTAATTTGATGTATAGTACATACTGGAATACATTTTCCACATTTGACACAATTATCACTTGTAGCTTGAAAATTAAAAATATCTTCTGTTTTTTTCACAATTTACTTTCTTTAATTAAATAATTTTGCTTATATTAGCAAAATCATATTAAACTTTGATTTGAAATAAAGATATTATAAGCTTATTTTCATGTATTTTTCAAAGCCTCTATCATCTGAAAATATCCAATCATTACTTCAAAGCACATTCTCCAGACTATCTCCATTGAGATAAATAGCATGATAATAATCAAGATAGATACTATTTTTTTCTTTAGAGTAAGTTTTCCAAAGAGAGTTATTATTATATGATTGACTCTATCTAATAGATGAAATTTTCTCTGTAGATAAGCTTTACTAAACCACATAGCCATAGGAATGATAACTGCTCCTATATAATAAGATAGGATTAGTATATCTACAGATATAAAACTCCTAAAAGTTAAAAAACTCATCATTTTTTATTATCTCCCATATATCTCTTCTCTCTATCTAAATATAACTATGAATGATAATTAGGACTCTCTTTAGTAATAGTCACATCATGTACATGAGACTCTTTAAGTCCTGCACTTGTAATCTCAACAAATTCATATTTTTCCCAAAAAGTAGGAATATCTTTTGAACCACAATAACCCATAGAGCTTCGTAGCCCTCCTATCATCTGATGGATTACACTACTAATTCGACCTCGATAAGGAACTCTACCCTCTATTCCTTCTGGTACAAGTTTATCTGATGCTGTTCCATCCTGAAAATATCTATCGGTACTACCTTTATTCATAGCTCCAATACTTCCCATTCCTCTATACTCTTTGAACTGTCGCCCATTAAATAGTATCATCTCTCCTGGTGCTTCATAAGTCCCTGCCAATGCAGAACCTAACATCACAGAACTTGCACCCACAGCTAAAGCTTTAGCTACATCTCCAGAGTATCTAATCCCACCATCTGCAATAACAGGCACACCCAAAGCATTAGCTACAGTTGATACCTCATCAATTGCTGATATTTGTGGAACACCAACACCTGCAACTATTCTGGTAGTACAGATTGAACCCGGCCCAATTCCTACTTTGAGTGCATCTGCACCTGCTTCTATTAAATCTTTAGCTGCTACTCCTGTAGCAATATTACCTGCTATCACATCTATATCAAGATTTGCTTTTATCTCTTTGAGAGTATCTATAATACCTTGGGAATGACCATGTGCTGAATCTAATACAAGTACATCAACACCTGCTTTAACCAAAGCTGAGGCTCTATCAAATTGTCCTACTCCAATAGCTGCACCTACTCTTAGTCTTCCATGTTTATCTTTATTGGAATTTGGAAACTGTTCTCTTTTTTCTATATCTTTTATGGTAATTAATCCATGAAGTATATTATCGGCATCTACTATTGGTAGTTTCTCTATTTTATGCTTTTGTAAAATCTTAGTTGCTTCATCAAGTGTAGTTCCTGCTTTTGCTGTTATTAGTGGTGCTTTGGTCATAACATCAGATATTATTTCCGACATATCAGTAATGAAACGCATATCACGATTGGTAATAATACCAAGCAGTCTCATATCATCATCAACTACAGGAACACCTGAGATTTTATACTCACCCATTAGAGCATCAGCATGTGCTACTGTTTTATTAGGAGAGATAAATACAGGGTCAATAATAATTCCACTCTCTGATTTTTTAACTTTATTTACCTGTTTTGCTTGAGTAGCTATATCCATATTTTTATGAATAATACCAATTCCACCAAGTCTTGCCATAGCAATAGCTGTACTATACTCTGTAACTGTATCCATAGCAGCAGATACCAAAGGAGCATTTAGAGTTACTCTTTTGGTTAGATTTGTTTTAATAGAAACATCTTTAGGTAATACAGTTGAGTGTTGTGGGACTAACAGTACATCTTCAAATGTCAATGCTCTCATTTTGATATTCATATATTTTCCTTTATTTATTATAATTAATAGCTTTTTCTAGGCTAAATGCCCCATCAAATACAGCTTGTTCATCAAATGCTTTTCCTATCAGTTGCAAACCTACTGGCATTCCCTCACTATTTTTTTCTATTGGCAAAGATATGGCTGGTAACCCTGCTAAGTTGATAGCAATAGTAAACATATCACTTTTATACATCTCTAGTGGGTCTTGAATAGTTCCAATTTTCGGTGCAACTGATGGAGCTACAGGAGAGAGTATCAAATTCGCCTCTTGGAAAATCTTATTAAACTCATCTCGGATTAGATGTCTAACTTTTTGAGCTTTGAGATAATATGCATCATAATATCCAGAAGAGAGTACAAAGTTACCAAGTAAAATCCGTCTTTTTACCTCATCTCCAAATAAACCTCTAGTATTTAAATAGGTCTCTTCAAGATTATTTCCTTTTTGAGTATTACCATATCTAATTCCATCATATCGAGCTAGATTAGTTGTAGCTTCTGCTGTTGCCACTATATAATATGTTGCAATATCATATTTAGTATTGGACATAGTTTTATGAATTAAAGTATGTCCTGCCTCTTTTAATGCTTTTAATGCAGTTTTATAACCTTTTTGAATATCTTCATCAGCTTCTTCTATATAATTATCTATAACAGCAATAGTTAGTTTTCTATTAGGATTTAAATTTTGGGCAATACTTACCAATTCCAAATCTGAACTAGTAGAGTCTTTCGGGTCATAAGAAGCAATAGCATCATAAAGAATTGCAGCATCTTCTACATTTTGAGTAATTGGTCCAATTTGGTCAAGTGATGAAGCATAAGATGCCAATCCGAAACGGCTAACTCGCCCATAAGTTGGCTTCATTCCTACACAACCACAATATGCAGCTGGTTGACGAATAGAACCACCTGTATCAGACCCTAGTGCAGCAATAGCAATACCACCTGCCACAGCAGCAGCACTACCACCAGAACTTCCACCTGGTACTCTATCTTTATTATAAGGATTTTTGGTTATACCATAATATGAACTCTCAGTAGTAGAACCCATAGCAAATTCATCCATATTAGCTCTACCAAAGGGAGCAAAACCTTTAGCTTTTAGGTTTTTGATAACAGTTGCATTATATGGAGCAATATATCCTTGTAAAATTGCTGAGCCACTTGTTACTGCCCAATCTTTGACTTGAATATTATCTTTGATAAGGATTGGCACACCCTCACCTGTTGTTTCAAATCCAATATAAGCATTTAGTCCACTCTCTTTGGCTTTTACTTCTATCTCTATTTTTAGTGCATCTAACTCTTCTTTGCTTCTTGTTAATGCTTCTTTTAATGTAATCACTCTATTATCCTAACATATATATTAAAAATTGCGTGATTATAGCCAAAAGTTGTTTTTGGTATGATTATACGGTTTTTTTAAAGCTTATTGAGGTAAAAAAGTTTTAATAGTTTTAACTCTTTTCAACTATTAAACTTTTAGCTAAAAAGAGTATAATTCATTTGAACTACACTTATAATTTAAACTTATAAAGGAAAATCTATGTTTAAAAAAATTTTATCATTAAATTTAATTATTTCAATTAGAATGTTTGGGCTTTTTATTGTTTTGCCTGTACTTTCTATATATGCGTTAAATATGCCCAACTCTAGCCATACAATGGTAGGAATTATTATTGGAGGGTATGCAATAACTCAAATGCTTTTTCAAGTGCCATTTGGAACACTTAGTGATAAGATAGGACGGAAAAAGACTATTATTATTGGTTTGATTATCTTTGCTATTGGTTCATTGGTTGCAGGATTAGCTAATAATATCTATATGCTCTTATTAGGACGACTACTTCAAGGAGCAGGAGCGATAGGTTCAGTTATTACAGCAACTATTAGTGATGTGGTGCGTGAAGAGGAGCGAGGTAAAGCAATGGCTATTATGGGTGGAAGCATTGGTATGGCATTTGCTATCTCTATGGTGGCAGGTCCTACTATTGCTGCACATTTTGGTGGAGTTGCAACTCTATTCTTCTTGGTTTCATTTTTGGCACTACTCTCTATCTTTATTTTGATTAAATATGTACCAACTCCTCCAACGATTAAGCATACTTACTTAGAGAATGATAAATTTAATCTCTTTGAAAATAAAAACCTCATGAAAATGAATATTACTAATATGCTAGTCAAAGGGTTTATGACCTTTGCTTTTATGATTATTCCTATTGTTTTGACACAAACTTATGGTTGGGACAAAGCAGAGCTTTATAAAATCTATTTACCATCAATGATAGTAGGAATATTAGCAATGGGACCAGCAGCAATGATTGCAGAGAAAAAGGGAAAATATAAACTTATTTTACTTTTGGGTATTCTTTTTTTAGCTATTTCTTATTTGATTATTGGACTTAGCCACACCTATATGATGTTTACATCAGGAATTATAATTTTCTTTATAGGATTTAACCTACAAGAGCCTATATTGCAGTCACTAGCATCCAAGTATGCCAAAGTACATCAACGAGGTAAAGTTCTAGGTATCTTTAATAGTTTTGGTTACTTTGGTACTTTTATAGGTGGTTTTATTGGGGGTATGTTACTT
>CAZNJD010000041.1:0-4065 GCA_964573285.1 uncultured Sulfurovum sp. | reverse complement strand
TTCTGCCTCTCTTTCACTTATATCCTCTAGCTTTCCTAAATTGGCAATAACCTTTTGTTTTACTTTCCCATCTTCTCTATAGTTTTCTACGACTTTTATATATTTATGATTTTTGCTATTTATTACTCTGATAAACATATTAGACTCCTTATCACTACCGAAATATTACCATAATCCCAATAATAAATCAAATAAGTTCAAAAAGTTGTCACTACATTTTCGCCGAATTTAATCTTTTTTTGGAAGAGAAGCCCGAAATCTCGGGCTTTTGATTTTTGAAATTTGGGTTTGGTGATAAAGATGGGAGATTTGATTTCTAAAAATTGGTTCTTTTTAACTTATCAAGAGGCAATGATACTCTATCTTTAAATTGTGAACGATTAAAAGTTCCTTGCCTCTTAGCAAGTTGTGCTGTGTGTACTATAATTTTCTCTTTCAACTCATTGATATTATAAATACCATTAAAATAATCCAAAACTTCCCTAATTCCAATAGCTTTCATACAGTTAGGAGATTGTGTATATTTTTTTTCTAAGTATGCTATCTCATTAATCAATCCCATATCTAACATTTTCTCTGTTCGTATTCTAATTCTTTCTCTAAGAATATCTCTATTTACGGCTATCTCATATATTGGCAAAGGTTCTGTAATAGTTGGTTCTGGAGGATTGGCTTTGAAATATTTTGTAGGAGTTAAACCTGTCTCAAAATATAGATTTAACATTTTTTCTATACGATAATGGTCTGTAATCTCTATATTTTGCATATAATCTTTGTCCATTATATATAGCATATTATAAGCTTCCTCTATATTTTGAGATAGCTCTTGGGTTAATTTATAACTTTTTTCTGAAATAGTAGGCATAGGGCTAATTCCATCTATTAAACTTTTAAGATAGAAGCTTGTCCCACCAACAATTACTAGTCCCATACCTTGAGCTATAGACTCTTCTCTTGCCTGTTTATAGAGGTCTATAAATAGCGTAACATTAAATAACTCATTGGGATAAATCACATCAATACCATAATGTTTTACTCCTGCTCTCTCTTCTATTGTAGGTTTGGCTGATACTATATCTATCTCTTTATATATAGCCAAAGAGTCTAATGATAGAATATTGGCATTATGTTTTTGGGCATAATCTATTGCTAATGCTGTTTTACCTGAAGCTGTTTGACCTATTAAGGCAATTTGTTTAAATAAATACATTTAAAATAATAGCATAATAACTAATAGGGTAAAATAACATTTTAAAAAAAGGATGAAAAATGTTATTTGAGAAAAACAACCGTTTTAATTTAGCAAATTTAATTACATTTGGTAATATAGCTTGTGGAATTATTGCTATTAGTTTTATCGTTCGTGGAGATTTTTTGACAGCTATTATTTTAGCATGGATTGCAGGGGCATTAGATATAGCAGATGGAAAAGTAGCAAGGAGATATAATCTATCAACAGAGTTTGGTATTCAAGTTGATAGCTATGCTGATTTTATCTCTTTTGTAGTGATGCCTTCATTTTTACTCTATTATGCTATTACAGCTCATAGTCTTCCTATAACACAAATAGTTCTTGGTATTATATTTATAACTTATATTATTGCAGGGCTTAGACGACTAATTGAGTTTAATATAAAATCAGAAGAGGGAAGTGTAACTAAATATTTTGAGGGAGTACCAACACCTCTTGGAGCTATACTTTTATGGCTTTTATATCTTATATTTGCTTATGGATTAATATCAAATCCTTATATATTTGGAGTATTTGTTTTAGTTATTGCTTGGTCTCTAAATAGTAAGATAAAAATAAGACATCCTTAATGAGTAATTTTAAAACTAAATTGGCTAATTTATCTGAATTAGTTATGTTTCAACACTCTATTTTTTCTCTTCCTTTTATATTTATTGCTATGCTTGTCGCTAGTCATGGATGGTTTGGGTGGAAATTGTTTTTTTTAGGAATTTTGGCAGCTATTAGTGCTAGAAATTTTGCTATGGGGGTTAATCGTTATCTTGACCGTGATATTGATAAGTTGAACCCACGAACACGAAATCGTCCATCTGTTGATGGTAGAGTATCTTCTGCTACTATGTTGGCTTTTATTATTATAAATGCCATAATATTTATTTCTGTAGCCTATTTTATAAATGATTTGGCACTAAAATTATCTATACCTATCTTGATAATACTTGGAGCATATACTCTATTTAAACGGTTCTCTTCTATGGCACATCTAATTTTAGGTCTATCTTTAGGATTAGCACCTATTGCTGGAGTAGTCGCTGTATCAGGAGAAATTACATTATGGTCTATATATTTAGCTATTGGAGTTTTATTTTGGGTCGCTGGATTTGATTTACTCTATTCACTTCAAGATATAGAGTTTGATAAAGCAAATAATTTACACTCTATTCCATCTAAATTTGGAGTGAAAAATACTATGAATATTGCTAAAGTGTTTCATATCTTGACTATTCTTTTTTGGACACTCTTTATTATAAATGATAAGCTTGGTTTTTCAGCACAATTAGCTATTATATTAAGTGCTATTGCCCTAACTTATGAACACTATCTAGTTAATAAGGATTTCACTAAAATAGATAGAGCATTTTTTACTGTGAATGGGTATCTTGGCATTATGTTTTTAATATTAATTATTTTGGAGGTTATATAATTGGAAACATTATATATTATAAGTATATTTTCTTTGATAGGATTTTTTAGTGTAATATGTTATCTATTTTGGAAAGATATGCAAACAACCTCTCTTAAATCAGAGTATTTGGAACTATTAGAAGAGAGGATAACACACTTAGAGTATTATATATATGAGCTAGAAGAGAGACTTACTCCAATTTCTAGCGAAATAAAAGAGCAAATTATTAAAATGTATAAAGAGGGTAAAGATATTATGGTAATAGAAAATAGTTTAAATATTCCAAAAACTAAAATAGAGATGATTTTAAGAGAGTATAAGCAAAATACTCAATAATAGATATTAATCCTTGAAATTATAAGAAAAATGGGCTATAATTTCAACCGTATAACACAAGCACTCATAGCTCAGCTGGATAGAGCAACGGTTTGCGGTACCGTAGGTCAGGGGTTCAAATCCCTTTGAGTGTACCACTTCATAATCTAATCTCATTCACAATTCTCTATAAAGTACCAAAAAACAATAATTTAAAGCCATTTTATCGTTTAAGTTAGTCTTCAATCTTTATCTCAATTGACTCGCTCCACCTCGTCGCATCCTCTCCTGAGGTGCGATATATGGGCGATAAGAATTAAACTCAACGCTATAAAATAACTATTTTCATATCAGTTATATCTATCAATTTCCTAACTCGTTTCACAGACTCAGATTATCTACTATTTTAGCAATATAATCTCTTCTATGGTTAAACCTGTTTTGAGAGAGATAGTCTCAATATCCAATATATCTAATAGACTTTTGGCTATCTCTATTTTGGCTCTCTTCTCTCCTTCTTCTAGTCCTTTTTTCTTTCCTTCTTCTAATCCCTCTTTTTTCCCCTCTTTTTTAGCAGTATATAAAAGCGACTCCTTATATATTTTATTCTCCTCTCGTCTTTTATAAACTGCTCTATCCTTATCTCCAAGTTTCATCATATCCAAAGCCTCTTTTGCTTTATCTAATCCTTTTGCTTTAAATTGAGTTTTTATCTCCTCATTTTTAAGAAAATATATCCACTCATCAAGGCTATTTTTTGCTATATCATTAAATTGATTGACTCTAAGAACATAATATTCAGGATAAATATCTGAAATCTTTTCTATGTTAAAATCCTCTTTTTGTCTCTGCGATGGTTTTAGAATATCTTCATTGTTATGAAGCCCTCTAAATATAGTTTTGCCATAGTAAACATAATCCTCACCTTGACCTAGTGCAAAGTAAACAATATTTACAGAGTAAACCTTTTTGACTTTGGCGTAACCTTTGCCTTTTTTGATATACTCTGTAATTAGCTTCGATACACCAAAGAGCATTCTATGAAAATAGTCTATCTCACTACTATGCTGAACCTCTATTAAGATAAGCTCAT
>CAZNJD010000040.1:0-23440 GCA_964573285.1 uncultured Sulfurovum sp. | reverse complement strand
AATAGTTTTTTGTGTCAGGCAACTAACCTGCTCTAGCATTTTGCTCTTCCCAATAATAGGGGTCGTTGCAACACTCTTTGGTGAGACAACAATTTAAGGGCGAATTATATCAAAATAAGTTTAAATATTTACGCATCTATTAAACTTCACTTAGCATAAGATAGGCACTAGTTTGAGAAATTTTGACCTATGACTCTTTGGTTAGCTATTTTTAGAAACTCTTCTACTAAAACATCTATCACATATAGAAAATCTATATGTAAAGTTAAGTGTTTTACCACATCTTCGACACTGCTTGATAAAATTACCTTGTTTTAGAGATGACTCTATAAATCTATTTAACCTTATTCTAGCTTCTATAGCTTGTTCTGTATCAGGAAAAAAATCAGGAAATTTGAATGATAACCATAGATATAGAGAAATCTCTCTTACTCTATCTTCTGCATTTAGCATCATTTCATTTGTTTGAGCATATTTTGGTAAATCTCTAGGTGGTATATATTTGACACTCTCTTTTGCCTCTAGCTGTCTGATATATCTATGAAATACAGCTTCTATATATGGGGAGGATATAGAAGCTGGGGCACAAGCCAAGAAGTATCGTGTCTTTAATTCTAAATCATATTCTGATACTATTGATGCAATCTCTAACATTGAGTCGATATTAGCTGCTACAAAAGGTCCTTCAAACTCCATATTATTAGCAAAGAAAGTTAAAATAATAGATAAATTTTCAGTTTCTAATATCTCACCAATGAGCATTACATGCTCCAAACTTGCCATAACTGAAAATGGAAGTTTGATTGAGGGTAAGGGGGTATAAAATTTAGAAGTAATAGTCTCTAAACTTTTATTATCTAATGCTCCAATATATCCAATCTCTTGCAATCCATATCGCCCAGCTCTGCCAGATATTTGTGCTACCTCTGTAGGTAGTAGTTCTCTTCTCCTTAGTCCATCAAATTTATTATCTTTGGAAAATATAACTGTTTTAATAGGTAGATTTAGACCCATAGCAATCGCATCTGTAGCTACTAATATATCACTCTGTGCCTCTCTAAATCGTCTAGCCTCTTCTCTTCTAACTTCAGGTGATAAGTTTCCATAGACTACCGATACCTTATATTTATTAGATAGCTGTTGTTTTAGTCCTAGTACATCTCGTCTGGAGAAAGCTATAATAGCTGTTCCTTTTTCTACAGAGTGAATAGGTGTTGGGGTAGTTAGAATTTTAAGCTTATTTTTTCGTTCAAAATGGATAACCTCTAGTGGTTCATTAAGATATTCGCATAGCTTAGTTACAGCATCCAAAGCATTTGATGAACCTGTTAGTATTACTTTTTTGGCAGGTACACCAATTAGAGCATTTGCCCAAGCCCACCCTCTATCTCTATCATCTATCATCTGTATCTCATCAATTATAGCTACATCTACCTCTACAGAAGTATTCATCATCTCTATTGTAGAAGATATATGAGTTGACTCTTCATCTATTATCTCTTCTTCACCTGTTATCAAAGATATACTAACTCCTTTAGCTTTGAGTGTTTCATATCCTTCTAGTGCCAATAGTCGTAGAGGTGCTAAATAGTAGCCTGTATCGGCAGATTGTAGATGTTGGAGTGCCTCATAAGTTTTTCCACTATTAGTAGGGCCTACATGAAATATTATCTCTCTCTTTAATAATCTAGCTATAGGATAGAGTAATTTGAAATCTCTAATAGTATTAGCTAAGAGTTCCTCTTTTCTCTTTTTCTCTTTGAGTGGACGGATATGCTTCAAAAAGTGATAATATATTCGTTTTTTTATCTTCTCTTTGATTTTTAGAGAGTGTGATGAGGTGATTTGAGGCTCAATAAATCTTAATATATATTTTTCTATTATATTGTGATTTAATTCTAATCCTTGGCTTAAATTCTCTAACTCCCTTTCCAAACCTATAATAGTAAATTCAAAATCTCTTTTGTTTTCACTTTTGACAAGAGTTAAATCAGAGACTATAGGAAGTTCTTCTTCTTTCCATATAAGATGATATATAAAAACTCTAGTATAAGTTACCAAGACACTATAAGGTAACTCTTTGTTATAGAGAGGATATAGTTTATCTTTGGTGATATATATATTTTCGCCCTCAACCGCTACTTTATACTCTTTATCTATTGATTTTATAATTCGTTTGAGAATATCCAAAGGTATGTTTATACTATAAAAATCATCTTCAGGTGGCATTTGACGCACTAGTTGATTTATCTCATGAGGTTTTAGATAGCAGTGACCTTTATTTATTATTATAGTTAGAAATCTCTCTATCTCTTCCTCTTTTTTTTTGATAGCCTCCTCTTTATACTCTTCTAGTACTATTTTTATCTCTTCATCTTCTTTACTATTGAGTAGTATCATATTTATAGGTTTTGTTTGAGTTAATAGAGATTTATTGAAACTTTCTTGGCTCATATCAAAAGTATAAGAGTGATAAAATTCCATTTGAGATAGATTATTGATTGTTACATCTAATATATCTTCCCATTTTTTTATTTTTTTAGCTTGTCTAATATAGTTTAGTTTATTTTTTATTTTATCTTTAGTAATTTTGGAGAAATTACTATTTATAAAAGATGACAATATATTATCTTCTTCCTCTTGGCTATGTTCAAAATCATTTAATATAGTTAAAATATAGCTCACTTTATCAGATTTATTAATCTCTTTAGATGATTTAAGACCTAATTGTTCAAGATAGTTTAAAATATTGAGCCTTAAATTTATATTCCCCTCTGACCAAACTTGTCGCAATGCTCGAACCATCTCTTTTTTAGTAAGCATAGGTATCTTAAGCTCAAGTATCATAGTCAGTTCCACTAATATATTATCATCAAGATATTTTATACCCTCATCAAAAGCTTTACCATTCATTAATTCTTTAATTTTATTATTTATTTTTATAGCCTGTTTTTTCTTTTTTTTTGCCATCTATTGCTTCTTTATAGTTTACTTAACTACTAAGTTAACTAATTTATTAGGAACTATTATCTCTTTGAGAATAGTTTTATCTTTTAACCATTTCTCCACCTGAGATTTAGCAATTTCCAAAATTTTATCTTTGGAGGCATTGGCTGATACCTCTATCTCACCTCTTCTTTTCCCATTAACTGCTACACCTAGAGTTATACTCTCTTGGATAAATACCTCATCTATTACCTCTATTTTACCTTTTAAATTATTTAAGCTAAAAAGCTCATCACTAAGTTCTGCACAGATATGTGGAGTGATAGGCTCTAATAGATGTAAAAGAATATACATTCCCTCACTCCACACATTATTATTATTCTGTTTGTCTAGTGCATTTAGTGCTTCCATACATGAGGCTATAAGTGTATTGAATGCAAATGTCTTTTCATAAACTAATATTGATTTTTGTAGTGCTTCATATACTTTAACTCTAGCTAATTTTTCATTTTTGTTTAGTCTGCTTTGGTTTATAGTTGGCTTATTATTGATTGTGACTTTGGACTTTCTATCATAAAGTTTTTTAAGAAATCTAAATGCCCCCTCTACAGCACTATCATTCCACTCTAACTCTTTTTGAGGTGGGGCTGCAAAAAGTGTAAATAGTCTTGATGTATCTGCTCCATATTTAGCTATAAGTTCATCAGGGTCAACAGTATTACCTTTGGATTTACTCATTTTTGCTCCATTTAAAAGTACCATACCTTGGGTCAATAGATTTTCAAATGGCTCTTTGATATTTTCTATAAATCCTAAATCTCTTAATACTTTAGTAAAAAATCTTGCATATAATAGATGTAAAATAGCATGTTCTATTCCACCAATATATTGGTCAACTCCAAACCAATAATTTACATCATCTTTATCTATACCTATACTATTCCATTTACTTGGGTGAGTTGCGTATCTGAATTGATACCAACTAGATTGCACAAATGTATCTAGTGTATCAGTTTCACGAATAGCATCTGCTCCACATTTAGGACATTGGCAATTTTTCCATGTTGGGTGGTTCTCTAGTGGGTTACCTTCTCCTGTTATCTCTACATCTTCAGGCAAAGCTATTGGCAAGTTTTCTACCTTTTCAGCCACCAATCCACAGCTATTACAATGTACAAATGGAATTGGTGCCCCCCAATATCTCTGGCGACTTACACCCCAATTTCTAAGTTTATAATTAGTTGTTCCTTTGCCTAAACCTCTATCTTCAAATAGTTTGATTATCTCTTTTTTGGCTTGGGTATTGGGCATGCCTGTAAATTGAGCCGAGTTGATTAATTTACCCTCTCCTGTATATGCTTGGTTCTCTTTACCTCCCTCAACTACATATTTAAGTGGAAGATTATATTGTGTTGCAAACTCAAAATCTCTCTCATCATGAGTAGGAACTGCCATAACAGCCCCACCACCATAACTAGCAAGTACAAAGTTAGCAGTCCAAACTGGTATCTGCTCACCTGTTAGTGGGTGTATAACCGTAATTCCTAAATCATATCCCTCTTTTGTAGCTTGGGCTCTATCTCGTTCACTCATATTTGACATAGCCGTTATTTTAGAGACTATATCAGTAGCTAATAGCTCTGATCTGATCAACTCTTTGACAATAGGGTGTTCTGGTGCTAATGCACTATATGTTACACCATATATAGTATCAGCTCTTGTAGTAAATACATCAAATCCACTAAATTTATTTCCTAATTTTGCTTTAGAATTGGAAGAGAGATTAAAACTAAACTCTAATCCTTGTGATTTACCTATCCAGTTACTCTGCATTGCCAAAACTTGTGATGGCCAGTGACCATCTAGTAGCTTCAAATCTTCTAATAACTCATCTGCATATTTGAGTATATCTATATAATACCCTGGCATCTCTTTGGATTGAATAGGATGATGACAACGCCAACAACATCCATCTTCTACCTGTTCATTTGCCAAGACGGTATGACAATCTTCACACCAATTTACTGTAGTTGACTCCCTATATAGTAATCCCTCTTCAAACATTTTAATTATAAACTCTTGTTCCCATCTAGTGTATAGCTCATCACAAGTAGCAAACTCTCTTGTTTTTGAAAATGAGAGACCTAGACTATTTAGCTCTTTTCGCATATAATCAATATTGGAGTATGTCCAATCTTTTGGATGTCTGCCATGTTTGATAGCTGCATTTTCTGCTGGCATTCCAAAAGCATCCCATCCAATTGGATGAAGTACATTATAGTTCTGTTTTCTATAATATCTAGCCATTGCATCACCAATTGCATAATTTCGTACATGTCCCATATGTAGTCGCCCACTTGGAAATGGGAACATACTTAATATATATTTTTTTGGTAAATCTTGGGTATCTAGTGGCTCAAATGCACCTGTTTCATTCCATATCCGTTGCCATTTTGTCTCTATTTCATTTGGCTTATAACTCATATCATCTCCATCCGATTAAATTGTGTGATTATACCCTATGAAATATTAGAAGTTATCATTTTATATATTTTGTTGATTTTAGAGATATAAAACACAGTAAAGAACAGTATCCATTAAAGCTATTCATCTTCTTTATATTTTATCTCTTTTTTTATGGGCTATTCAATTATAAGCTATTATAATTATAAAAAATAAACAAGAAATAGGATTACAAGTGAAAATAAATAATAAGATATATCCATTAACCCTCTCTCTTCTACTTTTTTCTGCATGTAGCACAAAGAATATTAAAAAAGAGACCAAAGAACACAATAAAACGATTAATTATACTCATTTAGGAATAGATGTTTCAAATAGTACAAAAAAAGAGATTACACAAGCTCCAAAACAAGTTATTTATGATGAACTCAAAGGAGATTTTCAAGGTAATTATGAGCTTATGGATTTTATAGATATGATGGTAAATACTCATAATTTTGATAGAAAAGAACTTAATAGAATATTCTCACAAGCACAAGATTATAACTATATACCCATGACAAGAACAGATTGTACTTCAACTATTATACATAGACCATTGGGTACATGGGACAGATATAAAAGCTGTTTTATTTATGATAGAAATATTCAAAGAGGAGTTGAGTTTTGGAATAAATATAGTGATATTTTAGAAAGAGCAGAAGAAAAATATGGTGTTCCAGCTAGATATATTGTCGGAATTATCGGTATAGAGACAGCTTATGGTGTCAATTTTGGAAAACATAGAGTTATTGATGTATTGACCACTAGAGCAATGTTGGGAGAAAGAAGGTCGGCATTTTATACAGATGAATTAGAGGATTTTTTACTAATTAGTAGAGATATAGGACTTGACCCTACAGAGACTATGGGTTCTACCTCTGGAGCTTTAGGATATGGACAGTTTATGCCTAGTAGTTATATTCGATTTGGTGTTGATTTTAATCATGATGGAGTAGTTGACTTATGGAATGCAGAAGATGCAATAGGAAGTATAGCTAACTATTTTGCCAAAAATGGTTGGAACCCATCTATTCAAGAGGTAGCTGTCAGAGCTAAATATAAAGGTAATAGATTTAAAAAATTAAAAACAGGATATAAAACAAAATATTCTCAATATAAACTAAAAAGAAAACATAAAATCAAATCTCGTTTGAAACTTAATTATAGAGGACCTGTATCTCTTGTAAAATTAGGTCGTGCAACTTATGATGAATTATGGTTTGGTACACATAACTTTAGAGTTATTACAACATATAACCATAGTGCGTTATATGGAATGGCAGTATATCAACTTGCCCAAGAGGTAAGTAAAAGAATAAGTGGAAGTTGAAAATAATACTTCCTGTAGTAAATAGTGCAAGAACGATATGCTCTTGCAACAAAGATACACTTGTAGTTAAACTTAACTTCAATTTATAGGTTGTTACATAGTTCCTCGCTCATACATTGCGCGCATTTTTTCTTTCTCTCTTTCTCGTTTGAGTTTTTCAGCCTCTTTTGCTCTAAATTCGCTGATAGAAAATTTGAGCCACATTAAAATCGGAGAAGCAACAAAAATAGATGAATATGTACCAACAACAACACCAACAAGTAGGGTAAAACTAAATCCTTTAAGTAATTCACCACCAAATAGATAGAGTGTAAATACAACAAAGAATGTAGTTAATGATGTAAGAGTAGTTCGAGAGAGTGTTCTAGTAACAGACTCATCAATTACATCTCCTAGTTGGGCTGATTTAATAGTACGGATACCTTCTCTAATTCTATCAAATACAATAACGGTATCATTTAGAGAGTACCCTAGAATAGTAAGAATTGCAGCCAATATAGGTAGATTGACATCTATTTGAAATAGTGCCAAAGCACCAAGAGAGATAGTAACATCATGGATAAGTGCTATAACAGAAGCTAATGCAAATCTCCACTCAAATCTAAATGAGATATAACCCAAAATACCAATAATAGATAAGAGCATAGCCATAAGACCTTTTTCTCTTAGCTCATCACCAACAGCTGGCCCTACCATATCAACACTTCGTATCTCAAATTTACCTGTATCTTTTAACATTTTGCTCATTTGGTCACTAATATCAACATCTACATTTTTGGATGTTGTTTTAGTTCTAATAGCAATCTCTTGATTTGAACCAAAATATGTTACATTTGCTCCTTGATAATTCTTGTTTTTACTTAGAATATCTCGTACTTTTTGTATAGGTGCATCACCACTATATTTGACCTGTATAACTGTCCCACCTGCAAAATCAATACCATAGTTTAGACCTTTGGTAAGAAGTAATAGTAATGATATAACTACAAGTGATATAGAGAGGATACCAAATTTTTTGGCATTTGCCATAAACCCTATGATGGATTGGTCATGTTTAAATACTTCCATTATTTTGCTTCTCCTGTCTTAATCCCAAACCAAAAGTTTAGTTTTTTCTTGTCTATTTTGGGTAATATCCACTGATATATACCATGAGTTCCCAAAATAGCTGTTAGCATAGATGCTAAAATACCGATACTAATAGTCAAAGAGAACCCTTTGATAGGGCCTGTACCATAAGCAAAAAGAACCACTGCAGCAATTAGGGTTGTAATATTTGCATCCCAAATAGCAGTAAAGGCATTGTTATATCCTTGTTCTATTGATTTAGTAATTGATGCACCCTCATGAAGTAGCTCTCTAATTCTTTCATTGATAATAACATTGGCATCAACAGCCATACCAACTGTCAAAACGATACCTGCCATACCTGGTAGTGTTAGTGTCGCCTCAAACAGAGACATAATAGCTAATATAAGGAAAAGGTTAGCTACCAATGCAATATTGGAAATAGCTCCTGCCATACCATAATAGATAAACATAAATAGAACAACTGAGAGAAAACCAATAATCAGAGCAATCATACTAGCATTAATACTATCAGCCCCAAGGCTAGGTCCTACACTTCGTTTCTCTTCTACTTGAACAGGAGCTAATAATGCACCCGAACGCAAAGCAATAGCCACATCATGAGCCTCTTGTGGTGTAAAGTTACCAGATATTTGTCCTGAACCTCCACCAATTCTCTCACGAATTACAGGTGCTGAATAGACTTTGTTGTCTAACACAACAGCCATTCTTTTTCCAACACTTTTTCCAGAGAAATCGCCAAAAATTTTAGCACCTTGACCATTAAGTTTAAAATTAATCAATGGTTGGTTGTTTTGTCGGTCATATCCTACTTTGGCATCAACCAACATAGAACCATCTAAAATAGGAATAGAGTGCAATAGATATTTTTGTTTCTCATTGGCTATATCAGTTAAAATAATATCACCATACTGTTTTGCTTCATTTGCACTCATAGTATCTACTCTAGCATCTCTATCTTCATCCACTGC
Organism: uncultured Sulfurovum sp.; assembly: GCA_964573285.1. Lineage (GTDB taxonomy): Bacteria > Campylobacterota > Campylobacteria > Campylobacterales > Sulfurovaceae > UBA1140. The sequence goes on along the minus strand of CAZNJD010000040.1, from coordinate 14,599 downwards.
CATCATTTGTAGATGTGCTGCTTTTGCAATTAGCTCTCTAATTCTCTGTTCATCAGCTTGAGTTTTAATTCCTGGTACTTCTACCAAGATTTTATCTGTACCTTGTTTAGCTACAGTAGGTTCAGCTAATCCAAACATATTAAGACGGTTTCTGATAGTATCGACAGCTTGGTTAATAGCATTTTTCTTTGTCTCATTTATAAGTTTTGGAGTGAGAGTTAGAACAAAATTCATACCATTTTGTTTTACAGAAATATCTTTAAAGTCATCTTTTAGGATTTTGATTACTTTTGGTAAATCATCTTTGTCCAAAACCTCAAATTTAACAGTTCCATCTTCTATTTTCAAATCATCAAAAATTATATCTTCATCATCTAATTTATACTTAATGGTTGTACCAATAGATTTCACTTTGGATTCAACTGCCACTTCACTTTTGACTGACAAGAGCATATGTAGTCCACCTTGCAGGTCAAGCCCTAGCGTAATCTTTTTACCTTCTTGGCTTTGTGTCAAAGATGGTATAGAAAAAACTACTCCAAACACAAAAGCAAATAGAAAGATAACAACTCTATAGTTTAGTGTACCCATAATTTATGCTTCTACCTTTCGGGATACAAAAGCTTTGTCAAGTTTAACTATAGTTGTATCGTTCAGTTTAATTTTGATAAAATCCTCTTCAACTTTAACTATTTCAGCGAAAATACCACCTGTTGTTAGTATCTTGTCTCCTTTGGAGAGAGCTTCTAACATTGATGCATGTTCTTTTTGTTGTTTTTGTTGAGGTCTAATAATTAAGAAATAAAAAATACCAAATAATAAGATAAGTGGTAAAAATTGTGCTACTTGTTCCATAAGGAAATCCTTTGAGTTTATATATAAAAATTGGCAAGTATTTTACCATTAACAAGATAACAACAGGCTTTTTTATCGCCATTTTGGCTTCAGAGGCAATATACTTAGATTGGATAGGATTTATCAGTCCACTACTTAATACTATATCAGGAGTTCTAGCCTTCTATTATTTAATAAAAGCTGACTCAAAAGAGTGGTTTTGGAGTGGATTTTTTATAGCTTCACTATGGTTTTGGTGGATATGTATGAGCTTTTTTAACTATGGTTTCCCATGGGCGATACCAATAGGTGTAGCATTTATAGGATTAGTATATGGTACAATATTTTTGGTAATAGCAAAAATATCTGAATATGTAGATAATGAACTATTTAATTTAATAGTAAAAGCAATAGCATTACTTTTACTATCATATCTGCATCCAATTCAATTTGATTGGTTCAAACCTGAAATGATTTTTACTAATAGCTATTTAGGCATACAAAAATGGCAATTTGCAATAACTCTAATAGCAATTATCTTAGCAATTTATAAAAAAAATTTACTATTTCTATTTATGGTCATTTTAGCTTTTCCATTTACAAATTATATAAATCAAACACCACTACCTAAAAATAATATAGCTATATCAAGTTCAAATATTACAGTAGAAGATAAATGGAACCCAAAACTTTTAAATATGCAAATAGACAGAGTATTTAAACTTTTGGATAGAGCTATTGCTGATAAAAAAGAGATGATTATATTTCCTGAGTCTATTTTGCCTCTATTTTTAAATACTAAACCAAACCTTATGACCGAACTAGAAGCTTATTCAAATGATATATCTATAGTTATGGGTGCATTATATTATAATAAAATACCAAGAAACTCAACATATATTTTCAACAAAGGAAGTTTCCTAATAGCAAATAAAGTAGTATTAGTACCATTTGGAGAACAGAACCCATTACCAAAATGGATGGGTAATATTATTAATAAAATATTTTTTGATGGAGCACCTGATTATGTAGCAGATAGTGAGCCTACAGATTATATAATCAACGGTAAAACATATAGAAATGCAATATGTTTTGAGGGAACTTCACGAGAGTTATATACTATGTATAGTAGTAAAATCCATAATTTGGATACACTCCAAGATGAAAAGAGCAAAGCTATCCCAAAAGAGATGATACTAATATCCAATAATGGTTGGGTAGTTCCATCAATAGAGCCAACAGAGCAGAAAATTTTGCTTCAATTTTATAGTAAAAAATATGCTACTACTATCTATCATGCCGTTAATATGTCAGCATCTTATATTGTGCATGAAGGGAGAGTTTATAAATGAGTTAATACTGTTTTCACAATTCAGTTTCTAAAATATATCTATATTTGGATAAAATTAGATAATTTTTTTACATGAGTAATCTCATGTTTTGATGTATAAGAAGGTAAACAAAATGAGTATAGAGACTATTAAAATATTTGACACAACATTAAGAGATGGGGAACAAAGCCCAGGGGCTTCCATGAACACTGAAGAGAAGATACAAATAGCCATACAGTTAGAAAAATTGGGTGTGGATATTATCGAAGCTGGATTTGCAGCTGCTAGTCCAGGAGATTTTGATGCTATTTCCAAAATAGCTGATAGAGTTACAAACTCTACTGTATGTTCATTGGCTAGAGCAATTGATGGAGATATAAAAGTAGCAGGTGATGCTATTGCACAAGCACCACTTAAAAGAATTCATACTTTTATAGCAACAAGTCCAATTCATATGCAGTATAAACTAAAAATGACTCCTGATGAGGTGATTAAAAGAGCAGTCGCTTCTGTAGAGTATGCAATGAGTTTTGTAGAAGATGTTGAATTTAGTTGTGAAGATGCAGGACGGAGTGATATTGGATTTCTAAAAGAGATTAGTGATGCTGTAATTCAAGCAGGAGCTACTACAATCAATTTGCCTGATACTGTTGGTTTTAGATTACCTTATGAGATTGGTGAGATGATAAAAATCATGAGTACATATATCAAAGATAGAGCTATTATATCTGTACATAACCATAATGATTTGGGATTGGGTGTAGCAAATTCACTTGAAGCTGTAATGAATGGTGCTAGACAAGTCGAATGTACTGTTAATGGGTTGGGTGAGAGAGCAGGAAATGCAGCACTTGAAGAGATAGTAATGACATTAAAAACTCGAAAAGATTTTTTTGGTAATTTTGAGACTAATATTAATACAAAAGAGATATATCCTACAAGTAGATTGATAGCTAATATTACAGGGATAGAACCTCAACCAAATAAGGCAATAGTAGGTAAAAATGCTTTTGCTCATGAGAGTGGAATTCATCAAGATGGAATGTTGAAAAATCGTGAAACTTATGAGATTATCACCCCTGCTGATATTGGATTAGATATAGATGATACATTAGTATTAGGAAAACACTCAGGACGAGCAGCATTCAAAGATAAATTATCAAAATTGGGATTTAACTTGGAGGATAAGGCATTAAATAGTTCATTTGATAGATTTAAAATCTTGGCTGATAAGAAAAAAGATATATATGATGATGATTTAAGAGCTATTGTAACTAATGAGATGACTAAGGCAGTACAGATTTATAAGTTGGTATCATTGCAGTTAATGGATTGTAGTAATGGTGTACCAAGTGCTGCGGTAAGTATAAAAAAAGATAATCAAGAGATAATAGATGCTAGTATTGGAGAGGGAACTATTGATGCAATATTTAAAACTATTGATAGGATTTCAGGATATGAAGGTAGATTAATGGACTATAAAGTTACTTCTGTAAGTAAAGGTAAAGATGCATTAGCAAGTGTAACTGTCAAAGTGGAATTTAATGATAATGAACCTGCTATTATTGGACATGGACTAAATATTGACACTATGTTAGCAAGTGCTAGGGCATATATTAGTGCTTTGAATAGTTATCTAAGTATGGAGGGGATGCTAAAAGTTAGGAATAATAGCTCCCAAAATATTTAATTATGAAAAAAATTATACTATTCTTTTTGCTCTTTTTGGGAATAATTAGAGCAGATATTATTATGGGTGCAGAGCAGATGAATAGGTATCTACCTATGCTAAAAGGCAAAAAAGTAGCTGTTGTAGTTAATCAGTCATCTTTGGTATATGGAGAACATTTAGTTGATGTATTACTTAGAAAAAAGGTCAAAATTGTCAAAATATTTGCTCCCGAACATGGTTTTAGAGGTAATGGGGATGCAGGAGAGCATCTAAAAAATAAAAAAGATAGAGCTACAGGATTACCTATAATATCACTCTATGGTAAACATAAAAAACCAACTAAATCTGATTTGCATAATGTAGATATAATTATCTTTGATATTCAAGATGTGGGGGTTAGATTTTATACATATCTCTCCACCTTACACTATGTTATGGAAGCAGCAGCCCAAAATCATACTCCTATAATTGTTTTGGATAGACCAAATCCTAATATAAGTAGAATTGATGGTGAAATTTTGAATTTTAATTATAAATCATTTGTGGGTATGCATCCTGTACCAATACTTTATGGAATGACTATTGGAGAGTATGCTTTGATGATAAATGGAGAAGGATGGCTCAAAGGTAACCTCAAAGCTAATTTGAGAGTGATACCACTAGAACATTATACTCATCATACATCTTATTATTTACCTGTGAAACCATCTCCAAATTTACCAAATGAGTTAGCTATATATCTCTATCCATCATTAGCACTTTTTGAGGGTACAGTCTTTTCTGTAGGAAGAGGAACAGATAAACAGTTTCAGATATATGGTAATCCTTATTATAAAAATAGAGCATTTAGCTTTACCCCTTATCCTATGGAAGGTGCAAAACATCCAAAATATGAGGGGATAAAATGTTATGGTGTTGATTTGAGGTCAGAGTATATTAATTTAGATAGTGGTATAAATTTAAATTATATTATTGATGCCTATAACAACTATCATAACAAAAAAAACTTTTTTCTAAAAAATAGATTTTTTGATAAATTAGCAGGAAGTAATAAATTGCGTAGGCAGATAGAAGCAGGAATGAGTCCTAAAGAGATTAAACAGAGTTGGGAAAAAGAGTTAAATGAGTTTAAACAGATACGAAAAAATTATCTTATATATCAGTAGGGGGATAGATGAGCATCAAACAACTATTTGGTTTTTTAATTATAGTGCTATTTATAGCACTTATTATAGAGATATATAATAATCGACCAATCAATACAACTGTAGTAATACAAGCAGGTCATGATGGTAGAATATTTGGTAATACTGGTTCCGTTAATGGTAAATACAAAGAGGTTGAGTGGAACCTATTAGTGGCAAAAGAGGTAGAAAAAGAGCTAAAGAAAAATGGTATAGATGTAGTAAGAGTTGGTGCCAAAATTCCTATCGCAAATGCAAGAATAGCAGTAGCTATACATTTTGATGGCTCTAATAAACCTTGCTCTACAGGAGCATCTATAGGATATGATAAATATCACTCCCAAGCTCGGAGAACAGCTCTAAGATGGAAAAAAATATATAAAAACTATTTTAGATTTCGATGGCACAAAGATAATTTTACTAAAAATTTAGCTGATTATTATGGATTTAATCGTGTTAATACAGAAAAAGGTTTTTTGGTATTAGAGTTAGGAGAGATAACTTGTGATAAGCAAGTAGAGTGGTTAGAGCCTAGATTAGAGCTCATTTCAGATAAAATAGCTGATTTTATTATGGATGAGCTTGATAGATAATTTTTATATAAGGAATAATAAATATGAATATAACACACTACTATAACCCAAAGGGTGAAGAGATATTAGATGAAAAGATATTTGGTGGTTCACCTACTGGATTTGTTGATTTTAACCGTTCTAAATATAAATGGGATAGTAATATCTATGATTTAATGAATGCTAATACTTGGTTTCCATCAGAGGTTAATACCAGTACTGAAAAGAAAAATTTTGAACACTTAACAGAGAATGAACAAGCTATTTATAAAATGACATTTGCACAATTGAGTTTTAATGATTCAGCTCAAGAGGAGTATTTAAGTGATTTTAGACGACTTGCAAATAATAGATTAGTTAAATCTGTTATCTCTTTACAAATTATGCAAGAAGTTAATCATTCAAAAAGTTATGCTGTGTTATTAGATGCTTGTGGTAATTCGGATGAGGTATTTAATTTATATAAATATAATGATGCGTTAAATAATAAAAATCAAAAAATAGCTCAACAATTTGCAAGATATATTGATGGTGGCTCTGTTGATAAAATGCTTCTAAGTGCAATGGCAAGTGTCAATTTGGAGGGAATATATTTTCTCTTAGGTTTTTCATATATCTATCTATTAGGAGATAAAGTACCAGGTGCTAGAGATATGATTAAGTTTATCGCTAGAGATGAACTTAATACACACCTACCACTTTTTGCAAATATATTCAAAACAATTCAAAAAGAGAATAAAATTCAAACAACTACTATAGATAGTGCATATATTATGATAAATGATGCTGTAGATATAGAATTAGAGTATGGTAACTATTTATTAGAGCAGTATCCTATTATGGGTGTAACCCCTGAACTAATGAAAAAAACAGTACATAACTATGCAAATGATAGACTCAAAAAGATAGGATTAAATCCCATATTTACTCAAAGTGATACAACTTATTTACAAAAATTAGTAACAAAACATTTAGAGATGAATGAGGTTAAGAGTAACTTTTTTGAAAGTAATGTATCCAACTATGCTAAATCTAGTATTAATTTAGATGATTTTTAGTAGCATTTAAAATTATAATAAGAAAAAAAGATATATAAAATTATACAAAAATAAGCCTATTTGGGTATAATATGCACCATTTTTAGATTTTGAAAATTACTAAAAGAGGGATAAACACCATTTTTATGGGATTTTCAAGTCCAGATTTAATTCAAAAAAATATAAAGAAAGGAATTGTATTGCCTACAATTAATCAATTGGTTCGTAAAGAACGAAAAAAAGTGGTTAAAAAATCAAAATCACCAGCTTTAGTTAGCTGTCCTCAAAGAAGAGGGGTATGTACTAGAGTTTATACAACAACTCCAAAAAAACCTAACTCTGCACTTAGAAAAGTTGCTAAAGTTAGATTAACAAGTGGATTTGAGGTTATTTCATATATTGGTGGAGAAGGTCATAACCTTCAAGAACACTCAATCGTACTAGTGCGTGGAGGAAGAATTAAAGATTTACCAGGTGTAAAATATCATATTGTTCGTGGTGCATTGGATGCTTCAGGTGTGAATGGTAGAACTGTTGCTCGTTCTAAATATGGTACTAAGAGACCAAAATAATTAGATAATTCTAAGATTACTAAGATAGTGTTAGCCTAGAGAGGGCTTAAGCAGGTGTTGTCGATAAACCTTAGGGGACAAGACTTGAGTAAATCAATAATTTAAACGATTGAAGAAGATAAGGAAAATATAATATGAGAAGAAGAAAAGCTCCTGTTAGACCTGTACTGCCAGATCCAGTATATGGTTCTAAAGTTTTAACAAAATTTGTAAATGCCGTAATGTTAGATGGTAAAAAAGTAACAGCAGAAAAAATTATGTATGCTGCATTAGAGAGAATTGAAGCAAAATCTGGTGAAAAAGGTATTGAAGTATTCAACAAGGCAATGGATAATATCAAACCTGCTATGGAAGTTAAAAGTAGAAGAGTTGGAGGTGCAACTTATCAAGTACCAATTGAAGTAAGACCTGCTAGACAGCAGACTCTTGGTATTAGATGGTTAATTGATGCAGCTAGAAAAAGAAATGAAAGAACTATGGTAGAGAGACTTTCAAATGAGCTTATGGACGCAGCAACTGATAAAGGTTCAGCATTCAAGAAAAAAGAAGATACCTATAGAATGGCAGAGGCTAATAAAGCATTTGCTCACTATAGATGGTAAGGAAATAAGGTTATGGCAAGAACGCACAAACTCGAAGATGTAAGAAATATTGGTATTGCTGCACATATTGATGCAGGTAAAACAACAACTACAGAGAGAATTTTATTCTATACAGGTGTTGAGCATAAAATTGGTGAAGTACATGATGGTGCTGCAACAATGGATTGGATGGAACAAGAGCAAGAGAGAGGTATTACAATTACTTCTGCTGCTACAACTTGTGAATGGGATGGTAAACAGATTAATATTATAGATACTCCAGGGCATGTTGACTTTACTATTGAAGTTGAACGGTCTATGAGAGTACTTGATGGTGCTGTTTCTGTATTTTGTGCTGTCGGTGGGGTTCAACCACAATCAGAGACTGTTTGGAGACAAAGAAATCGTTACGGTGTACCATCAATTGTTTTTGTCAATAAATATGATAGAACAGGTGCAGATTTTTATGAAGTTGAGAGACAAATTAAAGATAGACTCAAAGGTAATCCTGTACCTATTCAACTTCCAATTGGTGTAGAAGATAATTTCCGAGGTGTTGTTGACCTTGTAAGAATGGAAGCAATTGTTTGGGATACTGATGCTGCTATGGGTTCTAACTACCATGTGGAAAAAATTCCTGAAGATATGGAAGAGATTGTTGAGGAGTATCGTGAGAAACTGATTGAAAGTATTGCTGAAGTTGATGGTCAAGAAGAACTTATGGAAAAATTCTTAGAGGGCGAAGATATTAGCAAAGAAGAGATTATGGCTGGAATTAAAGCAGCTACAATTGGTATGCATATTGTTCCTATGACTGTAGGAACTGCTTTTAAAAATAAAGGTGTTCAAACTCTACTTGATGCAGTTGTTGCTTATCTTCCATCTCCAGTTGAATCACCTGCTATCAAAGGTACTATGATGGATGATGAGGATGCTGAGATTATTGTTGAATCAACAGATGATGGTCCATTTGCTGCATTGGCATTTAAAATTATGACTGACCCATTTGTAGGACAGTTGACATTTATTCGTGTTTATCGTGGTATTTTAGAGTCAGGTTCTTATGTTCATAATTCAACCAAAGATAAAAAAGAACGAATTGGTAGAATTATGAAGATGCATGCTATCAAGAGAGAAGAAGTTAAAGCAATTTATGCTGGAGAGATTGGTGCTGTTGTTGGTCTTAAAAATACAACTACAGGTGATACACTATGTGATGCTTCTGATAAAGTTATTTTGGAAAGAATGGATTTCCCAGACCCAGTTATATCTGTTGCAGTTGAGCCAAAAACAAAAGCTGACCAAGAGAAAATGGGTATTGCATTAGGTAAACTAGCAGCAGAAGACCCATCATTTAGAGTAAGTTCTGATGAAGAATCTGGTCAAACTATTATCTCTGGTATGGGTGAACTTCACCTTGAAATTTTGGTTGATAGAATGAAGAGAGAGTTTAAGGTAGAAGCAGAAGTTGGTGCACCACAAGTTGCATATCGTGAAACTATCAGAACTGCTGTCAAAAAAGAGTATAAATATGCTAAACAGTCAGGTGGACGAGGACAATATGGTCATGTTTATCTACATATTGAACCACAAGAAGCAGGATTTGGTTATGAGTTTGTTGATGCAATCAAAGGTGGGGTTGTACCAAAAGAGTTTATTCAACCAGTCAACAAAGGTATCCAAGAAGCGATGCTTAGAGGTATTCAAGCAGGTTATCCTGTAGAAGATGTAAAAGTTACTCTATATGATGGTAGTTATCATGATGTGGATTCATCTGAGATGGCATTTAAACTTGCAGGTTCAATGGGATTTAGAGATGGTTGTAGAGAAGCAAATCCTGTTATTCTTGAACCAATGATGAAAGTTGAAGTAGAAGTACCAGAAGACTTTATGGGTGATGTTATTGGTGATGTCTCTAAAAGAAGAGGTATCGTAAGAGGTATGGGTGATAGAGCAGGAAACAAAATTGTTGATGCTTTCGTACCATTATCTGAAATGTTCGGTTACTCAACAGACTTGCGTTCTATGACACAAGGAAGAGCTACTTATGCTATGGAATTTGACCACTATGATGAAGTTCCTGCAAATGTTGCAAAAGAGATTATCGCAAAGAGAAACTAAAACTCTTTACTAATACTAGAGGTACTTAGCCTCTAGTAGAATTCTTAAAATAATATAAAAATATCAAACTTAAAATCATCTTCAAAGAAAAAATAATATAAAATCTAATATTGATTGTATCTCTTTTTAATAAATTATAATATATTAAATTATGTTTAAAACTAAATATGTTATCATGTGTTATATATTAACAAGAAGTAAAATCATAAATATTATATTTAGGAGGATAGCATGAGCTATTTTAGAAATTTATTAACAATAGGAGTGCTGTTAGTCTCAACTACAGCAATGAGTTTTGCACTAAAAGCAGAATATAGATTTGAATTATGTAATGGAGATGGAACAACAAAGAATTATCAAAATGGAGGTCTGGATGGAAATTTAGGAGGAGATGCCAATATCTCAATAAATGGTGGAAAAATCCAAAATGGCTTATCTCTATCAGGAGATGGTATGATGAGTGTTGAGCATAATGCAAATTTAGATTTGGTAAATAATCTAACTATAGCATTTTGGGTAAATCCAAATAAAAATCAGAGACAAGCACTTATATCAAGAGGTGGAGGTGATACAAATATCATAAATAGAAAATTTGGTAGTAATGCTGAATATTCACTTGTCTTATGGGAAAATGGAAAATTTAAATATAAACATAATGGTCTAGCTGATACTTTCTCTACTACTACTATACCTTTAAACCAATGGACACATATTGTATTAGTTAGAGATAATAATGCTAAGAGTATAAAAATATATATAAATGGTATTTTGGATAAAACAAATAACTATACTATTGACCCCTCATCTTCTAATTCAGAAAAACTTTTAATCGGTACAGGTGATTTTTATTCAAATACTATGAATAGCTTTAAAGGTAAACTAGATGAGATAAAAATATATAATATAGCACTATCTCAAGATAATATTACCAATATGTATAGTAGTGAAAAAAATGGAATACATTTAACAGGTGATTGTACTAAGCCTATTCATAAAGCACCTGAAACTCTTAATGATAGTGAGGATTTACCTTATGCAGGTACTTTAGATAATATCAATATATTATCAAATGATATAGTTGAGGATAGTGATAAATGTGAGCTAAATAGTTCAACTGTACAATTTATTTCTATACCAGTAGATGCAATTTTGAGTGATAATAATAAAACTGTTACTGTACCCAATGAGGGTAGTTGGCATGTAAGAGATAATGGATTAGTCTCTTTTGTATCTTTGGCAAGTTTTGTTGGTAATCCTACAGAAGTTACTTATGTAGTTTGGGATAGTTGTGGAAGTAGAAGTAATGAGGCTACAATTACTTTGACAAGAGTAGCTCCATCTCCACAACCAACACTTCTTCCATTACCAACACCTATTCCACAATCAACACCTATTCCACAATCAACACCTACACCTCAATCAACACCCACTTCTCAATCAACAGCCATTCCTCAAGCCACACCTACTCCTCAATCAACAATAGAGGAAATTGATAATATTACTATAGGTGATAAGGTTTGGTATGATACAAATCGAGATGGTATTCAAGATAGTGATGAGAATGGTGTCTCTGATGTTATTGTAGTTCTTTATGATAGTAATGGTAGTGTAATTAAAAGAACGACTACAGATAGTAGTGGAGAGTATAACTTCAATAATCTATCTGCTGGTATTTATAGTTTAGGTTTTACTAATTTACCTGATAATTATATATTTACCTCTGAAAATATGGGAGATAATGATGCAAAAGATTCAGATGTAGATAGTAGTGGAAGAACAGCACTATTAAATATTGGAAATGTAGAGAATGATTTAATTTATGATGCAGGTATTGTTACTAATCCAAATATAATTGTTAGTACAGATAATAATAATACAGTAGATTGTGATTGTAAACCTTATAAATCAACAATACCATCAATTAATAGTATAGGTATGATTATTCTATTGTTTATTATAGGATTGGTAGGCTCCATCTTTATTAAAAGAGAGGAATTTATTTAAAATTAAAAAAAAGGAAAGAAAATGAAAATTTTAAAATTATCAACACTAATTATATTATTGGGAGGTTTGGGTTATGCAGGAGGAGATATATCTCCAGTAAGTGATTATGAGATAGAAGATGCTATTGTTGCAGATGAAGAGGCATATATGGAGCCTGTCATTGAAGAACCAACCTATGTTGAGTCTATGCCTATAGCCGTTGAACCAGAGCCAGTTTATATTGAGCCTAAACCTGTGGTGGTTAAACCAGCACCCGTAGTACAACATATTCCAAAACCAAAAAGAAATATATCTGCTAATGGGTTTTATGCAGGATTAGGTATTACAGGAGCTAGATACAAAGATAGTTGTCACTGTAAAAAGGGGATAAAAGTAGAAAATAAGGATACCACATATGGTGTGATGGGAAAAGTTGGATATGATTTCAATCAATATATCGGAGTTGAAGCAAGAGGTCTTAAAACAAATTGGAAATCAGATGGTAGTAGAGTAGAACATGCAGGTATTTATATCAAGCCTATGTTGCCTATAGGAAATAGTTCTAATATATATGGTTTAGTAGGTACTGCAAAAACTAAAACAAAAGGTAGTATGCCTCATATAGATAGTCAAAGCTTGGCATTAGGTGCTGGTGTAGAGGTTGATTTATCAAAAGATATACCAAAAGATGGAAGATATTCAAGAGATTTTGATGGTCATGGTGACCAAGAAAAAGGTGTAGGAGTTTTTGTAGATTATGAGAGAATGGTTGCTAAAAAAAATGCACCTATACTAGATGCAGTCAGTGCAGGGGTTACTTACGATTTTTAGATTAATGGAGGAGGGGGTTAATAACAGGTTAGGAGTTAGGAATAAATTATTTATAAATTTATAATATTTTTTAGATAATAATAATTATCTTCATTTTATTTATCTCTAAACATCCCCTTAATCAATTTCTGAGAAATTCTATAACCATGATGTATTGCCTCTTTTAAAAAATCTTCGGCTTCCTCTTTGGAAATAAACCCTACTTGTGCTAATCGGACGGCTGGCAAATAGTAAAAATAATATGATTAACAAGAGATTCATAACATTTTTTTGTTATGATTAGCCATCTAAATATAACAGGAATATGTTATGAATGTAAAAAAATGGATTTGGCAACACAAGAATTTTCCTAACTTTACTTATGACTATAGCAAGATAGAGCCTATGATTTTTCGACTTATAGAGAAGAGTGGTGAACTAAAAGGAAAGATGAGTTATCTAGCAACAGGTGAGCATGATAATTTCTCTGTTGAGACCTCTCTAAATGAGATTATTGCTACCTCTCTTATAGAGGGTGAGGAACTCAAACGAGAAAGTGTACGCTCATCTCTGCACAAAAAGCTAGAGATTAGATTCAACAGAGCCAATGACAAATCAACAAAAAAGAGTGATAGTCTAACAGAACTCTATCTTGATAGCCGATTTAACCAAGAGGCGTTAACAGTTGAGAGACTCCATAAATGGCACTCTGCTATCTTTGAAGAGTACAGTTCAGTTCTCTACCCTGTCAACAGAGGTATTTTTAGAGACCATGATGAGATGCAGATTGTCTCAGGCTCAATTGGGAGAGAGAGGGTACACTACCAAGCAATACCTCAAAGAGAGATTGAGTCATCTACAAAACAACTTATTGACTATATTAATAGTAGCTCCGAAAATTTTATTGTCAAAAGTGCTGTTGCTCATCTATGGTTTGAGTCTATTCACCCTTATGATGATGGCAATGGTAGAGTAGGCAGAGCCATTGTCAACTATATCTTGGCAAAAGATGGAGGATTAGATAACCGATACTACTCTATCTCATCTGCGATTAATAAAGATAGACAAGGCTACTACAACTCTCTCGAAAAAACTCAAAATTTGATATACAACAAAAACTTAGAAGTTACAGAGTGGATAGAGTGGCACACCAAAAGCATTGAGAACTCTATAGATATTTCACTAAAAAGTATTAAGAAAGTTGTAGAAAAAACACGATTCTATGACAAGATAAGATATGTAAAACTCAATGAGAAACAGAACAAAGTGATAAATAGACTATTAGATATTGGAGAGGGAAATTTTGAAGGTGGACTAACTAACAAAAAATACAGAGCCTTAACCAAAACAGACGCAGTCACAGCCTCTAGGCATCTAAAAGATATGCTCAACAAAGGTATTATCAGAGAGATAGAGGGGTTTAGTGGTAGGAATACTCGATATGAGTTGAATTATAAAAATTAAAAGAACCCCTACTTGTCCTAATCGGACGAGTGGCAAATGGTAATATTAGGTAGAGGTTTTAGTGTGGCATTTTATAAAAAAGATGAACAATAATATTAATTTTAGAAGACTATAAGAGACTATCTAAGAACCTCATTTTTAGAAATTCAAATCCCTAAAAATAAGGGTTCATTTTTCAAATTTGATAGTTCTTACGCAGTTTCAGAGAAGATGGAACTAGAGGTATTGCGAGTAAGCAAATCTTAAAAGAGTAGAGATATAAAATTATTTAACCTGCTCCCACTCATACTCAACAATATTTCTCTGTGTAGAATTAAACTCAACTCCTACAATATAAATCTCATTATAATCAGCTAAATACCTCTCATGATACTTCTTCGCCTTTATCTGTGCCAAAGCCCCTGTTTGATTTACTTTAAACTCAAAAATATAAACTTT
>CAZNJD010000039.1:0-13069 GCA_964573285.1 uncultured Sulfurovum sp. | reverse complement strand
CCCTATTTGACAAATTATCTTAACGGTAATTTTTTAGAAACTCTTGAAGTTTCTAGGTGAGGTGAAACTTGGGATGTAGAAATATCATAAATAGAGCTAAAAATTCTGTTTTCTATGATTTTCTATTGAAAAAGGTACTATGATTTGAACTAAATTATCTATCCAAAGGAAAAAAATGAGATTAAAAATCTTACTTATAATATTATTAAGTAATTTTACTATAGCAGAGACCATAAAAATAGCTGTTGCGGCTAATGTAAGTTATGCTATTAATGATTTAAAAAAAGAGTTTAACAAAATCTATCCAAATATTAAAGTACAAGTAACCCTAGGAAGTACAGGAAAACTAACAGCACAAATTAAAAACAAAGCTCCATATCAAATATTTATGGGTGCAAATATGTTCTACCCACAAACACTCTATAAAGAGGGATTTGCAGTAACTAGACCTTTAGTTTATGCACAAGGTTTATTAGCATATCTAAGTAGAGAAAAGAGAGATTTTTCAAAAGGTATTAAGCTAATAAGAAGCAAGGATATTAAAAAAATAGCTGTTGCCAATCCCAAGACAGCCCCATATGGTATAGCTACAGCAGAGGCTCTAAAAAATGCAAAAATATATAATGATATTAAAAGTAAATTTATATATGCAGAATCTATTTCTCAAACAGTTACTTATACTATGAAAGCTACTGATATAGGATTTATAGCCAAATCTTCACTCTATAGCCCATATATGTCACATTTTAAAAAAGGTGAAAATTGGAGCGAAGTTGACCATAAACTCTATACACCTATTGACCAAGGTATAGTTATACTTAAATCTGGAGAAAAAAGTATGGCAGTATCAGCATTTTATAGTTTTATTTTTAGTAAAAAAGCTTCAAAAATATTTAAAAAATTTGGATATATCATTCCATGAACCAATTAAAAGCTACCATTATTAAAATAGAGACTATAAAGAGTTTAAATTTACTTACTCTCTCTTGTGGAGAACAAACTATTGAGATATTGACTTTAGAGTTAAATCCAAATCTAAGAGTAGGCAGTAGTGTAAAACTAAGTGTCAAATCAACCGATATTGCAATAGCCAAAAACTATGGAGGGATGTTAAGCTATACTAATCAATTAAAAGCTAAAATAGTACAACTTAATAATGGTAAACTATTAAGTAGTATCAGGATTGATATTGAGGGGTTTAGATTAGAAAGTATAATTATGTTAAACTCTTCTTTAAAGATGAATTTAAAAGTGGGTGAGGATATAGTGGCTTTGATTAGAGGTAATGATATTTCTATTTTGTGAGTAATATTTTTATCTTCCTCTTTAGCCTAGATACTATCTAATGCTAAAAAAGAAGTTTTTTATAAATATTAAATTATTTAATCCCTGATACATAAGTAGCAATCGCATCAATATCTGCATCACTAAGTCCTGCTACTTGACCTTTCATTAATGCACCCATACCAGCAACATTTCTTGTCCCTGCTTTGTATTCAGCAATTTTTTTAACTAAATCTGCTTTGGCTTGACCAGCAATAATTTCTGATTTACCAAGAGCTTTCATTTTACCATCTTTACCATGACACCCTGCACATTTAGAATATGCTGTTGGAGCTGTTGAAGCTGGAGCAACTACTTTAGCTACTGCTTTTTTTGCATCTTTGGCTACTTCAGCTGTTTTTTCAGCAGCAGCTGTTGCTACCTTTTTTGTTGTTTCTACTGCTTTGGTTGCTGTATCATTTACAGCCTCTTTTGCTTTTGCTACTGCTGAATTTGCTACCTCTTTAGTTGCTTCTACAGCTTTAGTTGCTTTTTGAGCTAGAGTCTCAGTTTTTGCAGGAGTTGCTACTTCTGCTTTTGTTTCTGCTGATTTCTCTTGACCACAACCAATTAATAGTAACGATGCTACTATAACAGATAATACTGTTAATTTTCTCATATTTTTCCTTTAATAAATTTATTTTGTGATTATACAATAATTAGCATAAAGATTGATTACAATCATTTTTTATACCCTTTTGGGATTAATTATTTCTGTTTTTGTTAATAATTTACCCCATAGTTTATTATCACTCCACTCATTTTGAATTTGTTTGGAGAAAATAATATCTTGTAAATCTATTTTTCCCATAAGTGAGCTATATGCATCATCTCTAAATCCTTGTGCATATCCTGTCTTGGTCTCATGAACTATAATGCTATGTAAATTGACTTCTCTTTCTCCATTAACCATACCTGTGCAGTTTAAAACTCTCTCAACCAGTAAAAATATAACTCTACTAAACTGTTCAGCAGAGGGACTAACTGGTAGTTCTATCCATCTTGATGAGTGTTTCTTCATATCATTTAAATACTCTTGATTATCATTACTCCATAGTGTAATAGAGTGATCGAAACTATCTATTAGCTCTTTAATATATAATTTGGTTAATCCAAAATCATATACCATTTGACCATTATCAAGATAGTTTGACTCTAATAGAACCTCTACTTGATATGAGTGTCCGTGAATATTTTCACTACATCTTATAGTACTACAATCTCGTACTATATGGGCATTTTCAAATTTAAATAGTTTTCTAATTATCATCTTAAAATCCTAAAAGAGCATCTGTCCATCTTGTTGTATCCTATAGATAATCTCTTTAGCTTTTTTTCATAATATTTATTATTTAATAGTTCAAGTACTTGGGCTTTTAATGCCTCTTTGTCCATTATATATACCTTTTTTTATGGATTATATATGTGCAAACTTAAATTAAAATTACTTATCAAAGAGTTTTTGCCATATATTTTTGGGCTTTTTTTCTTTTTTAATAATAGTTTTTTGATTTTCCCTAATAGCTTCATTAAGAAAATATAATAACTCTTCTTCTGTTTTCTCTCCACGCATTGGTTCTATAATAGCTTCTTCTTTATTATTCAAAAAATAAACTGTAGGTGTTCCGTATGGTAGAGGTAATCCCTTAGGTAACTCTAAATCATCATTAAGTAACTCTCGCTTAATTATAAAATATTTTTCCAATAATTCAGCAGGTTTTGGTAAATTTAACATCTCATCAAGTGTCCTACAAAATTCACAACTATCACTATCTATATACAAAAAAATAATTTTTTGTGATATATCTGAACTATTTATATCTCTTGTATGGTTAAAATCTTCCATAGCATATAACAAAGAAAATAAGCCTATTACTAAACTAAAAAGTAGTTTTTTCAAAAACATAAATTTTACCTTTTTTTTTAACACTATTGTATCATAAAAAGTTAAACCCCTTGTGTCATATCAAAAATACGAATATGTAATCTATCACTATAATAAAACCCATATAACATACAAAATTCAAAAACAGCCCTATCATTATGCCAAATAGTAGCTCTACTTTCTCCAACTGGCATACAATATATAGTTGGATTTTTATAATTTTGTGTTACGACAGCTATCTCTTCGAGTGCTGTTGTATCTATCAACCATTTTGTAATAGTAAATTTGAAAAAACTATCTTTTGAATTTTTGACAATAGCATCAATAGCATTAAAATTTATTCGTTTCTCAAATAGTTCGCCTGAATTACTAAGTTTAATTGATAAAGCAAATATAGTTTGTTTATAAGCACGATACTTATTGAAATCAATTTCTATAGTTCCATTGGTCTCAAAAGTAATCTGAATTCCTCGCTTTACCAACCATTTGATAACACTATAAAATGTCTTGTCAGCATGATACAAAAGAGGTTCTCCACCAGTAATTACCACATGAGGTAGATACCCTATTCGTCTAAATTCAATATTTAATCTATCAATAAATTTTCGTGCATCTGTTACTTTTTGCCACTGTGAAACAAAATGAGAATCTACTGCAAAATAGGTATCACACCCCATACACTCTGTTTTATTAACTTTATATCTAGCTCCAAATCCAGAACATGTGAGATTACACCCTCCTGTTCGTAAAAAGTATGATGGAACACCTGCATATTTACCCTCTCCTTGAATAGAAAAGAACTGTTCGGTTAAGTAGAACATTTTTTCGCCTTTTTTGATTTAATTTAGAAATATTTAATAAGAAATTATCTAAATAGATAATCCTAATTTCTAAATCTCTATATTTTTCTCTTTTTTATGGAATAGATTTTTAAATTAACCCCCAGTCTCATAAAAAGCACGAGCTGATATAGCATCTTCATTAGGGTCAAATTGACTCCATCTATTCTCTTTGGGTTTATCTCGTAATACAGTAGCCAAAACCTCACTAGCCCCATTAATATCACCCTCTTTTACAGCCTTGGCTATACTCAATGCTTCATCAAAATATAAACATGGGATTAAATTACCTTCTGCTGTCAATCTAATACGATTACAATTCTCACAGAAATCATGTTTGTGTGGGTCAATTAATCCAAACTCATATCCATTCTCTATCTTATAGTTAAATGATGGACTTGCACCTTCTCTTCCTAGAGCATTGATAGTATGCCCCTCTTTTACCTTTTCTAGTATCTCTTTGCCATGCATTCCTCTTAAATCTATATTAGCATGACGATTTTCCATATACTCAATAAATCTTATTTTGATATTTCTATCTTGACAATATTGCATTACATCTAATATTTCATTCTCATTTATCTCTTTAAGAGGAACCATATTAATTTTGACTCCTAATCCAACTTCTAAGGCTTTATCTATACCTTTTAGTACTTTTGCTAATACATCTTTTTGGGCAATTTTTTGAGCAATCTCGGGTTTAAGACTATCTAGTGAGATATTAAGCCGTTTGAGTCCTGCATCTTTGAGCTTTTGAGCTGTCTCTGATAATAGGTAACCATTAGTGGTTAAGGCTAAGTCTATATCAGGTTTATAATCATGTATCATTTTGACAAAAGAGTCTAAATTTTCACGCAAAAGTGGTTCTCCACCTGTTATACGAATTTTAGTAACTCCTTCATCTATTGCTACTTTGATAAACAAAAATAGCTCCTCAAATGAGAGAAGATTTTCTCTTGGTACCCAAGAAAAAGGTTTCTCAGGCATACAATATTGACATCGAAAGTTACATCTCTCCGTTACTGAAACTCTTAAGTAATTTACGGTTCTACCGTGTCCATCTATTAGCATTTTATATCCATATTTTTTGGCTAAGAGTAGCGAAATATTAATAAAAATACAATGAGGCTACTACTCTTTGACTCTTAATTTCTATTGAAATTTAAAAAATCTAACACTTAAAGGAGTCAAATCAATCTCTATCATATGCTCTTTGTGTCCAATATTAAATGGAGTTGATTTAAATACTCTTTTTCTACTAGTATCAGTTCCATCATATTTACTACTATCAGAATTGAAAATTAATTTATATTTCCCTACCATAGATACAGGAGCATAATAGTTTTTATAAGAAGCACCAGAGAAGTTACACACAACAGCTATTCTTTCATCTTTATAAATTCTCTCAAATACAATAATATTTCTACTCGCATCATCTGCATTACACCACTCAAAATTATCATGAGTATCATATTGTAAAGCCTTCTCCTTAGCATAGAGACTATTTAGCTCTTTTATCATCTTTTGTATTCCTTGGTGTTTAGGATACTCTAGCACCTCCCAGTCAAGTTGACTCTCATAGTGCCACTCATTGAATTGTGCTATCTCATTCCCCATGAATATTAGTTTTTTACCTATAAAAGCATACATAAAACTATATAAACTTCGTAGATTAGCAAACTGCCAATCATAAAGTCCACTCATCTTATTTATCATACTTCCTTTCATATGTACTACCTCATCATGGCTTAATGGCAATATAAAATTCTCATCAAAAGCATAAGAGAACATAAAATTTAAATCATTTTGATGTGCTTGTCTATTGATAGGGTCAAGTTTAAAATAATCAATAGTATCATTCATCCACCCCATATTCCATTTATAATCAAATCCAAGCCCCTTTTTCTTATCAGTTACACCCAAGAATGTAGTTGACTCTTCGGCTATCATTAATACATTTTTATTTTTTTTGTGAACATTAAAATTAAGCTTTTTAAGGAAATCTATAGCTCCTAAGTTAAGGTTATTACCATACTCATTTTCTCTCCATTCATCATCTTCTCTAGCATAATCAAGATACAACATAGAAGCTACTGCATCAACTCTAATACCATCTATTTTATACTCTTCTACCCACCACAATGCACTACTAATCAGAAATGATTTAACGAAATCACTATCATAATTAAATATATTACTTTTCCATTGTGGATGGTAGCCTTTTTGAGGGTCAGGATGTTCATATATCGCCTCTCCATCAAAAGCTATCAATCCATGTCCATCAGTTGCAAAGTGTGAAGGAACCCAATCTAATATTACACCTATATTATTTTTGTGACATACATCTATAAAATATTTAAATTCATCTGGTGTTCCATATCGTGAAGTTGGAGCAAAATAGCCTGTATCTTGATAACCCCAAGAGCCATCAAAAGGGTGTTCTATAATAGGAAGTAACTCTATATGTGTAAATCCCATTCTTTTGACATATTTGACTAAATTTCTACTTAAATCCTTATAGCTCATATACTCACCATTATTGCGTTTCCATGAACCTAAATGAACCTCATATATAGAGATATTTTCTTGTTTTATTGGATTTTCATGTTTAAACTCATAACTACTATCAAAAATTACTGAAGCAGAATTTGGTTTTACTTCTGCATATTTTGCAAATGGATCGGCTTTGAGAAACTCTCTACCATCTTGGGCTTGTATAAAATACTTATAAGATTGACCCATTTTTGCATTACTTACTTTTCCACTCCATATACCATTTTTATTTTTTTTTAATATATTTTTACTATTATCATAACTATTAAAATCACCAATAACAGAAACAAACTTTGCATTAGGAGCATAGACCTTAAATCTCACCCCATTCTCTTTGACAAAACTACCTAGTTTATTATATAGTTTATAATTAATCATTGTAAATCCTTTTTATATATTGCTAAGTGATAAAGTTTTTCATATTTTTTAGCTGATATTTCCCAATTAAATCTCTCTTTCATTGCATTTTTTATTAATAGCTTGAAGTTATCTTTGTCATTATAATAAGTATCAACTGCCCAGCTTATAGTTCCTATCAATGCCTCTTTAGTAGCTTGATAAAACTTAAAACCATTTGGTTTATCTATTGAGTTATCAAGATTTCTAATTGTATCATCTAATCCACCAACAGCTCGAACAATAGGTATCGTGCCGTAAGCTAGAGAGTATATCTGATTGAGTCCACATGGTTCAAATAGACTTGGCATTAAAAACATATCGCTACCTGCTTCTATTTTGTGAGCCAACTCATCACTATATCCTATATAGGTTGCAAACTTATCAGGGTATCGTTTAGCAATATCACCAAAAAAACCCTCTGCCCACTTTTCACCACTCCCTAATATCACAATCTGTATATCCATATGAAGTAGTTCCCAAATAGCTTGAGAGATAAGTTCTATACCCTTTTGAGTGGCAAACCTACCGACAAATCCAATGAGAGGCGTATTCTCTTCTAGTGGTAGATTAAAAATTGTTTGTAAATCTTTTTTACATAATTTTTTATTTTTTAGTGATTTGATACTATAGTGTTTGATTATATAACTATCTTTTTGTGGACTCCACTCATTATAATCAACTCCGTTTAAAATCCCAAAAAGAAGTTCTCTATTTTTTAGATAACTCTCTAATCCCCATCCAAATTCAGGAGTTGTAATCTCTTTGGCATAAGTAGGACTGACTGTATTAATCACATCACTCTGTGTTATACCTGATTTGAGTAAATTTATACCACCAAACTCTTCAAGATTATCATGAGTAAAACTCTCCCATCCAACCTCTGCTATATCTATAATCTTCTTATCAAATTTTCCTTGGTGTTGCATATTATGTATAGTCAAAACTGTAGCTGTTTTGGCAAAGGATTTTGTATATTGATATTTTGATTTTAATAGTGTCGGCATAATTGCTGTATGCCAATCATTAACATGCAAAATATCTACTTTATAATCTAATTTTATAGCTAGTTCAAATGATGCTTTACTCAAAAAAATAAACCGTTCATCATTATCACTATAAGCAAATCCATTCTCATCGCTATATAAATTGGCTCTACCAAAATAGTACTCATAATCTATAAAATATATCTCTACACTCTTCATTTTGCTATTAAAAACTTCACATTCAAATATGCCAAAACTTCCCATAGGTACGCTTATTAGACCTAAAGAGGTTAATTTACTTTTATCTATACTATAATATCTTGGCATTACTACTTTGATATTATGACCCAATTTGTTTAGAGCCTTTGGCAAGGCTGATGCTACATCTGCTAAACCACCACTTTTTGCATATCCTGCTACTTCACTTGCTACAAATAGTATATTCATTTTTTTCCTTTTTATAATTATATCAAGTTTTTTAATCTATTAAAGATATAATTAAAATATATTTTAAACAAAAGGTAACCTTATGCAATTAACCCAAGAGCAGATAGAGTCGTTTAATACTAATGGTTTTCTCATTATAAGAGGTTTTGCTAATCTTATAGAGTGTCAAGCTATTTTAGACATTGCGAAAATACATCTAAAATACAAAATAGAACCAATAGAGACAGAGATAGGGTATCATGACAAATCTAAAGAGTATCGTAGCAATATAGCAGACTATAACAGTACTACCCAAAAGACGACAGTTAGGAGACTACGACAGGTATATAATAGAGATATAGTTTTTAAAAATTGGATGGAAAACAAAAAAATTCGTCCAGCTTTAGAACAACTTCTAAATGACCAAGTGGTAATTACTACAGCCCATCACAACTCTATTATGACTAAAATGCCATACAGTAGTACAGAAACTAGATGGCATCAAGATAGACGATATTGGCACTTTAGCGATAATAATCTACTAAGTGTTTGGTTAGCTTTAGATGAAGAGTATAGTGATAATGGGGTATTGGAGTTTATCCCTGCTAGTCATAAAATGGATTTTATCCCCCAACAATTTGATGAAAAAGAGTATTTCAGAGAAGATTATAAAAAAAATATGTCACTTATAGAAACAAAAGTCTCAACTACACTTCAAAGGGGTGATATTCTCTTTTTTCACTCTATGTTGCTTCATCGTGCCAATGCAAATATGACTGATAAGCCCAAAATATCTTTTGTATATACTGTTAAAGGTGCTTCTACCAAAGCGTTAGAAGGTACTAGGTCAATAAAGTATCCTGAAATTTATCTTGATAGGTCTTGACAATAAAGGAAAGTTCAGTTATAAATTCAGTTAGTTTAACTAAACTGATGTATAATTACATCGAATAAATTACAGATTAAAGGATAAACAATATGGCAAACTATATTGAATTAACAACAGAGAATTTTAACGCTACAGTTGCAGAGGGTGTAACAATGGTAGATTTTTGGGCTCCTTGGTGTGGACCTTGTAGAATGATTGCTCCAGTAATAGAAGAGTTAGCAAATGATTTTAATGGAAAAGCAACAATTGCAAAAGTAAATACAGATGAGCAACAAGAACTCGCTGTTAAATATGGTATCCGTTCAATTCCTGCTATTCTTTTTTTCAAAGATGGTGAAATAGTTGACCAAATGGTTGGGGCTGCATCAAAAGATGCATTTGCAGATAAAATTAATGCTCAATTAGCATAATTAAATCAAACTTCTCAATTTTTTGTGGGTTTTTGCCCACACTACAAAATCATTATTAAAAAAGTAACTCTATTACTATTTTAATAAAAATTTATTCATAAGGAAATTATAAATGTTAGATTGTGCAATTATTGGTGGAGGTCCTGCTGGACTAACAGCAGGTTTATATGCAACTCGTGGAGGACTTAAGAATGTTACTATGTTTGAGATGGGAATGCCAGGTGGACAAATTACAGGTAGTAGTGAGATTGAAAATTATCCAGGATTTTTTGAACATGGCAAAACAGGTATGGACTTTATGGATAGTTGGCAAAAGCAATGTTTTCATTTTGGTTTAAAACATGAGATGAAAAAAGTTGATAGAGTATCTCAAATAGATAACCATTTTGTTATTACCTTGGAGGGTGGAGATAAAGTAGAAGCCAAAACAGCAATAGTATGTACAGGTAGTACTCCAAGGAGAGCAGGACTTAAAGGTGAGGATAAGCTATTTGGTAAAGGAGTTAGTACTTGTGCCACTTGTGATGGGTTTTTCTATAAAAATAGACCAATAGCCGTACTCGGTGGAGGGGATACAGCACTAGAAGAGGCTCACTATTTATCAAATATATGCTCAGAAGTAAATCTAATACATAGAAGAGATACATTTAGAGCATCTCCATCAACCATTGAGAGAATTAAAAAGATACCAAATATAAATATTATCACTGATACGGTTGTAGAAGAGATATTAGGTGATACAATGGGTGTAACAGGAGTTAAGCTTAAAAATGTAAAAACAAATAAAAGTTCAGAACTCGAAGTACTTGGTATTTTTATATTTGTAGGACATGATGTTAATAATAGTGTTTTAAAAGATGAAAATGGTTCATTTATATGTGAAGTGAATAGTCAAGGTCAAATAGTTGTAGATTTAAGTATGAGAACTTCTATTAAAGGCTTATTTGTAGCAGGTGATATGCGTATAGAAGCACCAAAACAGGTTGTATCTGCTGCAGGTGATGGAGCAGTAGCCGCTCTACAAGTTATTTCATATCTTCAAGAACAAGCATAAAGAGTAAATTATACAAAATTTTGTATAATTCACTAAAAAAATAGGATTTTAAAATGATAAAAGTTGGAATTGTAGGTAGTACAGGTAGAATGGGAGAGCATCTCATAAATAATGTACTACAAGATGAAGCATTAGAATTGAGTGCAGTACATGTGTTTGATGAATTAAAAACAGTTGTACCAGATACTGTTTTGATTACAAATAGTATGAAAGTTTTATTGGAAAATGCAGCCGTAGTTATAGATTTCTCTGCACCAGTTGCAACTCAAGATTTATGTGAAAATGCCCTTAAAAATCCTACACCTTTAGTAATTGCTACTACAGGATTTACCCCACATCAACAAAATTTATTAGTAGAAACCTCTAAAGATATGCCAATTTTATACTCATCTAATATGTCAGCAGGGATTGCTATACTTAAACAGTTGGTAGAACAAGTATCTGCTACTCTCAAAGATTTTGATATAGAGATAGTAGAACAGCATCATAGATATAAAGTTGATGCACCAAGTGGAACAGCTCTAACTTTAGGTGAATTTGCTGCTAAAGGTAGAGGTTTGGATTTGGATAAAGTAAGAATTTCAGGTAGAGATGGACAAATTGGTGCTAGAACCGAGGATGAAATAGCAGTAATGGCACTTAGAGGTGGAGATATAGTAGGCAGACATACTGTAGGATTTTATAATGATGGAGAGTTTTTGGAATTAAATCATACAGCTACAAGTAGAGAAACATTCTCTAAAGGGGCTATTAGAGCCTCTAAATGGATAGTAAATCAAGAGAGCGGCTTCTATACAATTAATGATGCTTTAGGACTATAATATGTGTGCAATTGTAGGAGTATATGGTGATGAAGAGGCGACAAAGATTGCATATTATGCACTTTTTTCAATGCAACATCGAGGTCAAGAATCTACAGGAATATCATCAGCAGATGGGAAAAAAATTCGTTTAGTTAAAAAAAGGGGATTAGTTACAGATGTATTTGATGAAGATACATTAAATATGCTTAATGGTTTCTGTGCAATTGGTCATAACCGTTACTCTACAGCAGGTGAAGACTCTATATTGGATGCTCAACCTGTATTTGCCAAATATAAACTTGGAGAAATCTCTGTAGCTCATAATGGAAATCTAGTTAACAAATATGAGGTTAGAAATAGACTTATAAATAGAGGTGCTATCTTCCAAACAGGAATGGATACAGAAAATATAGTACATCTAATAGCCAAAAGTCAAGAAAATAAACTTAAAAATAGAATTAAAGATATGCTCAATAAGATTGAGGGTGCATACTGTTTAGCTATCCAAAGTAGAGGCAAAATGTTTGTTATTCGTGACCGTTTTGGAATTAGACCACTTAGTTTAGGACGACTTAAAAGTGGTGCTTGGATAGTTGCTAGTGAGACTTGTGCTTTGGATTTAGTAGGGGCTAAATTTATTAGAGATGTTCGCCCAGGTGAAATGTTAACTTTTACTAAAGACAAAGAGCCAAAATCTGAACAGATATTTGAGCCTGATTATCATCCATGTGCATTTGAATATATATATTTTGCACGACCTGACTCTATTATAGATGGCAAAAATATATATAATATGCGTCTAAAAATGGGGAAACAGTTAGCAAAAGAGACACCTGCTAATGTTGACCTAGTCTTACCTGTTCCCGACTCTGGAGTAGCAGCTGCTAGAGGATTTGCAGAAGAACTCGGAGTCCCTTTTGAGATGGGAATAGTTAGAAATCACTATGTAGGACGAACATTTATAGAGCCAACCCAAGAGATACGAGAGTTAAAAGTTAAACTCAAACTATCTCCTATCAAAGAGTTAATAGCAGGTAAACGAGTTGCTATTGTTGATGATTCTTTAGTTAGAGGAACGACATCTAAACAGATTGTCAAAATGTTAAAAGATGCAGGTGCTACAGAGGTACATATGCGTATAGCCTCTCCTGAGATTAAATATCCTTGTAGATATGGAATTGATACCCCTACAAAAGATGAGCTTATATCTACGAAACAAACTCCTAAAGAGATTGCAAAAAATATGGATGCAAAGTCTTTAGGCTTTCTATCAGTAGAGGGTCTAAAAGCATCATTAGGTAATGATAGAGAGTACTCGTTAGTTAGTTTTGATGGAAACTATTTTGCTGGTGGTAATGCTAACAGCCGTTCAATAAAACTTACTCAAACCTCTCCATAGCTAAGTTTAATAACCTAAGCTACAGATTTGGTCTGTCGTTTACTTCCTGCTTCAATGATACTGGTTAAATTTAGAAGTCCAGCCTCTAAATTCATTGCCGTTATCT
>CAZNJD010000038.1:0-22983 GCA_964573285.1 uncultured Sulfurovum sp. | reverse complement strand
CCAATAAGAGAAAAAAGTATTTTGATTTTTTGAGTGATGAGGAGGTGGCTTTGATGGAGGAGAGAGTTAGGCTCTCTTGATATAAACTTAGAAACGCAAATTAAAAATGTTTTTTCATGGGAACATGATTTAAATAATATCCATCTAAACCTAATCTCAATTACAATATCGTTTAACCAAATCACCATATCCATCAATTCGTCTATCTCGTAGGAATGGCCATATATCACGAACCTCTTTGGTTCGTTGTTTATCTATAGTAGCATAGAGTATTGTCTCCTCTTGGTGATTTGCATGAGCTATTATCTCTCCTTGTGCCTCACATATAAAGCTATTACCCCAAAACCTTATCCCCTTTAGTACTCCTGAACTATCTTTTTCAAATCCTATACGATTACATGATACTACAGGTACTCCATTAGCTATGGCATGAGAACGCTGTATAGTTATCCAGCTATCTAGTTGTCTATTTTTCTCTTTTTCACTATCTTCATCAAACCAGCCAATAGCTGTAGGATATATCAATATCTCTGCTCCTTTTAAGCACATAAGTCTTGATGCTTCGGGATACCATTGATCCCAACATATTAGAATGCCTAGTCTTCCAATAGATGTATCAATAGGTTCAAATCCTAAATCCCCCTCTGTAAAATAAAATTTTTCATAAAACCCTGGGTCATCAGGAATATGCATTTTTCTATATTTCCCTGCTATACTACCATCTGTATCAAATACTACGGCTGTATTATGATATAGACCTGCTGTTCTCTGTTCAAATAGAGATGTAACTAGCACTATATTATGCTTTTTGGCTATAGTTGACCAAAATTTAATATCCTCTTGCCAACTAGAAGCATATTCAAAAAACTTGGTATCTTCACTTTGACAAAAATACTCTGTCTGATGAAGCTCTTGTAGAATGATAAGTTTTGCTCTATTTTCTGATGCTTCTTGTATATATTCAACTGTTTTATCTATGGTCTCTTGTTTGGTTTTATAAGATTTTTGTTGTATTAGTGCTATTTTCATATTGTAATTTTACCAAATATTTATTTAGTTTTCATAAAATAATAAAAAATAATTAAAAAAATTAAATAACAACAAAGTTTAATATTGATATACTGTTATAAACACAAAAGGATTTATTATGTTAAAAACTAATCTATTTATAATTTCTATAGTACTTCTTCTTGTTGGATGTGGAGAAGAGTCTATTGCTATAACTGCTAATAAAGGTGTTGATAATTTTACAAAACCTTTCCAAACAGAGATATTAGAAGCAATAAATCAGGCTCGTAGCCAACCTAGAGATTGTCATGATGGATTAGGATTAGTAGGACCTAGTAATCCTTTGATTTTAAATAATCAATTATATGACTCAGCATATGAACATAGCAATGATTTAGCACAAAGTAATACCTTTTCACATAAAGGTTCTGGTAGAGAATATGATATTACAGGGTATAATAAAGGTAGAGAGAGTTTATTTTATGAGAGAATAGAGTCACATGGGTATCTTGATTATAAGATTGTAGGTGAAAATATAGCAGGTGGTCAAAAAACGGTAAAAGAGGTTATGAAAGCTTGGTTAAATAGTCCTGACCACTGTACTAATATAATGAACCCTAGTTATACCGAAGTAGGTATTGCAATAGTTGTAAATCCTAATAGTGAGTATGGTATATATTGGACACAAAATTTTGGTGGCTAAAAATAACAATTTTAAACAGTATAAAATAATTAAAATTATAAAATCTGCATTGTAGAGCAGTGCAGACTTCCTCCTTGTTCTATCAATTTATTACACTCTATTGGGATTATCTCTTTTGTTGGAAATAACTCTTTGAATATATTATGAGCGATTTTGTCTTGGGCTACACTATAAGTTGGATATATCAATGCCTCATTAGTAATCAAAAAATTTGCATAAGTGGCAGGTAAACGGTTTTTTTCTTTATTAAATTTGGCTGTTGGCATAGGCAAAGGGACAAGTTTGTAAGGTTTATTCTCTATAGTTTTAAATCTCTGGAGTTGCTTTTGCATTTTTCTTAGTTCAATATAATGTTCATCCTCTTTGTCTAAACACTCTATATACACAATAGTATCTACAGATACAAATCGAGCCAAAGTATCTATATGACTATCAGTATCATCTCCTGCTAAATAACCATAGTCTAACCATAAAACCCTTTTTGCTCCTAAATAATCTTGTAATATTCGTTCTACCTCAATTTTATTCAATCCACCATTACGATTAGGGTTACATAGACAATTGGTTGTAGTAAGTATTGTTCCCTCTCCATCAGATTCGATAGAACCTCCCTCTAGTACAAAATCTATAGATTTTAAAGGAGTAACTCCTAAATAACCTTTTTTGTGTAGTCTCTTATTTACGGCATTATCTAAAGAGGCTTCAAATTTACCACCCCAACCATCAAATTTGAAATCTAATAGTTTAACCTCACCATTATCTATAATAGAGATATATCCATAATCACGAGTCCAAGTATCATTGGTAGGTATCTCTATAAAGCTTATGTTAGTAGTAGAACAAAACATATTTGATATAGTCTCTTTGTTATCACAAATTATATATACAGACTCTTTATAAGCTATTGCTTGTGCTATGCGAATAAATGGAACAAGTGCAGAGTTTAACTCTTCTGCCCAATCTGTATTTGGGTGAGGGAATGCCATAAGTACAGCTCTTTGTTTATGCCACTCTGGAGGTAGATATTTCATATTTAATCTTTTTTATAATTTTGATTATTATATAATTAATTATATTATAGATAAATTTAAATTTGAGTTTTTATAAAATGTAAGTTCCTCACAAGCTTATACTTGTTAAATTATATAAAAACTTTTGGAGTCTATATGATAGATATTTTGATTATTGGAACAGGAGGTGCAGGGCTTAGTAGTGCTTTGAGTGCTAAAGAGGCAGGTGCAAATGTATTAGTGGTAGGTAAACGGCGACCTACAGCTTCACAAACAGCTATGGCACAAGGTGGTATCAATGCATCATTGGGCAATATAACACCTGATACTATACAATTACATATAAACGATACTATCAAATCAGCTCATGGATTATGTGATATAGATATGGTTACAAAAGTATGTAATGATGCTCCTAATACTATAGAGTGGTTGGATAGTTTAGGAGTCCCATTTGATAGAACCAATAATGGTAGTATCGCTCAAAGACAATTAGGTGGAGCATCAAGTAAACGGGCATGTTATGCCCAAGACTATACAGGTCTAAAAATACTACATACTCTATATGATAGTTGCCTAAAAGAGGATATAGAGATAAGAGATGAACTATTTTTACTCAATTTGATAGTAGAAGATGGTATAACTAAAGGTTGTATATTTTTAGATATATCAACAGGTAAAGTAATAGATATATTAGCCAAATCAGTTATAATTGCTACTGGTGGATACGCTTCAATATATAAAAACTATACAACCAATTCAGACGACTCAACAGGTGATGGTATCGCTTCTGTGCTTAGAGCAGGAGGTAGGATTTCAGATATGGAGTTTGTACAGTTTCACCCAACAGCACTTCGACATTCATCTATATTAATAAGTGAGAGTGCTAGAGGGGAAGGTGGGTATCTAGTTAACTCAAAAGGTATTAGATTTGTAGATGAACTTTTACCTAGAGATGTAGTTGCTCGTGCTATAGCTTTACAAATAAGTCAAGGTGAAGAGGTATTTCTGGATATTCGTCATTTGGGTAAAGAGAAACTACTTCATCTAATGCCACAAGAGATAGATTTGGCACGACTGCATGAGGGAGTTGACCCTATTACCGAGTTAATACCTATTAAACCAGTTGCACACTATACTATGGGTGGAATAGATGTAAACATTCATTTAGAAGTTAATGGACTCAAAAACTGTTATGCAGTAGGAGAGTGTAGCAATGCTAAAATACATGGAGCTAACCGTTTAGGTGGAAACTCCCTATTAGAGATAGTAAGTTTAGGGCGATTTGTAGGTAAAAGAGCTTCTGAAAATCTACCCCAATATAAAGCAACTCTTACCAATACTCAATTGCAAAAAGATAGAGAGTTTATAGAGAGTCTATTTGAGGAGTATCCATTCGAACAGAATTTTTATCAGTTAGAGAACAATTTAGGTGAGAAGTTTTATAAGTATGCAGGGATTGTAAGAGATAATAATAGTCTAAATAATCTACTCAATAAAATAAGAGTCATCAAAGCAGATATAGACAATATGGGTATAAAAGATAAAACCAAAGAGTATAATAGCAATTTGGTTGATTTCTTGCAATTTCTAAATATATTAGATATTGGTGAGATAGTAGTAGAGTCGGCTATTATTAGAGATGAGAGTAGGGGGGCTCATTATAAAGAGGCTTATGCTAAAGAGGAGTTAAGCTATCTATCTCACTCAATATTTTGGTTAGAAGATGGCGTGATAGAGAACAAATTTGAAAAGGTAATAAAAAAATGAAAATAACTATAAATAGAGATAAAGAGTTAGTAGAGTGTAAACTACCATTCAAAAGCACTACGCTACTCAAAGCCTTATATCATATCAAAAGTTATTTGGACCCAACTCTAACATTTTCTTCAAATTGTCGCTCTGGAGTATGTGGAGAGTGTGCTGTTAGAGTAAATGGCAAAGAGGTATTAGCATGTTCACATAAAATAGAGAGTAGTGATATAGTAGAGCCTCTAAAATATCATAAACTCCAAAGAGATTTAAAGGTAGATAAAACCAAAGCTATAGATAAACTAAAAATCTCTACATCTTGGTTACATCAACCAAAAGAGATAATTATAACTCCAAAAGATGTTAAGATAACAGAAAAACAGAGTGAGTGTATATTGTGTAGCTCTTGTTATTCTGTCTGTCCTGTGCTAGAGATTAATCCTAATTTTATAGGAGCTTTTGCATTAAGCAGAGCCTATAGATACACCTCTGACCCAAGAGAGACTCAGATTAAGACAATTATAGATAATGTCCAAACCAATGGTATTTGGGACTGTACTCTATGTGGTGAGTGTACGGCTGTATGTCCACAAGGGATTGACCCCAAAATGGATATTACTATGCTTAGAAGTCAATCAACACAATTTGGATATAGTGACCCTAATTTTATGGCTATGGATTTTGGGTTTGGTGGCTTTTAGGAGAAGAGAATTTAGAAATATCTTAACTTTAACTATTTTTGGCATGTTTATTTACTCTTTTGGGTCATTTTGATATATATATGTAGTATCTCCAATGATGCAGGTGTGACTCCTGATATTTCAGAGGCATTAAATAGTGTTGGGGGGTTAATTTTAGTTAATTTCTCTACTATCTCATTACTTAATCCTGATACTTTGGAGAAATCAAACTCTTTTGGGATTTTGACTTGTAGCATATCTTTCATCTTATCTACTTGTAACTGCTGTTTAACTATATATCGGCTATATTTTGCCTCTATAAGTATCTGCTCTATCACCTCATCACTATATTTTTCAAACTCTGGAACTATTACAATTAGTTTCTCTTTTGTCATACTTGAACGAGCCAATAAATCTATTAGATAGACTTTATCATTTATCTTCTCTTCTGCTATACTCTCTAGTAGTTCTATAAAATTTTTATTAGGAGTTACGAAATTCTCTCTTAGATAACTTAATGCCTCTTGTATATTTGCCTCTTTGGTTTTGACCTTTTGTAGATACTCACTATCCAAAAGCCCAAAAGCTTCACCATATCTATAAAGCCTAGTATCTGCATTATCTTCACGCAATAGAAGTCTATATTCTGAACGGCTTGTAAACATTCTATAAGGCTCTTTTGTTCCTTTGGTTACCAAATCATCTATAAGTACACCTATGTAAGCCTCTTCTCTACCTAATATAAACGGCTCTTTACCTTGGATACTAAGCCCTGCATTTATCCCTGCCATCATACCTTGGGCTGCTGCCTCTTCATAACCTGTAGTTCCATTAATCTGTCCTGCACAATAGAGTCCATCTATCTTTTTGGTCTCTAGCGTATGTTTTAGCTCTGTTGGTTGTACAAAATCATACTCAATAGCATACCCATATCTTACTATTTTAGCATTTTCCATTCCTTTTACAGAGTGTATCATATCTAGTTGCACATCTGTAGGCAAAGATGTACTCATGCCATTTATATAAAACTCATTAGCCTCTAATGTCTGAGGCTCTACAAAAATCTGATGTCTTGGTCTATCTCTAAATCTATTAATTTTATCCTCTATACTTGGACAGTATCTAGGACCCATTCCATTAATCTGACCTGAAAATAGAGGGGCTCTATAGAAATTACTCTCTATAATATTATGAGTAGTCTCGTTTGTATATGTCACATGACAAGGTAGTTGTGTTGGATTGAACTCTTCTTTATTGGTTCTAAATGAAAAAGGAGTAGCATCTTCATCTCCACCTTGTGCTTCCATTACACTAAAATCTATACTACCACCCTCAATTCTAGCACAAGTTCCAGTTTTCAGTCGTCCTATCTCTAAACCTAATGATTTGAGATACTCTGCTAACTCAATAGATGCAAACTCACCTTGTCGTCCTGCTTGTTGTTTCTTTTCTCCGATATGTATAACTCCATTTAAAAAAGTACCACTTGCAATAATAACTTTTGGAGCTATATATCTATTGCCAAGTTGTGTCTCTACCCCTTTAACCTCTCCATCTTCTATTATAAGTGCTGTAGCAATCTCTTGCTTTGTATCTAAATTAGGAGTATTTAGAATAATATTACGCATATAAATTCTATATCTATCCATATCAATTTGAGCTCTACTTCCTCTAACGGCTGGACCTTTGGATTGGTTGAGAATTCTAAATTGTAAACCTGTTGCATCAGTAGCTAATCCCATTTCACCACCCATTGCATCAAGCTCTTTGACCAAATGCCCTTTGGCTAGTCCACCAATAGCAGGGTTACAACTAGATGCACCTATCTGTTCAGCTAATATTGTTATCAAAAGAGTTTTAACACCCATTCTAGCAGGTGCTAAACTCGCTTCTATTCCAGCATGTCCACCACCGATTACGATTACGCTATATTCCATAAATTGCCTTGTTTATATATTATTAGAATTATATCAAACTAAATTGAGTTATACTATTATCTTATTTATATAGCTCAATTAAGATATAATTCTCTTAAAAACTAAATAGAGGTTATATATGTTTACAGGTCTAATTAGAGAGATAGGTAGAGTCAAAAGCTATCAAAATAATATCTTGACTATTCAATCAGGACACCAAGCAAAAATAGGAGACTCTATAGCTATCAATGGAGTGTGTCTAACTGTTATCAAAGTTAATGATGATGGATTTGATTTGGAGTTAGCTGATGAGACTCGTTCTATTATAGATGAGTCCAAACTACAAGGAGAGGTTCATATCGAACCTGCTATGCAACTAGATGATAGATTTGAGGGGCATATAGTCCAAGGACATATTGATTGTATAGGAGAGGTGGTTAAAATAACTTCCCGAGAGAATGGAACTGATTTTATTATTAAAGTAGAACCCAAATATATCTCTTATATTATACCCAAAGGCTCTATAACTATTGATGGAGTATCACTTACAATTAATGATGTTTATAGTGATAGTTTTCGTCTTACTATCATTCCTCATACGCTTAGAGAAACACTTATAGGAAAATATAAGATAAAAACCAAAATAAATATAGAAACAGATTTATTTGCTAGATATATAGACCATATTCTCCAACACAGAAGCCAAAAGAGGGGCATGAGTTGGGATGAGGTAGATAGAATACAGATGAGTTATTAATTTTTATAACATCTCCCCCTTTTGTCGTTTTTTGGTATGAGATATATCTATTTTATAAGGGTCTATAAACAACTTCTTTTTATATGCCTCAATAGCATAACGACCTATCATTGCTGCATTGTCTGAACAAAATTCTAACGGTGCAGTATGAAGTTCTTTCCCAAATTCACTACAAAGCTTCTCATAAGCATTACGGATATATAGATTGGCACTTGCTCCACCTACTATTGCAAAATCTTTGATATTCTCCTCTTTGAATATCTTTTTGCTTTTTTGTATTAGATGAAGTTTGACAGCTTTTTGAAATGAGGCAGACAAATCACATCTATCTTGTTTACTCATTCTCTCTGCTCCACCAAGTCTCTCAATAGTTAATCGTACAGCATTTTTCAGTCCAGATAGAGAAAAGGCAATAAGTTTAGAGTTTCTCAAAGGTACAGGTAAATCAAATCTATTTTCATCACCTTTTTGAGCCAACTTCTCAATAATAGGTCCCCCTGGGTAACCAAGTCCCATCATTTTAGCAGTTTTATCGAAACTCTCACCCACACTATCATCTATACTAGTAGCAACTATTTTCATATGCTCCAAACTCTCTACACGAATTATTTGTGTATGCCCACCAGATATTAACAATACAAGCAGAGGCAAAATCTCCTTTTTTTTAATAAAGAGGGAATATATATGCCCTTTGAGATGATGTACAGGAATGAGTGGTATATTTTTGGTTACAGCTATAGTTTTAGCCATAGCGATACCCTCCAAAAGTGTCACTCCTAGACCTGGTTGATTGGTAACTGCTACAGCTTTGATATTATTAAAATATGGTTTAGTCTCTTCTAGTATATTTGGTAAATCTATGGCATGAAGTCGCGAAGCTAATTCAGGTACAACCCCACCATAAGAGGCGTGTTGCTTTTCTTGGGATATTTTTTTGTGAAATAGTAGCTTTTTGGTCTCTATACTTGTAATTGCGATTGAGCTATCATCACAGCTTGATTCTATACTTAGTATCATAGTTCTTCCTTTTCTATTAGTTGCTCATTTGAATTATTTTATATATTTTCTAACATCTGCATCAATTTGTATTATCTCCTTTATATCTCTAGCTCTTATATCTTTGAATTTAGCATACGCTTTTAATACCATTTTACTCATCTCAAAAAAATTACACTCACCTTTTTCAAACTTTTTAATAGCCTCTTCATTACTAGCATTTACCACAACTCCTAAATGAGGATTGGCTAATATATGCTCTTTGATTTCCCATATTGGGTATCGTTCAGATGTGATAGGAGTAAACTCTATCGAACCCATTTTTAATAAATCAACAGGAGGTAAAATCTCCTCTTCTACTCTACTATTTAGTGCAAAAGCTATGGGTAGTTTCATATCCACCCCTGCAAAATGTGCTGTAGTTGAACCATCAACAAACTCTACTAACGCATGAATAATAGATTTTTTCTCTATATAAGCATCTATATTGGTAGTACCAAATAACCATTTAGCTTCCAATAATTCAAATAGCTTATTGGTCATAGTTGCACTGTCTATTGTAATTTTATTTCCCATTGACCAGTTGGGATGGTTGAGAGCTTGGGCAAATGTGGCTGTTTGCATATCAGATATATTCCAATCTCTAAATGCTCCACCAGAGGCTGTTATATATAGCTTGGAGATGGGTTTATCACTCATTAGATACCACAGTCCAAAATGTTCACTATCTATTGGTACAATTTGACTCATATCTATAAACTCACCTGCAACTACTAATGACTCTTTGTTTGCTAATGCTACTTTGCGTCCTAACTCTATGGCTTTGAGTGTGGGTGCTACTCCTGTATATCCTACTAAAGCATTTACAACTAGGGGGCTTATGGTCTCTTCCAATAGTTCTATTATTCCCTTATCCCCACAAAATATATTTGAGTGATGGACTCTATGTTTATCTTTTTCATCAGCTATAGCTACAAATTTTGGACTATATTGAGCTATTTGCTGATTAAGTAGCTCAATATTTTTCCCTGCTACTA
This sequence comes from uncultured Sulfurovum sp., assembly GCA_964573285.1. Lineage (GTDB taxonomy): Bacteria > Campylobacterota > Campylobacteria > Campylobacterales > Sulfurovaceae > UBA1140. Next base: position 13,124 of record CAZNJD010000038.1, on the reverse strand, counting down.
GAGCCTCTATTTTCATATTATATCTTTTAGCAACTATGAGTGTATTAAGACCAATTGAGCCTGTTGAGCCTAATAATACAATACTCATACTACAATGCTCTCAATACTATCAACATAATTATAGCACCGAAGAGATACCCATCAACCCTATCCAATACCCCACCATGTCCTGGCAAAAGTGTGCCACTATCTTTGACTCCTGCTTCTCGTTTGAGATAACTCTCAAATAGGTCACCAAAAATTGAAGCAATAGCAGTAAGAGAGGATATAAGTGTAGCCATAAATAGAGTATCCAAATCAGTAGCAAAAGCATAATAAGTTCCTGCTATAGTAGCCAAGACTATACCACCTATTACACCTTCTAATGTTTTATTTGGTGATGTGGGAGAGAATTTAGTTTTTCCGATACTTTTACCCACCAAAAACGCACCTACATCAGTAAATACTACAACTATAAGCAACCATATAAGCCATTTCATTCCAAATTCACTATAAAGTATAAACATAAATAAGAAACCTGCTGTTGGATAGAGAAATGGTAGGATAAGCTTTTTCTTCTCATGCTCTTGGGTATAAGAGAGTTTCGCTCCAAAAAAGATAGCTACCAAGAAAAATAGGTCATCAGGATTAGGATAAAAATAGGTTATTATCCATATAATAACAGCATAGATATATGGAGAATTTTGTTTAACACCAAAAAGCTTAACTGCTTCATTAAATCCAACTATATAAAAAGCCCCCAAATAGACCCAAGAGAGGGTTTTATCATCAATATAACCAACAAATAGTGTTACAGCCAAAAGCAGTAATCCCGTTATCCATCGTTCTTTGTTTTCTGTAAATATTTTCATTATGAGCAGTTCCTTTTTTAGGATTATAACAAGTTTTTGGTTATTCCCTTATTTCTATCCCCTCTTTTCTAACCCTAACACTTTTATACTTGTCATACTCTACGCTAGACCCCTCTTGGATTTTGACAAATCGGCGTTTGCAATAATCAACTATATAATCTCCTGCTTGGGTTAGAGAAAAATCTACACATAGTTTCCCTGCTTTTTCTATAACACTATCAGGCAAATTTTGTTTATCTGTTTTGATAATTAGATGTGATGATGGGATACCTTTGATATGCATCCATATATCATTGGATTTAGCAATTTTTAGCAAGGCTTGGTTCTCTTTGCTATTTCTTCCTATTAATACTTTGTAATCATCTATCCAAAATAGTTCGCACTCTTTGATTTTCTCTTTTTTTCTTTGGGATTTAGCTCTTTTGGGAACTAATAACTCCAATTCATAACTATCTTTTGCTTGTTGTATAGCATAATACATATTGGTATAAAAAGATATTTTGGTAGATAGGTTCTCTTTTTCTATGTGAATATTTTTAGCTTTGGCTCTCATCTTTTTAGCCAAATTAAAATAGTATTCACTCATTCGATTTGGTACTATCCCTTTGGGTAGAGAGATAGTTATCTCATTACCTTCAAAATCATAAGTTTTTAGCTTTTTATCATACGGTTTTATCTGATATAGATTAGCTAGTATAATATTAGCATAGTTTTGATATATTTTTTCACTCTCTGCTAACTCATGTGGATTGGGTAGTTTCTCTAATAGTTTTTGTAACTTCTGTTGCTTTTTCTGAATAGTTAAGAGTTTCTGCTTTTTTAACCCATTTAGCCGTTTAGTCTCAAAATCTATATATTTTTGAGTTAGATACTCATCTATATCATTTATATCTTTGCTCTGCTCTTTTCTCTTGAAAGGAGGTATAGGAAGAAGTTCCATACCAGCTTGAATAACACGAAATGAACTAGAAGCATCTATATGTCTTAATGCTTCTATAATAATCTCATTTTCATCAAGTAGTATAACATTGGTATGTCGTCCTGTAAACTCAAATTGAAGTGTAACTGTTTTATCTTTATAACTACTCTTTGGAGATAACTTAAACCTAATAACTCTATCACTATTAGGAACTTCTATTTTCAAAATTCGTGAAGCAGATACTAGAGAGTGCAATAGCGTATCAAAAGGGGCTTTGTACCCTTGAAGTGGTCGAATTGAGTCACTTTTATACATAAAACTAGAGCCTCTAGTCATATTAAAGAAGTAGCTATTGTTTCTATCAAATGTTATCTCTATAGTATTATCTTCTACCCTTCTAGCACGGCTAATATAGTTAAATTCACTTAACCTTTTAATAATAGCTTGTAGCTCATACTGTTTCATAGGAGACTAGTTCCTATTATCTATAAACTCTATAGCCTTTTGAATTCTATTTATAGTCTCATCAACACCCAAAATAGCCATAATCTCATCTAATCCTGAACCACTCATTACACCTAGAAGTGATACTCTAAGAGGTTGTCCAATCTTACCAAATCCTATCTCTTTATCTGCTACGAACTGTTCTATTATGGCATGATACTCTGGTGGGGTATGGAGTGGTTTATCCCAATTTTTTAGCATATTAGCAAACTCTTCCAAATACTCTTTGGCAGTTGATTTAAATGCTTTTTTGGAAGCTTTGGCATTATACTCTATTGGAGAGTTTAGTATCAAATTAATTTGATTTGCTAACTCTACTAGAGTTTTACCTCTCTCTTTTGTTGCATCTAATAATATCTCTAATTTATCATGATTTGCTATATCTACACCAAAATTTTTGAGCATTTTAGCTAATTTTTCATTTGGACTATTTTTGATATAGTGAGCATTGAGCCATAATAGTTTATCAAGATTATAGTTTGATGAACTTTTATTTATATCTTTTGGGTCAAATAGCTCTATCATCTCTTTTATACTAAATATCTCTTGGTCTCCATGACTCCAACCTAACCTAACCAAAAAATTTAGAAGTGCTTCAGGCAAATATCCAAGACTCTTATACTCCATAACATCTGTTGCACCATCTCGTTTTGATAGTTTTTTACCTTGTTCATTGTTTATCATAGCTACATGATAAAATTTTGGCATAGCAAAACCCAATGCTTCATAAACTACTATCTGTTTGGGTGTATTATAGAGATGGTCATCTCCACGAATTACATCAGTAAGCCCCATCAAAGCATCATCAATAGCTACTACAAAATTATATGTGGGAACTCCTCCTGCTCTAGCTATAACAAAATCATCAACCTCACTAGAAGCTATAGATATCTCTCCTTTGATACCATCATTGAAAATAATATTACCATCAAGTGGTGCTTTAATACGAATTACAGGCTCTACTCCCTCTGGTGGTATTCCTGTAAAATCACGATACCGTCCATCATATCGTGTTCTCTCACCCTTTGCCATCTGCTCTTCTCTCAACGCAGTTAACTCTTCTTTGCTCATATAACACTTGTAAGCCTTGCCTTCTGATAAGAGTTGGTCAATATATTTTGTATAAATATCAAACCGTTTAGATTGATATATAGCATCCCCATCATAACTCATACCTACCCAATCAAAAGCTTTGAGTATAGCCTCTAGTGCTTCATTGGAGTTCCTTGATAGGTCTGTATCTTCTATTCGTAGTAGAAATTTACCACTATTTTTTCTTGCCCATAACCATGAAAAGAGAGCAGTTCGTAACCCTCCTATATGTAAATACCCTGTTGGTGAGGGTGCAAATCTTGTCTTTATCATAACTATTTCACCTTTTTAAAATCTTGTGAAATTGTATCCTAAGAGCCTTTATAGCTTAGTTAATGTAAAATTATATAAATAGAAGGAAGTTTAATGATAATTTTAGGTGATAGATACTTATTTTCTCAAGTAGAGATAGAAAGACTCTCAAAACAGTTTGATGGTATGGTTCATATTAGTTACAAAGATATATCTGTATCAAACATCATAAATAAAATAGAAAAGTTAATAAAAGAGAAAAATAGCTCTATAATTATTCTTAATACCAAAGCGATTTTATCACCAGAGATTATCACTTATCTGAAAAAATTAGAGATAAAAGCTATTCAATATATCACTATAGAAAAGTTCTTAGAAAAGTACCTACACAAATGTCTTATATCAGAAGATTTAAAAGATACCTCTTTTTTGGAAAATATTCATAGCTATACTCCATTTCAATATTTTCAAAAAAGAGTTATTGATTATATAACTATTATCATACTATTTATTCCTACTATTTTAACAATTATATATTCTAAATATAGAGTAAATCAAGAGTCTCCTGGGTCTCTATTTTTTAGACAACTTCGTGTTGGTAGAGGAAAAAAGGAGTTTTGCTGTATCAAACTTCGTTCTATGTCACTAGATGCAGAAAAAGATGGTGCTAAATTTGCATCTGATAATGACCCAAGAGCCTTTCCTTGGGGGAATACTTTGAGATATAGCAAACTAGATGAACTAATTCAGATATGGAATGTATTCAAAGGTGAAATGCATTTTGTAGGTCCTAGACCAGAGAGGAAAATATGGATACAAGAGTTTGAAAAGAGTATCCCTTATTATAATCAAAGAGCCGTAGTAGCCCCTGGGATTACAGGTTTAGCCCAAATCAAATACCAATATGGTTCAGGTAAACTAGATGCAGAGCAAAAGCTTATGTATGATTTATATTATATCAAAAATTGGTCTATTAAACTAGAATTAGAGATTATATGGAAAACAGCTATATTTGTTTTGACTAAAAAGAGAGAAAATTTATCAAATTTTTAATCCAAATGGTTTAAGTATAGCTCTAATAATTTTACGCCCTCTTGGCAAGATATATCCTTTAAAATTAGTTCTAAATCTATACCATCTATTATTAAAATATAACTCTTGTTGTTCTTTTAACTCTTCTAATGTCTGCTCTACTTCACAAAATTTTTCCGTTTTAGGAGAGATATATCTAGGATATAAAATTAAAGCAGAAGCTACCAACTCATCAAGAGTAACTGTTCGTGTTCTTCTTTTGCACTCTCTATAATCAATGCTCAATCCCCACCCTGCATAAAATGGCATACCATAGGTATAGACCTTTTTTTTACGAAGTAGAGCATCAAATCCAGCACCAGAAGTTAGAGTATGTACCTCATCACAAGCTCCAATAGCACTATCTATACTAATATTAGTTACTACTCTATTAGCACATCTATTTATAATATCTTGTGGAATATCTCCTATCCTATTGCCTGATAATACATCAGGGTGAGGCTTATAAATAATATAAGAGTTTGGATTTATCTCTTTGACCATCTCTAATAGGTCACTATTATTTAGTCCAAATGCTCCATATTTGATAGACATATCATCTTCTACTTGACCTATTACTAATATAACTTTATCATATCTACTTCTATCTATATCTAGTGAAGTATGTTCTAGGTGATTATATTTAGATAATTTGGATTTGACTACCTCTTGTCTAACTATTTTGGCACGAGCTAATAGCTCTTTACTAAAGTTATGATTTTGAAGTATATACTCCAAATCACTCTCTCTTTGTGGGTCAAAATAGACACCACGACTATCAATCCCCAATGAGTAGGGTTTAGCAAATCCTGAACCCAATGCCACCGAACGAATAAAGGCATCTTCTATTCTATATATAGTTATATTATGTTTCTTGGCAAATAATTGAACTTTTGGAAAAGATTTAATACCATATATAAATATATTAGAATTTTCATCCAATCCTTTAGATAATGCATCTTCTAAATCTTTGCATATAAATTTTTGGTTATTAAGAGCATAAAAAAATGGCTCTATCTGCATCATTCTCCAAGGGGAGAAATTAAAAAAGTATAGTTTGCCTTGGTTTGAGGAGTAAGTTATTAAATTCATATGTAATTATATGATATAATTCCAATGAAAAGAATAAAGAGTGGGAATAGAGATGAATAATAAAAATTTTTTTAATTTTATAACTCTTCTTATTATAGATATTTTAAGTTTTTTAATCCTATTTTATCTATCTTTATGGATTAGAAACCATATTCAAAGTCAAAATATACCACCCTTTAATGTAATATCACTCAAAGATTTTATTTTTGTTATTGTAATAATCCTTTTTTTATTGATTAGTGAAAAAATCTATATTTTCAGATATGATTTTTGGCAAGAGACCAATAAAATTATTAAATCTATCTTTTTGGCATATCTACTTACTCTGACTATATTAGCATTAATGAAAAGTAATCAAGAGTATTCACGCCTTTTTATAACTATCTATTTCCTTTTGGCTATCATAACTATTCCTATTATTAAGCGATATACAAAAAAACTACTCTATTCATTTAGCTTTTTACAAAAAAATGTACTATTGATAGGAGATGATACCCAAAAAAATAGATTTCAAAAAGAGTTTACTGATAATTTCTATTTAGGACAAAGATATACTACTAGAGATGATTATGACTTCGTTATTATTATTTCCAAAGGAATGTGTACTGACCATTTAGAAGAGTTAATCCACAAATATATTGATAAAAGTGATGGGCTTTATATTATCCCTTATGTAAGTGATATTAACTTTGCACATTCAACCATTCTTGAATATTCCAATATTCAGAGTAACTCTTTTTATATAGAAAACAGACTACTAATCAAACGAAATATCTTTATCAAAAATATGTTTGATAAACTTTTTGTTTTATCTATTTTGCCTATATTTCTCTTTATACATATAATTATAAGCATACTTATCAAAATAGACTCAAAAGGCAAGATTTTTTTCAAACAGCCAAGACTTGGAAAAAATAATCGAAACTTCTTATGTTACAAATATAGAACTATGTATGAGAACTCTGATAATTTGCTAGAGATATATTTGAAAAATCATCCTGAAGAGATAGAATATTATGAAACATATCATAAATATAAAAATGACCCAAGGATTACAAAAATAGGTAATATCCTAAGAGCCACTTCACTTGATGAGATGCCACAGATACTTAATATACTTAGAGATGAGATGAGTTTAGTAGGTCCTCGTCCATATATGTTAGAAGAGTCTGAAAAACTTGGTGACTCTAAACAGTTTATACTCAAAGTCAAACCAGGTATTACAGGATTATGGCAAGTTAGTGGAAGAAACAATCTTTCGTTTAAAGAGAGAAATACATTAGAAGTATGGTATATTAAAAATTGGTTTTTCTGGGATGACTTTATTATTTTGATAAAAACTATCAAAGTTGTTTTAATGAAAATCGGTGCTAAATAGATAAAAATATAAAAAAAGGATAAAATAATGACAAAAACAATTTTTAGAGAGTATGATATACGAGGTATTTTTGAAAAAGAACTTAATGAACAGAGTGTTAAACTTATCGGTTATTTTCTCGGTACAAAGATTAAAAAACTAGGTGGTGTAGTATCTATAGGTTATGATGCAAGAACACATTCTCCAATATTAAGAGATTATCTAACATCAGGATTAAATTTTGCAGGGTGTAAAGTTTTGAATATGGGTATGGTTGCAACACCTGTAAACTATTTTTCCAATTATATCAATCCTATAAATATAGATGAACCTATCAATGGCTCTATTATGATTACAGGTTCACATAATCCAAGCCAATATAATGGATTTAAAATTACAATAAACCAGATGCCATTTTTTGGTACAGATATTTATGCTCTAGGAGATGAGGTGATTTCTAATACTCATATGCAAATTCCTACTAATACTACAACTACTTTTATTAAAACCAAAGAGCAATATATAGACTATATGGTAGAGAGTTTTGCTCATTTAAAGGGACTAAAAGAGAAAATCGTACTAGATGGTGGTAATGGTGTAGCAGGGACAGTAATATTAGATATATTTGATAGATTAGAGTTTGATTATAAGGCTATATATATGACTCCTGATGGAACTTTCCCAAATCATCATCCTGACCCATCAGTAGAAGAGAATTTAAATGATATAAAAGAGCTACTAAAAAAAGATGGAGATATAGCATTTGCTTATGATGGTGATGCTGATAGAATAGCCGTACTAACACATAAATACAATATCAAAGGTGACCAGATGGCACTTTTGTATGCTATGGGTATGAAAAATCCAACTGTTATTGGAGAGGTGAAATGTTCGCAGGTGATGTATGATGAATTAGAACGCCGTGGGGCTAAAGCTATTATGTATAAAACAGGTCACTCCAATCTCAAAGTCAAAATGAGAGAAACAGGAGCAGATTTGGCATGTGAAGTTAGTGGACATATATTTTTCAAACACCGATATTTCGGCTATGATGATGCCATATATGCTACTTTGCGTATGTTGGAATTGATTTATAATGGGATTAATATAGATAAAGAGATTGAGGCATTACCACAACTCTTTTCGACTGAGGAGATAAAGATTGAGACTACAGAAGAAGAGAAGTTTATTATTGTTGAAAAGCTAAAAAAAGCTTTGAAAAATCCTCCTAATAATTTTCCTAAAATTATAAATATTATAGAAGTTGATGGGGTAAGAATAAACTTTGAGCATGGTTGGGGATTGGTTCGAGCTAGTAATACCACACCTGTTCTTGTTACTAGATTTGAAGCGACTGATAAAGAGATGGCAAAATATTATAAAGAGTCTATAAATAATTTATTACTTAATATAACGCAAAAATAATTAATATTTTTTAGATATAATGGGATAGAAAATTTAGGAGCAGATATAATTTATGACAAATATAATATTATGTGGTGGAAATGGTACACGACTTTGGCCAATAAGTAGAACACTTATGCCAAAGCAGTTTGTAAAACTTTTCAATAATAAATCACTTTTTCAGTTGAGCATTGAGAGAAATTCAAAATTTTGTGACCGAAACTTTATAGTCTCCAATATAGAACAGTACTTTTTGGCAATAGACCAGTTAGAAACTCTAAATAGTTCTAAATCTCAAATTTCAAATTCCAAATTTCTGCTAGAACCAGTTGGTAGAAATACAGCACCAGCCATAGCTTTATCTTGTATGGCATTAGATAAAAATGATATAGTATTAGTAACTCCCTCAGACCACCTTATCAAAGATGAAATTGAGTATGAAAAAGTTTTAATAAGAGCAAAAGAGTTAGCCCAAGATGATTGTTTAGTAACTTTTGGGATTACTCCTACTTCGCCACAGAGTGGATTTGGATATATTGAAGCAGATGGATTATCTGTAAAAGCTTTTCATGAAAAACCAAATAAAAGAACAGCTCAAAGCTATTTAGATGCAGGAAATTACTATTGGAACTCTGGAATGTTCTGTTTCAAAGCAGGAGTTTTTTTAGATGAGTTAAAAAAGTATGCACCTCAAATATATAAAACATCTCAAATCGCTTATAATAGAGCAACAGGTAACCCTATAAAAATAAATCAAGAAGATATGTTAGCCATTCCAGAAGATAGTATTGATTATGCTATTATGGAGAAATCAGATATAGTTAAGGTAATTCCATCTAATATAGATTGGTCAGATGTAGGAAGTTTTGATGCACTATATGAAGAGTTACCAAAAGAGAATAACGGCAATACACAAAATAGTAAACATATAGCAATAGATAGTAAAAACAATTTCATTTATACAGAAAATAGAGAGATAATAACGATTGATGTAGAGGATTTGATTATAGTTGATACTGCTGATGCTTTGCTAGTATCCAAAAAAGGTAGCTCTCAAAAGGTCAAAGAGGCAGTAAAAGAGGTCAAAAAAACAACTAAATTACATGAGGTACACCTAACAGCTCATAGACCATGGGGAACATATACTATTTTGCAAGAAGATAAGAGATACAAAATCAAAACCATAGTAGTAAAACCAGGCAAAAGATTATCACTACAAAAGCATTTTCATAGAAATGAACATTGGATAGTAGTAAGTGGAACAGCTACAGTTACAGTAGGAGAAAATAAGTTTATAGTAAGACCAAATGAGTCAACTTATATCAAAATGGGTGAAATTCATAGACTTGAAAATGAGGGTAAAATACCAGTTGTATTAATAGAAGCACAAGTTGGAGAATATACAGGCGAAGATGATATTGTTAGGATTGAAGATGATTTTCAGAGAGAATAAACTTAGCAAAAGATAGAAAAAGGGTTTAATTGAGACATAATATACTTCTAGCATTTAGTTTTGCTAAACGAGATTTCAAAGAGAGATATGTAGGTACAGGGTTAGGACAATTATGGTATATCTTATCTCCTATTATTACTATTTTTATATATACAGTTGTATTTTCTGATTTTATGAAAATGAAACTAGCTATTGTTGATAATAGTTATGCTTATAGTATTCATTTAGTTCCAGCCCTTTTAGCATGGAATACTTTTAGTACTATTATTATGCGTCTAAATACCTCTTTTTTTGAAAAAGCAAATCTGATTAAAAAAATCAATGTTCCTGTATATACATTTCAACTAAGCATAGTTTTAACAGAACTGTTTTTATTTTTTATATCTATGCTTTTGGCTATTGGATTTTTGCTTATAGTTCATCAGCCTGTTACTCTTACATTTTTATGGTTAATTCCCATTGCGTTACTACAAACTCTTTTCTCATTAGGTTTAGGAGTGATACTATCTCTATTTACACCTTTTTTCAAAGATTTAAAGGAGGCAGTTCCTATAATAGTTCAACTCTGGTTTTGGGTAACCCCTATTATATATATGAAAGATATGTTGGCTAATAAATACCCATTATTATTAACTTATAATCCATTTTTCTATTTTGCCAATAGTTATCAAGATATATTTCTGTACTCCAAAGCTCCATCTTTACATGTACTCTTTATTATGATTACTATGACAATAATTGCACTCTTTTTAGCTGGATTTTTATATAAAAAAATGGTGGGAACTATTAAGGATATAATATGAGGAAAGTCCACCTATAAAATTAGGTGGTTTTAGATCTTAAATTGAGTTAGATATTAAAATCTCCTCTTCTCCTTTGGATATTGATATATTCTCACCATTATTATCTTTTTTCATTAACTGATTTGTTCTATGTTTTAATTGACCATCTCCTATATAAACGGGAATGGCAAAGGCTCGTGTTTTATTGCTACTATCTGTTTTGACTTTTGTTAAAAGTCTTATATAATATAAACCGTTATTAGCACCTGAGATTTTTAAATTTATATTATAACTTTTCTTTTCAGCAGATATATTAAAAATAATTTTATCATCTATATTATTTATATTTTGTAAATTTTCATCAATGTTAATTGATACTTCAATATCTCCAGATTTAAGTGCAGTTGAAAGTGATATATTAATATCTGATACTTCATCTAATCCGACTCTAGTACTTTTAAAACTTAACTCTATAGGTGCACCAGGTTTCTGATATTTCCCAATTGTTGTTTCTTCTACAATTTTATTATTTTTTGCATAAACTACATGTGATATTAATCCTGCCACTATTAGGCAGGATATTAATAATTTTAATATTTTCATTTTATTTTTTCTCCTTAGTCAATTTTAATATCAAAACAAGCAGTTTGCAGTCCATTATATTCAGAAATATCTAATAAATAATTACCTGTGCTTAATTGAAAACTCTTACTCTCTGAACCTACTGTATCCCCTCTGGAACTTCCTACGGTTGCAAAAGGAGATGTTTTATATACTGAAAAATTAGGGTCTGAATTATTACCATTAGTTTGTTGGACATTTACATTATAGTTTCCACTATTATTGATTGTAAATCTGATAAATTTATGGTTGTCAAGTTTATTTCCTCTTCCATATTCACCTGAAGTACAGATATTCAATGTATTACCTACTTGTATATTACTATATAAATCATTTTTTTGATTACTTCCATAAATATCATCAATATGTGTAATATCCTCACTTGATAAGATAGTATCTATTTTACTACTTATACTTGGATTAGCATTTTGTAGTGCTGTAATAAATGTAAAAATACTTGTAAATGCTGGTGTTGTCTTTTCTGTACCAATCATGACATTATATATTGGTTCAAATCCAAGTGATAAAGTATCATCTCCATCATTATGACTATCATATATATCATATAAAATTCTTTGAATTGATGCTTCACTAAACCATCCTGGAGTATTTCGAGTTTCATTTTCTATATTCATAAAGAAACTATTTGATTGATGAGAACCTATTGTATCAAAATATATTGGGTCATCTGTGGCAATTGCAGACCAAGCATTACCCCATCCTTCTCCAAATGCAACACGAATATCCAATATATCACCCTCATCATGAGAACCACCTATACTATCTGATCTAGAAAAATTATCTTCAAAATAGTGTCCCCATTCATGTATTATAACATGATTATCATATTCATCAGTATCACTATTTTCATCTCCTAAAATATAAAGATTACTATTTGTATAATGAGAAGTTACTATTTGTCCATCAGCTTTATTACCTGGACTTGATATATTATTTTTTGACCAATTAATACTAAGTGATGGAAAGCTTACACTGCTATCAGCAGTTATAACTTTTTGTATTGCCACATATATACTTCCTAATATTGCGAAAGGTGCAGCAGTTCTTGGATTTGAATAACTATTTCCATTCCAACCACTAGAAGCATTTATATTTCTTTGTGTATTAGCAGTTCCTGTTGTAGCAAAATTCCCTTCCATAACATATTGAGCATTTTCATTTGTATTATCAATAACTTTTATATCCCATCCACTTGTACCTATTTTTTTCATTTGAGCATATACTCGAATTTTAACTTGTGTATCTTGTGGAAGATTATCTAAACTATACTCTCCATTATCATTAGTAGTTGTAGAGGCTATAATATTATTTGAACTATCTATAGCTTTAACAACAATTTGTTTAGCAGGTTCTTGTGTAATATTATTATAATCTAATCCTATAGCATTACTATTTACATGGATTTTATCATAAGTTATTTTTCCTGTAATAGTAGTAGTCGTACCACTATCAGAGCCATCATCACCTGAAGAGCCACCACTTACTGTAGCTTTAATATTAAATCCACTACTAGTATATCCATAAACTCCAATATAAACAGTTGTTGAGCTATCTATAGTTACTCTTGCACTCTCTGATGTAGTACCTCCATAATAAGGTCTTGCATCATAACTACTTAGAGTTGGTTGAGAACCTTTTTTGACATATAAATCAATATCGCTACTTAGCCCTGTCATATTTACCGTAACAGTTGCACCACTATTTG
>CAZNJD010000037.1:0-7552 GCA_964573285.1 uncultured Sulfurovum sp. | reverse complement strand
CTTCTCAGCCCCATTTGAGCATATGAACCAACAACTTGATGATTTTATAAAAGACTCCATGCATGAAATCAACACCCCTTTAAGCATAATAAACCTAAATGCCGACCTCTTTGCTAACAAATATGGAGAGAACAAGTACCTTGAAAGAATGAAATCAGCCTCCAAAACCCTCTCCACCATCTATGATGATATGGACTATCTCATCAAGCAGGGCAGAGTAGAGCATAAGATACACCCCATCAATATTGGGGAGTTCATTCAAAATAGGGTTGACTATTTTCAAGAGATAGCCAATCTCAAACAGATAACCATCTTCACCAAAGTTGAGACCGATATTGTCTATGAGTTTTCAAAAACGAAACTACAACGTATCGTAGACAATACCATCTCAAACGCCATAAAATACAGTCACGACAACAGCAGTGTGGAGATAAGCTTCTACCAAAAAGAGAAGCATCTAATCTTTAAAGTAAAAGACCACGGTGTGGGCATCGCCAATGTGAAAAAGATATTCTCACGCTACTACCGAGAAAATGAGTCCAAAGGGGGGTTTGGTATCGGTTTAAATATTGTCAAAGATATTATAGATGAAGAGGGCATTGGTTTAGATGTTCGCTCCACCGTAGGAGAAGGCACAAGTTTTATCTATACTTTTTCTGTGAAGCTCTTGGCGTAGCCTAAAGTAGCAGAGTTTTAATATGAAATTCAATATATTAAATGGTGCAATGGCAATCGCCCCCTATGGGGTTAAAATATGAATTTTAAACGGAAATTAATGCCTAGTTTGAGAAGGTGGTGTGATATTTAAGAAATTTTATGTTAAAGCAATCAGTGAGTTGTGATATTTTTTCTATGAAGAGTAAATAGGATATAATTGTAAAGAGCGTTAATAAAGGGGAAAAGATGTTTGATTTAATTGATGAAATTGAAGAAGCTATTAAAAAGTTTCTCAATCAAAAAGGTTTTGGGTGGTTGTTTCTTTTTATAGCCATTGGCTTCTCTGTGGGAAAATGGTTTTTAAGCATTTTCATTGCAAGAGAGAATAAAAAATTTGAACAGAAGAGCAATGATGAGAAGAGCCGTGATGAGAAGAGCCGTGATGAGGTTGTGAAGCCTATCACGCAAGATGTAAAAAAAGATAATGTAAAAAAAGATTTAGAGAAGCGTGTTGAAGAGCGTATTGAAAAAAAATTAGAGGATAGCATAGAAAAAGAGAAATCCCTTTTGGGTGTTTGGGATGGTGAATTACCAAGTGAAGAGGTCAGCGAGAGAACAAAAGTTAAAGAGCCTAAAAAGATAAAGGTTTTTAGCCTTGGTTCTATTTTAGAAAATAAAAACTTTAGATGGTTTCTTTTAATTATAAGTTTTTTATTGATGTATATTGAAAACTTTTTAAAAATGGATATTTTAGTAGGTGGATGGCATATTGTCTCTTATATATTGGTACTTGTTCCATTGCTTTATCTTATTGGAGCAGGTAAGCTAGAGAACACGTATACCCGACTATTTTTACCATTTTTATTGATATTTATTGTCGATATGTTCTACTATAATAACTATCTGGTTGAACAGGTTTTACCCATTATATTTTGGAGTTTACTGGTGCTACTTCATATAACTTCAACCCATAAAGTTCATGCTTCATATCAAACTATTTTACCAACACTTCATCCCTCTTTTGATGAAGGCTCTCTATTCAAAGGATTTTTTGGAACGTTATGGAGTTCTAAAATAGATAAAAAAATTTTAAAAAGAGTCGCTTTTGCACTGTTAATAACCGTTCCATTTTTAACCATATTTCTCATGCTCTTACTCTCTGCTGATAGTGAATTTGGTAAAGTTTTTGAAAAGATTTTAGAGTTTGATATCGACTTTGATATGAAGTATCTGTTGACCATACCTCTCTTTTTCTTTCTCTATCTTTTCCTCTTTATCTACTCCTTCTCAAATCAAGATGAGAGATTGAGCCTCAAAGAGAGTACGCCTTTTGACTTGCTTATTGTTGGTATTTTTGTGGGAATGATTAACCTTCTTTTCTTTCTTTTTATTGCGTTGCAAATCCCCTTTTTATTGAGTGAAAACTATACTCCTGAGGGAATTAGCATTGCAGAGTTTGCACGAGAAGGCTTCTTTCAACTGATGAGTGTTATGGGGATTGTTTTGGTAATCTTTATTTTTATAATGAGACGATTTAAAGGTGAAAAACTTTTAACATTTTTACTCTCAGGATTACTCTTTTCAACCATTATGATGGGGGTAGTATCAGTAAAAAAGATGCACCTCTATCAAACATTAAAAGGGGCAACGGTATTACGCTATTATGTTGAATGGTTTGATTATCTACTCTTAATAGTTTTGGCATTTGGTATCTTCTTTCTGTTTAAAAAGATAAAATTTGAGAAGCTTTTGAGCCTAATTGTCTTTTTAAGTTTTTCAGCATTTAGTGTAATTGTCTCATTAAATATAGATGGAATGGTGACAGCACATAATTTAAAAAAGTTTGAAAATCAGCCTGAACTTTTGGATATAAGTGCATTGGAAAAACTATCTATTGATGCCTTACCTGTTACTTTAGAGCAGAATATTGTCTATACCAAGAAGCATTGGTTTATAAAAGATGAGAGAAAAAGTTGTAAAGATTTTTCCCATTATCATGTAGGGTATTGTTCCAAGTTGGAGTTGTTGGAAAAAAGTGAAAAGTAGGTGGAATAAAATTTATGTTTTGTAATACATTTGTGATATTATTGTTTTATACTATGTATGTAATATAAATTTATTTTTTAGGAGTTTACTATGAAGTTATCACTGGTTACGATAAGTATCTTACTCTCCACAACACTTTTTATGGGGTGTGGTGGAGATGATAATAAAAAAGAAGAGAGCAATCCAAGGCAAGAGCAAGGGCAAGAAGAAGAGCAGGGACAAGTGGAAGAAGAGCAGTCACAAGTTGATAAAAGCTCTACGGGGTATCTTATTACTCTCCTATCGAGGGTTTAAACTATGAGTGTGGTTCAAAAAAAGGATTAACTGGTACAGGTGGAAAGTTCTCTTGTGAGACCATGCCTGTTATCTTTAAAATTGGAAACTATACCATTGGTGCTATATCAGAGTTAACAGAGGATTCCAAAATTTATCCACAAGATTTACTCGGACTAGATAGGGATAATGTAGAAGACCGAAAACTAATACAGCTTACACAGTTTTTACAAGCTTTGGATGATGACCATAATATTACGCAAAGAATTACCATTACAGAAGAGACTCGAAAAAAGTTTGATGATGATGGAAGAGATGACCCTCTTCCTCCAGAAGATAAAGCATTAAAAGAGGGTCTACCTTTACCAAATCCTGTAAGTGCAATGAATCATTTAAGAAAGAGCATCACACCCGAAAATTATAGACCAGCAGATACATCTGATATGAGTAAATACATGGGTCAATGGGTTGGTGGAGGATGGAGTTGGGAAGTTCGATTTAAACAAAATTATGGTGAATTTATTTCTCAATTTACAGGAGTAGATAAGAGTGATCTTCCATTTAAAGGAGAAAAAAATATTATGTCTTTAATGGTAACCCATAAGACTGCCTTTGCTTTTGAAGTTGATAAAAATGGTTATATACAAGGAACAGGGACTATAACATATGACCTTCTTCCCAACCTTTGTGGGCTAAATGCCTTAACTACTAATGTTGTCAACCCTGCAGTACAGCTTTTTGATAAGATATTTACATTAAGTGGAATAGTTAGTATGGATACAGGTATGAATTTTATGACAAAGGGTATTGGTTTTGATACAAAAATAATATTGAGGGCTAAGGAAGCATTTAAATATATTGATTTAACAGCAAATTTTATAAGTATGGATTGGGCTTCACTGATTAGTAAAGAATTTAAAGATAATTATATAAAGACAAAAGAGACAAATAATATGTGTAGCCAAGTTAGTGAAAACCCTAAAATAAAAGGTGGTTTAAGTGTTGGTCCAATGAGCTTAAATGAATTGTTAACTGATGCAAGTGTAGATGTTGGTAAAGCTGTGATGCAATCAGTTTTAACATTGGATGTAAAAAATATTACAGGATTTATGCTTAATGTTCCAGGGCTGACACAAGTTCAATATAACTATAAAGGTTTAGAAAATGGGGCAGAAAAACGAACTTTTGATATTAGTGGGCATATTGATGATAATGGACAGATGTTTTTAAATATGGATGGTCTACGCAATGGTGGGTCTAAAGATTTGGTTGTTGAATATACAGTAAATTATGAGACAGAGAGACCAACTTTTCCTATTTGGTCACCATTCTTAGATGAAAAACCAGCTACTATATATCCTTCTAATAGAGAGTATATAATCTATGACTATGTGAATAAAAATGTAGAAAAAAAATATAATGAATATGATCCAAATACAGGGGAATCAACGCAACAGACTGTGACTGTTTCTACACCCACTTTGGATACCACAAAAGAGACTTTAGAGTTTCCGATGGCAACTTTTAAGGCATCAGGAACAAAACGTGATGGTGTTGATGTTTGGCATGAATATGAGTATAGTTGGAATGCCTATAGAGTAGAAAAGTAAAAAATAAGTGGATATATATTTATATCCACTTATAAAATAAAAAGCTTACTGTAAAGATTTCCAATCAGCAATATGTTCATTTAGAGAGTTTGGAGTACATCCTCCTTGATGATTGAAGTGATAAGATTTATGATCCATATACGTTCCACCTTGTCCAAAAAAAGCACCATGTACATCACTATTAATAGGTTTAGGATACCAATAGGTATATGTAGTACTATGGAGAAAATTTATTTTTACCACAACATAATCGCCATAATCTTTGTCTATAGCAAGATTTAAATTGACATCATCACTAAAATGAAAAGTCAATTCCCCATTGTTTAACGTATAAGGCTTATTCCCTGTATTTGATTTAGATACATAATCTACCCCATTGCTATCATAAGATGCGATATCACCGTAATCTTTATCGTTATAGGTGAAGCCTACATCCTCACATTTAACAACAAAATATCGCTCATCTACAGTTTCACGTTCAGACATGAACTCTTCATCAAACTTTAAATATTTACTTGTTCCTCCTGAACTATCATTGGTTTGTGTGGTATGGGTTGGAGTAGGTGAGGGGTCTTGTATATCTGTATCTCTTGTATTCGGAGATGAAGTTTGCGTAGCTGTTGGGTTAGGTGATGGTGAGTTTTTTTCTTCATCGTTGTCACTTCCACAACCAACTAATAATCCAGCCAATACGACTGATAGTAAAAAATTTTTCATAAAATATCCTTTGTTATTTGTATTTGATATCTATTATAAATTAAAAATATCACAAAAGTATTACAAAATATAATAATTTTATATTTTTGCTAAATTGTGTTTAATTTGAATAAATTATATTATACTTCTTGTGGGTGCAACCTTAAAAACACTAATTTAATCCATATCTCCTAAGAAAAGATTAAGCAACCATCTCATTACTCCCCATAAATTTATTCCAAGCCTGATTCCATCTAGTATCTGATAAACATATAGCCCTCATAGGTAAAAATCTTTTTGCTCCATATTCACTCCAATTAGCACCTGATACACAAACCCTCTGCTTCACAATAATTTTACAAGCACTCTCTGTAACTCCAGAGCCTATTGGTAAATTATTATCTATTGACTCTTTGTAGTTCATTCGTTCAGAATTATTGCTGAAATAGGTTATGGTAGCCTCTACACCCTTTTTTATACCTTTGGATAGTTTCTTCTCTTCTAACCCCTTTATTTCATCTAATAAATTTTTTGCACCATCTTTAACATTTTTCAAAGTATCACAAGCTTTCTCATACCAAGCTTCTCTTTTAGGTTTACTTCTAGGGTGAACTCCCCTTGAAGCTTTTGAGAGATACTCTGTAGCATGATAGTAATCCAATGTGTTTGAAGCAGT
This sequence comes from uncultured Sulfurovum sp., assembly GCA_964573285.1. Lineage (GTDB taxonomy): Bacteria > Campylobacterota > Campylobacteria > Campylobacterales > Sulfurovaceae > UBA1140. The sequence goes on along the minus strand of CAZNJD010000037.1, from coordinate 1,594 downwards.
ATATTTTTCAAGAATTGACCAATTCTCTTTTGCCCCATCGGCTACTCCTATAATTTGAGCTTCGGGGAACTCCTTTTTGATATTTATTGCCTCTTTGTCTAGTCTCCCTTTAAAGTTACCTTTCCCATATTCTGGGGCATGGGCTATATATGTTGTACTCATTCTATTACCATTTTTATCAAAAAAGGAGAATGTCCCACACATTGCTTCTCTCCAAGAACTTTCACCCATAGGCATACAAGTACCATCTATTCCAATACTAATTGTTGCCACCTCTGCCTCCATATCAGGTATCTTATAGTCCCAATCCTCTTCCTGTTTTAGTAATATATTACTCACTATCTGTGATATCTTTTGTATGTATGAACGGGATATTTTTCTATTATGGTTCTCTTGAAAATCCTCTTGAACTATTTTCGCTGGGTTATGATTATATTTATATGTTAGCATTTTTGCGAATTTAGGTGTCGCTGTATTTATGATATGTGCCTTCTTTTCAACTGGACAATACTGTTTTCCTGCCCCTAATGGAGCAAAAACTTTTTTAATTACTTCTGAATCTCCATATGGGCTTTGATATTTTTTTTTACCTCTTTTGCATATAATCGCTTCCCATCTACTGTTATTACACTCTCTTTTAGATCTAAATTTTTTAGTGCTTCGATTGTAACTGTTCGTCCTAATTCATTAACTTTATCCATTATTAGCTCTTCTGTTTCTAAGAAATTCTCATTATCTAAATCTATTGTTACTTCCAGTGTGACTCTTTTATTATTGCTTGATATTATTTTTACTGACATGATTTTCTCTTTTTATTATAATTTTAGGCTACTTTTCTTAAATACACTGTAACTTACAATGGCTAAATTCTAACCTAAATAGCTAAAATTATGGAAAATAGGGAGTAGTTAAAAAGTTATTTAATTTTTTTTTAAGAAAATATAATGAATTAGTGTTTTTAAGGTTGCACCCTATCACCATACCCTACTGATGGTCTTGCAGGTGTCATAATCTGTGCTTGTGTTGGCTCTACGGCTTCTACTACTATTCCCTTTTTTGCTCCTCCAATATCTTCAATAGCTATTTCTGCATTGAGTGTTGTTGCTGTGATTAGTAGTGCTGTGATTGTTGATAGTGTTGTTTTTAACATGGTGTTTCTCCTAGTATTTGTTTTATTTACAACCCTTATACTAGATGGGGAGAATTATTCCCCCTTTTTTTTGAAAATTTTTTAAATATTTTTTTTGGTGGTAGTTTTTTGTGGGCTAATGAGTGATAAAAAGATTAACACCAATTATGTTATACTGTTCTTTAAACACTAATCAAGGAGGATAAGATGAGACTATCAACAGAAAAAATAGAGAATTTAAAAGAGTCCATAACTACAATTCTTCCAAACTCCAAGATATACCTCTTTGGTAGTCGTGTAGATGATTTTAAAAAGGGTGGGGATATAGATATATTGATACTAGCCAATAGACGATTAGATTTTAGAGAAAAAGCAAAAGTAGAGAGAAATTTTTTTGAAAAATTTGGAGAGCAGAAATTGGATTTAATTAGTTTTGAGTACAATACCAATAACGCTTTTAAGAGT
>CAZNJD010000036.1:0-18139 GCA_964573285.1 uncultured Sulfurovum sp. | reverse complement strand
TTGATATGATTAACAAATGGAGTAAAGAGAAAATAGGAACTACTATACAAGCTCAAAGAAAGGAGCTTTATCAACTAGAGAGAGTAGAACAAAACTCGGATAGTAAAATTAGTTTAAAGGTGGCTTAAATTGCAAACCCCACATCTGTACTCTGATTTCTATCATATCCACATCTCCCAAATAGACTTAATGGTCTCATGCTTAATTATTGCTGTATCTCTTTTATAATCAAAATAGCGACCAACAGTATTACCAATAAAATCCAATACACCATAAGTTATATCAACACTTGGAAGTGATATTCTTTTTAAAGTTGGTAAGTTTTTCATAAAATCGCTCCTTTAATATAGTCAGATAAATGCTCAAAACAAACAGAGGGGATGATTGGGTTCATATTGGTATTATAAAAAAGATTACAGACAAAAACTGTCTATTTTTACTAATATTTAAAATATCAATTCGGTTTACTATCTTTTATAACTCAAAGCAGAGAAAAGCTGAAATTGTACTGTTTTTGACCATCTTACTAAAGAGATTATTTTCACTAAAGAAGTTAAAAGAACTAGATAATAAATAAAGTAGTTATTGTTATTTTATGGGGTAACGAACTCTTAACCCCATAAAATCATCTAGCATATTTCTTATATGCTTTTCGTAATCTGTCCCATTTACCATCTATAAATATAGTAGGAGTACCTGTAACTTGTAGTCTTCTTTTCATGGACATATCAAAACGCATTGCCTCTTTGACTTCAGGAGAGTTTATCTCTTCTTTTGTAATAGTTACACCTGTTTTCTCTTTTATAGATTTTAAAATTTTATCTACATCTGTTTCTGATGCTTTGACAGATAAATGATATAATTTTAACATATTTTTTATATCACCTTTTTTTTGAAAAATGTGCATTGCTCTTGTCGTAACATCAGATGCAGGGTGTATTGCTACTAATGGTAAATGGTAATAATATAGAGCATACTTTTGTGGATTATTATTTACAATCCCCATAACCTCTCTAATTTTATTTTTACAATAAGGACAAAATGGGTCTGTAAAGATTAAAATCTTATGAGGAGCATTTTTATTCCCAAATATAAAATGTGCATCATCATACGCATCCATAGGTACTCTTGGTTTTAAAAGTTTAGTATAACTTTTTCCTTTTCGTCTCGTACCATCTTTGTTTAATTTTCCTTTTTTCATCAATTTAAGCGTAATTCTATCTCCTTTGGTAAAAACTGTCTGAGGAACAATAGCCTCTTGATATTTATCGCCTAATTTGACTTTTACTCTTATAGATAAAAAATATACACTCCACCCCTTTGCATTATCAATAGGATAAGTTGAGATAATATCAATCTGATTTACTTGAGATTTCATTTTTGTCTCTACATATCTCTTCATATAGTGCTTGACATCTTTATCACTCATTGCATTAGCTTGAGTCATTGTTATGATTATCATAAGTATCAATAATTTTATTTTCATATTTTTCCTTGATTTTTAAATATTTAATATAGTTATTTTATCATCATAGTATTAATAAAAGCTATTATTTAATATATTTGTATTGGAATTCAAGATTTTTTACTCTTAAATTAATACAATTTCTATAATTATGTATCTATAAAAGCCTAAATAGGATAAAATTCGCTTAATGAAAATAGAAACTAAAATAGAACGATTTACTACGCCACTCTATTTAGAGAGTGGAAGAATTTTGGAACCTTATCAGATAGCATATGAAACTTATGGTGAAATTAATAATAATGCAAGTAATGTTATCTTAGTATGTCATGCACTAAGTGGCTCACATCATGCTGCTGGAATTTATGAAGGCGATAGAAAAGCTGGTTGGTGGGATGGACTTATCGGTGATGGTAAAGCTATAGATACCACTAAATATTTTGTTATATCTACTAATGTAATAGGCTCATGTTTTGGAAGTACAGGTCCAATGAGTGATAACTATCCTAGTGATAAACCATATAGACTTAAATTCCCTGTTTTGACCATCAAAGATATGATAAAAGCTCAAAAACAACTACTTAGTCACATGGGTATATATCATTTAAAAGCGATAGTTGGTGGTTCTATGGGTGGAATGCAATCGCTCCAATTTGCTGTGGACTATCCTAATTTTGCTGATAAAATCATAGCATTAGCTTCAACATATGGCACACAACCTTGGACAATTGCTTTTAATAAAGTAGCAATTGAAGCTATTAGGAGAGACCCAAGATTTGAAAATGGACAATATGCTAAAGATGCTTTTATTAAAAATGGATTAGACGGATTGGCTATTGGTCGAATTGCAGGACATATCTCTTATCTATCTCCTAATTCTATGAATAAGAAGTTTGGACGAAATTATGTTAATAATGATGGGCTATTCGAGTTATTTGGGCGATATGAGGTCGAAAGATATATGGAGTATAATACAAATAACTTTTCTAAACTTTTTGACCCTATGAGCTATCTATATATAGTAAAAGCTATCAATACATTTAATCTAAGTCGTGGATATGACTCATTGTATGATGCTATTTTGAGAATAAAGGCTCAAATAACACTTATATCCTTTAGAAGTGATTATCTCTTTTTTCCTCATGAGATGGAGCATATATATAATATGATGAAACGAAATAGTCAAGATTGTGACTATTATGAGATAGATAGTGATTATGGGCATGATGCCTTTTTAGTAGAGATAGATAAATTTGATAATATAATAAGGAATGCACTAGATGAGAACTAATATATTTAAATCTAAGCTAGAACTCTCAAAAGAGATTTTAAATAGAATTAAATATAAAGATTGATAGTGGAGAAGCTTACAATTGCTGCATTACAACTACCTACACTTGGTATGCAAGCAACAAAACTCGATTTCTATCTAAGAAATGCACAAAGTAGAGGTGTTAAGTTAGTTCTTATTGGAGAGTTTGTTCTTAACCATTTTTTCAAAGAGTTGAGTAAAATGCCTATAAAGATGGTAGAAGAGCAGAGTCAAAAACATATAGAGCTTATCAAAAAGTATGCTATAAAATATGATTTGACCTTTATAGCACCTATTATAATTATTAAAGATGAAAAATATTTTAAACAGATTGTTAAAATAACATCTAAATCTATAAATTATTATGAGCAACAGATACTTATTCCTTATGAGCATTGGAATGAAAAAGAGTTCTTTTCTAATCCAATTAAAGCTTTGCAATCTCCTATGATATTTCAGTTAGATGGGTTTCGTATAATGGTTATGGGTGGATTTGAGTTACATTTTGATACATTTTGGGAAATTGTTACAGAGAAAAAAATAGACCTAGTACTACTTCCTACAGCTTCGACATTTGGTTCACATAATAGATGGAGAGAGATTATTAAAACTAAAGCATTTTTACATGGTTGTTATATATTAAGAGCCAATAGATTAGGTGAATTTAATGAAGATAGTATAAAATGGAAGTTTTATGGAGATAGTATGCTAGTTGAGCCTAGTGGAGAGGTCTATATAATGCTTGAAGATAGAGAATCTATGCTTATAGAAACTATAGAGAAAGATATTATTAAAGAGCATCGTAAACAGTGGGGTTTTGAAAAAGAGATTAAAATACGAAAGAAACTCTTGTAAATATAAACTAATTATATTAGTTTCACCATATAAAAAAAAATTTATTTGAATAAAGTATAACTTTTTTCATTAACTTTTAATTTAGCTTAATCTTTAACATGTTACAATCTATTAAAAATATTAAAGGGATAGGCAATTATGAATAATGACTTAATGAAAATAGTTGAAGAGACTAAAAAATTAAAAGCAATGGTGTTAGAGGATGACAAAGAAACAAATGACTTAATGAGTAAGACACTTGACAATTTTTTTTCAGATGTACAATCAGCACTTGATGGAGAAACAGCTTTAGAACTTTATGAAAAGCATCAACCTGATATAATCTTTGTTGATATTATTCTACCTGGAAAGAGTGGTTTGGATATTGCAAAAGAGATTAGAGATATAAATCCTAAGCAGATGATTGTAATTGTATCAGCAAGTGATGATATGGGTAATATTTCTGAAGCCGTTAAAATTGGTGTCAATAATTTTATTAGAAAACCAATTAATACAGATAAAATGATTGATGTTTTAAAAGATATTGTAACTGATATTAAAAAGCAAAAGAAAAATAGAACTAAGATTTTCTCTATTACACTACCTCTTGATTTGTATGAACAAGTTGATACAGATGCAAAAAGTGAGAGTATCTCCAAAAATGCTATGATTATTAGAGCGTTAAAACACTTCTATAATTTATAATTAATTAATAAGAGGACAATCTCATAAAAGATTGTTCCCTATAATATTAATCTAATCTAATTCTGACTGACTTTTCATGAGCAGTTAATCCTTCTGTATTAGCTAACATAGCACACGCTTCACCAATTTCATTTAAACCTTTTCTACTCATAGATATAATAGATGATTTTTTCAAAAAGTTATCAACACTAAGTGGAGAATAGAATTTAGCTGTTCCTCCAGTGGGAAGTGTATGATTTGGTCCTGCTATATAATCACCAATTGGTTCAGGTGTATATTGACCCAAGAATATAGCTCCTGCATGTTTAATTTGAGATAATAAGTCCATAGGATTTTGAGTTACTACCTCTAAATGTTCTGGTGCTATTTGGTTCATTAAATTAACTGCTTCATCCATATTATCAGATATAATTATAGCTCCTCTCTCTCCAATAGATTTTCTAGCTATCTCTTCTCTTGAAAGAGTTAATAATAACGCTTCTACCCTATTTGATACTTTTACAGCCAAAGAGGCATCAGTAGTAATCAAAATAGAACTAGCCATCTCATCATGTTCTGCTTGTGAAAGTAAATCTATAGCCAAATAGTCCTCTCTAGCACTACTATCAGCCAAAATACCTATTTCACTAGGTCCTGCTATCATATCTATATTGACTTCACCATAAACTAGTTTTTTAGCAGTGGCTACAAATATATTCCCAGGTCCTGTGATTACATCTACTTTTGGGATAGTTTCTGTCCCATAAGCCATAGCTCCAATAGCTGATGCACCACCAATTTTATATACCTTCTTAATACCACAAAGATAACAAGCAGAGAGTAAAAGTTCATTTAGTTCATTATCAATAGCAGGAGTACAAACTATTATCTCTTCAACTCCAGCAACAATTGCAGGAATGGCATTCATAAGCAGTGAGCTTGGATATGATGCTTTGCCACCAGGTATATAAAGTCCTGCTCTCTCAACTGCTGTTACCTTTTGTCCTAACATATTTCCATTTTTTTCAAAATCAAACCATGATTTGGGCATAAGTTTTTGGTGATAGTTCTCAATTCTATTATAAGCTAAATGCAGAGCATCTCTTAGTTTAGTATCTATATTATTATAAGCTTTTTCCATAGACTCAGTAGAAACTTCTAACTGAGTATTATCTTTTGGTTCCCAATTATCAAATTTGGATATATGAAATTTTAACGCATTATTACCACTATCTTTTATCTCATTCAATAGATTTTTGACAATGTCACTTACACTATCTATATCCATTTTACCTCTTTGTAGTAATTTATCAAACTCTTTTGGGAAACTACTATCTTTTGTATCAAATATTTTCACTATATTTCCTTTGGTATCTAGCTAACATACTCTCATTGCCAATAGCTCCACCTTGATGGATATAGAGTATAGGTTCACTAAAAATTTGTGGATTTTCCATCATAGTTATCCACCCAATTGGGTCATATAACATATCAAATTCAATCCCTAATTTATCGCGTAATTTTAACCAAATATTATAAGACTCTTCATAAAGCTTCCCAAAATGATATTTCTTTTTTGGTTTAATAATAGTTGGATATTTTAATGGATTGGGTTCTAACATCTCAAATTGTAGATTTAAATAAGTACTATCTCCAACACATGGGACAGTATAAACAATAGATTGAAATCTACCATCCATCTCCAATAGAGACTTTTGTAAGAAGAGGGCTGTTGTTCCTGTACCTGAGGGCAAAAATATATTGAGTCGTTTGATACCTTTAGCTTTTTGCCATAATGTTATCTCATGAGCTAACATTTTGATACCAACCCTAGATAGCTCTTGTCGTCCACCTTCCTCTACAAAAGCTGTTTCTTCATTTTCTATATCTTCTCGTTTTGGTTTTGGTTGCCCTATAATTAATCTCATATTGTTTTCTATAGCATATTTATAATTCCCTACAGGATTGTTTCTGAGATAGTTTGGCAAATGGTCAATATAATATTCAAACTCCCATCCTTTGAGTTTAGCTAGAACAGAGAGAGAATACATAGCATTAGATTGATTAGAACCATATGAAACTATTTTTTTAATATTTAAAAAATCTTGTAAAAGATAATAGTAAAACTTTCTAGCTTTGTTTCCTGAAAAATTTGGATGTAGTAAATCATCTCTTTTTATATATATTTTTCGGTTTTCAAAGACTTTCTCTTCTATAGGTGAGTTGCATATCGTATATCTATTAATATTCATAATTAAATTATACTCATAATCTTCTTTAGATTAAGTCCTATTGAGATATAATTTCGCGTTTATTTTAAACAAATTCTCATGTAGTTATTCCTTGAATGGTTGCACAAATAGTGTTGAAGGCTACAGAGGCACAAACCTAAAGACTATGGTCTATAAAAATTTAAATTATTTGCAAGGAGCAAAAATGGTAACAATGAAAGATTTACTAGAGTGTGGAGTACACTTTGGTCACCAAACAAGAAGATGGAACCCAAAAATGAAGAAATTCATTTTCGGTGAGAGAAAAAATATCTATATTATAGATTTACAAAAAACACTTAGATACTTTAAATATACTTATAATATTGTAAAAAATGCTGTAGCAGATGGTCAAACAGTAATCTTTGTAGGTACTAAAAAACAGGCTAGAAATGCTGTTAAAGAACATGCAGAAAGATGTGGTATGCCATATGTTTCAACTAGATGGTTGGGTGGAATGTTGACAAACTATCCTACAATGAAAAAATCTATTAGAAAACTTGAAATTATTGAACAGATGGAAGAGAATGGTCAACTTGAACTTTTGACTAAAAAAGAAGCATTGATGCTTACTAGAAAAAAAGAGAAACTAAGCTCATATCTTGAGGGTTTCCGATATATGAAAAAACTTCCAGATATGATGTTTGTAGTTGACGCAGTCAAAGAACATATCGCAGTAAAAGAAGCTAGAAGAATGGGAATGAAAGTTGTAGCTCCACTTGATACAAACTGTGACCCTGATATGGTTGATTATCCAATCCCTGGTAATGATGATGCTATTCGTTCAATTAATCTTTTCTGTAGAGAGATGGCAGAAGCTATTATTGAAGGTCAAGCAGAATTTGCTGAAAAAGAGGGAGAAGCAGTTGATAATGCACCTGCTCTTGATGCAGAACTAGCTGAAGCTATGATGGCAAATAGAGAAGAGGTAAAAGAGGTTATAGCTGAAGCTATAGCAGAGGGTGAGAAAGAAGAAGTTAAAGCTTTAGTAGAAACAAAAGCAGAAGTAGCAGGAGAATAATTAATGGCAAATTTTGGACCAAAAGATATTAAAAAATTAAGAGAGACTACCAATGCAGGTATGATGGATTGTAAAAAAGCATTAGTAGAATCTGATGGTGATTTTGATGGAGCTATTGCATGGCTAAGAGAAAAAGGATTGGGTGCAGCTGCTAAAAAAGCATCTAAGGTAGCAGCAGAGGGTGTTATCTCTTTAAAAGTTGGAGAGACTAAAGCTGTTATTATTGAGCTTAATTCTCAAACTGACTTTGTCGCTCAAAATGATGTATTTAAAGGTGTAGTAAATACGATTACAGAACACGCCTTTGATAATAATTTGGTTGATGCAGATGCTATTAATAATTCAGAAATTGATGGTCAACCATTTTCAGAATATCTTTCACTTCAAATTGCTACTATTGGTGAAAACCTAGTAGTAAGAAGAGCAGGAATGATAAGCTCTAATGATGAGACTGTAGCTATTAATGGTTATCTACATGCAAATAACAGAGTAGGTGTACTTCTTGGTGCAAAATGTGAAAATAAAGAGATAGCTAATAAAGTAAAAGCTGAACTTAAAAATATTGCGATGCATGCAGCTGCTATGAGTCCTAAAACTCTATCATATACAGATTTTGATGCACAATTTATAGCAGATGAGACCAATGGTAGAATTGAAAAGATAAAAAAAGAGAATGAAGAGTTAGCAAGACTGGGAAAAACACTTAAAAATGTACCAGAATTTGTAAGCAGACAACAACTTACAGATGAGATTATTGCAAAAGCTCAAGAGTCTATTAGAGCTGAATTAAAAGCAGAAGGTAAACCTGAAAAAATTTGGGATAGAATAGTTCCTGGTAAATTAGATAGATATATCTCGGATAATACTTTACTAGACCAAGAGTTAGCACTACTTGATCAAAAATATGTGATGAATGATAGTATGAGCGTTGGTGAATATATAGCTAAAATATCTAATGGAAAAGCTAAGATTACTGATTTCATCAGATTAGAAGTTGGTGAAGGTATAGAGGTAGCAGAGGAGGATTTTGCAGCAGAAGTTGCAAAACAGATGGCTTAATCTCAAATTAATTATAGGCAATCAATTATTGGTTGCCACTCTACAAAAGGATAACAGTAAAAATGTCCAAAACTCTATTAAAAGCAATTAATATTTCACAAGCATTTGATTATCAACTCTTTTCAAGTATAAACCTAGAGGTTAAGCAGAGAGAATCTATTGCTATTTTAGGACGAAGTGGTTCTGGAAAATCAACACTTCTACATATATTTTCTTCATTTATTCAACCAGATAGTGGTGAAATTGAACTTTTTGGTAAAAATATATATAATTTAAATGAAGATGATATAGAAAAAATTAGACGATATGATTTAGGTATTATATTTCAAGCACACTATCTATTCAAAGGTATGAGTGCATTTGAAAATATAGAGATTGGAACTATCTTATCAGGTAAAGAGATTGATAATCAACTTATAAAACGATTAGAAATAGATGAGACTATGCATCAAAAAATTGGTGACTTATCAGGTGGACAACAACAAAGAGTCTCAATAGCTAGAGTTTTGAGCAAAAGACCCAAAATAATTTTTGCTGATGAACCCACAGGAAATCTCGATAGAGAGACAGCCACACTTGTAATGGATGTTATTTTGGAGTATATCCAAGAAAATAATGCCTCATTAGTACTTGTAACACATGATGATAATATGGCTATGATGTGTAATAATCGTTATAAACTAGCAAATAATAAACTTACAAAGTTTTAACTTTTTAATATTAACATATTATGATGTAATCATATTCTATTTGAAAAAGTCCACCTATTTGCTGATTAAATCCAAATATTATCAATTAGTCGAGTCTCTCCTACATAACAAGCTATCAATATAATTGTATCCCCTATTTTAATACTATTTATTTGCTGGAACTCTCTATTGATAATAGCTATATATTCTATCTTTACACCTGATAATACTTTTCTCATTTCATTAATAATAGTATCACTATCTAACTCATTTTGCATTACTAGTTTAGAGGCTCGTTTAAGTGAACGAGATAAAGATAGTGCTTTAGTTCTCTCCTCTTTTGATAGATATATATTACGACTACTTAATGCTAATCCATCACTATCTCGAACTATATTACATGGAACTATTTCTATATTTAAAAAGTAATTCTTGACCATTTGAGTAATAAGTGATAACTGTTGTGCATCTTTTTTGCCAAAATAGGCTCTAAGTATAGATGGTTTGTTGTATGAGACTAAATTCAAAAGTTTCATTACAATTTGTAACACACCATCAAAATGTCCTGCTCGACTATTTCCTTCTAATATAAATCCTCTAACTGCTGGAGCTGTAATCTTTAATTCATCTCTTTCATACATTATATCAATAGACGGCATAAAGAGAATATCAACACCTGCTAATTGACATATCTTTTTATCTGCTTCATCTTTTCTGGGATATTTGTTGAAGTCTTCACCTTCGAGAAATTGAGTAGGATTTACAAATATAGATACTATGAGTTTATCATTTTCTATTTTAGCTTTACGAATAAGACTTAGATGCCCCTCGTGTAATGCACCCATAGTGGGAACAAAACCTATACTACTCTTTAAATTTTGGGTTGCTTGCTGTAGCTCTTTGATACTATTTATTATAATCATAATGTTATATACCTATTTTCTTGTTATTATATTCAATATTATATGAATTAATAGCGATGGTTTGCTTTATTATAGTAATGATGTGTATAATTATGATAGAAAACAAAGAAGAGCAATAAAATAATACCCTCATCTAAGTTAAAGTTTTCCTACTTTTGACTATACTTCAACATAGTTAAAAAAAGTAGGGAAGACCAATATGAAAAGTAATAAATTCATAGTACTTACTATTTTTTCTTCAATATTTTTGTATTCTACACCTATCAAAGAACCAAATCCAATTGATAAATTGATTATAGAGAAAACAATAAAACAAGATGAAAACAGTAGCATAGTATTTGAAAAATTTCAATCAGATTTAGAAGAAGAACTCACTGGTAAACAACATATTTCAAAAGATATTCACCATAAAAGATTTTTGAGACGATTTTATCGACAAAATAGTTATATGCCCTTATGGTTTAAAGAGGATAAATTAAATCACGATAAACTATCAACTCTCTTTAAAGAGATAGAAAATGATTTAACATTAAATCCAAAAGATAAAATATATAAACGATATAAATATATATCTCAATATATCAAACAAAAAAATATAAAAAAATTGCATATAGAGCTACAACTAACAGAACTCTATTTTGAATTTTTGAACCATATCTTATATGGCTCGATAAATTGGAAGAAATTTTCAAGTAAATTAACACATATGAGAAAAAGAGGATTAGCTGGATATTGGGTTAGATATAAACCCAAATATAGTGTGTCAGAACTTCTATTACAACCTAATATTCATAATACTATTGAAGAGATTACACCTAAAAGATTTGGATATAGAGGATTATTAAAATCACTAAAAATACTCAAAAATATCAAAGCCAAAGGTGGGTGGAAAGAACTTCCATATTTTAAAAAACTAGAATTAGGAGATAAAGGCTTAACGGTTGTAAAACTAAGAGAGAGATTAGAAGCTTCTGGAGATTTGAATATATGTCAAGTTAAACCAGAGAATTTATTTGAAAAGGATGAGATTGTATCTGACTCTATAGTGAAATTTCAACCTCGTGCAATTTTTGATTCATGTTTAGAAGATGCAGTAAAGAAATTTCAAGCTAGACATGGATTGGAAAGTGATGGTATTGTAGGGAGTGGAACAAGAAAAACTCTAAATATAACTCTAGCATCAAAAATCAGAACAGTTATATTAAATTTAGACCGTATAAAATGGTTACCAAGAGAAGATGATAAAAGATATATAGTTGTAAATATACCAGAATATATACTTCACTTTATAGAAAATAAAAAAGAGATAGAGACTATCAAAGTAATTGTAGGAAATAAAAAACATCATACACCAATATTTAGAGAAAAAATCTCATATATTGTTCTAAATCCTTATTGGAAAGTACCTGCTGGTATTGTTAGAAAAGAGATTATTCCTCATATGATAAGAAATAGAAATTATATAAGAAAAGAGGGACTAGAGATACGAAGAACTTGGTTTGAAAAATCTGCTAGAATTAATCCAAATACAATATTTTGGGAAGACTACTATTATGGAGGTATCAAATTCCCTTATCGTATAATGCAACCACCTGGACCCAAAAATGCTTTAGGAAAAATTAAATTTAAATTTCCAAACAGATTTAATGTTTATCTACATGATACACCAACCAAACGACTTTTTAAAAAAACAAGAAGAGCATATTCACATGGTTGTATAAGAGTTTCAGAGCCTCAAAAATTATTTGAGACCATAGCCTCTTTTAATAATATAGATATAAATAAGTCAAAAAAGATTTTGAGAGGGAGAAATAAGGTTCAACTTAATATAAAAAATAAGATACCTGTTTATATTATCTATCTAACGGCAGGATATAATATAATTAGTGGAAAACCTGAGTTTAGAGATGATATATATAGATATGATAAGATGCAGATGCAAAATTAAATAGTTATTTCCTTAAATTAATATTAAATTAATATTTTATTTTAAACTTTAAGTATTATTTCAATATACTTTGAAAGTTTCATATTAATATAAGGAATATAAAATGAAAACAATTATTATCTACGCAATATTATCCATAAGCTTCATTTATGCAAATGCAAATGCAAATATATACCATTTAAATATAGAAAAAAGAGTTAATAGGTCAATAAATAATTATCGATGGCAATATAATTTGGCAAATCGTTATAGAGATGGTGTAGGTGTGAATATAAATTTACCAAAAGCTTTTCATCTATATCATAAATCTGCACTCAAAAACTATCCTCCAGCACAGTATCAATTGGGTATGGCTTTTAGACATGGTTTAGGCGTAAGAGCCAATTATGAATTAGCGAGATATTGGTTTAGAAAATCAGCACGAAATAGATATGCAAATGCCCAAGAGATATTTAGACGATACTATTCTAAAAAACAGCAAATTAGACAATACCAATTTAGAACAATTGCTCGTTATTAAAAAGAGGATTAGAGAAGTTATTTGATATAATTAGCAAAAAAGGATTTATCTTTTGAAAGCACTATCTAAAGAGTATGCTCTCTTTATATCAATAATATCACTAATGCTATTTACAATTTATGAACATACTCTAGTAGAGAGTAGTATAGGAAATATTATAGGATTTTCTATACTTTTTATTATAATTATCTATACTTCACTCTCTGTTGCACATCATGCAGAGATACTTGCCGAAAAATTTGGTGAGCCTTATGGTACACTTATTTTAACTATAAGTGCTGTTAGTGTTGAAGTCATGATTATTGCTATTATGATACTACACTCTCATAATCCTGTTCTTGCACGAGATACTATCTACTCAGCCATTATGCTAGATATTAATGGACTTTTAGGGATTGCAGCTATTATCGGTGGATTAAAATTTGGAGAGCAACCATATAATATTGATTCATCAAACTCATATCTCTCTATGTTACTTGTAGCAATTGGTTTGGCAATGATACTTCCTCAATTTATAACTGTTGAAAAACAAGAAATCTTTATGTGGTTTATAGTTATTATATTTATAGCTTTATATTTAGTATTTACCAAAATTCAGCTCAAAAATCATAAATACTTTTTTGAATATAATGAAAATAATGACTCCCCTAATGAATTGCACACACATAAAGATATAAACGCTAAGTACCATACTATACTTCTAGTTGTATATATTATTATGATTGGTCTTTTATCTGAACTTCTTGCAGTTTTTATGGATAATAATTTAAAAGAGTTAGGTCTTCCATTATCTTTAGGTGCTGTTGGTGTTGCTATTATTTCAGCTTCACCTGAACTTATTGTTGCTATTCGTGCAGCATTAAATAACAAGATGCAAACAGTTATTAATATTGCATTAGGAGCATCATTAGCCACTATTTTATTAACTGTTCCTGCTGTTATTATTATTAGTATGGTATCAGGTTTGAGTTTAAAATTAGCCCTTTCACCTATACAAGAACTTCTTTTAGGACTCACACTTATTGTAAGTATAGTAAATTTCAATGATGGTGAAACCAATATGCTTGAGGGCTTTTTGCACTTTATCTTATTTGTAGTTTTTGCTTTTGTACTATTTCTCTAAATTATTGTGTTATAATATTAAAAAATTAGGAGTTTTTGATGAAAAGGTTAAGAATGATTTTACTATTTATAGTAATGCTACTATTTATGGGAGGATGTGGAAGTACAAGTAAAAAAAGTAACAATATTAATATGGTTGATTATCTACCCTCTTCGGATACAACCAAAAAATTTTTTATAACAAAAGATAATGGTGATACAAATTTTTATGAAGAGACAATAAAAGTTAATAGTAATACTATCAGTGTCAAAAAAGATGATTTGTTAATAAGAACATTCACTATGAATGAAACAACTATCATAGAAGAGGATATAGACGATAATCTAACAAAAGTATTGAAAAAATCAATTGCTCAAGGAGATACACTATATACTTTACCTAAGATTACAATAATTGAGGATATAAAGTTTGAAGATACTATTTTAGGAACTAAAAATATAGAGTCAACTAAAACTTGTAAATTGGAAACAAAACTAACCAAACTAGAAGATTATGATATTAAATACAATGATGATATTCTAAAATTTAAATGTATAGAAGATAAAAAAATTGTAACACATATCAAAGATGATTTACCAGATTATATCAATCTCACAAATGGTGAAGAGAAATCAGACTATGATATTTCATACTTTTATATGAAAAAAAATGTAGGTTTGATTGTTGAAATCAATGATGATTGTATTATAAAAGATAGAGATGGAGTTACAAGAATTAATGATACATCCAAAACTTGTGATGAAGAACACTATTCACATACTTTTTTCTTAGAATAGAATTATTTCTATCATTACTAATAAAAAGTAGGACAAGAAATCCTACTTGACTGAAAATTTAAATAGCTTTTCCATTTTGATAGATTCATCTCTGCCATATATTACTATCTCTTTATCTACAACTATCTCTTTCTTATCAATTTTATTAGGGTAATCTACAAAATTTAGAATATGTTTAATACAGTTCAATCTAGCTTTTCTCTTATCATCACTTTTTATAATTGTCCATGGTGCGACATTAATATGTGTTGCACTTAACATCATGAATTTAGCTAAGGAGTACTCATCCCATAATCTTTGTGACTCTTTATCTACAGGAGAGAGTTTATACTGTTTAAGTGGGTCACTTTCTCTAGCTTTAAATCTTCTTGCTTGTTCTTTTTTGGATACAGAGAAGTAAAATTTGAATATTTGTATTCCCTCATCTACAATCATTTTTTCAAATTCTGGTACATCTTTGAGAAATTTGTGATGTTGTCTTTCTGTACAAAATCCCATAACAGGTTCAACCATAGCTCTATTGTACCATGACCTATCAAACATAACAATCTCACCAGATGCAGGTAAATGAGTTACATATCTTTGAAAATACCACTGTGATGACTCTTTATCACTTGGTTTTTCCAATGCAACTACTCTTGCACCTCTTGGATTTAAATGGTCTGTAATTCGTTTAATAGTTCCACCTTTACCTGCTGCATCTCGTCCTTCAAATATCATAAGAATTTTGAGACCTTTATCTTTGACATGATTTTGAAATTTGAGTAGTTCTATTTGTAGTTTTCGTAACTCTTTTTCATACTCTATTTTCTCTTTTTTAACCCAAATTTGGATTTTTCCATTTTTCTCTTCCACTATTAACTCCTAATTAACATATAAATTTGTCTTGTTTTGTTCGTTCTGCTTCAATAATCTCTAGCTCTCTAGCACCTGATATAACAATATCTTGGTCAAGTGCATAATTTAGTTCCATGTCTCTACCTTTATAATTAATTTTACTTAGTATAACTTTTAAAGATTTTAATCTAGCTTTCTCTTTATCATTTGAACAAATAACTATATATAAAGGCAAGAAAAGAGTGCTTCATAACGAATATAGAATTGCTGTCAGACGAACTACTAAACTGAGCAGGTAAGTTTGAAATTTGGAACTCTCAGTTTTGGAGTTTGCTTAACATCTAATATTGGCTACAAATATTAAACAAGAGTTAGCTCTAGGATTTTATAAAAAACGATAGGAGATAGAGATGCTTTTTTCTGCATTTAAAAAAAGAGGCTTTAACCTCACTCATATCTATATTTGATTATTATTTAACAAAAGTGGAAAAGGTCAAAAAATATGAAGTTAAAAAAACTACCAATAGGTATTCAAACATTTAGTGAAATAATAGAAGAGAATTATTTATATATAGATAAAACCAAAATAGCTTTGGATTTAATAAAAAATTACAAATATGCTTTTCTATCTCGCCCAAGACGATTTGGAAAATCTCTATTTTTGAGTACCCTAAAAGAGATATTTAGTGCCAATCAAAAAGTTTTTGAAGGGTTATATATCTATGATAAATGGGATTGGAGTATCAAATATCCTGTAATTCATATAGATTTTAGTGGAGATATGAGAACTCCTGAAAATCTGAGGAGAACAATTTTAGCTTTTCTTAGAAAAAACCAAAAAAATTTAAATCTCAAATGTGAAAATGTAGAAGAGTATGATACCTGTTTTGAAGAGTTAATAGAAAAGTCCTATGAGAAATATAATCAAAAAGTAGTCATACTGATAGATGAATATGATAAAGGGATATTAGATAACCTAGACCAACTTGATATTGCTTATGAAAACAGAGAAATTCTAAGAAGTTTCTATAGCATAATGAAATCAAATGATAAATATATCAGATTTGTATTTATTACAGGAGTTAGCAAATTCTCAAGAGCCTCTATATTTAGTGGACTTAATATGTTGGAGGATATTACTCTATCTCCTAGATTTGGAAATATCTGTGGTTATACCCAAAATGATATAGAAAGCACTCTTTTACCATATCTTCAAGGTGTTGATTTGGAGAAATTAAGAGTGTGGTATAATGGTTATAATTTTTTAAAAGATAGCATCTATAACCCTTTTGATATTTTGAAATTTATCAAAAATGATTTTTTATATGATAATTATTGGTTTATAAGTGGAACACCATCTTTCTTAATTAAACTAATAAAAGAACAGAACTATTTTTTACCGAAATTAGGAGATATAAAAGTTGGCAAAGATTTATTAGATAGTTTTGATATTAAAAATATGAACTTCGAGACGGTTCTTTTTCAGACAGGTTATCTAACCATAGATAAAGTAGAGATAGATGAAGATGATGAGATAGAGTATTTTTTAAAAGTACCAAACAGAGAGGTACAACAATCTATTAATAACTATATTATCGCCTATTTATATAACAATGATAATATTATCACAAAAAGAAAAGCACTAAGAAAAGCACTAAAAACAGCAGACCTAGAGGGGTTTAAAAAAGCACTTGTCTCTATCTTTGCCTCAATCCCTTATAATAATTATACAAACAATGATATATATAATTTTGAGGGATTTTATGCGAGTATAGTTTATGTCTATTTGGCTAGTTTGGGGGTTAGGGTTATAGGTGAAGATGTTACAAATCGTGGTAGGATAGATTTGAGTATATCTATAAATAATAATCTATTTATAATAGAGTTCAAAGTAGGAAAAGCCAATGCTCTAAAACAGATAAAGAGTAAAAACTATCATCAGAAATATCTCAATGATGGTAAGGATATTTATCTAGTGGGGATAAATTTTTGTCAAAAGGATAAGAATATTAGTGGGTTTGAGTGGGAGAGAGTGAATTGAGGTCTGTTTTTATCGCTTGACCCCTCAGAATTTGATTAACTCTTGTTTGATGGATTGTGTTGTTAAGAGAGTTGAGCCTCGGTTGCAATGGGGGTAAGATTAGGTTTTATACCCCATATACATTACACCTGAGGAGAGGTGTAACGAGAAAGAACCTAAAAATAATTTATCAATATCTCTAACAAGTACAGTTAATAATTTTCTTTTTTGCTTATTTAAGAGTATTGTAAAAAATAATATAGATTTTTCATTAAGTTTAAATTTTGGAGTAATCTTTCTTACAAACTGTCCAGCATACCAAGGTTTATGTCGATAAAAAAAGTCCATCTGCAAGAGTCCTAAACTCCAATTACCTGAATTATTTATGTTTTCTTTATTTACAAAACCAGTAGTTTGTAATATTCCTTGATTTTGAGATGTTCTTGTAACATAATCATATTCAGTTCCAATAGTGAGTTTATCTTTGTTAAAACTCAAAGTATTTTCTATTTTAAACTTCAGTAGTCGTCAAAAAATAAAAATATATTAGAAGAGGAGTTTGAAATTTAGGTAAAATTACCTTGTGAAAAAAAACAAACTCCAAAAGAATAATAGCATATTAGAAGAAAAAATCAAAGAGCAAACAGGTTGGAATAGA
>CAZNJD010000035.1:0-29250 GCA_964573285.1 uncultured Sulfurovum sp. | reverse complement strand
AATTGATTCTACTGATGGAACTTATCAATTAGATGAAGAGGGCAAAACCTATATGACACTTAAATTCCCAGCATATATGATAGGTAAAAAAATTGCTTTAGGTGTAAATTTTTCTGGAGTAAAAAAGAGAAGTGGTGAGGTACATTTTGAGACACTACATAGTTTCCAAGGGGTTAAAGTACCTGAAACAATTAATATAGATGCAAATACCTCTACAGCTATAAGTAAAAGTTTCGCATTTGAAATTGATACAGGAACAGAAGATAGATTTTGGGTCAAAAATGCTAAAGTAGTATGTAAAACCAAAGCTGAAAATGTAGTAGTAACAGCATTTAGCCAAAATAGTGAAGTCAAAAATATTAATGATTGTGGTAATAGTGAAAATGGAGAGATAGCTTATTGGAATATAACTGTACAATTAGAAGATTTATCAAAAGCAGGAAGTTTCTCTTTTGAAGAGTGCCAAGTCTCTAGTTTTATTGATGAGTTTTAACTAAAAAAGAGCAACCTTTTGCTCTTTTACCTCTTTTTTCTACTCTTTTAACTATAATTTCAAAAACTATCTTAGGTAACCAATTATGATTGATTTAAAATATTTACAAAAAAACTTTGATGAAGCAAGTAGTAAACTTGCCAAAAAAGGTGTTAATAACCAGACACTAGAGACTCTAAAAACACTCTTTGCTAATCTCAAAGAAGCAAATGCCAAATTAGAAATAGCTAAAGCACAACAGAATAAAATGTCTAAACTATTTGGTCAATATAAACGAGAGGGTAAAGATATAACTACTCTTAAATCTAAAGTTGATGCAAATAAAGAGTTGATAACTACTCTTCAAACAACAGCTAATAAAGCACAAGAGGCTTTGGAAAATATCGCTCTAGCTATGCCAAACTTTCCTGATAACTCTGTACCAACTGGTGCTAATGAAGAGGATAATATTGAAATCAAAAAGGTACTAACTCCAAGAGAGTTTGATTTTGAACCAAAAGAGCATTGGGCTTTAGCTGAAATAAATGGGTGGATAGATTTTGAACGAGGTGTTAAACTTGCCAAAAGTCGTTTCTCTGTTCTTCGAGGAAAAGCAGCTAGAATGGAGAGAGCTTTAATAAACTTCTTTTTAGATGTCAATAGAGAAAAAGGGTTTGAAGAGGTTTATGTCCCATTTATAAACAATGCTACTATGCTACAAGGAACTGGACAATTACCAAAATTTGGTGATGATTTGTTTAAGATTGAGGGTGAAGATTTATATCTAATCCCTACAGCAGAAGTTCCTTTAACAAACTTATATAATAATGAAATCTTATCAGCCAAAGAGCTTCCTATACTACTAACTGGATATACACCCTGTTTTAGGAAAGAGGCAGGAAGTGCAGGACGAGATACTAGAGGAATGATAAGACAACATCAATTTGATAAAGTAGAAATGGTAGCTATATCTAATCCTAATGAGAGTGATAAAATATTTGAAATGATGGTTCAGAATGCTTCGGATATATTAACTAAACTTGGACTTCCACATAGAGTTGTAGAGCTTTGTGGTGGAGATTTAGGTTTCTCTGCTTCTACTACTATCGACCTTGAAGTTTGGTTACCTGGACAAAATAAGTATAGAGAGATTTCATCTATATCAAATACCAGAGATTTCCAAGCACGAAGAGCCAAAATTAGATTTAAAGATAATAAAAAAAATAGATTGGTTCATACTTTAAATGGTTCAGCCTTGGCAGTAGGTAGAACACTTATAGCTATAATGGAAAATTATCAAAATGAAGATGGAACAATAGAAATACCCAAAATACTCCAAAAGTATATGTGAGAGCCAAATATGTTATAATCATACAAACTAACTAAAAGGAAAGAATATGTTTAAGAAAATTTTAATGAGTTCAATTATAACAACAGGATTACTCTCTGCTCAAAGTGGTGTAGGTATTAATGTCAATGCAAATGACTTAGAGATTGAAGGTACATTAGACTCTCGAAATTTAGCACTACTACAAACGAGTAGTACTGTATATCTAGGTGATTTTAACTTTATTAGTAAAGAAGATGATGATATAAAATCAAAACTAGTAGGTGCTGGTTTTGGTGCTACTAATAAGCTCGAAGGTGTTGAGGGGGTCGAGCTTACTTTTGGAGCTAAACTTATTGTTAGTAATGTAAAAGATGATAGAAAAAATATTGATGATTGGTTTTCTGCTTTACCATTAATGGGTATGGTTCACTATACATTTCCACCATTAATGTTTAATATACCTCCTATATCTATAGAGGGTAAGGTTCTATATGCACCTGGTGCATTAGCATTTGGTGATGCTGATAACTATAGTGAATTTAGATTTTCAGCAGACATAGAGATGATAGAAAATGTAAAAATATATGCAGGTTATAGAAATATAGTTACAGGTTATCCAGAAGATACCACCTATCTATTTAGTAATGGATTTTATGGTGGACTAAAATTTACTTATTAAAATTTAGATATTGTCATTTAATAGAAATAAAATAACTATTTTATAATAAGAGAATTTCAGAATTCGAAGAGTGCTATTTAAGAGTTTTTTAAACTATCCAAAATCATACCTAAAGGTTTTAACTCACTATATATAGATATAGCCTCTCGAATATAAGATATAGTCATAGGTATATTTTCTATATAGTTTGGTTTATTATCTCTAATATTTAATCGTGCAAATATCCCTAATATCTTAATGTGTCTTTGCAAAGCTGTAAAATCAAACCATCGTATAAATTGCTCATTACTAATATCTTGCAATCCACCTTTTAGCTCTTTGAATTCTAATACAAGATCTATTATCTTCTCTCTATCAAATCTAATATATACATCTTTTAGTAATGATGCTAAGTCATAAGTAATAGCTCCTACTCGTGCATCTTGATAATCAATAACAGCTACTTTACCTTTACCCTTAAACATAATATTTCGTGAATGAAAATCGCGATGTACAAAATAACCTTGGGGTTGGGATAACATCTCATCTTTAATTAGTTGTAATGAATTATTAAAAAGTTGCTCCCCTTTATTATTTAATTTGACTCCTAAGTATTTTTCTATATACCACTCTTGCATCAAAGACATTTCAAATAATATAAACTCTTCATCATAAGAGTCCAAGCCTGTGGTATCGGCATTTTGCATTTTGATTATTTCATATATAGATTTAGTATATAGAAGTTTATAACTCATATTATTTAGCATAGTACTCAAAGGAGTATCCCCTAAATCCTCCAATAATAAATAACCATGAGCTAAATCTTGATGATATACTCTAGGAATGTCAACAACTGCTTTGAGTAATCTTACACTTATATCTATAAATGGATAAACGCTATCTTTTTGTAGAGAAGAGTCCATAATCACAAAACTATCTCCATTTTCTAAAATTAGACGATAATATTTTCTTAAACTCGCATCTGCACTTACCACCTCTAATTTATAATTACTATATCCTAAATCATCTATCCAATCTTTAATCGGTTGCATATATTCCACCTAATATTGTATTCTTTTTTGCACCTGTTACGGTTTTTAATTTTATTGGTTCATGGCATAATCGTTTATAAGCAAACCATGCAAATATCATAGCCTCTATATCATCACCACTTACACCATAACTATCAGTTGTATCTACGACTATATTTCCAAGCTGTGAGTGCAAAGAGTCCATTAGATAACTGTTTTTTGCTCCACCACCACACACTAAGAGTGTTTTTATATCAAATTTTCTTACCTCATTAGCAATAGAGTTTACACTTAATGCTAATAGTGTTGCTTGTATATCATCATCTGATATTTTATCATATAGTTCTAAATATTTTCTTAAAAAATTCTTATTAAAATATTCTCGACCTGTACTTTTAGGATAATCTAATTTAAAATAGTTATCATCTAACATTTTTTGTAGTAAATCATTATTGATTTGACCCGATTTTGCCCAAGTACCATCTCTATCAAAAGGGAGTTGTTTTTTCTCTTGTATCCACATATCCATTAATACATTTCCACAACCTGTATCATATCCAATAGTTTCATTAGATAATAGAGTTAAATTTGCCATACCACCAATATTGACTATACCACAGTTTGGAATATGACTAAAGAGTTCAGCATGAAAAGCAGGAGCAAAAGGTGCACCTTGTCCACCTAAGGCTATATCTTTGGCTCTAAAATCTGCTACTACGGTTATATCTGTTTGGACAGACAATAAACTAGGATTTCCTAATTGCATAGAGAAAGGATATTTGGAATTTGGTTCATGCCAAAGAGTTTGACCATGTAAACCTATCGCCTCTATATCTTTTGAGTTTAAGTTTGTCTGTTTGAGTAGCAGATTTACAGCTTTGGCAAACTCTAAACCTAAACGGTGGTCTATTTCACCTATCTGTTTGAGTGTAGTTGTTCCATTTATAATTTCTATTATCTCATTTTTTAGATTTATATCAAATGGAGTAGTAAGAGAGTTTTCTAATATACAACTATTTTTATCTATTTGACATAGAGCTATATCTATACCATCGAGACTTGTTCCTGACATTATGCCTATATATCGTTTTTTCATAATGCAATTTTACTATAAATTTAATATAAAAACACAGTTATTCTTTTTTAACCTTTATTGATATTTTTTTATGTATAATAAATTTCGTAAAAAAAAGGTAATAGATGATAAATATTGAAGATATTCCACTATTTAGCAATTTACATAAAGAGTTTCATAAAGAGCTAAATAAACATATCTATATTAGAAAATTTTCTAAAAATGGCATTGTATTTTATGAAGGGGATTGTAGTGATTATTTGCATATACTCTTAGAGGGTCAAGTACGATTATATAAAACATCTCCTAAAAATAGTATGATACAGATACATAGGCTCAATGCCCCTGCTACTATTGGAGAGTATGCTTGTTTAGAAAGGGTAGCCTTTCCTGCTACTTGTGAATTTATATCTAATAGTGGAGTAATAGGACTACTACATTTTGATAAAGTTATGGAGTATCTCAAAGAGCCTTATTTTGCATTAGCACTTCTAAAATCTATGACTAATAAAGTGATGATATTGTCATCCTTGGTACACAAAGAGACAATATTATCATCAGAAGCTAAAGTTGCTGATTTGATATTAAATGAGATTGATATATTTAATCAAGTAAAAAATAATGAGATTGCATCCATACTGAATATAACACCTGAAACATTATCTCGAATTTTGAGTAAATTTAAGAGAGAGAATATTATAGATATGCAAAATCATATAGTTAGTATATATGATATTCAAGCACTACATATAATATTAGAGAAAAATACACTCAAAGCATGTTCAGATTGTTTATCTCAAAAAAGAAAAAAATAATAGAGATAAATATGAAACAAAAAACAGCACTAAATATATTAAAGACAGGTCAAAATGTATTTATAACAGGTTCAGCAGGTACGGGAAAAACTCATTTATTAAATCAATATATACAATATCTCAAAAAAAGAGAAATTTATCCTACTATTGTAGCTCCAACAGGAATTGCTGCCTCACATTTAAAAGGTCAAACTATTCACTCATTTTTTGCATTAGGTATTCGTGATAAAGTGGTGGATAATAGATATATAGAGTTTTTGATGGAAAATCGTTATCTTAAAAAGCGTTTCAAGAAACTTCAAGTTTTAATTATTGATGAGGTCTCAATGGTCTCTCCTGAAATTTTTACATCTATGGATAGAATTCTAAGCTCATTCAAAGAGTCTCATAAACCTTTTGGTGGAGTTCAGGTGGTTATCTCTGGTGATTTTTTTCAGTTACCTCCAGTAAGCAAAGAGTCAAAAGTTAAACGATTTGCTTGGCAATCTCCTGTTTGGAAGGATTTAGAGTTACAAAGTTGCTATTTGGAAGAGAAGTTTCGTCAAGATGATAATAAATTAATACAAGTATTAGATGAGATAAGAGCTGGTGATGTCTCTGAAAGTGCTATAGAGATACTCAATTCTCGTTTGCATCAAACTCTATCAAGAAAGTCCACTCCTACAAAACTATATACACACAATATTGATGTAGATAGAATAAATCTCCAAGAGTTAAATAAACTAAAAGGAAAACTACATCTATTTAAATATAGCTCAAAAGGTTCAGCCAAAAATATAGAAAAAATCTTCAAAACATCATTAGTTGTAAAAGAGCTAACACTAAAAAAAGATGCAGTAGTAATTTTTATCAAAAATAATTTAGAAAAAGGTTTTGTCAATGGAACAACAGGTATAGTTATAGGTTTTGAAGCAGAGATACCTATAATCAAAACTACTAGAGGACGGATTATAAAAGTATTAAGTGAAGATTGGACAATCGAAAATGAGAGGGGCGAAAATCTAGCCACCATCTCACAAATACCTCTGAGATTAGCATGGGCAATAACTATACATAAATCACAAGGTATGACATTAGATTCAGCTCAAATAGATTTATCCAAAACTTTTGAAGTAGGACAAGGGTATGTAGCACTATCAAGGATAAAACATATAGAAGGATTACATCTATTAGGATTGAACAGTATGGCATTAAGCGTTGACCCTTTGAGTTTACGAATAGATGAACCTATTAAAAAAGCATCCATAAGAGCCACACAAAAGATAAACTCATACACTTCAAAGCAATTAAAAAAATTACATCAAAACTATATTAGAAGATTAGGAGGAGTAAATCAAAAAAACTAAACCAAAGTTGCAAGTAATCTATCTCCAGCTATTCCAGTAATTTTAGCTTGATACAAAGCTCCAAATTTAATAGATAAATCAGAAGTATCATTTATCAAAATATCTCCATCTATATCTTTTGCCCATAAAGTAGGTCTAGCTGATAATATATATTCATGTTCATCACTTTGACTCTCTAATATTACATCTATAGTTTTACCTATCATATTTTGAAGTGAGTATTGTGTTGTCTCTTGGGCTATCTGCTCCAAAATCTCAACTCTTTCTTCTATTACTTGCTCTTCTACAGGTTTCATTGTAAATGCAAGAGTTGTTTCTTCATTGGAGTATTGAAATACATTAAATCTATCAAATTTAAACTCTTTTAAGAATTCACAAACTCTATCAAATGCTTTATCAGTTTCACCTGGGTGACCAGCTATTATAGAGGTTCGTATAAAAGCATTTGGTTTTGATTTCATTCTCTCTAGCAGTTCAATAGTTTTTTTCTCTCCAAAACCTCTTCGCATTAGTTTTAATATTCCATCATCTATATGTTGGATTGGCATATCATAATAAGTTTGAAAAATTTTAGACTCTGCAATTGTATCTATAAGTTCAAAAGAGGTTGTGCTAGGGTATAGATATAAAATTCGTGCAACTTTAAGATTATCTATAGACTCTATAGCTTTTATTACATCTATTAAACCATCTTTTAGACCTATATCTCGCCCAAAACTAGATGAGTCTTGGGAGATAAAACTAAACTCATAAAAGCCTTGATTTACTAAAGCTTTAACCTCTTTGATAATAGACTCTACAGTTCTTGAATGTAGTCGTCCTTTGAAACTAGGGATTGCACAAAATGAGCAGTTTTGATTACAACCCTCTGCCATTTTAATATAGGCATGAGTATTAGAACCTGTAATGACTCTATTTGAGTTTTCATTAGCTAGATAAACTTCAGGAGAGAAAATAGCTCCTTTTTTATAGGCAATTAGTTTATCTATCTGTTCATAATCTCCTACACCTGTAAATATATCTATTTCAGGTAGGTCTCTTTGTAACTCCTCTTTGTATCGTTGGCTTAGACATCCACTCATTACTAATATAGAGTCCTTTTTTCTCTCTTCATGAAGAGTCAAAATGGTATTGATACTCTCTTCTTTTGCTGCATCTATAAAGCCACATGTATTTACAATGATTACATCAGCTTCATTAGGTTTATCGATTATCTCATATTCTCTAAGTCTTCCTAACATAACCTCACTATCTACGAGGTTTTTTGTACATCCTAAACTTACTAAGTGTAGTTTTTTATTTGACAAATTCTGTTCTCCGTTGTTAGATATTTTTTGGTATTGTATCCAATTAGAGCTTACCATTAAAGTTAATTTTGAGTACTCAAATATTACTATCTCTACTACGGTCTATTTTTCTCTTATTAAATTATTAAGGTAAATAAGGAGTAGCAACCCTAAAACCAATACCATTGGTAAGATTATGTCCATCTGTATCAACTCCTGTTGTACCTTGTAGTAAATCCATAGTAGAACCACCTCTCGCAACTACAGCATAGTTATCTTTGTAAACTCCTCCTCCAAATCCTACATTTATAGTACTATTAGCTCCATATTTATCATCTTCATGATTATAGATTATATTATCAATATCTATTTCCCACCACGGTTGTATATCATCTAGTGAAAATTTATCTCTTTCTATACCATCTTTTAACCAAATTAAATTACATAAAAACTCTTTATATCCTACTCCAAACTCATATATTGTAGTTCTATAATTTAGAAGTGGTACTTCTATATCTATACCTAATAGACCATTACGGATATGGTGACCATCTCCTCCATTATTTTTATCTGCTTCTAAAAGTTTCATTATCTGTACATACTGTTTTTGACTTAAGAAGCCTAAATCTTGATTGATAATATGATTTTGGTCATCTCTAATTTCATATTTACTCAAACTAGCCCATGCTAAATATGGTGGCATATCTGTAGCACGATGAGTTCCTAGTGAACGAGAGATATTAAAATAGAGCATATTTCCTTTTAGTGTGTCATTTAAATACTCTGTGGTATAGCCTGATATATTGTTTTGTGTTCCATTTTCCAATATAAAATTTTTTTGAATAAATGAGTTATAATTACTTACGATAGAGATAATCTCACTCGCATTTATCTCTATATTAGATTCTCGTGCTTGATAAGCTGATGTCCAGAAACCTTTCTCTTTGATACCATCTCCATCAACATCAAATCCACCTGTAATATATACAAATCCTACAGAAGTCATTGCTTTTCCATATGGAGTATCTGTAATCCAAGGACATAATTTATTGGCATCTAAGGGGTCTCCTTCTGTACAATTTAACTCTTTGATATTTGCTTGTCCATCACCATCACTATCATTAGTAGGGTCAAGATTATAACTATCCTCTTCATCTACTACACCATCACCATCACTATCAGCAATAGATGAATCTATAGCATCAATTAGACCATCACCATCACTATCTCTAATCCCCTCACTGCTATCTGATTTTCCATCACCATCACTATCGGTTAATAATGGGTTACTACCATGAGTTACCTCATCTCTATCACTTATACCATCATTATCATCATCTCTATCATACTCATTTCGAATACCATCACTATCTGTATCTAAACTATTGGGATGATTATCTATATCTCCTGCATTATTAATACCATCACTATCACTATCTGTTCCATTATCATTAATACCATCTCCATTGATATCTACATCTACACCATCAGGGATACCATCACCATCAGTATCAGGATTATTAATATTTGGGTCTATTTCATCAGGTAATCCATCTTGGTCTCTATCTATTCTATTATCTAAGGAGTCTCGTAAATCATTAATTCCATCACCATCTTTATCTGTTCCATTGTCCATAACCCCATCTCCATTTATATCTACATCAGAGCTATCATTAATACCATCTCCATCACTATCTATTCCATTGTCTATAACACCATCTCCATTGACATCTACATCTACACCATCAGGGATACCATCACCATCTATATCAGGATTATATGGATTGGAGTCATATATATTTAATACTCCATCACCATCACTATCAATATCAAATAAATCATTAATTCCATTACCATCACTATCAGTTCCATTATCATTGATACCATCTCCATTGACATCAACATCAGCCCCATCAGGAATTCCATCACTATCTATATCTCTATTGTTATCATTGGGGTCTATAGTATAAGGAAGTCTATCATGGTCATTATCTTGAGTGTTATCTATGGTATCTCTCTCATCAGATATACCATCACCATCACTATCTATTCCATTATCAGCTATTCCATCACCATTTACATCACTATCACTATAGTCATTAATACCATCACCATCACTATCTATCCCATTATTAGCACTATTATCACCATCTACATCAACATCAGCACCATCTGGAATACCATCACCATCACTATCATGATTATTATCATTGGAGTCAATATCATCAGGCAATCCATCATGGTCTCTATCTTGGCTATTATCTATAGTATCATGCTCATTATTAATACCATCACCATCACTATCATCTCCATCACTATTTATATCACTAACATCATTGATACCATCACCATCACTATCTCTTCCATTATCATTAATACCATCTCCATTCACATCTACATCAGCACCATCTACTATTCCATCTCCATCTGTATCAGGATTTTTACTATTTGGGTCATCTCTATCAGCTAATCCATCATTATCATCATCATTATCATTTAAATCATTAATTCCATCTCCATCATGGTCTGCACCATTGTCTATTATACCATCACCATTTACATCACTATCTGCACCATCTAATATATTATCAGCATCTATATCTCTATTATTATCATCAGGATCCAAGGTATCAGGGAGTCCATCATGGTCTCTATCTTGAGTGTTATCTATAGTATCTCTCTCATCAGATATACCATCACCATCACTATCTATTCCATTATCAGCTATTCCATCACCATTAATATCATTATCACTATAGTCATTAATACCATCACCATCGCTATCTATTCCATTATCAGCTCTCCCATTACCATCTCTATCAACATCTGCACCATCTGGAATACCATCACCATCACCATCATAGTTGTAATTATTATTATCTATATCATCAGGTAATCCATCATGGTCACTATCTTGGTTATTGTTTATAGTGTCATTTTGATTATTGATACCATCACTATCATTATCATCTCCATTATCAATTACCCCATCTCCATTTATATCACTATCACTATAGTCATTAATACCATCACCATCACTATCAATTCCATTATCAGCACTATTATCACCATTTATATCCACATCAGCACCATCTGGAATACCATCACCATCACTATCATGATTAGTATCATCAGGGTCTAAGGTATCAGGCAATCCATCATGGTCTCTATCTTGGTTATTATCTATACTATCATGCTCATCATTAATACCATCCTCATCACTATCATTTCCATTATCGATTATACCATCTCCATTAACATCACTATCTGCATCATTGGCGATACCATCCTCATCACTATCTGCTTCATTATCTAAATGGCCATCACCATCAATATCAGCATCAACTCCATCTGGAATACCATCACCATCACTATCATAATTGGTAGCATTAGGGTCTATATCATCAGGTAATCCATCATTATCATCATCCAAATCAGCCCTATCATTAATACCATCACCATCATGGTCAGAACCATTATCTATGATACCATCTCCATTAACATCACTATCAGAATTATCATTGATACCATCACCATCACTATCATTTCCATTATCTATGATACCATCCCCATTAACATCAACATCAGCTCCATCTACAATCATATCAGAGTCACTATCTGTACTATTATTATTAGCATCAACGCTATCAGGCAATCCATCACCATCACTATCATGTGTCATATCAGGTACACTACTAGGATTTCTTGGATTTGTACCTGCTATTATCTCATATTGATTAGATACACTATCTCCATCACTATCATTAGTTGGGTCATTATTAAATGTATCAAATTGGTCATTAACACCATCATCATCACTATCTAATATGGCAGACTCCAAAGCATCTATAATTCCATCACCATCTGTATCTATATCTCCTTCTATACCATCAAAGATACCATCTTCATCTGTATCCCTATTTTGGGCAGAAGTACCTAATACTGCCTCTTTGGAATTGGGTATGCCATCTCTATCACTGTCAATATTTCCTGCTCTATCTTTCCCACATCCACTTAGAAGCATCATCAATACTATAAAATAAAAAACTTTTACTATATTTTTACTATTCATATCTAAACTTACTCCCTATCTTATTTGGATAAATCAAAATAGTTTCTATCCGTCTATTTAATCGTTTACCATCTTCTGTATTATTTGATGCTACTGGCATACTTTCTCCTTTTCCTATAACAGTTATTCGTGAAGGGCTTATTCCTAATTCCAATAATTTATTAGCTACAGCTCTAGCTCTCTTCTCTGATAAAATCAGATTATAATAGCTATCACCACTACTATCAGTATGTCCTTGAATAATCACCTTACTTCCTCTATTTTGTAATAAAAATTTTGCAAAATTCTCTATCTTTAACATAGAATAGTTATCAATTATCGCAGAGTTTACTCCAAAATTTATTCTCAATGTCATTTTTATAGGACACCCATAACCATCAATCAAAAAATCACACGGAGTATTGGGACATTGGTCAATCCTATCTTCTATACCATCTCTATCTCTATCAGGCAGAGATATTTTAATAGGACACTCTTTATTATCAAATGATTTTTGAATAATAGGTTGTGGTGGAGGTGTTACTACTTTTTTATAAATAATAACTGGTCTCTTTACCACTATTACTTTTTGAATAGGTCTTTTTTTCCTTTTATGCAAAACAATATATCTAATAGGAAAACTCATACCAAAATTAACTATTATCTCATTGTTTTCATTATCTCCACCAATAATTTGAAGTATCTTACCTTCAACTTGTGCTTTATAACCCTGTTTTAGTTTATATCTAAATCCCATACCACCCTGTATAAATGGATGACTTTCAAATGAATTATCTATTTCATCTAATACCTGTTCATACCCCAATCCACCCATTATATAAGGTTTCAAATCTATTATATCTTCAAACTCATACACACCATTAATAGAACCTTTGAATAGATTATCTACCTTATCATCATAGAAATCAGAAATTTTGACATAGTCTAAATCAAATCTAGGCATTACCACATACTTATCTAACTGATAATTAATTCCCATTCCATAATTATTGAACCTTGAACCTCCATTATTATTAATTGAGGTTATACCCATATTGATACCTAATTCATTTTCGATAGGTCTAGCATCTAAAAAACTAAATAGTAAAAGAAAGCACAATACTTTTGTTTTCATAATAATATACTCCATTAAGCAATAATTAAATTTTAGCATATATATCTAATATATAAGAGTGTTTTTCTCTTTTATCAAAAAATAAAAGATATTTATCACATTTAACAATATTGAATATTAATATAAATTAGTATTTCAAGTTACCTTTGGATAAAATACAATTATGAATAAGCTAGATACACTACAACACTATTTTGGACACAAATCTTTTAGAAATCAACAAGAGGAGGTGATAGATGCAATATTAAATAGAGAAGATGTATTGATGATACTTCCTACAGGAGGAGGGAAATCTCTATGTTATCAACTTCCCTCACTTTTAATGAATGGTGTTACCATTGTGGTATCTCCACTATTAGCCCTAATGCATGACCAAGTTGTAGCATTACGAGAAAATGGTATAAATTCAGCAATGTTAAGCTCTATGCAAACTCCACAAGAGACCAAAGAGATAGCCAAAGATTTATATCAAAATAGAATAAAACTATTATATGTAGCACCTGAAAGACTTATGCAAGAGAGTTTTTTAAATTTTATTATGAATTTTGATATAAACTTCTTTGTAATAGATGAAGCTCACTGTGTAAGTGAATGGGGACATGAGTTTAGAGAACACTATAGAATGTTATCACAGCTAAAAATATCATTTCCATCAACTCCTATTTCGGCCTTTACAGCTACTGCTACTCCATTGGTTCGAGAAGATATAGTCTCAAATCTTCAACTTCAAAATCCTAAAATAGTAACAGGCTCTATATTTCGTTCCAATATAACTATTACAGCTGAACATAGACAAAGTGATGGGAGAAGACAACTTATTAATTTTCTCAAAGAACAAGGAGAAGTAGCAGGGATAGTTTATGCCTTTTCACGAAAACAGACCGAAGCAGTAGCCAAATATCTGAAAAAACAGGGATATAAAGCAGAAGCATTTCATGCAGGACTAGCCAATGATATAAAAAAAAGAGTCTATAGTGATTTTGTAGCAGACAATATAAATATAGTAGTAGCTACAATAGCTTTTGGAATGGGAATAGACAAAAGTAATATACGATTTGTGGTTCATATGAATATGCCAAAAACCTTAGAAAACTATTACCAAGAGATAGGAAGAGCAGGAAGAGATGGATTAGATGCGAAAACAATATTACTATTTTCAGCCCAAGATATAATCCAACAAAAATCATTTATAGATGAACTTCCAAATACTCCATATAAAACAAATGCGTATGAAAAAATCAATACCATGTCAAGATTTGCAGATTCTGAATTATGTCGTCACCAACAGATAGCTAACTATTTTCATGATAATATAAACCCATGCAAAAATAGATGTGATAATTGTATAAATCCAGATAAAAACTCTATAGATATAACCCAAGATGCAAGAAAACTACTCTCTGCAATATATAGAACCAAACAATCATTTGGTATCCACTATATAGTAGATGTCCTAAGAGGAAGTAAAGAGCAGAGAATTTTAAATAACTTTCACAATCAATTATCTGTATATGGTATAGGAAAAAACTACTCCAAACCTCAATGGTTAGCCATATCAGATAAACTACTAGAGTTAGGAGCAGTATCTATAGGTGATTTCAAAGTATATAGCTTAACTAATATAGGAGTATCTATACTCAAAGGAGAAGAAAAGGTCACTATAAGAGAAGATAGAATAGTACTCAAAAAGGTAAAAGAGAAGAGAAAAGTTACCTATTTTGATGATTATGAAGTAGATATATTTGATAAACTAAGAGAGCTAAGAAAAGAGATTGCTATAGCAAATGGAGTTCCCCCATATGTAGTATTTTCAGATAAAACACTCAAAGAGCTGTCTATAGCTATGCCAAGCAATAAAATAGAGATGTTAGCAATACATGGTATAGGAGAGGTTAAATTTGAGAGATATGGAACACAATTTATAGAGCTAATCGAAAATATAAAAAATAACTAATAAAGCTAAGAAAAATCATACTTAGTTCTTTAATATTATTTGCTATTTTTTAGTACCAAAGCCCATAAAATAATTGTTTGAAAAGCATTTTTTTTTTTAAATTTTCACGATTAGAACACATTTACCTATTATACTTTGAACATGAAAGAGATAATTTTTTCCTTTTTTTATTATTTTCTTTCATAACCTTCTAAAATTTATAGCTTTTACCTCATATTTATTAATGCCACAAACTATTAGGTACAGTAAAAGCTATTTTCAAGTTTCCTTAATATTTCTTATTATATAATGTTAAATAACATATTATTTTATATAAAGGATACATATTATGCAACTCAAAAAAGTTATACTTCAACTTCTTGCTACTTCACTTCTATTTAGCTCTCCTACAACTTTAATAGAAAAGGCTAAAGAAAGTGGATTAGCACCAATTCCAAATAGTGAAAAAGAGCTTTTAAAAATAATAGACCCTAAAAAAGTTATAACCCCAAAAAGAGTTCATTTAGGAGAAATGCTATATTTCGATCCTAGACTATCTAAAAGTAGCCTTATATCATGTAATTGGTGTCATAATCTTGGCTTAGGTGGAGTTGATGGTGTCTCTAAAGCTATTGGTCATAGATGGGCAGGAAACCCTATGCATCTAAACTCTCCAACTGTATATAATGCTGTTTTTGCAAAGAGACAATTTTGGGATGGAAGAAGTCCAGACCTTGAAGACCAAGCACAAGGTCCAATACAAGCAGGAGTAGAGATGGCAGCACCTAAAGAGCTTATAGAACAGAGAATAAACTCAATTCCTGAATATGTCGAACTATTTCATAAAGCGTATAAAACAAAGAAAAAAGTTACATTTAAACAGATAGCAGATACTATTGCCATTTTTGAGAGAACACTTGTTACACCATCTCGATATGATGATTTTTTAAATGGTAAAAAAGATGCTTTGAGTAAAAAAGAGAAAGAGGGTTTAGAAATATTTATAGATAAAGGGTGTGTAACCTGTCATAATGGAATAGCTTTGGGTGGAGAGTTAAAACCATTTGAGTTAAAAAAGAGATATAAATATAGAGATGTAGGTAATTTTATAGGAAAATATAAGAAAATGATAAAAGTACCAACTCTACGAAATATTACAGAGACTGCTCCATATTTTCATAATGGTATGATATGGGATTTAAAAGAGGCTATAAAAGAGATGGGAAAAGTTCAAGTTGGATATAAAATAAAATCGGATAAAAAAACCAATAACTTTAGTGTAGATATTATGCCTATATCTCTAAATAGTAAAGATATTGATAAGATTTATGCTTTTTTACAATCATTAGAGGGTGAAAAACCAAAAATAGAGTATCTACAGCTACCAACAAGTAGTATAAAAACAGCTAGACCAAATGAAAAGTAGTAAAATATAGTAGAGACAGAATATATCCTGTCTCTACAATGCCTCCCCTGCAAATGGCAATAAAGCACTAGCCCAAGTAAGACCACCACCAAATGTATCTAAAAGCATCATTTCGCCTTTTTTTAGTCGCCCTGACTCATAAATATCATTTATAGCCATAGGTATAGATGCAGCTGAAGTATTACCATATTTTTCAACTGTTACTACGACTTGTTCTTTTGTCATTTTTAGAGCATCACCTACTGCTTTAATAATACGATAGTTGGCTTGATGTGGAATAAAATGAGGAATATCCTTTGAGTCTATGCTATTTTTTGCCAAGATTGATTTGACATCTTTAGTTAATGTTTTAACAGCTAGTCTAAAAGTCTCATTCCCTTTCATCTGAACAAAATTTAAACCCTCATCTATAACTTTTTGTGAAGCAGGATTTACACTACCTGGTGCTGGAGTTACTAAAAAGTCAGCATAGCTTCCATCTGCACTAGCATGAATATCCACTATAGCTTCATCTTTATTCCTAGTAGCAGAAATTACAGCTGCACCTGCTCCATCACCAAATAAAATACATGTACTTCTATCTGTATAATCAACGAGTGAGCTAAACTTCTCTGCTCCAATTATAAGAACATGTTTCTTCATACCTGCTTCTATAAATGCTTTGGCAATACTGAGTGCATACACAAATCCACTACAAGCAGCAGATATATCAAAAGCTTGAACATTTTTGATACCTAATTTATCTGAAATAATACATGCAGTTGCTGGCATATTGAAATAATCAGGTGTAACTGTAGCACAAACAACCAAATCAATATCTTCAAGCTCTAATCCTGCTCTTTTTATTGCTATTTTAGAAGCTTTGGTAGCCATATCACTTGTAACTTCATTATCTTCTGCTATATGCCTCTCTTTGATACCTGTACGCTTTAAAATCCACTCATCACTTGTATCCACCATTTTTTCTAAATCTTCGTTACTCAATATTTTTGAGGGTATAAATGCCCCAATAGAGTGAAATTTCGCGTACATTATTTACCTTGTTCGTTATTTTTAATCAATAATTTTTCTATCGCACTATTTACACCTGAATCATTATAGGCTATAGCTTGAAAAATAGCATTTTTAATTGCTTTTGCATTACTTTTTCCGTGCGATATAATAGCACAACCATTTACTCCAAGTAAAGGAGCACCACCATATTCTGCATAATCTACTTTATTTTTGAGTTTTGTAAACACTTTTTTCTTCATAAGCAATGCCCCAATCTTTGCAGGGATTGATTTTCGTATCTGTGTCTTCATTAAATCAAAAATAGTTGAGGCTACACCCTCACTAGCTTTTAGAGCAATATTCCCTGTAAATCCATCACATACTACAACATCAACAGACCCATTAAATATATCACTCCCTTCAACATTACCTTTAAACCCTGGTACATTACCTTTCATTAGTTTAAAAGCCTCTTTGGTTAGTGAATTACCTTTACTATCCTCTTCACCGTTGGCAAGAAGTCCAACAGATGGTTTTCTAAGTCCTAAAACTTTTTGAGCATAAACCTCACCCATAATAGCAAACTCATATAGATTTTTGGGTGTACAATCGGTTACAGCTCCTACATCTAATAGTAGTGTATTGGCAATTGGTGACATACTTGGCATAATAGTTGCTAGTGCTGGTTTGGAAATATCAGGAAGTCGCCCAATACGCAAAGTAGCTAATGCCATAGTTGCACCACTATGTCCTGCTGAGACTACACCATCAGCTTTTTTATCTCGAACTAGCTCAATAGCCTTATATATAGATGATTCTCTTCGTTTCAAAGCTTGTGTAGCAGAGTCACTCATTGAGATAACATCTAATGCTTCTACTATCTTTACTTGTTCTAAATAGTATTGAGGTAAGTGGTGTAGTATTTGTTCCGTATCACCTACAAGTATAGGTAAGAATTTTTTTTCATCAAGTGCTTGAATAACACCTTCAATAATAGGTTCAGGACCAAAGTCCCCACCCATTGCGTCTATGGCAATTCTAATCATAAGAACTGCTTATTACGCTTTTTTTGTGTTATATTCACCAGTTGTCATATTCATATGGTGAGGCATTCTCCATGTTCCATCTTCATCTTTTACAGGTCTTGGAAGTGTAACTTTGTAATGTGTTCTTCTTTTTGCTGATCTAGTCTTACTAACTCGTCTCTTAGGTACTGCCATTTTTTATCCTTTGTATTTTTTATATTTTAAATTACTCTTTATTAGAATTTTCTCTCGAACTCTTCTGTATCATTTTCACAATTTTCACAATTGTGATATGAGTTTTGAATTGAAGCTATCTCACTTCGGACTATAAAATCAAGGTCGATAACCCCATTTAAAAATTCGATTATATCCAAATTATCTTTAGTCTCTATGACCTCATCACTCAAAGTTAAGCTTAGAAGAGAGTTTATATCTTGTTGATATTTATCTCCACATCTATCACATATTAAATCAATAATACCCTCTAAACTTCCCTCTAATCGAACGCTATGATAGCCACTTTTGACCAAAGTTCCTTTGAAATTAACACTCTCTACCGTTAAATCAAAAGGTTTCTGAGTCTGTCCAATCTTATCAAAAACTATCTTCATAGTTTATATTAAACTATCTCTCTTTGTGCAAAGAAAAAGTTAATCTCAATTTGTGCATTTTCTAAAGAATCAGAACCATGAACAGCATTAGCATCAATACTCTGAGCAAAATCAGCTCTAATTGTACCAGCATCAGCCTCTTTAGGATTAGTAGCACCCATAAGTTCTCTATTTTTTGCCATTGCATTTTCACCCTCAAGTACAGTTACAACAACTGGTCCACTAATCATAAACTCAACAAGGTCTTTGAAGAAAGGTCTCTGAGCATGAACAGCATAAAAAGCTTGGGCATCTGCAAGGCTTAGTTGAATTTTTTTAGTTGCTGCAATTCTAAGTCCTGCTGTTTCAAATCTTGAAAGAATTTGACCTACTACATTTTTAGCTACTGCATCTGGTTTGATAATTGATAATGTTCGTTCCATTAATATTTGCTCCATTATGATAGTGATAAATCACTATACATTCTATTTTAGTGTGGAATACTATCGAAATTTTAATGAGAAAAAGCTTTTCTAAGGAAATGAGTTTGTAGAAAATTACAAAGTAGAAATAAGATACCCAAAAAGGGTATCCAAAAAAGAACTAGTCTTCGATAACTGGTTCGCCTTTTTCACCTCTATCTGGTGAAGCTGGATGACCTTCTATTACATCATCCCAAACGATACAACCTTCTGTAGGACATGCTTCAGCACAAGCTGGAACATCGAAATGATCTACACATTCTACACATTTATCAGCATAAACATAATAAGTTTCTTCACCCGTTGGGTTATCATCTTCATCTACAATTGCTTCTACTGGACATTCGTCAATACAAGCTGCACAATTGATACAAGTATCTGTAATTTTTACTGCCATATTTGTTCTCCTAATTTTTAAGTTACCTCAAAACTATATCAAAAGATAATTAAATAACCCTTTAATTGTTAAAATTAACCTCTATATTTTGATATTCAAGTAGCTTTTTATCTCATTTACACGATTAATTTTTTCCCAAGTAAAGCCCTTGTCTTCATGTCCAAAGTGACCATATGTTGCACTCTTCTTATATATGGGTTTCAAAAGGTCTAACTCTTTGATAATTCCTGCTGGGGATAAATCAAAAAGTTCTTGGATACAGTTGATTATTTTTCCCTCTTCTATACGATTATCACCATGTGTATCTATCATAATAGAGATAGGCTCTACTACACCAATAGCATAAGCAATTTGAATAGTGAGTTTATTACTCACTCCTGCTGATACTAAGTTTTTGGCTATATATCTAGCCATATAAGCTCCACTCCTATCAACTTTGGTAGGGTCTTTGCCTGAAAATGCTCCACCACCATGAGGACAACTTCCACCATAAGTATCTACAATGATTTTTCTACCAGTAAGTCCTGCATCACCTTGTGGTCCGCCAATTACAAATCTTCCTGTAGGATTTATATGATAGGTAATATCATTAGATAAGAACTCCATAGGAATAACCTCATTAATAACTTCTGTTATAATAGCTTCTTCTAAAAGTTCTTTAGAGATGTTTTCATCATGTTGTGCAGAGATTACAATAGTATCAATAGCTACGGGTTTATCATCTATATATCTCACACTCACTTGTGCTTTACCATCAGGTCTTAGAAAAGGAACTGTTCCATTTTTTCTCACTTTAGCTAATTGAGCTGTAATCTTATGAGCCAAAGATATAGCCAAAGGCATTAACTCTTTGGTCTCATTAGAAGCATATCCAAACATCATACCTTGGTCACCAGCTCCAATTTCACCTGAAAGCTTATCAACTCCTTGAGTAATATCTATACTCTGTTCACCAATAGCATTAAGTATCCCTGCACTTCTATAATCAAATCCAAAACTAGCATCAGTATAACCAATTTCACGAATAACCTCTCTTGCAATATCTTGCATAGGTGCATATATATCTGTTTTGAGTTCACCTGCTATTAAACAAATTCCAGTAGTCAAAACTGTCTCACAAGCGACTCTAGCATGTGGGTCTCTTTCTATAATATAATCTAAAATTGCATCACTTATTTGGTCTGCCATCTTATCAGGATGACCTTCTGTTACTGATTCGCTTGTAAATATGTACTCTTTTGACATATTATATTCCATTACGCATTATTTATTATCTTTGCTAACTGCTCAGGCAACAGTCCCAAACTCTCTTCAACCAACTTAGTATTCCCATGAGTAATAAATCTATCTTCATACTCAAAAGAGGTCAAATCTATATCTCTTATATTCTCTTTACATAATAGCTCTAAAATGGCACTACCTACACCTCCTATTTTGGCACTATCACTAAATACAAACCATTTTTTATGAGTAATGGATAATTCTATAAGTCTATCTCTATCTAATGGCTTAACAAATCTTAAATCCAAGATAGTAGGAGTCACATCTGTTAGTTTAGCTGTTGCTATAGCCCGTCCTACACCATTTCCATACCCTATAAATAGTATATCACTACCATTTTGAATAGTATGTGATTTACCTAACTCGAAAGGTGTGACATCTTCATCTTGTGAACTAAATGCACCTCTGGGGTATCTAAATGCACATGGTGTTGGGAAATCTTTTGCAAACTTCATAGCTTCTACCATACTATTATCTGATGATGGAGCAAATATTGTCATATTTGGTATAGCTCTCAAAAATGAAATATCAAATACACCTTGATGTGTCTCTCCATCTTCACCTACGAT
This sequence comes from uncultured Sulfurovum sp., assembly GCA_964573285.1. Taxonomy (GTDB): domain Bacteria; phylum Campylobacterota; class Campylobacteria; order Campylobacterales; family Sulfurovaceae; genus UBA1140. The sequence goes on along the minus strand of CAZNJD010000035.1, from coordinate 7,355 downwards.
ACCTGCTCTATCAATAGCAAAAGCTACACCTAAATTCATTAAACATATATCATGAATGAGTTGGTCATAACCCCTTTGTAAAAAGGTTGAGTATAATGTACAAAAAGGTTTAAACCCCTCTTTTGCCAAAGCACCCATAGATGTAACTGCATGTTGTTCTGCTATAGCCACATCCCAAAATCTATCTGGATATTTCTTCATAACAGCACTCATACCTGTTCCACTTGGCATTGCGGCTGTAACACCCACTACTTTTTCATCACTATCAGCCAAGGCTAATAGTGTTTCAGAAAATATTGCTGTTGATGCTTTTGGAGATGATTTTTTTGCACTATTTCCTGTATCAATATCAAAAGCACTAACTCCATGCCAATGCTCTTTACTTGAACCTGCACCTTCTGCTATCTCATACCCTTTTCCTTTGGTGGTTTGAACATGGATAATAACTGGTCTCTTCATATTTTTAGCAAGTTTGAGTGTCTCAATAAGTGAAGATATATTATGTCCATCAATTGGACCTATATATTCTAGTCCCAACTCTTCAAATAAAATCCCTGGGGTAATAAGCTGGAAAGACTCTTCAACTCTTTTTGCCATATAGGTTGCACTATTTGGTAAATTTTCCAATACCTCTTTGGTTATATGCTTAAACTTCTGATAAAAAGGTGAAGCCATAGTTTGAGATAATATTCTGCTCAAAGCTCCAATAGGGGAGGCTATACTCATTTCATTATCATTAAGGATTATAATTGCTGGATATTTTCTATCACCTAACTCATTCATAGCTTCATAAACCATACCTGCACTCATACTACCATCACCAATTACTGCAATAGGTACTCTATGTTCTTGTTCTCCTTTTAATGCAATTGCTTTTGCTGCACCCACTGCCAAAGATATAGAGGTAGAGCTATGCCCTGCCATATAATAGTCACTATCAGATTCATTTGGTTTGGTATAACCACTAAGCCCACCAAACTGACGCAATGTATCAAACTCATCCCATCTATCAGTCAGTAGTTTATGAGCATAAGATTGGTGTGAGACATCAAATATAAATGGATTTTCTTTAGCATCAAAAACAGTATGCATAGCTACAATAATATCAGTAGCTCCCAAAGTAGAGCTTAGATGTCCACCGTTTTTACTTACTACTTCTAGTATTCTTTCTCGAATTTGTTTAGCTATAACTTCTAGCTCTTCAATACTTTTTGTTTTTAAATCTCCAAATTTATTCAACTACTCACCTTTCTAAAAATTTCAAAAAATCTACTATTTTGCTTTTCTGTACCAATGGTTATACGAATAGCATTCATATTATATGAAGCTAGATTACGGATAATCACTCCCTCTTTGAATAGTGCATTAGAGATAGTAGTAGAGTTCATACTATAAGGAAATAGATAAGTAATAAAGTTAGTATAGCTATCTATATAATCAAATCCATTTTCATCTGCAAACTCTTCATATCGTTTAATCTCTTGAGTATGCAAAGCAATTGAGTCATCTACAAACTGCTCATCTTTACACGCCTCTATACCTGCAATAAGTGAAAGAGTTGTAATATTAAATGGAGGTCTCATTTTATATAGTTCATTAATTAGTTGTTCATTTGCAATCCCATATCCTACACGCATTCCACCTAAACCATAAGCTTTTGAAAAAGTACCTAGATAGATAACATTATCTACTCCTAATATATCGTTTGGTGTAATCTCATAAGCTCTATCTTTTGCAATGGCATACTCCATATATGCACCATCAATTACTATTAGAGTCTCATTATCTACAGCATTTATAATTTTAAATACATCCTCTTTAGTAGTTCCATCACCTGTAGGATTGTTGGGTGTGCATAAATATATAATTTTGGGTTTATGCTCATAATAAGCAGATATAAACTCATCTACTTTATGTTGATATGATAGTGTTCTAATTATTTCTGCACCCATCTGTTTAGCATAAATTTCATACATAGCAAATGTAACTTGACTCATTAATACAGTATCATTGGGGGTTAATAATGCCCTAGAGATAAATTCCAAAACTTGGTCACTACCAGCACCAATAATAATATTTTTATTATTTACACTAAATCTTTTAGAGAGTGCATCTTTGAGTTCATAGAAACTATCATCAGGATACAAAAAAGCTTTATGTGCATTATCAGAAATAGCTTTTGCTACTAATGGACTACACCCTTTTGGGTTTTCATTAGAAGCTAACTTCACCACATTTTCAGGAGCAATCCCAAACTCTCTAACTACCAATTCAATAGGCTTACCAGCCTCATAAATTTGTATATCCTTTAAACTATCATTAAATTTCAACCCAACTCCTTAAATACTTAAATATCATCACTCTCTTTAACATATGAACCCAATATTTTGATTGAATTTTCATGTTTTTTAATAATCTCTTGTATATTTTCATCATCTTTGTGTCCATTGAACTCAAGAAAAAATACAGAGATACCTCCTACTATATGTGATTTAATTTTTGTAAGATTAATTGATGATTTCTCAAAATCATTCAAAAATTCTACTAATGCCCCTGGTTTATTTGGTAATTTTACTAATATTGAGGTTTTATCTGTTCCTGATGGCAAATTATCAAAATTACTTATAATAAAAAACCTTGTCTTATTACTATCATAATCTTCTATATTTTCAAAAAGAATTGGCAAACTATACATTTTTGCAGCTACATCAGCACAAATAGCAGCACTTCCTTCTTCTTTTATTGCCATTTTGGCAGCTTTGGCTGTTGATTCTACAGGAATTTGTTCTACCTCATCTAATCCACAATCTTGTAAAAACTTTTGACACTGTCCAAATGCAATATCTTTAGAGTAAATTTTTTTAATATCTTTAATATCTTGACAAGTAGTAGATAGAGTATGATGAATATCTACAAAAACCTCTGCAATAATCTTTAAATCATATTCACTTAAAGAGTTAATAGTATCACTTACAATACCATTTGAGCTATTTTCAATAGGTATCACACCAAATTTGGCTGTACCTTTATTCACTTCACGGAAAACACCTTTGATAGAGTTAATAGGCAAATATGCACTCATTGCACCAAATTTACTCTCTGCGGCTTGATGTGTGAAACTAGCTTCTGGTCCAAGATACGCTATTCGTTCAGGAAGTTCTAGGTTTCTTGCTACTGCAAACATCTCTAAAAAGAGTGCATCAATAGCTTTATCAGTCAATTTACCACTATTTTGTTTTTTGAGACGATTTAATATAGATTGTTCTCTCTCTGGACGATATATTGGCGCACCTGTACTATTTTTGAGTTCTCCTACTTTATGTACAAACTCCATTCGTTTATTATATAGCTCTAATAGAGTATTATCTATATTATCAATCTCAACGCGTAACTCTTCTAGTGTCATAATTTAACCCTTTCTTTAAATAAAGATTTCCCCTATAGCCAACTTGTATCACAAGCCTCTTCTAATCTAATTTGATCTTCAAAACTCTCTCTTTGACGGATAAGATAATCTTTCCCATTTAATATTGCAACTTCTGCTACCTTACCTCTAGTATTATAATTACTAGACATTGTAAAGCCATATGCCCCTGTACTATGGACTATCAATATATCATTATGTTCAAGTGGTGGTAACTCTACATCCTTACCCAAGAAATCGCCACTCTCACAAACAGGACCAACTACATCAGCAGGAGTTTTTTCTCCATTTTTTTGTACAGCCTCTATCTTGTGATAAGCACCATACAGACTAGGTCTTAACAAATCATTCATAGCCCCATCTATAATTACAAATCGTTTATCACCATTTTGTTTTTCATATAATACTCGTGTTAAAAATATACCAGAGTTTGCCATCATATATCTACCTGGTTCCATCAAAATAGTTACATCCAAATCTTTTGTTGCTTTACTAATAATCCTTGCATACTCTTCTACTTTGATAGTTACTTCATTATCATAAACAACACCAACTCCTCCACCAATATCAAAGAATTTAATATCAATATCAATAGCTTTTAGAGAACGAACTAAATCAGATACTATTTCACATGCCTCTGCAATAGGTGAAAGTTCTGTAAGTTGAGAACCAATATGAAAATGAACTCCTATAGGATTTAAATATTCTGATTTTTTAGCATAAATATACATTCGTTTAGCACTATCTATACTAACTCCAAACTTATTTTCATGTAATCCTGTTGATATATATGGATGTGTTTTAGGGTCAACATTAGGATTAACTCTAATAGAAATTCTAGCCTCAACACCTAACTCTTTGGCTATCATTTCTACTCGTTTCATTTCTGCTTCACTCTCTAAATTAAGAAGTAAAATATCATTTTTTAGAGCCTCTCTTATCTCTTCATCTTTTTTTCCAACACCTGAGAATATTATTCGATATTTCTCAATTCCTGCTTTTAATGCTCTTTTGACCTCACCAATACTTACACAATCAGCTCCAGCACCCAATGTAGCAAGTTGTTTGATAACGGCTAGATTAGAGTTAGATTTGACAGCATAAGCGACTAAAGATTTTTTACCATCAAACGCACCTTTTAGCTCTTTATATCGTTTAGTTATATTGTTAAAATCATACACATATAATGGAGTATCATACTTTTCTACCAACGCTTTTATATTTAAACTCATTTAGTTAATTCCTAATTCATATTATTAATTGGGATTTTATCTAAAATTTGGTTATATTCTCTTTTTCACTTGAGTGAATGTATATATAGCATAAGACCAAAGTAAAGACATAGGTACAATAATAGCAAGTTCGGGAGAGATAACTTTATTTAATCCCATACGATAAGAGGCAAATAAAATACCCCATATAAATAGAGTTCCTGCTAATGCTTGTGTAGTTACACCTACAATATTAATATATCGTGCATGAAATGGAAATCGAAAAAGTAGTATCATCAAAAGAGCTATAGAAAATAGAGGCATAATAATTTTATTATAAACATCAGCACGAACTCTATAAGTACCTACTCCTTGTGTAGATAGTAATTTTTTGGCTATCATACTCTCATAAAGTGTTAGCTTTTTATTTTCATAAATTGAATTTAATATCTTAGGATTATAATTTTTGAGAGTAGTTAATCTATCTAATTGTTCTATTTTTAATCTCTTATTACCATTTTTAGATACGATTATCTGTCGTTTTATATCTTTGGCTAACCACTCTGCCCCGATATAATCAGCCTCTTTGGCTTCTTGAATTTCGATAACTTTATTATCTTTTAGTTTAAAAAGTGTTAGACTTATTATTTTTTTCTCTTCGGGAATTAGTGTCTTGATATATACGAAACTATCATCATATTTAAAAAATAAATCTTCTGTACTTTTTATATTATATTGATGCTTTTTTAACGCATTAGCTACATCTGATGCTAATGCAAAAGAGGTAAAATTGAGTCCAACAAAAATTAAATATGTCGAAAATGAAGCAAATAAAAAAGGTTGAAATAACTCAATCCGAGATACACCCAAAGCATATAATGCCCCAAGAGTATTCTGTTTGATAAATGAGATTTTCGTCCATATCCCAGCAAATATAATTGCTAATGGATATAAAAGATTAAGAGACTCTTGCCATCTATTAAATATATAAAGAACTTTAATATTAAATGATGGTAAACCACTCCCTCCAATCAAAAAATCAAGTCCTGTAAAAAGTCCACTCAAAGTGAAAAGAAGAATAAGCATATTCTTTGTATAGTGAAACAGAACATACTTAAACATATCTTACTCTTTAAATGACTTTAGAGAATATTTCGATTTAACCTCTTCAAGTGGTTTCTCTTCCAAGAGTTTAATCGCCTCTACTGTATGCTCTATCCATTTATCTATAATAGACTCTTCATCTTCTGTAAAATTATTGAGAACAAAATCCACAACTTGACTTCGGTGTTCTGGCTTACCTACACCCATACGAACGCGTATATAATCTTTACCAATAGAAGCATCAACTGATTTTAGACCATTATGACCACCATGACCACCACCTCTTTTAAATCGTAATGCAGAAAAAGGCAAATCAATATCATCATGTACGACTATAATATCTTCTATATCTATTTTGTAAAAGTTTTTAACAGCTATTATACTTTTACCTGATAAATTCATAAAGGTTGTGGGTTTTAAAAAAAGAGTCTGTTGAGATTTATAGAGTTTTCCATAAAAGGAGTTTTTTGAGACATCTATCGCATTAGAGTTGTTAACTAACTTGTCAATAACTCTAAATCCGATATTATGGCGTGTTTTTTCATATCTATTTCCAGGATTACCTAGACCTATTATAAGTACCATACTATTAGCTAAAATGCTTTGGCACTATTTTGACTTGATAACACCACAAATAGCAACATCAGGTCTATCCATCAAGCGACAATTAGCTGGTGTTTGAATATCTCTGATTAGAATTGAGTCATCTCTATTAAGAGGTTCAACATCTAGTATAAAGCTATTTGGCATATCTTCAATAGCACCTCTAACTTTAATTCTCTTTTTAGATTGAACTAATACACCCTTTTCTTTAAAACCTTTTGGAATACCTACTGTTTTTACTGGAACAAGGAAGTTTGTAACTTGACCTGGTACTGCTACTCTTAGGTCAACATGTACGACATCACCATTTACTGGGTGTAGTTGATACTCTTGAATTACAACTTTTAACTCTTTATCATCTACTTTTAATGAGAGTGTTAATGTCTCTTTTTTTCTTACAGCTTTAACAAAATCACCTCTTTTAAATGCAGCTTGAATATTTTCTACACCATTTGCATAGATGTTAGCTGTTAGATAACCATCTCTTCTTAGCCTCTTTGCCGAAGCTGAGCCGATACTCTCTCTAGTAATACCTTCTAACATTTGTGTCCTTTTATATTTAAAATTAATGGCGAATTATATCTAATTCTATTTAAGCTTTTGTTAGTTTTGCATAATTGTCTTTAAAAAGATTTGATAATGCTACGACTTTTATATTAAAAATAGCGATAATATAATTAATATTTGTGGCTTTATCATAAACAATAGATTATTGAACATTAATAAGAAGATTTCTAATGAGTTTTTAGGGGCTAGATTGGCTGATAGATTGAGAGAGAATAAAATTTAGAGGTTTTTTTAATGGGGGAAGTTTACTCGCTCCACCTCGTCGTATCCTCTCCTGAGGTACACAATGTATAACTTTTAGAACTTTTAGGGTCAGGTGATGAAAATAAACTTTTAAGAAAAGAATTGTTAAAATACCAAACCCAAAAACAAGGACAAAGTAATGGCAAGAAGACCAAGGCTAAATATGGCAGGTTTCCATCATATAGTAAATAGAGGAGTAGCAA
>CAZNJD010000034.1:0-33002 GCA_964573285.1 uncultured Sulfurovum sp. | reverse complement strand
TTCTGTATCTTCTTCAAGTTTATTTTGAAATTTATTCTCATACTCTTTTCCATTTGCTTTGGCTTTCATCTCTTTCTCTTTTTCTGCCGCTTCTCGATACACATCATCACGATAGACAAACATCACTATATCTGCATCTTGTTCTATGGAGTTGTGAACAATTATATCATTTGCTACAAAATTATGAACATTATCAACTGTTAAATCATAAGTTTTTACCTTTTTGAATTTTTCTATTGAAATTATCTCATCCCAATATATATCTGAATTTGCAAGATTTTCTATTTTTTTATCAGGTAAAAATTTTGATATTCTTTTCATTCTCTCTTTTGAGATAGAATTTTTAAATAGAGAGCTACCACAATATGACATCTTTAATTTTTCAGAAAATACTCTCCACGATATATTTTCCTTATCCTTAGCTTTTTTTATAAAAGTTTTCCATACGATCTTATCAATACAGCCATTATTTGGATTAGATTTAATATTATTTAAAGTTTTTAAATATAATTCTGCTTTTTCACCCCTTTTACCATGACTTCCTATATTTATTAAAAATTTTTTTAGATTATCTTTTCCTTGAATTAATATATGATAACTAGGTCTATACTCTTTATTAGATTTAATCTGTTTTACTTTTCTAAGGGTTGATATAATTTCAACCCTTAAAAGAAGAGATTGAACTTGTTCTGCTAAAATATAACTAGTACTAGCATAATAAACTTTTATAATATCTTTTCTATTTTTTTGTTTTTGCATAGTAATTGAACCATCAGTTGCCCAAAGATGTCTTAAAAATAATTTTATTGATTTTGTATTACACTCAAAAACACTTTGAGGTATCTCTTTCTCATAAGAACGAACTCTTTTTATATTCAGTTTTTCATACCATAAGGTTATAGGATGTTTTTTATTATGAGTTAAATGATAAGGAGATGTTAAATATAAATGCCACCAATTTTTTTGTTTAATTAATTTAGCCTCTATATTAAAAAGTTCTTTCACTACATCTTTTACAATCTCAATATTTTTCATATCTTCATTAGTATAATGATAAGAGTGTCCTTCTAATATTGAACCATCTCCTAAAAGATGAGCTAACAAAATTAATTCATTATTAGATAAAATACTTTTATTATCTCTTATATCAATTTTATCAGGAGTTGCAATTTTATCTCCTACTATTAGTTTATCAAGTCTTGTCCAACCATTAACCTTATAAAATTTATGATTTGCCGTAGCATTAATAGTTTTACCCGATTTTGTTTTTAATTTATAGGTAATTTTTTCACCTGAAAAAAAAGCATTACTGATAGTAAAATCTCTTATTTTTAGATTTCTATCCATACTTTTTATTTTTATAGGTAAGAGAAATTTATTATTTACTAATTCATCTATTCTATATCTTTTACCACTATTAGCATCTATAATAATAGTATCACCCGAAAGACAGCCACTCTCTCTTAAATCACTTAACATCGGTCGTTTATTATCTCTGCTTTCTACCCCTCGGTTCAATTGTGATAGAGCTAATATAGGTATCTCTAACTCTCTAGCTAACTGTTTAAGCCCTCGAGAAATCTCTGATATTACTTGTTGTCTCCCCTCTTGGCTATCTCCACTCATTAACTGCATATAGTCTATTATCGCCATTGATATTTCAGGGTGTTTACCTTTGAGTTTTCTAAGTTTACTTCTTACTTGATGAATTGTGGCATATCCACTATCATCTACAAAAAGCTTTTTTGTTGTCATCTTATCTGTTGCACTACTTAATCTAGTCCACTCTTCATCTGTTAAATCTCCTACTCTCAATCTCTGTAAAGGTATAGATGTCTCTGTAGATAAAAGTCTTAGCATAAGTTGTTCTGCTGGCATCTCTAGTGAAAAAAAGGCTACGCCTTCATCTCTATTTATTGCTTTTTCGGTAATGTTAAGAACTAAACTTGTTTTTCCCATCGCTGGTCGTGCAGCAATAATTATCAAATCCCCTTTACCAAATCCACTAGTTTTATCATTTAGATTTCTAAATCCTGTATCAGTTCCTATTAATTTAGAGTTTCCCATAGCTTTTAAGCGTTTTATTTCATCTAACATAGATAAAGTAATCTCTTTGGACTCTCTAAAATCTTCACTAGTACTATTTTGGGTAATCTCATATAACTTTTTTTCAACTAAATTCATTACCTCTTCAACAGGTAAATTATCTTCTATTGTTACTTTTTTGATAGTTGTAGCTAAAGTTGCCAAAGCTCTTTTGGTTGAACGAGCTTTTATCTCTCCTAGATAGGCATCCGTATTAGAGATAGGATTGGCTGTTAATACATCTAATAATGCTACCTCATTAAAATTATTTGTACTTTTTAGTTTAGATTTTAAAAACTCTTCATCTATGGGTTTATCTTCTCTTGAAAGTTCTTCCATAGATGCAAACATATGCTGATGAAAAGGTAGATAAAAATCATGAGGTTGTAATTTTGCAGCTATCTCTTCAAAGATTTGTGGGTCAAAAATAATGGCAGAGAGAACGGCTCTCTCTATATTTAAATTGTACATATTATCACTCATTATCACTCTTCCCAATATTTTTTAGCTAATTATATCTAACTTTGCTTAGTAGCAAATGCCTCCACTTCAGCCACAAATCTATCTACCAATTGCTTCTCTGGCAATTTGGCTACCACTTCACCTTGAACCATAATAAGTCCAGTTCCTTTACCATAAGCTATGGCTATATCAGCATGTTTAGCTTCTCCTATGGCATTTACTACACACCCCATAACAGACACATTCATAGGTGTTTTGATATGTTTTGTTCGCTCTTCTACCTCGGCTACTGCACTTACTAAATCAGCCTCTATTCGCCCACATGTGGGACATGAGATAATATTTAAACCCTCTTGGACTCTACCACTATCTTTTAGAATTGCTTTGGCTACTTTTATCTCCTCTTCTAATTCACCTGTAATAGATACTCGCATAGTATCACCAATACCATCTAGCAGTAGAGTACCTAAACCTATAGCAGATTTGACTGTGGCATGAAAAATTGTTCCAGCTTCTGTTACTCCTAAATGAAATGGATAGTTATTTTTGGGTCGTAATGTTTTATAAGCTTCAACTGTTCGTTCTACATCAGAAGCTTTTAGAGATATTTTTATATCTGTAAAATCTAAATCTTCCAAAAATTTAATATTATACTCTGCACTAGCTACCATACCTTTGGCTGTTGCTCCATATCTATCCTCAAACTCATTTTCTAATGAGCCTGAATTTACACCTATACGAATTGGCAGACCTCTATCTTTACAAGCTTTGACTATCTCTTTGACTCTACCCTTTTCCCCAATATTACCAGGATTGATACGAATGCAATCAACCCATTTTGAAGCCTCTAGGGCTAATTTGTAATTAAAGTGTATATCTGCTACTAAAGGAATAGATATCCTCTTTTTTATCTCTTGTAGTGCTACTGCCGCTTGCATATTAGGCACTGCCACTCTTGCAATATCACAACCTGCAAAATGTAATCTATTTATCTGTTCTATAGTAGCCTCTATATCAGAGGTTTTTGAGTATGTCATAGACTGTACAGAGATAGGGGCATCTCCTCCTACGGCAACATTGCCAACAAATATTTTTTTGGTAGGGTATCGTTTGGTCATTTTTTCTCCATATTTATAAGTTCAATCCAATTTCTTTAAGAAAATTCTATAGGGTCAATATCAATCTCAATTAACGAAGAGTTTATAACATGAAGTGCCTTAAGTAATGGCACTCTTTTTTCACACCTAAGCAAAATATTATATCTAAATTTATTAGCAATTCTCTCAATAGGAGCTTTGCCATGTCCTACTATCTCTACATCATCAAAAGCTTTCAATTTTTCTACAGTATCGAGAGTTATTTTAGCTCCTTTAGTCTCATCTTTATGAGATATAAGTACTCTAGCCAATGATACAAAAGGGGGATATATATCTCTCATAAACTCCATCTCATCTTTTAGAAATGCTTCATAGTTATTTAAATATAATTTAAAAAAATCAGCATTGGATGATTGTATAATCACTTCTGCATTCTTGGCTCTACCTGAACGACCTGCAATCTGTATCAATAAACTCATAGCTCTTTCTCTAGCTTTATAATCACTAAGCCCCAATATATAATCAATTCCCATAATTACACTTAGTGAAATATTGGCATAATCATGCCCTTTACTTAACATCTGTGTGCCTAAAAGTATATGACTCTCTTTGCTCTCAAATCTTTTGAGTGCTTTTTTAAGTTTGGTTGGGGTGGTAATACTATCTCTATCAAATTGTTCGATAACTATATCTTTTATTCCACTCTCTATCATCTCTTTAGCTTCTACTGTACCCATTCTTTGGCTTGTAAGTGGGATATGACCACAATATACACATGACTCTCTAATAGCTTCTGTATAGTTACAATAGTGACATTTGAGATGTCGTGCATATCTATGTAGAGCCATACCAACAGAACAGTATGGACACAAATGAGTTTTGCCACATTTCTGACAATATAGATATTTGAAATTACCACGAGTTGGAATAAACATCAAAGATTGCTCACCCTCTCTAAAGTTTTGCTCTATTTTTTTGATAATACCATTGGTAAGTGTTGTTCCTTCTATAAAAATATATCTTTTTTGAGTCTGAACAAAAGGTTTAGATAGTCTAACAACATCATATTTATAATAACTATTCAAACTAGGAGTGGCACTTGCCAAAACTACTTTGGCTTTAAGTTTATGGGCAATATATATAGCCATATCTCTAGCATGATACCGAGGTTTCATCATAGATTTATAACTATCATCATGCTCCTCATCTACTATTATCAACCCTACATCTTTAAGTGGAGTAAATAGAGCAGACCTAGCTCCTGCTACTATATCCACCTCTCTTGCATATATTTTCTCTAAAATCTTCTCTTTTTGCTTTTTGGTTAATTTCGAGTGCCAAATAACTATTCGTTTGCGAAAATATTTTTCTAATCTAGTTTGCATCTGTGGAGTTAAAGATATTTCAGGCATCAAAAAGATACACTGCCTCCCTTCCTCTATTATCTTTGCCATCAAAGAGATAAATATCTCTGTTTTTCCTGAGCCTGTTACACCAAAAAGTAAAGCTCTATCTTTTTTCAATAATTTATTATATGCTATCTTTTGTTCTGCTGATAATATTGGTAATATAGTATCCTTATGCTCTGTAATATGCTCACACTTATAATTTAATTTATATGGTATAAATAGAGCAATCGCTTCACCCAAAGAGCTAAAATAGTATTCAGAGATGAACTTAGCAATCTCAATCTGCATATTACTATAATAATCATCTAATACAGAACTAATTTTAGAGGTTTTAAACTCCTTGGGCTTTTCAACCTCATCAATCACAATAGCCAACTTAACTTTAGAGTGAATAGGAACTTTTATACATTGACCTATATTAATAACTTTATCATAGTGATAAGTTAGAGTAGGAGCTGACGAACGGTGGAGGGTTACTTGATAGTAGTATATAATAGTCTCCTCAATAAAAAATCAAAGAGATTATATCATAAAATTAACGAGTCAATTGAGTACATCCATTAGCATTAGTATTAGCTGTAGTTGCAGTATCACACACAAACTTACCATTAACTACCTCAAAAATTACATTTCCAAGCGTTGAATTAAACTCATATTTATAATTATTAAATGACCATCTATCTCTAGTATTTAATTGGTTAGGAATAGGATATTCCATTACTCCTTTACCTGTATCATTAGGTGAAGTTTTATTTCCATCATAGAAATTTCCAAAAACATTAGTACTATCTCCTACTGCTATAATTGGACTAAACTCTCCTCTGAGTATCCGTTTCTGTCTCTCCATTGCTAGTGCATTTCTAACTGTTGCTACTGTAGTTCTTGCTTTTGTAATTACTGCATCATCTCTTGTTGCTGCCAATCTTGGAATGGCTATTGATGCTAAAATACCAATAACTACTATTACAAATACTAACTCTATCATTGTAAATGCTTGTTTCATAATCTATAATCCTTTTAATAATTTATTCTATTTCCTGCTATTGTCATATTTATATCAGGAATTAAGTTGTTAATTCCTCTACATATTGCTGTATTACTTTCAATATGAATAACATATAATTCAATATTATTGATATTATTATAATCTAAAACCATTTTTTTACACTGTTCTACAGGAAGAGCATCTCTATTCAAAAATAAAATATCTAAACTATTTGTTCCTTCTCTCAATGATATATCTCCTTTGCTCTCCATCTCTCTTACTAAATTAGAAATTTTTCGTAACTCCTCTTTTGTTTTAGGTATTTTACCTTTTGCAAATATACTTGTGGCTATCTCGGCTTTTGCTGATTGAATTAGATGAGCTAATTTTGAGATTTTGGCATCATCTCTAGTTGCAGAAAATCTAGGTATAGCAATAGAAGATAGGATACCAATAATAATAATAACAAATATAAGTTCAATTAGTGTAAAAGCTTCTTTTTTATTTTTCATTTTATAATCTTTTGTTTTTTATATTGTTAAATGCAAGGAATTGAACTTAAAAATATAAAAATAGAACCCCTAAGCTAAAAAGCTTAGGATAAAAAATATTAATAAGTAACTTGTGTACCACCAATAGAGATATTAGTATCTGCTACTAAAGCATCAATACCTTTACAAATAGAAGAAGTTGTATCTCCTTTTGATTTAATCTCTATAAAAACATCTGCAGTTGATTTATTACCATGAATAATTAAATCTTTACAATTTGTACCACTATCTTTATCTATAAATGTTACTGTAGATGTATTACCATCAGTATTGGTTACATTAGCATCATTACTAATAACTGCTTCTGCAATTGTATTTGAATATTTTTTAATCAAATCTATTCTTGAAGCACTATCTGGTGCATCATTAGGGATATTATTAGTAGCAATAATTTTAGCTGCTATTTCACTCTTTGCTGTAGTAATTGCATTTGCCATTTTAGAAATCTTTGCATCATCTCTAGTTGCAGCTAGTTTTGGAATAGCAACTGCTGCTAAAATACCAATAATTACAATAACGAAAATTAATTCAATCATTGTAAAACCTTTACTCATTCGTGGGTTGTTTGTTGTTGTGTTTGTCATAAAATACTCCTTAAGTTATTTTTTTACAATCTGTTTTTTATGAAACATTAAAATTATAACCTAAGAGTAATTATAAAATTCTTAAATTATTAAAAAAAATTAAGAAATTTTTAATACTATATATATTTTTGTTATTTTATATTGGAATATCCATAAGAAACTGCTTTAATCCCTTTTGAATATCATAATTTTCCTTAAGAGCTTTTAGATACGCATTTAGGAGTTTGACAGAATCATTATTTTTCTCTGATGATATATTACTATTTGATAATTGTTCCATTACAAATATAGCAAAATCATTTTCTAAATCTACTTCATATTTTTTTCCATTGATAGGGAACTTAACTTTTTTCATATAAACTCCAATATTATTGTGTTATGATTATAGCAATAATTTGCATATATTAAGGAATTGCATAACAAAATGACACCATTTAAAGTATATAGCCTATATAAATCAGCCGATAACCAACTATAAGCTATAGAGATATTGAGTCAATCTATTAATAGAGGTGAGAAATATTAAAGCCTATAGAGATAGAAGTTGTAAGAAGATAAAGAAACTTTAGACTTATGCTACAATAATTTTAGATATAATACATTTAAAAAAAACAGGTATTATATATGTCAATAGATTTAACTTCTCCAGACCTCTACTTTAATCGTGAACTGTCTTGGCTCAAATTCAATACTAGAGTACTCTCACAAGCACAAGATACAACCCTTCCCCCACTAGAACGGCTTAAATTTATAGCAATATATGGAACTAATCTTGATGAGTTTTATATGATTAGAGTGGCAGGACTCAAAGCCTTATTCAAAGCTAGAATTCAAGAGACAGCTATTGACAAGATGACACCTACACAACAACTAGAAGCTATACACACTACTTTACACAAAGAGCAAAAACTATTAGAAGCATCATTCAAAGATATTATGAAAGAGTTAAAAACTCACAATATAACTATTAAAACTTATGATAAACTCTCAGATAAACAAAAAGAGAAGGTCAAAGAGATATTTTTTGAGCAGATATATCCTGTGATTATGCCTATTGCTATTGATGCTACTCACCCTTTTCCTCATCTTAATAATCTTAGTTTTGGACTAGCTATAAAATTTGAAGACAAAAAGGGAAATATTAAACATGGTTTAATACGAATACCTCGAATATTACCTAGATTTATCAAAGTAGAACACTGTTTTGTACCTATTGAATCTGTAGTTGATTATTTTAGTACTGAACTATTTTATGGACTCAAAAAGATTGCCTCTTCTCCATTTAGAGTAACACGAAATGCTGATATAGAGATAGAAGAAGAGGAGGCTGATGACTTTATGGAGATGCTCGAAGAGGGAATTCGAGCTAGAAATAGAGGTACACTTGTAAGATTAGAGCTTATGGAATGGGCTGATAGTGAATTAGTTGAGTTTTTGACACAATATCTAAAACTTAATGATTTGGATATATATCGTTATAAAATACCTTTAAATTTAGGAACACTTTGGGATATAGTAAGTCAAGAGGAGTTGGCACATTTAACCTTGCCTACATATACACCAAAAACTTTACCTCCTCTTGATGATAATAGCGATATATTTGAGGCTATTGAAAAAAAAGATATACTACTATATCACCCATATGAGAGCTTTGACCCTATTGTTAAATTTATAGAAGATGCATCAAAAGACTCTAATACCCTATCTATGCGTATGACACTATATCGTGTAGGTAAAAACTCACCTATTGTCAAAGCTCTAATTAGAGGAGCTAAAGATGGTAAACAGGTTACAGTCTTAGTTGAACTTAAAGCTAGATTTGATGAAGAGAATAATTTACATTGGGCAAAAGCATTAGAAGATGCAGGGGCTCATGTAATATATGGAATAACAGGCCTTAAAGTACATGCTAAAATAGCACAAATTACTAAACGAAAAGGTAATAAACTGCAAGGTTATCTACATCTAGGAACAGGAAATTATAATCCATCAACAGCACGAATTTATACTGATATGAGTTATTTTACTACCAAACCAGAATTTAATATGGATGCAACTAAGTTTTTTCATTTTATTACAGGATTTTCTGACCACAGTTCACTTAAAAATTTGATTATTGCACCAACAGATATTAAACCTAAACTATTGTCTATGATAGAGTGTGAAGCATCTCACAAAGAAGAGGGTCATATAATATTAAAAGCAAACTCTTTGGTTGACCCTAACATTATACAAGCCCTATATATTGCTTCTATGCACGGGTGTAAGATAGAACTAATAATTAGAGGGATATGTACACTCAAACCAAATGTTCAAGGGGTTAGTGAGAATATATCTGTTTATTCTATAATAGGTAAATATCTTGAACATCCACGAATTTATTATTTCAAACATGACAAAAATGAGTGTTATATCTCTAGTGCTGATTTGATGCCACGAAATTTAATTCGGAGAATTGAGATTATGACTCCAATAACTGATAATGTACTACAACAGAAAATTAGACAGATACTATCATTACAGTTACAAGATTGTAAACTAAGATGGAAACTCAAAAATAGTGGTGAGTATAAACAGGTTGAATGTAAAGGAAAAGAGATAAATAATCATAATATATTGGAAGATTATGTGACAAAGTTATATAATAAATCACAAAAGAAAAGACCCAAATATGTCACAAGATTAGCCAAAAAAGTTAAGGAGATAAAAAATGACAATAGCATATAAAGGATGGACACCCCAATTAGACAAAAATGCATGGATTGCAGAGGGTGCGACAGTAATAGGACGGACACAAATGGGTGAAGATAGTGCTGTATGGTTTGGATGTGTAGTCCGAGGTGATGTTCACTATATCAAGATAGGAGCTAGAAGCAATATTCAAGACCTCTCTATGGTACATGTAACTCACCACAAAAAAGATGATATGAGTGATGGTAATCCTACTATAATAGGTGATGATGTAACGATAGGTCACAGAGTAATGTTACACGGTTGTACTATAGAGAATGCTTGTTTAATTGGAATGAGTGCTACAATATTAGATGGTGCTGTAATTGGCAAAGAGTCTATTGTAGGAGCAGGAAGTTTAGTAACTAAAAACAAAAAATTCCCCCCACGAAGCTTAATTATGGGAAGTCCTGCCAAAGTAGTTAGAGAACTTACAGATGATGAGGTTAAAGAGTTATATGCAGCTGCCAAGCGATATGTAGATTTCAAAAATAACTACTTATAACGATTTTTAATTTTTTATGGTAAAATAAAAAAAATAAAGGAGTTTTACCATGAAGTATAAAAATAGTCTTGTTCTTATATCAACACTACTTATAAGTGGTGGTTGCATACAAAGAACTACAGGAACAAAGCCAACAATTCAAGTAATAGAGACCCCACAAACAGTAGTAGGAAGAGCTGGAGAAACTACCACTATAACAACAAGGAGAGAGCCTATCATAACAATGGGAGAGCCTATCATTATAGATGAACAACCTATTGTTACTACACCTCAAAATGACCTCTCATCTATAATAAATATACGCCGTCCATATCTTGCAGGTGTTTATGCTAATAATCCGAAACTAAGAAGGTTTATTGATACTATGGTCAATAAATATCATTTCAGAAGAGATTATCTAAATGGAGTATTTTCAAATGTGCAACGAGATACATTATCATTAAAAAAGTATAATGTATTTGGTACAGCCAAAACCACAATGAAAGCAAATTCAGTTGGTTCTTGGGATAAATATCCAAAATTTGTAACAGAAGATAGAATTAAAAATGGAATTGCATTTTGGAGGGCAAATAGATACTACCTAGAAAAAGCAGCATTTATCTATCATGTCGCACCTGAATATATTTTAGGAATTATAGGAGTTGAAACGAATTTTGGTAGAGATATAGGGAAACATAGACTAATAGATGCTCTTACCTCTCTATCATTGGAGTATAAAAAACGCTCTAAATTTTTTACCAAACAGTTAGAAGAGTATCTACTATTAACAAAAGAGCAAAAAATGAACCCACTAGAAATCAAAGGTTCTTATGGTGGTGCTTTTGGAATTGTACAGTTTATGCCTGACTCATTTAGAGATTATGCTGTTGATTTTAATGGTGATAATATAGCTAATCTATTTGACCCAGCTGATGCAATTGGTAGTACAGCTAATTTCTTTGTCAAAAAAGGGAAATGGAATTCTAATATTCCTGTAGCAATGAAAGTACAATATCCCAAATCAAGAATTTATGGAGTAAAAGATGGATATAAGACAGAGTATTCACAATCCTATCTAAAATCATTGGGAATGAGACCTACAAGTAATTTTTATGGATATAAAGGACCTGTATCTCTAATTAAACTAAGCCACTATAACTATGATGAGTTATGGTGGGGAACAAAAAACTTCTATGCTATTGCTAGATATAACCCAAGAGAGTATTATGTTATGTCTGTTCATCTATTAGCACAAGCTATTAGACAGAGATATTACGAAACTTATAAAAACTAAAAAGTTATTACAAAACTAGAACCATTACTATCAGTAATAAGTTCTAGTTTCCCCTTCATCTCATTTTCTATAATAGTTTTGGATATATATAAACCTATCCCATCACTATTTTTTTTGGTTGTAAAGTATGGCTCAAATATCTTATCAATATTCTCTTTGGCTACACCACCCCCATTATCTGTTATAGCTATTTGTGGTTTATTTATAGTTATCTCTATCTTTGGATTTTCTACTTTTCTCTCTACTAAAATATCTCTGGCATTATTTATAATATTGAGTATAACCTGTTCAAACTCATTACTGTTAGCAAAAAATTTAAAATCCTCTTTTATATCTAATTTCATATCTATTTTTGATGGTAAAAGTGTAGGAGATACTATTTTGAGAGTATTTTCACAAGATTTTTGAATACTAAACTCTGCTTTATTTTTTGATGGATTATAAAAGTTTCTGAAATTTTCTATCGTTTGAGACATATATTGAAGTTGCTCACTAGCATCTTTGATAGTCAAAAGTGCCTCTTCATCATTTTTACAACCTCTTTTGATATGCATAAGAGCAAATGATAAGAAATTAAGGGGTTGTCTCCACTGATGAGCAATGATAGAAATCATCTCACCCATACTAGCAAGTCGCGATTGTTGCAAAAGTAGAGTCTGTTGTACCTTTTTTTCTTCTTCTATAAGGTTAAACTTATATGATACAGCAAAAGATAATAGCATAGACTCAATAGCAAAAGCTAAATGAAGGTATGGAAATGTTATAGCAGATATGCCTAAAAACTCAAATATAGATACAAGTAATACAGTTGACCAGCCTACAATAATAAAATAAAAAGGTATATCTTTTTTCTTTATAAGTCTATGTGCCTCTGACAAAACTACCAAAATCCATATAAAACTAGGAATAAATTTAATAATAATAGCATGATGAAATATAAGAGTAAAAACTAAATCAACTAAAGCTATAGATATAACAATATGGATAAGTCTTGAGAGTCTCTTAATTGAGTATAGATTTAAGAACTTTTCTATAAATAGCATAGAAAATATTATAATAAGTATCTGAGAAATATCAAGTAAAAATACATCTCTAGTAAAATTATAATATTCATTAAAAGGATTAATAAATAGATTTTCTATCTGTATCAATAGTGAAAGTATAGCAAATTGTGAAAGGGCATAATATAAATACTGTTTTTTTCTAATATAAAAGTAAAATGCAAAATTATAGATACTAGAAGATAAAATTACACCTAGAGACAAAACAGCCACCATAAATTGCATAGTATTATATTTGAATATTGCAATAGATAAAGAGGCGTGATGGTCATAAAAGAGTGTAATTGCTAATCCTAAATATATCAATACTAGGGTTAGTTTTATCTTCATTATTTTATCCATAAAGATGTATCCTATAGCCACATTTTGAGATATTTTCTATCTTCTCTTTGCCTACTAGCTTTCTTACATCTCGCATCAAGCTACGCAGGGCATCACTACTCATTACTTTATCAAACCATACAAAATTTTCTATCTCTTCATAAGATACAATTCGTCCTTTATTTCTAATCAAAATATCCAAAAGTTTATATTGAGACTCTGTTAATGCTACAACCTCATCCCCTTTCAACAGAGTATGGTTAAATGTATCAAACCTATAATCTTTAGTTAGATATACAATATTTGGGTTTTGAGTCTCTATCTGCTCAAAACAGAGCTTAATAGCCTCAAAAAGTGGCTCCTCTTCCATAGGTTTCACTAGATACTTAACAAGATGAAGACTTACAGCTTCTAATAGATATTCGGTACTTGTATATGCTGTTGTAATAATAATTGGCGTACTTTTATCCTCTTTTCTAATCTCTTTGCATAGAGTTAATCCATCCATATTTGGCATCTCTATATCTGTCATAATCATATTTGGTTTTTTTTCTTTATATATCTCTAATGCCTCTACACCATCTTCTGCTTCATATATCTCTGAAAAATATGGACGCAAATATGATATTGCTATCCGTCTTATAAAGGCTTCATCTTCGACATACAAAAGAGTGTATTTTGACTTCTTTAACATTTCTATATCTCCTACACATTTTCTACATTTTTTTATTATCACTTGCTTATACCATAGTAGTATATAAAATATTTATCTAACCTTATGCTTAATTTTATATGCTATCATTAGGAAAACAAAACGAGGTTTTTTATGAAGAGAAATATAATTTTATTGGGTATAATTTTTATTATGAGTGGTTGTGGAATGATGGGTAGTAGTTCTAAAAAAGATACTACTCTAGCTACTAGTTTAAATACAGATAGCAATATAACTAATGATAGTAATAGTACTAATACTAATGATAGCGATATAACTAATGATAGTAATAGTACTAATGAGATAAACAGCTCTACAAATACAACACCTACTATAACTATTGCCAAAACTAATATATTGCCTCAAACTATTAGTATGGATTTTCCTGAAATCTTGGTAGATGCAAAAACGGAAGATAATCAAACAGATGAAGCTAATAATACAACAATCCAAGGCAATAGTGTAGAAAATAACTCTACAGAAAGCAATGCTACAAATGATAATCAATCAACAACTGTAGTAAATAATATTGGATATAATCAACTCAAAAATAATATATCACAGATACAAAATGTAGTAACTATGGCACAAGTTAATTTAGTATTACTAGAAAAAGTCATGCCACAAGTCCTAGATAAATGTGATGGGATGATTTCTTGTGTATTTGAACCTAAATATTTATCTATAGTACTTGATAATGAAACTATATCTCAAATAGATAATATTACAAAAGATAGTAACTTTACTTTAGAAATAGATGATAATATTACTAATAAGCTTTTACTTGGCAAAGTGTCATTTTCTAAATATAATGATTATAATAGAAGCTATAACTATGAACTTACTTTGGATATGACATCTGATAATATTAATATGGTTTATACCAAAATAGATAGTAATACTACTGAAAATAATATTACTGATATTAATAAAAATGATACAAATATTACAGAGTATCAAAACTTCAAATGGTCTGATGATAATGCAAATGTAATAACTAGATATTTTTATCAAGATGAAAATACTACAACTGATATATCTATCTTTTATTTAGTTGATGAAAATGGTAAAGAGACTATGCATGTATATAATAGAAATGGGAGTCAGAGACACAAAGAGAATATGAATTTAACTTTAGCTGATAAAGAAGATGATAATAGTACAGTTATACTTCAAAGCAATAGTATAGAGCAATTTAGTGAGGGCAATGAGAGTAATATAAGTAGCTTCTCAACCAATGCCGAAATTTCTGATAACAATAGCACTCTATTATTTGCTGGTAGTATATCAGATAAGAATACAACATCTGAGGTTAATTGTGATAATAATAGTAGTAGTTGTGATGAAAATAGTAGTAGAGAGATTGAAAATAATCTTGAACTACATGAACTAAATATAACAGATGGTAATATAACAGATGGTTCATATATACTTCTCCCCCCATATATTGATATAGAAGGGTTAGAACTAATTGATATATTTAGACTCACTCTTGGAACATTTACAGTATTTCAAAATAAAGCTCAAGGAGAAATCCATAATAATAGTTATAATGATATGATAAATAGTCTAACTATTGTAAAGATGAATGAGTCAGTAAATTCTACAAATATGTTTGAAGTTATATCCCCAGAGGATAGACCAACTATCAAAATTATTAATTATTGATACTAACTCCAAGAGCCAAATGATTAAAATCGCAATAATCGCAAAATTTATGGTGCAAAACTAATATCTAAATAATAAATTCAAACATATGTATTTTAAAATCTTTTATATTATATAATGTTCAAAATAATGTTATTTAACCTTTTTTCCCATCTTTATCACCAAATTCAGTAGTTGTCAAAAAATAAAAATATATTAGAAGAGGAGTTTGAAATTTAGGTAAAATTACCTTGTGAAAAAAAACAAACTCCAAAAGAATAATAGCATATTAGAAGAAAAAATCAAAGAGCAAAATAGATTTTTTCAAAAGTTCAGATTTAATATGAGTATTTTCCTTTATGGACTTGAATATCTCTTTCTAGTCCCCAAATTAGAATTAGGGAACTTATTGAAAAAGAGAGAACAAGATGTTCTATAAAAAATTAAATATTATCAATAATAGTATTAAGTGTAGCAGAAGGTCTCATAGCTTTTTGGGCTAACTCATCATTAGGATGATAATATCCACCAATATCTTGAGGTTTGCCTTCTATAGCTAATAATTCTTCAATAATCTTAGCTTCATTATCTTTTAGAGCCTGTGCAACAGGAGCAAATTTCTCTGCTAGTTCTGCATTTTCTCCATTTGCTAACGCCTCTGCCCAGTATTGAGCTACAAAGAAATGAGATGCTTTATTATCAGGCTCACAACATTTTCTGCTTGGTGCTTTGTTATTGTCAAGGTAACTCTCATTGGCCTTATCAAGACCTGCTGTTAATGCTTCTAGTTTTTCATCAGAGTGTTTTCTACCAATAAATCTTAGTGATTCTGCAAGTGCCAAAATTTCTCCTAGACTATCCCATCTTAAATGACCCTCTTTTAAGAATTGCTCAACATGTTTAGGAGCTGAACCACCTGCACCTGTCTCATATAATCCACCACCTGCTAATAATGGAACAATAGATAACATCTTAGCAGATGTTCCAAGTTCTAGGATTGGGTACATATCTGTAAGATAATCTCTAAGAACATTTCCTGTTACGGCAATAGTATTTTTACCTTCTCTTACTCTTGCATTAGTAAATCTTGTAGCCTCTGCAATCTCCATGATTTGAATATCAAGACCATCAGTATCTAAATCTTTAAGATACTCATTTACTTTTAAAATCATCTGTGCATCGTGAGCTCTATTTTTATCTAACCAAAAAATAGTTGGAACTTTTTCAATACTTGCTCTCTCAACTGCAAGTCTTACCCAATCTTTGATAGGAATATCTTTTGCTCTACTCATTCTCCAAATATCTCCAGCCTCACACTCGAAACTCATAAGAACTGTACCATCTTGGGCAGTAACAGTTACAGTTCCAGCTTCTGAGAGTTCAAATGTAGTTGGGTGAGAACCATACTCTTCTGCTTTTTGAGCCATAAGCCCAACATTTGCAACAGAACCCATTGTTGATACATTATATTGACCATTTGCTACACAATCGGCTACCATCTCATTATAGAACATACCATAAGTAGCATCAGGAATAACAGCCACACACTCTTTAGCATCACCATTTCTATTCCACTGTTTTCCACCCTCTCTTACCACTACAGGCATAGATGCATCAATAATTACATCATTAGATGCATTGAAATTTGTTGTTCCTTTATCAGAATTAACCATTGCAATTTCAGGACTATCAGACTCAACAACTGCTTGAAATGCCTCTTTTATCTCTGCCTCTTGTGCATGACCTGCTATCTTTTTCTCTAAGTCACTCATACCAAGATTTGGGTTGACATTAAGCTCTGCGAATGTCTCTGCATACTTATCAAATACCTCTTGGAAAAATACTGTAAAGGCATGACCAAACATAATTGGGTCAGAGATTTTCATCATAGTAGCTTTGAGGTGAATTGACCAAAGAACACCATTTGCTTTTGCATCTTCTATTGATTTAGCAATAAATGCTTTGAGTTTAGCCACAGACATAAATGTACCATCTAAAATTTCTTTCTCAAGTGCATCAATAGTTGCTAACTCATTTCCATTAAGGGCAATAGTTACTTTTTGTGCTTTATCTATAGTAACAGATTTTTCATTTCCATAAAAATCTCCATCTCCTGCCATATGTGCTACATATGCTTTTGAATTTTCTGAAAATGCTTTGAGTCTATGTGGATGTTTTTGTGCAAATCTTTTAACAGCTTTTGCTGCTCTTCTATCTGAATTTCCTTCTCTAAGAACTGGGTTAACTGCACTTCCTAGACAAGTATTATATTTTGCTCTAATTGCCTCTTCATCAGCATTTGCTGGATTTTCTGGAAAGTTAGGAATATCATATCCTTGACCTTGAAGCTCTGCAATACACTCTTTGAGTTGACCAATAGAAGCTGAAATATTTGGAAGTTTGATGATATTACCATCAGGTTGTAAAACAACTTCTCCAAGTTTAGATAGGTTATCCTCTGCTAAACCCATTGCCGAAAGAACTCTGCCTGCTAGTGAAATATCAGAAGTTACAACCGAAACACCTCCTGCTTGTGTAAATGCATTTACAATTGGTAACAGTGAATAAGTAGCTAATGCTGGAGCCTCATCAATTTTTGACCATATAATTTTTGGTAATGACATATATCATCCTTGTGTGTAGTTTAATAGCATGAGTTTATCAATTTTTCTTGAATAGGAGAATTAAACTCTCATTTACTAATCATTCTATTTTTTATATGTTTCTTTATTACACAAAGAGATTATAGATTTTTATTCTCTATAATTTATGGTATAATAATTTTTTGAGTTTAAATAAAGGATATAAAAATGCGTTTAATATTAACTCTGTTGAGTGTCTCTTTTGGTTTGCTTTATGGAAATGGAGGATTATTGAAAGTAGATTGGTCAAAAACAGTTCCAAATCAACAAAAATTACAACTGTTACCTAAACTCTTAAAAGATGGTATCAAAGATGTGAGATTACCTGTATATATTCCCAAATACTATATATATGAAAAAAATATCTCTGTTATCTCAGATAAAAATTTCTATACTATTACAATTTTTTTAGACAAAGCAACATTAATGATTTCAGGAGATAGAACTTATCAAGAGAAAATTACATCTAAGAGAAATAACTTAATAACCAAGATGAAAGCAGTAACAAATAAATTTATACAAGCTGAGGGTATAATGAGTGTAGATTTTCATAGAAATGGAGTTAACTACTCATTAAGTTTAGAGTGTAATGCTCCTACTAGTGACCCTAGATGTACAGATAATAGATTTCTCAAAAGAGTTTATACAGGATTAATCTTAGTAGGAGGTAAAAGATGAGAACTCTATTGGCTATAACTATTTTGTTATTTATATCAGCATGTACACATAATAAAAAATTATCCAAAGAGGAGAAAGCATTTAAATACACTCCAGCAGGAGAATTAGTTCCATCTAATAGTGGTAAAGGAAGAGTAGGAGATAACTATATTTATGCTCCAAATATTCGTTTTCCTATAGAAGAATCTCCAGCTTATATCAATTCACAAGTCTATGGCATAGGTGGTATGTATGGTAAAAGAGGACGACTATGTAGTAAAGAAAATTATCAATACCCTTGGCATGATAACTATTGTGAGCGTCGTTCTTGGAGTATGCCTATGTGTCCATCAGGCAAAGGACATCAAGGTGTTGATATTAGAGGTGCAACTTGTGAAGATAAAAAATATCATGCTGTTGCAGTTGAAGATGGAGTTATTAGTTATATTGGAAAATATTCTGTATCACTTAGAGGAAAGAGTGGTAGGACTTATCGCTATTTACATTTAGACTCCAAAACACTACAAGTTAGACGAGGTCAAAAAGTCAAAAGGGGTCAAAGGATTGGGCTAGTATCTAATAATTTTGGAAATACCAAAACCACTATACATTTACATTTTGATGTCAAAGAGACTATTGTAGTAAATGGATATGCTCAAAAAGTATTTATACCTATATATAGCTCATTAGTAGATGCATATAAACGATTATTAAATGGTAACCCATAAAATATATTTCATAAATTTATACTACTAAATAGATATAGATTTATAGAAAAATAATATCTTTTTAGATAAACTTCCAAAATATTGAAAGGATAACTAATGAAGAGATATAGACACTATAAAAAAGATAAAGCTATAATTTTGGCTTGTTTTGGTTCTGTAATAGAACAAGATATGTATCTATCCCTAAAAGAAGAGGTAGAAGAGAGATTTAAAGGTGTAGATGTCTTTTTATCATTTAGTTCAAGAATGGTACTTAAAGATTTACAGAAAAGAGATATGAATTATAAAAATTTACCACAACTTTTAGCTGATGTGGATATGTTAGGATATAAAAATATAGTTGTAGCCTCTATTAATCTTTTTCCTACAGATGAGCATGAACTATTAATAAGAACTGTTAAGGGATTTAATAGTTTTTCTCTATCTAATATTCGTAATACCAAAGCAATTATAAATAAAACAAAAGAGTCTTCTCTTGCTTTAAAATCTTTAAACCAATCTATCAGTAGTGAAAAGTATGCAAACTTATATGTAATTCATGGTGTTCCTTTATTGGATTTAGTAGGATTGAGTTCTGTGGCTTATGCTGAAGAGTTTTTAAAACTTATTGGGAAAAATAACTATACATGTTCACTAGAAGGAGCTTTTCCTTATTATGCAATAAAGCATAGATTAATAGAACAGATGAAAAATGATGGAATAACTCAAGTTCAAGTTATTCCTATGTTATTAGTAAGTGGCAATCATTATATTAAAGATATGGTGGAGATACGAGATGAGTTAGGAGAATATTTTAACTCTAAAATAGTTGCTTCACAAACTAAATCAGATAGATTTAATCTAATAGAATTAGAAGATATTCGTAATATTATTATGCAAAATATCCAAGAAGAGATAATCAAACTTGGATAAGCAGTTATATATGGTCTCATTAGGGCCTGGAGACATTGAGCTAATTACTATTAAAGCATTGAAAGCTTTACAAAATAGTGATGCAATCTGTATCCCTACTAAAAGTAAAGATAGTAGTTTCACTAAGTCACTAACATATAAAATAGTCAAATCTTTAATGAAAGAGCATAATTTTAGTAATCCTATTATCCCTGTTTATACTCCCATGCACTTCAAAAAAGAGGATTGGCAGTATCAAGTAGATGTAATATATAGTGGATTTGAGCAAAATAGTTCTTTAAGCTTTGTAACATTAGGAGATAGTGCTGTATATAGCACTGTATATTATCTACTAGATATTATTAAAGTTCAAAACCCCAAACTCTATTGTAATACAGAAGTAATAGCAGGAGTAACCTCATTTTCACAAGCATCAGCTAGAGTAAAAAAGCCTCTATGTGTAGGAGATAGTAGATTTGAAATAGTTCCACTATTAGATAAAAAAGTTCCGACTACAACTATATATATGCGTCCCAAAATAGGAATGGATACAGATAATATTTTGGAAAAAGGTGATATATATACTTTTGAAAATATAAACTATCAAGGAGAGGATATAACTCCTTACAAAAAAAGCAAAGTAGAGAAATATATGACTCTATTTATAGATTTTTTCAAATAGGATAAATATGAAATTTAAACAAGAACAACCCCCCATCAATATAGGAGCAGATATTTCAGTTCGCTCATTTGAAATAATAGCACAAGAGCTAAAAGAGTATCCAGAAGCCAAAAAATTTAACTCTAATGAGATAGAAGTCATAAGCAGACTTATCCACACCTCAACATGTTTTAAATCTGTTTTGGAGAATATATTTTTTACTCCAAATGCTATTGCTAGAATACAAAAATTATTGCAAAAAAAAGCAAAAATCATAGTAGATGTTAATATGATAAAAGTAGGATTGAGTCAATTTTATTTAGATACTTATCAAAATGAGGTAGTATGCTATATCAATGAACCATTTACTTATAAATATGCCAAAAAAAATAAAACAACTAGAAGTTATGGAGCAGTAGTAGAAGCTATTAAAAAGCATAAAGATGAACCTATGATATTAGCATGTGGAAATGCTCCAACATTTATTTATGCTGCGATAAATACCTTATTGAATGAGGGTGTTGACCTTAAAAATGTAGCATTTATTTTGTTTCCTGTAGGATTTGTAAATGTGGTAGAGTCCAAAGATTATGGTAAACGATTTTGTGAATATTTTGATATACCTGCTATATTGATGCAGGGTCGATTTGGTAGTTCTACTATGACTGTGGCTACACTTCATGCTACTTATAAATTGATAAAAGATTATGATGGAGTGGAGAAATATAATGGCAAATAATTTAACTAACTCACACTCTTCATCAAAATATGAAGTAAATCCAGTAAAAAAAGGTGAAATTCGCTTAAATGAGATGGGTTCAGAAGTAGTAGAGGGTTATACCTGTAAACCAAAAGATTATGACCCCAATCGTCCAATTATGCACTATAAAACACTTCTACTTTTATGTGATGATGAGAGATGTAGAAAAGCAGGAAAAAGTGACAAAGCTTTACATTTACGAGAGATATTAAAAGATATGGGACTAAACAAAGGTATTAATCGTATCAAAATATCAAGGACTCAATGTTATGGTGCTTGTAGATTTAGACAAGTTTGTCAAGTAACACAAAATACACAAGCTAATGGGAACCCACAAAATAATGCTATCTGGTTACGGCATACACATAAATTCAAAGATGAAGAGTGGAGAGAAATTTTTACTCTACTCTCACAAGATAAAGTTTTGATAAATGAGTTAGATAGCAATCACTTTATTCCTATGAAAGTTTATGAGTAAAGAGTTAAAAAGAGGTTATACAACAGGAGTTCACGCCTCTTTTGCCTTTAAATCTGCGTTAGAAGCTTTTTGTATCACAAAAGAGAAAAGTATCACTATTACACAGAAAATGGATAATGATGATTTAGATATAACAAAAGGTTGTGAGATAGTTGTTACTATCTCAGATAGATTAAATGATTTGGAATTAAACCCTATATCTCATAAACCTTATATTATAGGTTCTATAGAGATTTATGCAGGAGTTGGGGTTGGAGTTGTAACCAAAAATGGATTAAAGCCCCCAAAAGGGTATCCTGCTATCAATCCTACACCATTAAATGCGATAAAGGATATTTCTAATAAGTTTAATATAACTCAAGAAAATATATATGTTAGTATATCTGTAACAGATGGTGCAAATATAGCCAAACAGACAGCCAATGCCAAAGTTGGGGTATTGGGTGGTATATCTATTTTGGGAACAACAGGATTTGTCAAACCTATATCATCTTTGGCATATATAGACTCAATTAGAACAGAGCTAAATTTTATTAAAAGCAATGGATACCAAGAGGTTATTTTAACTTTAGGTAATAGCTCATTTATATATGCCAAAGAGAATTATAATAAAGAACAGATAATTGAGATTGGTAATTTCGTTTATGACTCTTTTGAGATGTCTAAAGAGTTAGGAGTTACAAAAGTTATTTGGATTTGTGGTATAGGTAAAGCTACCAAAGTTATGCAAGGTTTTAAAAATACGCATAATAGATTTGGTTCTATTGATTTTGAAAGTCTTAGAGATGATATAAAAAATAGTTTGGGTGTAGAGGTAAATATAGAGAGTACTCGGACTGTTAAAGGGGTATCTATGCAGTTAAAGAGAATAGATAGATTAGATGAGTTTTATAAAAAAATAGAGATTAAAGCAAGAAATCAGATAAAAAAGTGGTTTCCCACTCTTAATATAGATATAAGGATTTTAAAATAGTGCTAACCATAATAGGAAATGGAATGGGAGATTACAATTTTGATAATCTCACCATAGAAATAGATAATTTTGACAAAATAATATGTGACAAAAATTTCAAAGAAGATGCTCCAAATATTCTAAAACTTAGTTTCAATGGAGCAAAAGAGTATATATTAGAAAACTATAATCAAGAGAATATTCTTTATGTGGTAACAGGCTCACCACTTTTTTATAGTGCAGGTATCTTAATAGCAAACAAATTGCCAAAAGATAGCATAATGATTATAAATAATACCTCCTCAAAATCTTATCTTTTAGAAAAGTTATTTATAAGTGAGAGTGATGTGGATACTATATCTTTGCATGGGCGAGATAGAATTAATTTGACTAAGTTCTTAACCAATAAATATACTTTTGTACTTTGTGATAGATTTACTATAGATAGAATTAAAGAAGCAACTAAATATCTAAATAGTCAAGATATAGAGGTAACTATTGGATATAAACTAGGATATATTGATGAGATAATAGAGCAGATAAATATCTCTGATTATAGCTATAGAAATTTTGATTTAACTCAACCTTTTGTCCTTTTAATAAAAAAGCTTTTTGTTTCAAAACCTATTATTAGTATAGATAGTGATTTTCAAACAGAAAGAGGAATGATAACCAAAGAGTATAAACGAAATCTATCTTTGCAGAACCTCGATCTTGAACCAAATATGATATTATGGGATATAGGAGCAGGAAGTGGTAGTTGTGGAATTGAGGCATATAAACGATATAGCCTAAAAACAGTATTTTTTGAAAAACAATCATTGCGTAATAAATATATAAAAAGTAATCTAACAACTCATTATGTTTGTGATACCCAACTTTTGGAAGGTAATGCAGAGGAGCTTTTTGAGTTAGTTGAACCTAATCCTGATAGAATTTTTGTGGGTGGAGGTGGAGTAAAAGTGATTGCTAGACTTCCTTATCTATATGAAAGATTAAATCCAAATGGTATAATTTTAATTAATGCAATTACTCTTAAGAATTTAACACAAATGATAATGGTATTGAATAGAGCTAAAATTGAGTATAAGGTTATCTCTTTGTCACTTACTACTTATAAGGGAAAGCTTGATTTAATAGAGCCTGAACGACAACTATTTCAGATAAAGGTAAGTAAATGATATATTTTATAGGAGCAGGTTCGGGTGACCCTGATTTAGTTACAATAAAAGCCCAAAAAATTATGCAAAAAGCAGATGTAGTTTTATATACAGGCTCATTAGTACCAAAAGAGGTTTTGAAATGGTGCATGGATGAGGCTTTAATAGTCAATTCACAAGAGATGAAATATCCTGAGATATTTGCTTTTTTAGAAAAATATAGAGATAAAATAGTCGCTCGTATTCATACAGGAGACCCCTCTATATACTCTACTATTGCCAAACAGATAAGCTTTTTGAAACAAAAACGAATAGAGTATCAAGTTATACCTGGAATTACAGCTAGTTTTGGGGCAAGTGCTAGTTTGGGTATAGAATATACAATTCCAGGAGTTTCACAAACTCTTATTATTAGTAGAGTTGAGGGGCGAACTCCTAATCCTGAAAATTTAGAGAATATTTTAGCTTGTCGCAACTCTTCTTTAGTCTTTTATTTATCTATTTTATTACTTAAAAAGTTGAAAAAAAAGGCTTTAGATATGGGTTATAGCCCTAATACCCCTTGTTGGGTAGTAGAGAGAGCTACTTGGGAAGATGAAGCTATATATAAAGGTACAATATCCAATATAGAAAATCAAGTCTCTCATATTCGTGGTGTGGCTTTGATACTCTTTGGTGATTTTTTGTATCAAGAGGAGAGTGAAGAGTCTCATTTATATGTAAAGCCATTAGTTAAAACAAAAAACTTATAAAAAGGGGGGATATATTGAAAATAGCAATCGTAACAATCAACCAACCTAGTCTAAATAGTGCTTCTAATTTAGTTTCATATTTAGAAGATTATCAAGTTGATATATATGGCAAAAAAGAGTTAAAACATAATTTAAAAAAGCTAAAAACTTATAATAAACTAGATGATATATTAGTACCTGCTTGGAAAAATTATGATGCTATTATATGTATATTAGCAATGGGAGCAGTAGTTCGTAAAATTGCTCCTTTATTAAAAGATAAATCAACAGACCCTGCGATTATAGTTATTAATCTAGCATTAGATAAGGTTGTACCTTTACTTAGTGGACATTTAGGAGGTGCAAATAGATTAGCTAATATATTGACTTCTCGTTTACCTAAATGTATTAATTTTATATCAACTGCAACTGACCAGACTAAAACTTTATCTTTTGAAATGTTGGCAAAGGATAGAGATTGGGAGATAAAAAATCTAAAAGCTTTAGCCAAAATATCTAATAGACTACTAAATAAACAGAAAGTAAAAGTAGCTACATATTCACAACTTTTTAATTCTATAAAGAATAGAGATAATTTGGAATTAATTGGATTTGATAATTTGGATTTAGATACTGTTGTTATCTCTCCTATAGTTAAATCCAATAGTTTAACTCTTCGACCAAAAGTATATTTGGGTATTGGTTGTAATAGAAATACTCAATTAGAAGAGATAGAAAAGGCTTTTGAACTCTTTTCGGATAAATATAGTTTAAAAATAGAAGATATAAAATCTATAGCCTCGTTTGAAGCCAAAAAAGATGAGGTAGGATTATTGAATTTTGCTCAAAAGTATAATCTTTCTATAGCATTTTATAAAAAAGATGATATAAATGCTCTTGAAAATAGCTTTTCACCATCAGCATCAACTAAATTTTTTGGACTTAAAGGTGTAGCAGAACCTAGTAGTATTTTGGCTTCAGAGTATCAAGAACTTATAATAAAGAAAGAGGTTTATTTTAAAGTAATAACTATTGCAGGAGCTATTTAAATGTCATCTAAAAATAAATATGATATAACTCACCAAAAAAGTAGGTAGATATGAAAAAACTATATATATTAAGTTCAGGTGCAGGTGGTACAAAATATATGACAACAGAAGCACTAGAAGCACTAAATGAGAGTGAAGCCGTAGTAGGATATAGAAATTATGTCAAAGAGTTAAAAGAGCTAATAGGTGATAAACCTCTATTTATGTCAGGAATGACCAAAGAGATAGCAAGATGTCAAGAGGCCATTAACTATGCCAAAGAGGGCAAGACTACATCTATTATATCTAATGGAGATGTAAATGTATTTGGTATGGCTACACTTGTAACTGAATTAATAGATGAACAGGGATTATGGGATGAGATAGAGGTTATATCAATAGCAGGAGTTACCTCATTTTTGGCTACAGCCTCACGGATTGGAGCACCTATTAGTCAAGACTTTGCTGTTATTTCTCTCTCTGATAAGCTAACAGATATAGATATAATAGATAAACGAGTTAGAAACTGTTTTGATGCTGATATGATTTTGGGTATATATAACCCCAAATCCAAAAAACGGATTTTACCTTATCAAAACTTTTTAAAAGCATTAAGTGAGGGTGAAGAGAGGATAGCTATCATTGCTTCTCATGTGGGACGAGATAAAGAGAAGATAATAGTAACAACTACAACCGATTTAATAAAACAAGATATTACACATCCTCAAATCACTATGTCCACACTTATCATTGTAGGAAACTCTCAAACTAAGCTTACTACTAATGGATTGGTTCTGACTCCTAGAGGTTATCTAAATAAATATGAGATGAGTGGTAAGTTAAAAGATAAATGATAACCCTATGTATATCAGCTATAGCCTCAAATCAAGGTAAAACTATACTTACAACTGCTCTACTATATCATTTTAGAACCTCTGTTCGTCCTTATAAAATAGGACCAGATTTTATAGACCCACAGTTTCACAAAAAGGTTTGTGGAACGGATAGTATTAATTTAGATAGCTTTATAATGAATGAAAAGCAAATTGAGTGGTTATATTATCATTATAGAGATAAAGAGGTAGCAATATTAGAGGGAGTTATGGGATTTTATGATGGAGAGAATAAAGGTTGTAGTGCTTATAGTGTATCCAAACTTTTAAATATTCCTACTATTTTAGTTCTTGATGGAAGTGGTAGCTATATTACAATATCGGCTGTACTAAAAGGGTTATTAGATTATAAACTAGATAATAGTATAAAAGCAGTAGTTTTAAATAATTTATCTTCTGTTATGCACTATCAACTAATCAAAAATCAAATAGAGATAGACCATAAAAATATAGTAGTTTTAGGCTGGATAAAAAAAAATTTACCCTCACTTAGTGATACCCATTTAGGATTAGATTTAGAAGATTTATCTAAAATAGAACAGATAAGCCAAGAGGTATTAGAGCATATAGATTTGGAAAATCTATATAAGGTTGGTTATTCAAAACAGCAAAAATCTGAAATAGCTTATCCTTTTCCTCAAATTAATAAAATAGATAAAAAGTTAGCAATAGTAAATGATAAAAACTTCTCATTTCTATATTATGACAATTTCTGTTTTTTACAAGAGATATTTCAAGAAATAGTTATAATTGATGCAACTAAAGATGAGGTCATACCTATAGATTGTGACTTTGTGTATATATGTGGTGGATATATAGAGACAGATAGAGCCTATCAAAATATAAAAAACTCATACCATTTCAAAAACTCACTTATATCTCATAGTAAATCGAAAAATATATATGCAGAGTGTGCAGGATTGTTATATCTATCAAAAAGAGTTGATAATAAACAGATGAGTGGGATTTTGGATATTGAATTTATTTTAGATGATAAATTTAATCGTTTGGGTTATTATTATAACCAAGAAAATATTAAAGGTCATGCTTTTCATTATACTAAACCTACAAAAAAAACAGTAGAAAAAGGCTTTAATGTTTTGAGCAAAATACCTAATGGTAAAGGTATTGTAGGAAGTTGGCAAAGTTCTAATGGTAAAGTTATTGGTACTTATTTTCACAAGATGTTTAGAGGATATGAGTTTATCTCTTGTTAAATATTAGAATATGTATGTTTTTTAAACACTATATTTTTATATAAAAGTACAAATTACTTATTTAGTTGTAAAGGATAGTAAACTGAATTGATATTGGTTTATATTAT
The DNA here is from genome assembly GCA_964573285.1 of uncultured Sulfurovum sp. GTDB lineage: Bacteria > Campylobacterota > Campylobacteria > Campylobacterales > Sulfurovaceae > UBA1140. The sequence continues at coordinate 4,675 of CAZNJD010000034.1, read as the reverse complement.
ATTTATTAAAAATATTAAATCTCTTTTGAAAAGCTAACTTTAATAATCTATCTTCTCCATACTTATTTAGAAAATATGAGAGGGTTTTATAGAAAACTTCTTTTTTAGCATCATCTTTGTATTTGCCATCTTTTAGATTATTATCTATCTTTTTTTTGATTAAATCTATTTTATTCCTATATGTTGTCCAAACTTCTACAATAGCATACTCAATATCTTTTTGAGTCAAATATGAATTAGAGATAGTTGGTGCTAACTCTTTAATTAAATCAACTTTGGAATACTCTTTATATTGTTGTATATTCTTAAATAGAATTTCTGATATGTAGTTTTTAACTAATCTTAATTGGAATGCTTTATCATATATCTCTTGTTCTTTTTTTTGATAAAGATTGAAGACAAAGAGAAATATCTCTTTGTCTAAAAATTAAATAATTGATATTACATCTACTTTTACTGATTTAAATCTAGCTGTTGCAACTAACTCATCTGCCTCATCTCCAAAGAGTGCATTAACTCTTGATTTCGAGTGATGAAAGGTTACAAATAGGGTTCTAGGTCTTATCTTATCACTAAATTTTATTGGCAACTCTGCTGTCTGACCATAAGAAGATTTTAGAATAACTCTATCTGATAAGATATCTTTATCTTTAATGGAGGCTAAAATTACATCTTCATTATATTTTGTTAATAGTTTTTTACTCCTTTTAGTTTGAGCAGAGTTATTATAATGAGCTAAAGTTCTACCTGTAGTTAAATAAAACCCTTTTAAACTATTATTTTTATAGAAAATTTTATCCAATATCTCTTGAACCATTCCTCTGGGTTGATACTGCTTATAGATAAAATTTCCTAAACCATCATCAGTTCTAAAATCCAATAGATGAAGTATAGGAGTATCTTCTATATATATTGGCCACTGCATTCCTCTTTTGGCATGTCTCTTCATTCTATAATATTTAGCTCCACTAAATCGTCTATGAGCTACCTCTGTTACCTCATTCCAAATCTCTTGACTATCTTCATAATTAAAAGAGCCATTTATCTTATTCTCTATTAACTGTAATACCTCCCAATCATCAGGTAAATCTGTCTCAATCAATGGCTCGGATAGATGAAGCCGTCTCATTGCACTTATATAAACCCCTCTCTTTTCATAGGCAGAACTTACACCAATAATAATATCTGCTCTCTTAGCAATATCAGTCATAAAAAGCTCTTGTACTACAATTAACTCTAAATTATTTAATGCTTTATCTATCTTATTGATATTTGGATGAATATGGGCAATATCCTCTCCCATATTAAGTAGTGCTTTTATTTCGCCATCTAACATTTTATTAATAAGCTTTGGAGTTGTTAAACCTATCTTATCAGGAGTTTGATAATCAGGTAGATAGTATGGCAAACAACCCATATCGCAAACCCCTTGAACATTATTTTGACCTCTAAGAGGAAGTAACCCAGCTCCAACTTTGCCAATATTTCCTGTCATCATTGCTAAATGAGTAATTGCCATAACAGCATAAGAGCCATCAAGATGTTGAGTAACACCCAATCCCCACAAAATCATAGATTTTTTAAAGGCATACTCTCTTGCAATATTAGGAATATCTTTTGCTAAATACTCATACCCCTCTATATCTTTAAAGAAGTTAGGATTTGCATAGGGGTCATTTAAAATTTTCTCTTTAAACTCATCAAACTCTTTAGTTCGACTTGCTACAAAATCCTTGTGATATAGCTCTTCATCTATAATTACATAAGCCATCATATTAAGTATAAGAAGATTTGCCTCATAAGGAATAATAGTGTTATATTTTGCATATTTTGCAAGTGTAGTCTCTCTTACATCTATTACAGCTAAATTATTCTCCTGTTTTGCCATCTCCACAATACGATTTGAGACAATAGGGTGTGCCTCCATTGTATTTGAGCCTATAACTATAATAAATTCACTTTTATATATATCATTATAAGGGTTTGTAGATGCTCCCTCTCCAATAGTATCTTTCATACCTTTTAGAGATGGAGAGTGACAAACTCTTGCACAGTTATCAATATGTGGGGAGTTCATAGTTTCTCGGCAAAATTTTTGAAAAAGATATGCACTTTCACAATTTCCTCTAGCACCACCAATAGCACAGAAACTATTACCACCATATTTATCTTTGATTTCACCTAATTTTAAAGCTGTAATGGTAGTTGCTGTATCTAAACTACAACTATAAAATTCACTATTAAAGTGGGATAATTTATCTTTAACTTTTTCAAAAATATGTGAATTATTTTTTAAAAAACTTTTTCTTATTCTTGGTGTTCTAATTCTATCCTCTGCATCAAGAAAATCATAACCATATTTTCCTTTGATACAAAGTTTCCCTTGAGAGACAGTTCCATCCTTTTGGGCATAGATTTTTTGGATTTTATTATCGTTTACTACTGCTGTAATATCACAACCTACACCACAATAGGTACAAACACTTTCAATCTCTTTGATTTGATTTTTAGACATTAATAACCTTTAATTTTTTATTTAAGATAAAATCTATCCTAAAAATGCTTAAAGTGAAATAAAATAAAGGGGTATAGTAGAGGATACCAAAAGGTATCCTCTTTTAAGAAGAGAGTATTCTACTCAATAAAGAGAGAAGTTTTAATCATGTGCATCTGGATGCTTCATAGAGTTTGTTAAAAGTATAAACGCAAATAGCGTTGCTGCCAGAACAAACATCCATGCACTAGACCAAAGTCCTGTGAGTCCTAGTAACCATCCGAAGATAATTGGAGAGATAAATCCACCAAGTCCACCAAGAACACCAACGATACCACCAACAACACCAACTTCTTGTGGGTAGCTCTCTGCAACAAGCTTATAAACAGAAGCTTTACCAATTCCCCAAGTTGCACCAACAATAACTGCTAGGATACCGAAAATCCACACATTTGCTTGGAAGAAGATATTAGTTGTACCTTTAACAAGTAGTTGCTTTTTAGTAACTTTATCACCAACTTTAACGATAGCCTCTTGTGTAACTTTTTTGGTAGGGAACATAAAGAAGTCACTAGTATCTTTATTAAAGTCACCTACTTGTGGAGTAAATTTATAGACTCTTACACCAGCTTTAGGATTGGTTACTTCTACTGTATTTTCTGTAACTTTGGTTACTTCACCTGGTAGTTTAGAAAGTACACCTTTTCCTGGAGACTCTATAGTCATTTTTGGAACCATAAGCATTGCACTAATAGTAATTGCTGTAATAAATACCCATAGAGTAACTCTATTACCACCAAATCTATCACTTAAGTATCCACCCAATGCTCTAATTACACCTGATGGGAAACTAAATGCTGCTGCGAATATACCTGCTGTTACTAATGGAAGTGCATAAACATTTACAAAGTAAGGTACAAGCCACTGTGAGAATGCTACAAATAGACCAAATACAATAAAATAGAAAGAACCAAGTCTCCATACAGCTACATCTTTTAGAGGTCTTAGCATCTGACCAAGAGTTCTATCTGAACTATTAGGCTTTCTATTTTCTGTAGCTAAGAAAAAGATAACAGCCATAACTGCTAACATAATTGCATACATAATTGGAAGTTGTCTCCAAGCCTCCATATCCCCACCAGCAACAAGATTATTTAAAATAGTTGGGGCAAAAAGTGCAGTTAGTGCCGCACCTGCGTTACCCGCACCAAAAATACCAAGTGCTAAACCTTGCTTTTCCTTAGGAAACCAAACTGAAGTAAATGCAATACCTACTGCAAATGTAGCACCAACTGTACCAAATAGTAGTGAAGCAATAATAAAGTCACTATAACTATCTGCTCTGGACATAAGAACCATACCCAATGCTGCTACCAATAAGTTAATTGTAAAAATTGGTCGTCCTCCAAATTTATCAGTTAAAATTCCCATTGGTAATCTAAATAAAGCCCCAGTTAAAACTGGAATACCGATAACTGTACCCATTTGAACTGCTGACCAATTAAGTACACCATTTGAAATTAAAAATGTAATCAATACCCCATTTGATAACCATGCTGCAAAGGCAATTGTAAATGCCAATGTGTTCATAACTAACATCCTATAAGATTTAGGTGTTGCTTCTTTCATCATGCTCATATAAAACCCTTTTTACTCCGACAGGATTTCCCCTTTATAACCAAATGATGGAGCAGTATCATTAAATTTTTGGTATTTACGGGATCGCTTTTCCTGCTTAAGCTTATTATAATATAAAATTTGTAAATAAATTGTGGATAAGTATAATTATACTTCTACTCATCTAAAGTATTTCCATGAATGATACTTTTTGATACACTAATTATTATTAAAATTATAATTTTAAATTATGTTTAACTGTTTAAAAGAATTATGCGATACCAAAATACACATAATACCTTTTTTTATGTTATTAAAATAATATTTTTTACTAAAAATATATTTAATATATTAATTATATAAAATAATATTTAAAATAAAAAAAAGAAAGAGACATAATAATCTTGTAAAAAAAAGGAGTTGTTAACTTTAAATAGTCTAAAATGCTTTTTGTAATATTTTATTTTATAAAAAAATAATTAAAAACATTTTATGTTTTTATCTCAAACTTTATATTTTAAAGTATTATATTATTTAAAGGAGAATAAAGAATGACACAAAATT
>CAZNJD010000033.1:0-11721 GCA_964573285.1 uncultured Sulfurovum sp. | reverse complement strand
AAATTTGGCGATGTTCAAGTAGTTATGGGACTTATGATAGATAAAAATGGTCTGCCAATTGGATATGAACTATTTAGTGGTAATACATTTGATAGCAAAACAATGGTAAAAGTCTTAGATAATCTCAAAAGAAAATTTAATATTGATAAAGAGAGCAAAGATTGACTATTGGTGGGTTTGAATTATATTTCGGAGTATATTATGCAGAGATATAGCTAATATTCCACAAAAAATAGATATAGTGTCAAAAAAAATAAAAGAGACAATTATGAATAAAACACTATTACTATTAATGGCTACAGCAATATTAAATGCATCATCAGTACAAGAGTCTATAAATATTATAGATAAACCTATAATATTTGGAGAACAACGAATTGATATGACCAAAGAGTATATCCAAAAACATTATGGATTTCTTGTAAATGATATAGAGATAACACCTCAAATCATAGTATTACATTGGACTGCTGATATGAGTTTTGATAAATCATTCAATAGACTCAAACCTCAAAAGTTATTTTCTGATAGAAAAGATATAGCAAAAGCTAGTGCATTAAATGTATCAGCACACTTTTTGGTAGCTAGAGATGGTACTATATATAGACTTATGCCAGAGACTTGGATGGCTAGACATGTTATTGGATTGAATTACTCATCTATTGGAGTAGAAAATGTAGGTGGTAGTGGGAATAAAAAAGAGGATTTGACTCCTGCTCAATTGAAATCTAATATTAAACTAGTTAGATATTTAAAAGAGAAATATCCAACTATTACTCATCTTATAGGTCATTATGAGTATAGAGAGTTAGAAGGAACAGAGTTGTGGCTAGAACAGGATAAAGGGTATAGAACCCAAAAAAATGACCCTGGGAAAAAGTTTATGAAAGCTGTTCGCCAAAAGGTAAAAGATTTAAATCTTACTAAATTATAGAATATATTAATCCATTCTATTTATATAAAGAAATATATATCATTATTTTATGTTATACATTAACTTAATATTTTGTAAAGAGTGTTTCAAGCATTCGCAATCATATAAAATAGAAGTTTATAAATATCAAATCTATTTAATTTGTTACTAACTCCTGCTATAATGGATATAGTTTATTCTTCGTTCTCACTTTAATAAACTCTTTCTATTATATTCTCAAGCTGGAGCTTTGAGACGATGATTAAAATAATTTTCAATTAAAAGGATAATAATGTCAAAAGGTAAAAAAGTAACTGTTATAGGTACAGGAAATTTTGGTTCTACTGTAGCATTTATATTGGCAATGAATGGTGTATGTCATAATGTTGTATTAAGAGGTAGAAATATTGATGTAGCCAAAGGAAAAGCTCTTGATATGTCACAAGCAGCTAATGCAGCTAGACAACATACTATTGTAAAAGCAGCCAAAGGACCAGAAGATATAGCTGATTCAGATGTAGTTGTTATTACAGCAGGAGCACCAAGAACACCAGGTATGAATAGAGATGATTTATTGATAAAGAATGCAGAGATTGTTAAAGGCTATGCCAGAGAAATAAAAGAGTATTCACCAAATGCCGTTATTGTGGTTGTATCAAATCCACTTGATGTTATGACTTATATAGCTCTAAAAGAGACAGGTTTTCCACGAGAAAGAGTTTTGGGTATGGCTGGAATATTAGATTCAGCTAGAATGGCTCACTTTATTTTCGAAAAATTAGAGTATGGTGCAGGTCAAATCCGTGCTACTGTTATGGGTGGACATGGTGATACTATGGTTCCACTTCCTAAATTTACGACTGTTGCTGGTGTGCCAATAGATGATTTACTTGATTCTGAAGAGATTGGTGAGATTGTTAAAAAAACTAGAAATGGTGGAGCTCAAATTGTAAATTTACTTGGAAATGGTTCAGCATATTATGCCCCAGCAAAATCAACGACCGTCATGGTAGAAGCTATTCTAAAAGATACCAATCAAATTCACTCATGTGCTGTTATGTTAAAAGGTGAATATGGTTACTCTGATATAGTATCAGGTGTTCCTGTTATGATTGGAGCAGGTGGAGCAGAACAGATTATTCAAATGGGTTTAAAACCATTACAGATGAAGAGGTTTGCCCACTCTGTAGCATCAGTTCAAGAGATGGTTGATAAATTAAATGAGATAAAATTCTTTGAGTCATAATATTTATTAATTAAAAACTACTATTTTTATTAGATGATAAATATTATTGATATTTATCATTATACTTAATAATATCTGTTACACTTCTATACAACTACCCAAATTAAACTCAATTTAACCTATCTTTATTTGCAATTATATACCTTTTTTAGATATTTTTGATAATGCTTATAAGCCTATTTTATACTTATAAGTAATCTTAATATATAGGGAGAGGACTTAATGAATAATAGTGATATTATTTCAACAAATGTACTCATTGTTGGAGGTGGTCCAGCTGGACTTGCTACTGCGATTGAACTTGCCAATAGGCTGAAAGAAAAAGGTGAAGATAAGAAGATAATGCTTATCGAAAAAGGAAGCTCAATAGGCTCACATATACTCTCAGGTGCTGTAATACGACCAAAAGTATTTAAAAGATTGCTCTCAGTTGCAGAGTTTGATAAGATACCTTTTGATTCTGAAGTATTAACTGATATTACTGCCAAATTAAATGAAGATGGAGGAGAGTTTGAATTACCATTTCATCCACCTTATATGTCAAATGATGGTAACTTTGTCGCATCATTAGGTGAAGTTTGTAGATATTTAGCAAAAATTGCTGAAGAAAAAGGTGTAGAGATATATACAGGCTTTGCTGTTGATAGTATGGTTTATGAAGATGGTAAAGTAGTAGGTGTAAAGACCAAAGATACAGGTGTTGACCACAATGGTATAAAACAAAAAAACTACCAAGAAGGAACAGTAGTTAAAGCTGATATAACAATTCTTGCTGAAGGTACAAGAGGAAGCCTAGCAAAAGAAGTTATTAATAAATATAATTTGGATAAAGATAAAAGCCCACAAATTTACTCTTTGGGTGTCAAAGAGTTATGGAGCGTTCCAGAGGGAAATATTGAACCTGGTGCTGTTTATCATACATTTGGTTATCCACTTAAAGATAAATCAGAGTTTGGTGGTGGATTTATATATGGATTAACTAATAACAGAGTAGGTCTTGGTTTGGTTGTAGGTCTTGATTATCCTAATCCAAAATTTGATGTACATGCTACTATGCAAGTTTGGAAAACACACCCTTTTGTATCTAAATTTTTAGAAGGTGGTAAGATTATTGAGTTTGGGGCAAAAACTTTGCCTGAGGGTGGTTGGCACTCTATACCAAAATATTATGGTGATAACTTTATGATAGTTGGGGATAGTGCTGGTTTCTTAACTACAGCTAGACTTAAAGGTGTTCATTTGGCTGTTCGTTCAGGTATATGTGCAGCAGAAACAGCAGTAAAAGCGCTAATTGAAAATGATACCAGTGAAGAGTCATTATCTAAATATGAAGAGTTTGTAAACAAAAGTTCTATTTATAAAGAGTTATATCCTATTCGAAATATGAGAGCTGTTATGCAAGAGGGAATGATAATTGGTGGTTTGAAAATGGGTATCCAATTGGTAACTGGAGGAGCTTGTCTAATGGTACCAAAAGTTGAAGCAGATATGAATACTACTAAAAAGTTATCAGAATACAAAGGTATTAAATTCAAAGATAGATTTGGAGATAAATTAGATTTTGACAAAAAACTTACATTTGATAAAGTAACTGATGTATATTACTCAAAAGCAATGCATGATGAGCATCAGCCAGTTCACCTTGTAGTTAATAATCCAGAAGAGTTCCAAAAAGTAAATATAGAACAGTATGGTTTAGCAGAAGAGGCATTTTGTCCAGCTGAAGTGTATGAGCTTCATATAGACAAAGAGGGGAATAAGTCCCTAAGACTTCATGCTGAAAATTGTGTACATTGTAAAACTTGTGATATTAAATCTCCAAATGGTGGTATAACTTGGACTACACCTTATGGTGGAGATGGCCCAGAATACAACTATATGTAATTAATAAAAAATAAAAAAATTAAGGAGAAAATATGGCATTAACAATAATTAGTTTAATGAAACAAGTTCCACTCCCATCAGAGATGAGAATGGGTGATGATGGTTTAATGGATAGAACTAAAGCAAAATCTATTATTAATATTGACTGTAGCTATGCATTAGAAGCTGGACTACAGATGAAAAACGAAAATCCTGAAGCAAAACTTATAGTATGTTCAATGGGACCTCCATCATTTGAAGAGTCTCTCAAAAGAGCTTTATCTATGGGGTATGATGAAGCATATCTATTAAGTGATAGACGACTTGGTGGGTCAGATACATTTGCTACAGGTTTGGCAATCTCTACAATGCTTAGACATTTAGGATTTGGTAAAGGATTAAATGAAAATTTTGTTATTGTAGCAGGAAGACAAACAAGTGATGGAGATACAGCTCATGTACCATCTCAAGTTGCTGAAAATCTACATATTCCACAGGCTACTTTTATAGAAACTGCTAATTTGATAGATGGACATATTGAAGCCAAAAGAATTATAGAGGGTGGGTATCAGATGATGAAACTACCTCTTCCTTGTACTTTATCTTTTACTCCAACAGGAATTGACCCTAGACGACCAGCTTTAAGTGGTGCAGTTAGAGCTAGAAAAAGTAAAATAACAATGTTTAATATTGATGATATTAATCTAAGTGATGAAAATATTGGTCTAAGTGGAAGCCCTACTATTGTAGCCAAAGTTGCTAATATTAAAAGTGAAAGAGCTCCTGCAAAAATGGCAGAAGGTCAAAATGAGAATGAGCTTGTTGAGTCACTAATTAATAATATCAAATCTGGTAAAAATATTATAGAGGTCAAAGAGGCAAAAGCTAAAAAAGCAAGAAAGAGACCAGAAGGATTTGAAGAGGTTGATTTTAGAAATGGTGCAAGTGGAATTTTAACTTGGGCAGAGGTAGTCAAAGGTGAGATTTCACGACCATCACTAGAGCTACTAACTCCTGCTAGACATTTAGCAGAACAGTTAGGTAATGATACCAAGGTTATGACTCTACTTATTGGTAAAAATATTGAAAAACTAGCCAAAGAGTTAATTGCTCATGGTAGTGATGAGGTTATTATTGTAGATGATGAGAGACTAGAAGAGTATAGAATTTTACCATTTGCCACTATATTTGAACAAGTTATCAAAGAAAAAAATCCAGAAATTGCACTTTTTGCAGCTACTACAGCAGGTAGAGAGTTAGCTCCTAGAATTGGAGTTAAGGTAAAAGGTGGAGTTACAGCAGACTGTACTGCATTAGAGATTGGTGAACATATAAATAGAAAAGAGAAAAAAATCTTTGCTCCAATATTAGAGTCACGAAGACCTACTTATGGTGAGTCTAAACTAGCTACTATTTTAGGTTTTGTGTGTCCTCAAATCTCAACAGCAAGAGCTGGAACATTTGAAGTACCAACTCCTGATAATAATAGAGATGGAATAATAACACCATTTACACCACAACTAGAAGCTGATGATTTTGTATCTGAAATTATTCAAACAGTTATTGGTGAGGGTGGATTACAAAATCTATTTAATGCCGATATAATCGTATCAGGTGGTAGAGGGGCTGTTGATGATAATCTAAAATTAGTTCAAGATTTGGCAGAAGCAATTAAAGAACAAGGTATAAATACAGAGTGGGCATGTAGCCGTCCTGTAGTTGATGAAGGTATTACAGAGTATGCTAGACAGATAGGACAAACAGGTAAAACAGTTCGTCCAAAAGTATATATAGCTGTTGGGATAAGTGGAGCTGTTCAACATATTGCAGGAATGAAAGAGTCTGATACTATTATAGCTATAAATCATAATGCAAAAGAGCCAATCTTTGCCAATTCAGATTTTGGAATTGTAGGTGAATATGAAGATATTTTACCTATACTTATAGATAAAGTTAAAAATGGGTTTACATTTGGATTAGAAGTAAAATAAACTATCTTTTGTGGGTTAAAAAACCCACACTATAAAATAAAGGACAAATATGACAGGAAGACGAGTAGCAATAGTAGGAGCAGGAGCAGTAGGGGCAAGTACTGCTTATGCATTAGCATTAAGTGGAACATGTCATGAGATTATACTATATGATATTATGCCAGAAGTTGCTATTGGAAAAGCGATAGATATTGCACAAGCAACAAATTACTCTCCAAGAGGTACAGTAGTCAGAGCAGCTATTAAACCAGAAGATATAAAAGATTGTGATGTAGTTGTTATTACAGCTGGAGTTCCTAGAAAAAAAGAGATGACTAGAGCTGATTTACTTAATATTAATGCAAGTATAGTCAAAGATGTTTCTCAAAATATCAAAAAATATTCACCAAATGCAGTTATACTCTGTGTATCTAATCCTTTGGATGTTATGACATTTGTAGTCCAAAAAGTAACAGGTTGGGATAGACATAGAATTATAGGAATGAGTGGTGCATTAGATGGTTCACGAATGGCTTATCAAATCTATAAAAAAACAGGATTTGCAGCTGCACAGACTAGAGCTATGGTTATAGGTGAACATGGTGAACATATGATACCATATCCTGAGATTACTGATGTAGGTGGAGTACCTCTTACTCAAATATTATCACAAGAGGATATAGAAGATGTAATCCAAAAAACCAAAAATGGTGGTGCAGAGATAGTCTCTCATCTAAAGACATCAGCATTTTATGCACCAGGTAGAGCCATCTCTGCTATGATTGAATCACTACTTAGTGATGAAGACAAAGTAATAGCTAGTAGTGCAATTCTTGATGGTGAATATGGGTACAAAGATGTAGCTATAGGTGTACCATGTGTTTTAGGAGCAAGTGGAATTAAAAAGATAATTGAACTTGAGTTAGATGTTGATACTAAAGAGAAATTTGCTGTAGCTGTTAAGGCTATAAAAGAGAATATATCTATCCTAAGAGATAGTGGTTTTTTTGATAACTAAAGCTAAGATAAACTTAGCTTATTTAATCATTCCAACCTAATTGTTCTGGTTGGTCTCTAAATTTTTCCGTAATTGGAATTTTGATTTCTGTATTTTTAGGTACAGTATGTCTTCCCCTTAAGATTTTTTTATTTGCTTTTAAAATCAACTTATAATCTTTAGAATTACCATAATATCTTTGTGCTAACTCTTCAACTGTAATATCATAAGTTATACGAGTTGTTGTCCATGATGGTGGTAATACCACTTTGGAACTATCCGCAACTAAAAGATTAGTTGTACTTAATATCATACTAGATATACTCAAACTTAGACCAAATGTTAAAAATCTTTTTATCATTTTATCCCCTTTTTTTATTTGACTAAAAATATATTTTATTATAAAATAACTTAAATAGTTATAAAACTATGACTTAATTATTTATTAATTTAATGTGAGTTAAATAACTTTTCTAAAAAATAATAGATTACAATACTTCACATCTATATATCCATATACCTATACCATCACTTATTTATACTAAATTAATAAATCTAGTTGTAAAATAGTTCACATTATTAAAACAGGAGACTTTATATGAGAGAAATAGAATTTGATGTTGTAGTCAAAGCTGTTAGAGATATTATAGTACATTGTGGAACAGATTTGCCACAAGATACTTATGATGCACTAGAAGAGGCAATGGAAAACGAAGCATCTCCAGTAAGTAAAGAGGTTATACGACAGATATTAGAAAATGCCAATATAGCTAAAAATGAAAAGAGACCACTATGTCAAGATACAGGTTTGGCTGTATTTTTTGTAAATGTTGGAGATGAGGTTAAAATTAAAGGTGGTCTGCTTAGAGATGCTATAAACAAAGGAACAGAGCAAGGTTATAGAGAAGCATATTTAAGAGCATCTACTTGTGAACCTTTTAGTAGAGCAAATCTCAAAGATACAGTAGGATATAATCTCCCTGCTATTATTCATTTTGATATTGTAGCAGGTGATAAAATAGATATTGAATACGCTGCAAAAGGTGGTGGGTCTGAAAATGTAAGCCGTGCTAGAGTTTTTCCACCAGCAGCAGGAAAAGATGGAATTATAAATTATGTTAAAGAGGTAATATCAGATGCAGGTGGTAATCCTTGTCCTCCTATTACTGTAGGTGTTGGTATTGGTGGAACATTTGAAAAGGCTTGTATTAGTTCCAAACATGCACTATTTAGAGATATTGGTAGTAAAAATCCTGACCCAGAGATGGATGAGATGGAAAAACAGATTTTAGAAGAGATTAATAAGCTAGGAATTGGTGCAATGGGTATGGGTGGAACCAAAACAGCTTTGGCTGTTCATATTGAATCCAACCCTTGTCATATTGCTTCATTACCTGTTTCAGTTAATGTTCAATGTCACTCATCAAGACATACTCATATTACTATATAAGGATAAAAGATGGCACAATATACTTTAACAACACCACTAACTAGTGAAGATACAAAAAAACTAAAAGCAGGAGATACTGTTTTACTAAATGGAACACTATTTACAGCAAGAGATGCAGCACATAGCCGACTAGTAAAACTAATTGAAGAGGGCAAAGAGTTACCATTTGATATAGAGGGTTCAGTTATATATTTTGTAGGACCAACTCCTCCAAAACCAGGTGACCCAATTGGAAGTGCAGGTCCTACTACTAGCTATAGAATGGATAGTTTTTCTCCAACTATGCTTAAAAATGGTTCAAAAGGTATGATAGGCAAAGGAAAAAGAGACCAAGCTGTAAAGGATGCTTGTGTAGAGTATGATGGTATCTATTTTGGAGCAACAGGTGGCGCTGGTGCATTACTTGGCAAAAAGATTACAAGTGCAGAGGTAATTGCATATCCTGAATTAGGACCAGAAGCAGTACGAAAAATTACTGTCAAAGATTTCCCTGTAACAGTAATCAATGATACTTATGGAAATGACCTTTATCAAATGGGTAGAGAGCAATATGAGGTAAAAGATTAGATAGTTATGATTTTTTGAAAAGTGCAATATTATATCACATTGTAATTTTTAATTTAATATTTAGCTTTAAAACTATATATATTTTAATATTTTTTATTGATATAAAAGATGATAAACTTGCATATATTAAAACAAGGAAGTAAAATGAAACTATTACTAGCTCTTATAATTGCAAGTGCAACACTGTTTGCAGGTGGAGATATTAGACCAGACAGAGTTGTTCACCAAAAACCAGTGGTTCACCAACACTGCTACAAACCAAATATCAAGAAATGTCCAGATTGTGAAGATGTAGCAGAACTTTGTCCATATAATGGAGAAGACCTCCCTATTGCAGAAACTTCAGTTTGTCAAGGTCTTATCCGACAACAACAAGCTCAACAAGCAAATCATTAGAAGAGAACTTCTAAAACTGTACATTAGCTAATGAGATATATATAGGATACAGATATGAGTATAGATATTTATAAAAAAGTATCATAATAAATATCATAACAACTATATATATCCATATCATTTTAGGAGATTTGGCAACCATACCACCTCCTATCATTCCCACAATCAAACCAGCAATATGTGCAGATAAATCAACAGACTCAAAAACAACACCAATTAAAAGATTTAGTAATAAGACAATCCCAAACTCTTTCATAAAAGCTTTGAACTGCTCTTCCATTCGTTTGCGATGAACTATAACCATTCCAGATAATGCACCAAATATACCAAATATAGCTCCACTAGCCCCTATACCTACTGTAGTAGGATGCATATATATAGAAATTAAACCTCCTGCTATCCCTGATATAAAATATATACTAATATATGAGACTCTATTAAACCAAGACTCTGCTACTCGTCCCACAAACCAAAGAGATAACATATTCATAGCAATATGTGTAGTTCCTCCATGTAAAAACATAGCTGTAATCAATCGCCATAACTCCCCATTGAGTATAATATTAGGTCCAAATATAGCCCCCATTGATAATAGATATTCCAAACTCATATCAAAGACATTAACTCCTACTAGAAGAGGAGAGAAAAATATGATTGTATTGATAATAATTAACCCATAAGTAATGGGATATAATTTTAACTGTTTGATTAGATATCCTTTTTTATCTAATCATAGCATAAAGCCCATAAAAATATATGACATAAATATAGTAGCTATCAAAAATAGTAGATAAAAGAGCCATTTTGAAAAAATTGCTCCAATAGACAAAAGTATATAAAAAATCCCATAATACCATGGAAGTAGTATCTCTATAGTTTTGCTATATAATCTAAAAAGCTCCATAAGCCAATTATCTAAAACTCCACCCATTCCTAGTATATGAAGCCCTATACTCAAAGGATAAAATAGGGTAAATCCCAAAGATAAAAAAGGAGAATATAACTGAAGAGTTGTTACTGTAGGAAATATCAAATGAATAAGTGGTAACATTAAAACAAATATACCAAATGAGATAATAAGTGTCATCCAAATTTTGTTTACATTATTAAATCTTTTTATTAATAAGAATATATAAAAAACACCTGATATAGAAAACCAAAAAGCCAAAGATATAAATAACTTAGGAATTAATAATAAAAGTATCATTATGATAGTTATCAAAAACTCAAAAGATACCAACTCAATACCCATAATAACAACTATCCACCCCACAACCATCATCATATAAGAACGAAGTAGTGACGCAGGAGAGTCCACAAACCAAACATACCATCCCAAAATAAACAAAACTATAAATCCCACATCTATCAAATCAAAACGATAAGGGAAATATCGTTGTTGCACTATACGATATAGTGGTTGAAATAGAAAAAATAGTATCCCTGACAAAATAGCCAAATGAAACCCACTAAGAGCAATTAGATGACTAATTCCAAGCATAGATACCTGTTTTCTAAATTTTTTGGATAATGGTTTTGCTAAGAAAATCGCTTGATAAAATTCAATAATAATAGATTGGGTATGTTGCTCGGTTATATCTTGTAATATTATAGATTTTAGATTATTAGCTTTAGGTGAGATAGAATTTATCTCTGAAGAGATATATGCAGTAGTCAAATAATCAAAAAATCCTATTCGTTTAGATGGAAAAAGTTTAAGACGAACTCTCTTATCTATAAGATTATCTGCTTTATAAGTAGTAGTAAAAAAATTCAAATCAAGTATAGGGCTATATACTCTTAAAATAGTATAAGTTTTACCATCTTTATGCTTTTGATATTGTTGAAGCAAATCTACAGTTGTATAATAAAAAGGTTTGACTATAAATTTATTATAATCTCTATAAATCAAACCCAATCGTATAGAAAATAAAATAAAAAAAAGTATAACCACTACCCAAAACTCTTTGGAGTTGAGAAAAAGCTTCGGTCTCTCTAACATAGTTTTTAGATAGGAGGTAACTCTACATTTGCTTGAGTACTAGTATCAAAATTACCCTCTTCATATATTAGTTGATATGAATTATTTTTAGGAGCATCAATAAATCTTGTAAAACTTTTCTGAAATATCAATTTAACTGTTCCTGTAGGTCCATTTCTATGTTTACCAATAATCAGTTCTGTATCTTCTTCAAGTTTATTTTGAAATTTATTCTCATACTCTTTTCCATTTGCTTTGGCTTTCATCTCTTTCTCTTTTTCTGCCGCTTCTCGATACACATCATCACGATAGACAAACATCACTATATCTGCATCTTG
>CAZNJD010000032.1:0-4959 GCA_964573285.1 uncultured Sulfurovum sp. | reverse complement strand
CCTGCCATTGAAAATTTTAAAAAATCTCGTCTTGAATTCATCTTCTCTTCTCCTATTCGGTCATAAATGTACTAGAGGTTACAATGGCTCTAATCACAGGTTTAATAGCATTTCTAATAATAGAGTAGTTTTTGAGTTTTTGGGGTTTATCCTCATGAACATTATATTTATTAAAGAGTTTGAGTGTCTGGTTAACGGCTAACTCATTATAAATAATCTTCTCCTCAGCCAGACTCAAAAGCCCTCCTGTGAGTTTCTGATTTAGATGAGATATAAGCACCTCTAGGGCTTTCTCATCATCGTGATAATCACTCTCTGCATAATGTTGTAGATTTTTAAAATCCCTATTACAATCACCATCAATCACCTCTTCCATAACACATAGCTCTTCGGATACATCTAAAAGTATCTTATCTGCACCGATATAATAAACAGGAACATATCTTCTAGCAGGAGCATCTTTGATAAAATCTTCAACTCGGTCATAATATTTATATGTACTAGTTGTGCCACTATAATCTGGATAGTAGTTATTTATAATATAGTTTTTCTCCCAGCTAAATAGATTATCTATTTTATTACTTAAATTAATAAAAATAGTATCTCTTTGTATCTCTATCTCAGGTGCTACTAAATTATTTGTTTTGAAATCAGAACTGTTTGGAACAAAATCATTATCATAAAAATTGAAAACCGTAGGGGCAAGTCCTGCACCTTCTCCTAAATACTCTCTTGTATTATTAAATAAAAAGCTATTTTTGACCACCTCACAGTTTGAAGCAGTATCATCTGCTGGTCCACCATAACCACAATAGTACCAAGAAGGAAAACGGTTTGCTTTAAATGCTCTTAGGAAATTGGTATAAGCAATTTGAGGCTCTTTGAATTTAATAACTCTATTTTCTATTAAATCACTCCATAACTCTTCATCTAAGAGAATGGCTTTAGTTACCTCTGCCAAATTACCTTTGGTTGTATTAAATACTGTTGCAACCCTCTTAATGTACTCAGGAGATGGATTTGATTTGGCTAGTCTCATAATAAGATTTTTGCTTATATATGGAGCAACATTAGTATTGCTCATAATAATACTAACAGCCTTTTTTATATCCTCTTCACCAGTTAAGTTAGCAGGAATATTCTGCCCTAAAACCTGCTTTTGACTAAAATCATGATATTTGGCAGTAAACTCCATAGGATGTGTAAAATCACCTCTTGTAAAACCTACTCTTCCAAACCCATCTCCTCTATTCACATTTTTTGCTCCACTTCGTTTATTATCCCAACCTGTAAATACTTTGGCTAGATTATTAACATCTTCTTGGGTATAGGTAGGAATTAGGTTACCGTTGGTGTCTTTTTTGGGTGTTCCATCAAGATTAAGCTCATTTAACCCAATTGAGAAGAGTTGCATAATCTCCCTTGCATAGTTCTCATCAGGATATACTGTTACATTAGCATCATTGAGATATGCTTTTTTATTACCATTATAGGTCAAAAAGAGTCCCATACCAGAACTAAAAGAGATATCATTGAGTAACTTTTCATACTGTCCAAAAGCATTGTGGTATAGAATATCAAAATAACGAGCCAACGCCTCTCCTCTTCTAGTAAATATAGGTTCAAAATCGGACTCTACAATAATTTGGCTAAGTGCATAGGTTACTTTATGTCGCAATTGGTCATTTGCTAAGAGTGCTGTATCAAACCATGCAGAGAGACGGTAGCGAGGAGATTGAAAAGATGCTTTTTCTTTGTTAAAAACCTTATCATTATCAGCTATATATTCATCAACACTATATGGGTTAGCTGATGGTTCTGCTTGTTTTGCCAACTCAATGGTTTTACGAAGATAGATATTCTCTGTAGGAGTAATAGAGAGTTGCTTATTAACCCATGCTTCTACACCTTCATTCTTGATAGCTTCAATACTCTCCTTGGTTGCTCCAAAAGTCGCTTTATTTAAAAATTTAATAGCAATTGTATCGTTTATATCTTTTGGAATATAGGGATATTTATTAATAGGTGTTGGTGTCGGACTTGGAGTAACCGTTGGTGTAGGAGTAGGTGTCGGTGTTGGACTTGGAGTAACCGTTGGTGTAGGAGTAGGTGTCGGTGTTGGACTCGGAGTAATCGTTGGTGTAGGAGTAGGTGTTGGTATCAGACTCGGAGTAACCGTTGGTGCAGGAGTAGGTGTTGGTGTTGGACTCGGAGTAACCGTTGGTGTAGGAGTAGGTGTTGGTGTTGGACTCGGAGTAACCATTGGTGTAGGAGTAGGTGTAGGTGTTGGTGTCGGACTCGGAGTAACCATTGGTGTAGGAGTAGGTGTCGGAGTCGGCGTTGGACTCGGAGTAACCGTTGGTGTAGGAGTAGGTGTTGGTGTCGGACTTGGAGTTCGAACTGATAAAAGATTTTTTCTTAAATGTTGTTCTGCCTCTTCTAAGGTTACAGGTTGAATATTTAGATTTTCTAATAATTTATTAGCCTCTTCATGGCTTATATCTATTAAATTTGATTTACTATCAATTTTTAAATTATTGGGAATAACTATAGTATCAGATTTACTTTTATCTTCATCTAATGATTGTAGAAACGAGGCTACTTTTAAAACTTCAGGATTAGTTATATCTTCTCTTCTCATACCTACTAAATCTTGTGGATATATAATATGGTCTTCTATTATATTATTGACTTTTCCAATTACAAACTCTCCAATCATAAATGTAATTGGCAAAGAAGAACACTCAAATCTTCCCTCATTATCTGTTTTTCCTATCTTATCTCCACAGCTATAGTCCATATTAGCCACAGGTGCATCTATTAAATAACCTACTATTTTTTCTGTTATTGTAGTTGTATCATTTTTATCTATAATCTCTGATGAACTATTATTTCCACAAGATACTATAAAGATTAGTATGAAAAAACTAAAAATAATTTTTAATAACAAAACTCTCTTCATTCTTTAATCTCCCTTTAATTTTTAATTAAATTATAGCATGAAAAATTAAAGTTAAAATTAAATCTTAATTTATTTTTGGAGTTGCTTTTGGAGGCGAACTTTTAATTGAGTTATTAAAATATACTATTGCTAACATATAAAACTACCTTTTTAGAGAGGTGGATGTAAGCGTAATTCTGTTAAATTGCTTGATAATTCAGTAACAATTAATAAAATAGCTTATAATATTCCTAAATTTTTTTAAACATTAAAATATTAGGAATTTTATGAGATATATTTATTCTATAGTTACGCTAATTATACTTTTGACTCTGTCTATATCTGCCAAAGAGACCTATTTTGACCCATATAAACCTGAAAAAAGTGTTAAGAAACAGAAAATTAAACCGATTATCAAAAAGAGAAAAATGGTTAAAGTTAAAAAACATAAAAAAAATAAATCTATAAAAATAATCAACAGATTATCTTATAGTCTTGATAAAATATATAAAAAAGTTCTAAAAAAAACTAATATCAATAGAAATGCTTTAAAAAGAGCTTTATCTTTTTATAAAAAAAACAGGGTCAAAAGAGGACTATCTTCAAAATATATTGCTATTGCAGATTATACAAAAACAGCAAAACATAAACGACTATATATTATCAATCTTAGAAATGGAGCAGTATATAGACACAAAATTGCTCATGGAAAATATTCAGGTGCTTTAGGTGGAAAAGTAAGAAAATCCAGTAATAAGAGAAATACCAATATGACACCTTATGGATTCTTTAAAGTAGGTTCTCATATAGGTAGAACAAAAAAGAAAAGATATAGATATTTATCTGTCAAAGGATTAGAGTGGAGTAATCGTAAAGTTGGACTGCCTCCACGAATGGGTGGACGAGATATTGTTTTACATCCTGCAAAATATGTAAATTATGGTGGGCGAAGTCATGGATGTTTCTCTATCTGTCCAAAAGATAGATGTGCTATATTTGCAAAGCTAAAAAAAGCTTTGCTATATAGTTATACAGGTAGATAATATTTATTATCTTCTTTTTCTTCTACGAACATACCAAATTAAAATTCCAAACCCAAATAGTAACGGTAATCCAATCTGAACCCAAGCAGAGATTTTAATACTCTTATTTAAAATATCTTTGTGCATATCATTATCTATTTCAACTCCTGCCATATTGGCGATATGGTTCATACTAGAGATTGCCAAATCACCTTTTGGAATACTTTGATGACATGACAGACATACACCTTGACGGTCAAGTTTATCTCTCATATCTTTTGGTAGAGGGTTTGCTAATTTCCAGTGATTATCAACAGTTTGTACCTGTGTACCATTTTCATCTATCATAACAGAGTAGTCATGTTTTAGATTTGGGATAGCAGGAATTTGTTCATCTACTTTGTGTGGTAATAGTTTTTTATCAGCACTCATTAGGTCGATAATAGCTGTTTTGCTCTGGTCAGAGAAGTATTTCCCTCCATTTATACCCATGCCTAATGCCTTTTTAGAAGTGTGACAACTTTCACATGTTCTTGATTTTTTACTTATAGTATGGGGTTGAACTTGTGACATTGTTATCGCATTTTGCCCCTCAACTCCTGCCCCCTCTACATTTGGAATTTTGTAAATATGGTTTTCAAGTAGTGCTTTACCATTTTTGCCAATAACTGTAATAGTGGTTTGACACCCTGGAATGGTAGGAGATACTCGACCCTCTCCATTTATACTTAGTGCTGGATTTTCCCATCGTAGATAACTTCTAGTCTCTGTTACTTTTCCATCTACTAGAAAATCTTTTAGATTATCTTCCCCTGTCATTCCGTGTTTATCATGAAATTTAGATGCTTTTAGATAGTCAGGATTTTGTTTTCCTTTTGAGTAGTCTATCTTGACATGACAACCATAACATTGTGGTGCCCAAGTAGCGTGACAAGTATAACACTCTAATTTATTATTATGTGCTTCTATCTTATCCATTGCTATTAGAGCTTTTTT
>CAZNJD010000031.1:0-24320 GCA_964573285.1 uncultured Sulfurovum sp. | reverse complement strand
TTCTTAGTGGTGACTTTAGAGGGAGGGTCACACCTAGTTCCATTTCGAACCTAGCAGTTAAGCCTCCCATCGCCGATAATACTTATCCTGTCTGGATTGGGAATGTAGGTCGTCGCCTCTTTGAATTCTTCTTTCTTTTTTATTCCCTAAATTTTTTATATCTATTCTAGTTTCCAATTTATAATACTTTTATTGTTTATTTTTAAATAACTATTTGTTCTTGAAAATGGTTTACTACCAAAAAATCCTCTATATGCCGAGAGTGGAGATGGATGGGGACTTTTTATGATTAAATGTTTTGTGCTATCTATAGCAAAACCTTTTTTTTGTGCATAACTTCCCCATAAAATAAAGACTACATTCTCGCACTCTCT
The DNA here is from genome assembly GCA_964573285.1 of uncultured Sulfurovum sp. Taxonomy (GTDB): domain Bacteria; phylum Campylobacterota; class Campylobacteria; order Campylobacterales; family Sulfurovaceae; genus UBA1140. The sequence continues at coordinate 23,946 of CAZNJD010000031.1, read as the reverse complement.
ATTAATAATTTTGATGATTTTATCGGTAAATATCTCCCAACCTCTTCCTTGATGAGAATTTGATTTGCTCGCTTCTACGGTAAGCACTGCATTTAAGAGTAAAACTCCTTGTTTTGCCCATGGTTGTAAATATCCCGTATGAAAATTATCAATTCCTAAATCATCAAATAGCTCTTTGTTTATATTTAGCAATGATTTTGGTAGAGGTTTTACATTTGGTAGTACTGAAAAACAGAGTCCATGAGAGTGACCTATTGTTGGATATGGGTCTTGTCCTAAAATAACAACTTTTACTTGAGTTAGAGGTGTGGAGTTAAGAGCATTAAACCAAAGAGATGCTTTTGGCAAGATTATTTTCCCTTCTTCTTTCTCTTTTATTAAAAAATGCTTTAAATTTTGTATATAAGATTTATCAAACTCTTCTTTTAGAAATTTTAGCCAAGAGTGTTCTAATTTTATATCTTTTTGCATATATAACCTTTTTGGCAAATTATACTAAAAAATATAGCGATTATTGATTGTTTTAATAAAAAAACAGATATAATATCCACTAGATGAAAGATGAGTGTGAGAAATATATTTCTTCTCTATTTTGATTCGACTTTATTCAGAGATTGATTTCTTTGAGAAGTTATATATTTACAAAAGGTACGACAATGGCAGAATTAGTTAATGGAACTGTAAAATGGTTTAACGATGAAAAAGGTTATGGATTTATTGAACAAGCAAGTGGAGGAGCTGATGTATTTGTACATTTTAGACAAGTAAACAACTCACAAGGTGGGCGTGTTTCTCTAGCAGATGGTCAAGCTGTAACATTTGAAATTGGTGAAGGTCAAAAAGGTCCACAAGCTGAAAATGTAACTGCAGTATAATTTTACTGCTTTTTTATAGGACGAATTTCTTTCGTCCTTTTTTATACTTCTTAATTTTATTAATCAAAAATAACATACCTTTTTATTTTATGTCATAATTTAGCCTATTATCGCTATAATGCTACTAAAAAATAAGAGTAGAATATATGCAACGATTTGAAGCTTATCTAAAAGCAAACTTACCAAAAGTAGAAACTTTTCATCCAAACTATAATAATGCATTAGAATCAATGTTATTAGCAGGTGGTAAACGATTTCGTCCATCATTGCTTTTATCTGTAGTTGAGGCTTATGAACCACTACTTTTTGAGAGTTCGCTATATCCTGCTTTGGCAATTGAGTTTTTACATACTTATTCACTAATACATGATGATTTACCTGCTATGGATAATGCACCTCTTCGTCGTGGATTTGAGACTTTACATATTACTTATGATGAGGCTACTGCTATCTTGACAGGAGATGCACTTAATAGTGAGGCATTTTATCATATATCCAAAGCACCTCTAAGAGATGATATAAAGATTAAACTAGTTGAACTTTTAGCACGAGATGGTGGGACATATGGTATGGTTTTGGGTCAGGCTATAGATTTATATTTTGAAAATCATCCACTAACATTAGAGCAGGTGAAAATACTACATACCAATAAAACAGCTAAGCTAATAGCTACTAGTCTATTAATGGGTGCTATAATAGTAGATTTATCAAAAGATAGACAAGATGAACTTTATAATTTTGGTATAGATTTAGGACTTTTATTTCAAATTCAAGATGATATTATAGATGAGACTCAAAGTGATGAAGAGGCAGGAAAAACAACAGGAAATGATAAAGATAAAAACTCATTTATTAATATAATCGGATTAGAAGAAAGTATCAAAGAGGCTAACAATTTAGCAGATGATTTACAACAGAGATTTAATCTATTTGATACCCCACTTAAAAAAGCATTAAATCCGATTATAACTAAATATCTCTATAGACATAGATAGTTTTTGTAGTATAAAATATATATTTTATACTGCTAAATCTATTTTAAGGAATTTAAATAATGGCAATGACCAAACAAAATATTATGCGTAAAAAGATGGCAAACACCATTCGATTTTTGGCAGCAGATATGGTACAACAAGCAAATTCAGGACATCCTGGTGCACCTATGGGACTAGCTGATATTGCAGTAGTTCTTAGTGAACATCTAAAACATAATCCCAAAAATCCTAAATGGCTTAACCGTGACCGTTTAGTTTTTTCTGGTGGACATGGTTCTTCTCTTATATATTCATTGTTACATCTTTGGGGTTATGACCTATCTTTAGAAGATTTAAAAGAGTTTAGACAACTAAATTCTAAAACTCCTGGGCATCCTGAATATGGACACACAGCGGGAGTAGAGATTACCACAGGACCACTAGGTCAAGGTATTGCAAATGCTGTTGGTTTTGCGATGGCAGAAAAGTATTCAGCAAATCTTGTAAATTCTGAAACATGTAAACTAATTGACCATAAAGTATATTGTTTATGTGGTGATGGTGATTTACAAGAGGGTATCTCTTATGAAGCGTGTTCATTGGCAGGTCATCTTAAACTTGATAATATGGTATTAATCTATGATAATAATGAGATTACAATAGAGGGTGATACAAGTATCGCTTGGAGTGAAAATATCTCTATGCGTTTTGAAGCCCAAGGTTGGGATGTCAAAAAAATCAATGGTCACTGTTATGATGATATAGATAAAGCTTTAAATGAGGTAAAACAAGCAACCAAACCGACGATTATTATAGCCAATACTATTATAGGAAAAGGTGCAGGGGAGTTAGAGGGGTCAGCCTCTACCCATGGCTCTCCATTGGGAGCTGATATTATACAAGAGTCAAAAATAAAAGAGGGTTTCCCTGCTGATAAGAAGTTCTATATCCCAGAAGATGTATTAGTTCGATTTAGATGTGCTGTAGAAAATGGTGATATGCTTGAAAAACAGTGGATACATCTACACAAACAAGCACCATTAATTGAACAAAATGAAGCTATGGATAGACTATTAAATCCTGATTTTTCATCTATTGAGTATCCTGATTTTACAGATAGTAAAGCAGTAGCTACTAGAGATAGTAATGGTCAAATACTTAATGCAATAGCTAAAGCAATTCCCAGTTTTATAGGTGGTTCAGCAGATTTAGCACCATCAAATAAAACTCATTTAAAAGATATGGGTGATTTTCCAAAAGGAAAAAATCTGCACTTTGGAATTAGAGAACACTCTATGGCTGCTATTACAAATGCAATGGCTTTATATGGTACAGTTATTCCATTCAATGCAACATTTTTTGTATTTTCAGATTATTTGAAACCAAGTGCTAGAATAGCAGCATTGACAAGTATTCAAAACTTCTTTATTTGGACACATGATAGTATCGGAGTAGGGGAAGATGGACCAACACATGAACCAATAGAACATTTAAGTCAATTTAGAGCGTTACCAAATTTTTATGTATGGAGACCTGCTGATGCTACTGAAAATGTAGAGGCTTGGAAAATGGCATTAAGTATAAATGCTCCTCATGGATTTGTATTATCTCGTCAAAAGCTCAAAACTCTAAAACCCAAAAGAGATTTTGGAGATGTATCCAAAGGGGCATATATAGTAAAAGCTAGAGAAAATGCTAACTTTACACTGATGGCTAGTGGTAGTGAACTTATGCTTTGTCTTCAGGCTGCTTGTCATTTAGAGATTTTAGGTATTATTGCAAATGTAGTCTCTGTTCCATGTCTTGATTTGTTTAATGAACAAGATAGTGAGTATAAAACAAAAGTTATAAATCCAAATACAAAAGTATTAGCTGTAGAAGCATCAACTGCTACTGAATATTATAGATATGCTGATGATGTGTTGGGAATGGAAAGTTTTGGTGCATCTGCTCCTGCTGAGTTACTATTTAAAAAGTTTGGGTTTACCAATGAAAATGTAATGAGACGAGCATGTACATTAATGAATGTAGATTATAAACATGTTGATTTAGGTGTATGTTAAAACATATTAACTATTTATTTACTTTATTGAAGTATAATTTGGAAATTAAAATTAATCCATAAGGAATAAAATGATTAGAACTACTATAAAAATGGCTATAGCTTCACTACTATTGGTTAGTGTATGTAATGCTGAGACTAGTTATGGAACTGTAAATGGTGACAATATAACAGCAGATGAGGTTAATCAAATTGTTGGAGTTCAAGGTATGAAGTTTGATACTTTGGACAAGAATATGCAAAAGAAAGTTTTGGATATGATTGTTGATAGAAAACTCTTAGCTCAAAATGCATCTAAAGCAGGATTAGAAAAAACTGATGAGTTTAAACAAAAATTAGAGATGATAAAAAAAGATTTGACTTTAAATCTTTGGATGGAACAAGAGGCTAAGAAGATTGAAAAATCTACAAAAGAGTCTGAACTCAAAGAGTTTTATGAGAAAAATAAAAAGAACTTTGAGACTCCAGCAGAGTTAAAAGCTAGTCATATTCTTGTAAAAACAGAAGATGAAGCCAAAGCAATTATTAAATCACTAGATGGTGCAAAAGATGTCAAAGCAGAGTTTGCCAAATTAGCAAAAGAGAAATCAACAGGTCCTAGTGGAGCTAATGGTGGTGATTTAGGTTGGTTTCCTGCTAGTAAAATGGTTCCAGAATTTAGTGTAGCTGCTAATAAATTGGCAAAAGGAACATTTACGAAAGAGCCTGTAAAAACTCAATTTGGTTATCATATCATCTATCTTGAAGATAAAAAACCAGCAGGTATAAAAAAATTTGATGAGGTAAAAGAACAAATTAAAGGTCTTGTAAATAGAGATAAATTCAATAAACTTATTGAGACAACTGTTAGTAATCTTAGAAAAGATGCTAAAATAGAGTTAAAATAGTAAACTCTATTAATGATAGATATTTAGGTCAAAACTCACACTCTAGGTAGTTGTGTATCTATGAGCTTTTATCTTAGTTTAAAAATGAATTAATTCAATGACTGTTCATAAAATTATGAAAATCGTATTAGCAACAGGAAATAAGGGTAAATTAAAAGAATTTAATCAGATGTGTAGAGATGAGGTTATACCTTTTTCTAAACTTTTAGGTAATTTGGAGATAGTAGAAGATGGTGATAGCTTCAAAGCCAATGCACTTATCAAAGCTAGAACTATTTATAAAAAATTAGGAGTTGAATATATAGTTATTTCCGATGATAGTGGTATCTCTGTGCCATTACTTGATGGAGAACCTGGAATTTATTCAGCACGGTATGCAGGAGAGGGAGCAAGTGACAAAGATAATCTATATAAACTAATAGATAAGGTCAAAGCCAAAGGTATTGAGCAAACCCTTGCATATTATACAGCATCTATTGCTATAGTAAGTAAGTATGGAGAATTTAGTGTACATGGTTGGATGTATGGAGATATTATTACAACTCCTAGAGGAGAAAATGGGTTTGGATATGACCCTATATTTATCCCTATTGGATACCAGCAGACTCTTGGGGAGCTAAATGAGGCTCTTAAAAACTCTATCTCTCATAGGAGTAAAGCTATGCAACTAGCTCAACCTATTATTGGGATGTTGCGAAATCAAAGTAAAAAAAAATACTAAATGACCTCCATCTTAAAGATGGAGGTCATTTAGTCAATTGATTGAGAAGTTTGTCTCTCTCATTCCTCGAATTATTTTCTTTTTTTCTCTTTTCCTGAGCTTTTTTCTCTCTATCCTCTATCTCTTTTGGAGTATAAAAGATTTCAACTTCTCTAACTCACTATCATCCTGTGCTACTTCAATATGCTTGACAATTCTCTGTCTAAATAGCATTTTTTAGTTTTAATGTCAATATGTATTTTAGGTAGGCATTACTATTTTGGACTTCTTTTTTTTAAAGCCTATTTTTAGGGGGTTGAGAGTTTTTTGTAGTGCTGTAGATAATAGCTAAAATATCTCTTCTTGCTTATTAAGAGTTTTGCCATATAAGAAATCAAGTAAGTTCAAAAAGTTAGATAATTTTTCGTTTGATGAAGATGAATTATTATTTCAGGAGTTAGAAACAGAAGATTAAAAAATCAATACCTAGTTAGGAATAACTAAGTATTGACCCATACAACACATACACATATTAATTTATTTTATTGAAAGGCTTAAATAGAGCCTAAACCTAAATGTCAACACACTATATTTTCATATATGAAACAATTATAAAATAAAAAAGTGTAAAAAAAATGTAAAAATATATTTTTTTCAAAAATTTTTATTTTACCACTCAATACTATCATAATTCTTCTGTATATAACGATATTTTTTGATTGCATTAATCAAATGGTAGAGTAACCAACCAAATGATAGAGTCAAAAGGGTATTAGCTATTATTTCAATAATAGGGATAGAGAATAGTATATTAATTATCCATAAAGATATTATTGATAGATGAAGCCAAAAGTGGATTTTTGCTTTTTGGGGATGTATGACATCATGCATCATAGGAGCTTCCATATACCCTTGGTTGGATAGATGAAACCATACTAAAAAAGGAACTATCTTATATACCATAGCAAATACTATGCTTAGTGCAAAACCTATAAATGTAATATAGCCTAGATAATCTATATCTATATTATCTCCCAATATAAAAATAAGCATACTTATTATCAATAAAGACATACCCAAACGCCAGAACCAAACAGTAGCATCAGAAGTTGGTCGTCGTCTTTTATATAATCTATGAATAGTAATAGTTGCATAGATAATAAATAATAGAGATATTAATATATCTATTATTTGGCTATTTAGTAAGCTAAAAAGCATTATAGTTTTGATACCTAATAGTGAAAATATGGTAATAACTAGATATTTACTCATAATAGTAGGATATTTGGGTGTGACATAAAACATTTCAATAACTTGAAATGATATAGAAACTATTAATAAAGATATCCAACCAAATAGAGCAAATGAGTAGTGAGCCTCTCTAATTTGTGAAAAAGATGAACTATTAATATATCCACCTAGAGATAAAAGCATAACTACTCCTAGAGTAATTACTATTACAAAACTGCTTAGAGCAAATAGCATTCCCTTGGATGAACTAGAGTGATCTTTGATTTTGATAATATTTTTTAGCATCAGTATAGATACATAGAGTAGCCCACTTCCTAATACTATAGCTGTTAATAGATAGAGTAGAGGAGTAGAGCTATAAAATGCACCAATTTGAAAAAAAATACCAATAGTTAACAGAATATGAGCTACCATTGCTTTTTTGGTTGGCATTTTGATAACAACTCCAGCGATAACAGGTAACATTTGAAACATAGCACCCAACATAAAGGAAGCCATAACACCTAATGCCAATATATGTATAATAGTTAAATCAAAACTGTATTGTGTTGATGGTATAAAATCTAAACTACTAAATAGTAGAAAAAGTCCTAAAATCAGACCAAATACAGAAGCACTAATAAAAAATCTAAGAACTACAGATAGTGGAGGTGCTTGTTCTAATGATAATCCACCTTGGCTAAACATCTAATAACCCCTCTAAGTTACAGTTTTGATTTTTACAAATAAGTATATGCCATATATCATTATGATTATGAGTTAAATATGCATACTCTTTCTCTTTTGCTATTTCGATAAGTGGGATAGGATTTTTTCTATGTAGCATATATAAATACTCATCTAGTGTCATTTTTTGTAAATGACTAAGAGATAGTTGCAAAGGAAGAGGATACTCCATATCTCTTGCATCAAGAACTATTTTTTTCAAAGTTCTATCTCTTTCATTTTGGATAGGGTCTCCTCTTTGACCTCTGGTGGCATCATTCTATCACACATAGTATAGAGCATCTGTTCCTCTTTCATATTGTGTTGTTGTAAAAGTATCATCATTGATTCTGCAAGTGATAGGTAGTCATCTTTTTTAGCATTTTCTACAGCTTTGGCCATTTTCCCCATAAGCCCTCTAACCTGTTCATGTTCAAAACGCATTACTCTAGTTGGTCCTTCTGTATCTCCTGTAATATTTTCAAAAGTAGGAAATAGTGACTCTTCTTCCTTTTTAAAATGTTTCAAAGTATCATCAGCAAAAAGCAAAAAATCCTCTTCTGCTTTTTGGAAATCACCATCTATTACAGATTTTTCTGCTGTTACAAATAGTTCATCACAGTGTCGATGTTCATCTCTCATATAGTTTGTAATAATCATTTTTTATCCTAAATTAATAATATTTAACGAAATTATATGATATAAAGGTTAAAAAACGATTGATATGACTCAATAAATTAATTTATAAAAAAATACTACTTCACTAAGAGCTAATCCTCCTAATATTATATTAAAAGAGCTAACATAGTGTCCGACATTCATCTTATATTACTTTAAGCTTATAGGTGTGATGAATGTCGGTTAGAGTATTTATAGAGTCAATTATATCGGACTTCTGATTTAAATAAGGATTATAATAGTTGCTATATAGGATATAAGCTCCAGCAAATATCTCATCTACTGTAACTTTTCTATTTCGTCTTTTAGATACTAATCTATCTTTGGTAACACCCCACCCTGCATAAAATGGCATACCAAAACAGTAAACCTCTTTATCTAATAATAGAGCCTCCATTCCCATACCTGATGTTTTGGTATATACTTTATCAAAATATTTGAGTAGTTCAATAGGATTAGCATTATCTTGTAAAATTTGACACTTTAGTGGAATATCTTTCGGATTTATATCTGACTCTTTTTTACCTACTAATACATCAGGGTGTATTTTGATATAAACTTGTGCATCTGGGTTATCATTTATAGCATCATCTATTATCTCTTGGGTTGTAAACCTGTTTCCTAATCCATACTCCAACGAGCTATCACCTGCTGTTTGAGCTATTATTAATACTTTTTCTTTTGAGTTATCAAGATATGACAAATCTATTTTTTTAAAGTTATTATATTTGGATATTTTATACTCTATTATCTTCTGCTTTGCCTTTTTGGCTATTGCCATTAACTCTTTGTCATTTTTGAAATCATAACTATTTAATATCTCTTCTAGTTTTGAAGGAGATGTAGCATCATAATATATTCCTATATCATCTTGGACTATTGAAAAACTTGGACTTCCCTCTACTCCTAGACCAACTGAACGAATAAATCCATCTTCTAAAAGCAAAAATCTATTTTTGGTTATTTTTGCCATAAAAATAGCCCAAAGACCCGATTTTTTTCTCCCCCAACCTACAAATGTAACTTTTTTAAAGAGATACTGTAGGCTTTTTAGTTTTGTTGTCTTCTCTATTTTCAAAAAGTTTTTACTATTTTCTATAAGTGGTTGGGATATGGATATATATTTCAAAAAAACTTCTTTAATTTATAATAAATAGCATAAAAGAATGATTTGCATTTTAAACGATTATTTGGAGATAGAGCATATTTATATCTATCAAAGAGAATTGACTCTTTAGATAAAACATAACCACTCTTCTGTTTATACTCTTTTAAATATCCTTTTAGCTTAGTATGAAAATAGTTTTTATTTTTTGTACGATTTGCATAATAATCATTATCTATAGATATTGGATGCCAAGAGTGAAAGAGAACTATCCCTTTGATAAATGTTCTATCCCCATATAGTCTATAGATACTTTTCCAACCTTTATATTCAAATATATTATTAAAATTTTTTTCATCTAAGATAAACTCTTCTGGTAATTTAACTAAATTATTCTTTAATATAATTCTACAGTTAAAATCTATATCCTCATGCCCCCACTTTTCAAACTTTTCATCATAGCCATTTAAAGATAAAAAAAAGTCCTTATTTATAATAATCAAAGAGGTAGCAGTTGAATATCTATCTATATACTCTTTATCATTTAGAAGTAATTTATCAATAAATAGATTTTTTAGATGAGGTTTATACTCTTTTGTTCCTTTTTGAGTTAGATAGATTGTTCCAATCATTATAAAATGAGTTGGTTTATTAAATAAATTTTGAATTTTAATCTCATTAATTAACTCCTTATAAAACCCCTTATAAGGCATCATATCTATATCTTGAAACATAATAAAAGGTGTACTGCTACTCTCTGCCCCCCTATTTCTAGCTCTTGCTATAGAGAAATCTCTATTTTCTGTATTAACAAAGATATATTTCATATTTAAAATATTACACTTTTTCTTTATTTTTTCTCTATAAAATAAACTACTTCCATCATCAACGACAATAAACTCTATATTTTTATTATTTTTATCTAAATTGATATAATCTAACTGTTCTATTAAATTAATCCTATCTTCCGTTACACGAATAGGTAAAATTATGGTTAGGATTTTATTATCTGATTTCATTAATTTTCTCTAAAACTCTTTTACAGTTATTAGTATCTATAAATGCAAATGTCTTTTCTATTTTTTGATAATAAGAGTTCTCTAACTCTCCATCTCTTTTTAATAGCCTCTCTATCTCTAATAAAAGAGTATCTATATTAGAGCATACTTTGCCAAAAGCATCTCTCTTATAATCAAAATAACCCTCTTTGTATAAATGCTCACTAAAAAATTTATCTCTATCAAATTGGAAATAGATAATAGGTTTATATTGGATACCCATATCAAAAGCTACAGAGGAGTAATCTGTAATCATAATATTAGATTTTACTAAAAGTTCTTGAATATTTTTTTCTATAGGGGTTTGAATAAAATTAGGAATATCAAATCTTTTTAGATAAGATTTTAGCTCTGTATGAGGATAAAAGAGTACTTTATAATTATATTTTTTTAATATCTGATAAAATTTAGAAGAGTTAAGAAAATTACTCCATATTCTAAAAAAATCATCTTCATTATCTAAATAACTTCTCCATGTTGGAGCAATAAGAAGCTGTTTTTCTCTATTTAATTTCAAGGATAAAAGTTTATCAAATCTTGGCAAACCAGTTAAAATAAGATTATTTGAATTTAAATTTTTATATTTTGGATTGGATAAAAACTCTCTATATTCATAAAATGAACTACAAATTAATACTTCTATCTTGTGCCTATTTAATATATGATATATACTATTTTGGTTAACTCCATGTTGTAAAAAAATAAATTTAAAATGTATAATTTTTTTTAAAATTCGTTTATGAATAAATCTAAAATCATATTTTGGAAGATGAGAAGAGATTAAAAGTCTAGCAGAGATATATAAAATAAGATGTCTTAATCCTCCATAAGAGACTAAATTAAATCCTTCATTATATAATCTTTCCCAATCCATAGAGCTTTTATCCAAAATAAAATAGATATTTTTTGATATTCTATTCTCTTTAATATAACGATATAGATGTTCTGCATTATCATCTGCTCTATCTGGACGGTCAATAAATAGCCAAATATCTTTATACATCACAATAACTTTTCTATCTCTTTATATATTCTATAACAATTTTTATTATCATATTTTAAAAAGAATTCTAAATGGGTTAACTCTATATCTTTTGATATAGTAAACCCCTCATTAATACTTTTTCTTATTTTAGATACCAACTCTTTTTTTGAGGAACAAATCTCTCCAAAATTATGTTTTTCAAAATCAAAATAACCTTTTTGATAATGTTTAGAGAAAAACTCCTCTTTATCAAATTGATAAAAAATTATAGGCTTTTTCATAAAAGCAAAATCAAAAAATACTGAAGAGTAATCCGTAATAAGAAGTTTTGCCTCAATTAACTCTTCTTGAATATTCAAACTATCTAATTTTCGTATTTTAATATTTTTTGAAAAAGATGTAAAATAGTCTATATACTGTTCTACTTCAGGGTGAGGTATAAAATGGAGTTCAAGATTAGAAGATTGAAGTGTTTTATCTAGTCTATTATCATTTAAAAATGATAATATCTTACTATAATAGTTAGAAGATAGAAATTTACTATCATTATATATTTTCTCTTTTTTATAAGTAGGAGAACAGATATTTGCTCTCCATGTCGGCATAAATAGTATTCTATTTTTAACTCCCCATCTATTTCTACTATTTATAATATTATCAAAACGAGCCAATCCTGTATACACAACAACATCATTTTTATAAGATAAATTAGATGCTAAATATCTATATTCGGGTAATGCTCCTGTTACTATTTTAGAAAAATTTGCATTAATAGAATTGGATTTATCAAAAGCATTAATAAATCCTCCTACATTAATACCATGTTGAATAAAAATATATCTCTTTTTATAATAATCTCTATACTGCTTTTTTACATCAAATTTATTAAATCGGCTAGGTTCTATAGTGCCTCTTGTATGTGTTGATATAAGCATTTTAGCATTAAAAAATAGCTCATAGTGCAAATTGGAGTCATATATTACAAAATTATTTAACTTCTCTATTTTATAAAAATCTGCTGACTCTTTAGTAATAACATAATATATATTAATATTTGGATAGTTTTCTCTAATATATCTAAATAACCAATACCCATTATCTCTAGCTTGAAATGGTCTCTCACCAATTAAAATTATATCTTCTCTTCTTGTTATTTTTTTATTAAAAAGGGGTTGAATATTATGTTTATTAAAAAAATTTATAAAAAAAACTTTTTTAGATGGTTCTATATTATTTTGTTTAAAAAATTTTTGAGCCTCTTTTAAACTATTACTATTTACAATAGCACTTACACCTTTGATAGATTTTAGAGATGTTTTAGAACCAATTTCATAAGTATTAAGATAATCTCTATCTATAAAAAGAGTCTTAGTCCTATCAAAAAACTCCTTAGACTCATTAATATTTAATGGTGTTTCATCTAATAAAAATTCAATAATAGCTCTTCCCATAATACGAATAGATACCCAAAGAAACATATACTCTAATTCAAAATATTTATTTGATAACTCTTTTAATCCCTCTACAATCTCAAGGTGTTCAAAATAATGCTCTCTAGTATGGAAAAGTTCATCTGTAATAGAGTTACCACCAAGAGATTCTCTCTGGCGATAGTTATAATATACATTTTTAACCAAAGAGATACCATTTTGACTATTAGCTAATAAATTCATAATTAAAAGTGCATCTTCATGATGTTGATTTTCAGGAAACCTCATCTTTCTTAGAAAAAGTTCTCTTTTAAAAAGTTTATTACAAGCAGAAAAAGAGTGTGCAAGTGGTATATATCTAGGAAACTCATATCTATTAATTTTCAGTGAATTTTCTTTAAAAATTTTAAAAAGTTCAAAAGATGGATTTAAAGGATAACTCTTATTTAATTCACTAAAAATCCTCATATTATATATTACAATATCACTTTTATCACTCTCTATTGTCCAAACTAACTCTGTTATACTTTCTTTGTCTATAAAATCATCAGAATCTATAAACATAATATATTTCCCACTTGCCAATTCTATACCACTATTTCTAGCTCCTCCTAAACCTCTATTCTCTTTATGTCTAATAAGTTGAACTCTACTCCCTAAAAAAGGAATATATCTTTCGGCTATATTTAATGAGCTATCATCTCCACAATCATCAACTAAAATAACCTCCAAATTCTCAATTCCATAACTTTGGCGAATTATACTATTTAGTGTTTCTGCAAGATAGAGTTCAACATTATAAAATGGTATAACAATAGATACTAAAGGCTTCTCTTTAAACTCTCTTTTTTTTATCTTTTGAAGTTCGATTTCTCTATTCTCTTTATATCTTACTCTATCTATATATATGATTTTCTCTAATTTTAACTTTTTTTTTAAATAATCTCTAATAAATAGATGAGGTGTCTTTATAAGTTTATATAAACCTTTTTTTGTCATACACTCAATCCTTTTCTAAAACGCTCTTAAAACCACAGCCGCACCCACTGCAATTTGATATAATATCTGAGTAACACTAGAGGTTATCTGAATATTTTTAGTATCTACTTTACCTAAAACTAAAATAGAGTCTCCTGCTTTGACCTCTAAGGGTCTATTTTCCCACCATGAACTAGAATTATAGGTTAATACTCGTCCATTCTTTTTAACTAATAGAACTTTCTCTTTATTGGCTCTTGGACTATACCCTCCACATGACTTTATATAATCATCAATAGTATATTTGGATACAAATGTTTGTGCATTTGGTAAAGCTACTTCACCCTCTACCACAACTATATGACTCTTTTTGGGTATAAAAATTTTATCTCCATCTTCTAGTATTATATTTGATAAATCTGTAGCTTCATTGATAATCACTTGACCTTTTGGTTGGACTTTTGAAGCACGACGAATAAAATCTAAAACTGAGGCAGACTCCTCTTTTCTAATTTTTGCCTCTTCTGCTGTTGATGAACCTGTAGTCATTACTCTAGCTTCTAAATCTTTGAGATTTGCATCTATTAGTTGTTTCTGTTTTTGTGCAATACTTTTACGATATAACTGTACTGCTTTGGCATCAGATAGAGGAGTTAGAATAATTTTTGAGAGCAAATCTTTGAGGTTAGTACCTTTTTGAACCATAATAGTATGCAAATTTCCATGCTCACCATCTATCTTAATAGTTAGATTATCTTTTAGATAATCTGATACAAAACGGATTTTCTCACCATTTTTTATAAAAACTTGATATTTATCAGATATAGGATACTTCTCTATTTTTTCAATACCATTAATCCATCTAGTAATAAAAAAGTGTGTAACCGTAGGCTTTGGCAATACAAATCTAATAATCTCATTAACCCTAACACTTGGTGCAGATAATTCAAAAATATAAGGTCGTCTTACCTCTCCACTAACCTCTATACTATTTTTTAAACTTCCTACTTTGACCACATCTCCATTTTGAAATTGAAACAAAGAAAGTCTTCCATCTACTAAAAACTTATATAAATCAAATTGTCTAACAATATGATTATCTCTTAGTAATATAATATCTCTATAACTACCCTGTCCATCTCTAATACCTCCTGCTTTATCTATAAGTTGTAATACCGAGTCAGAACTTAATGCCTGATATAACCCTGGTTTTTTTACTCCACCTGTAACAAAAATAGAGATAGGTTGATAACTATTTAAATTAGCATAGATAGATACATTATTATTAAATACCTTTTTAACTTCTCTTTCTACAACTGACTTTAAATTTTGATTACTACTCCCTAATAGATGAATATTCCCAACTTTTGGAATAAATATATTACCTTTGGAATCAACTTTTGATTTACCACTATAGTTATATGCACCCCATAATTTAACAGAAACAATATCCCCAATATTAATTAGATAATTTGGTGAATATCTTAACTGTTTATTCTCTTTAAATGCACCTTGGAAAAGATTTTTTCCAAAATACTGACGGCTTGATGATGAGGTTTGAATAGAAGTTGATTTCTCCTCTAAGGTTAAATCAATCCCCATAAGTATATTTAATAATATTAGTAGTAAAAATAGTATTCTTTTCATTTAACTCCTTCTAATCTCTATGGTCTTGAATAATAGCATAAATCATTGTTATTATTCCATAAAGCATAAATAGTATCATAAATATAGTAATAATATTTTTAAGTTTATCAGGAGAAGTATAATCCTCTGATAAAGTTGGTTTGGTAATAATAATAAAATTTTTGGCATTTTGAGTAGCTTGTATCATAGCCATATCAAGTTGAATTAAAGTCTGTTTATATCTCTCTTTATTAAACTCTATATCACTTTTTAGCCGTTCAAATTCAAATAAATTCTCATTAAGTTCTTTTTTACTACTACCAGAGAGTTGGCTTTTTATATCATTTAGTTTTCTCTTTAGACTATTGGTTTCTGCTTTTAGAGTTCTTAACTCTACATTATTATAGTTCATATACTGTTTGAGATTAGCATATTTTATCTCTTTTTGAATTATCTGCTTCTCTAATTCTGCTACAATTCTACTTTTAGATTTAATATCCATAGATGGGTCAATCATTTTATGTTTGTTTTGATATTCCAGTAGAGCTTCTATTGAATTAAAAAGAGTTTTTTTATTCTGTATCTCTTGAGATTTAATAAAATCTAATAGCTCATTTCCATTCTCTTTATCATACATATTTAGCTTTTTTTCAGCCTCTTTTATTATATATTCTAGTATTTCTTTTGCTATTTTTGGGTCTGTATGCAAAAAACTAATATCTAAAGTACTAGATAACTCATCATAATTTATAATCACTCTTTTTTTATATAAATCAAAAAAACTACTAGATTTAGAAAAATCATATTTCCTCTGTAAAAAATCAAGCTCTTTACTCATATAATGTTTTTTTAGATTAAATTTTTTATCTATTTTATTAAACATCTCAATGGAGTGAATATACTTCTCTATTAATTTAGAATCTTGCATACTAGAAGAGCTATTCGGTATCAAAACACTTAACATATCTGATGCTGATGCAGTAGGTTTTAAATCTTTAATTAGGACAGTAGTTGAAGATTTATAAAGCTCTGTTTGAAGATATATAACATAAATTGATGCAACTATTAGAGGAATTAGAAAAAGAAAAAGAAATCGTATATTTTTAAAAAGTTTCACTATTTAACCTTTATTTATAGTCTCATACATTTTGATGGCATCATTAATATCATCAAAAAAATGTAGTTGTGCATTATTTGATACAATACCAACATCACAAATATCTCTTAGAGTCCCCATATCATGACTCACCAAAAGTACACTACAACTCTCTATTTTTTTCATTAATGCCTCTTTGGATTTTTTGCGAAACCTAGCATCTCCAACAGATAGGGTTTCATCAATCAATAAATAATCAAAATCAAACGCCAAGCTCAAACCAAATGTAAGCCGAGATTTCATACCAGATGAATATGTACGAATTGGCATCTCAAAATAGTCTTCCAGTTCAGAAAACTCTTTGACAAACTCTATTGCTCTATTTATCTCTTCTTTACTCTTACCATAAATACGACATACAAATTTGACATTAGCTCTACCAGTCATATTGTTTTGGAAACCACCTCCTACACCCATAACCCAAGAAAATGTTTTATCAGAAATAATTTTACCATGACTAGGAAACTCTATCTGACCCAACATTTTCATTAGTGTAGATTTACCTGCACCATTTTTTCCAAGTATTCCTACATTTACATCTGATGGAATAGAGAAAGATACATCTTTTAATATATATTTCTTACCTTTTGTGGTTCTAAAATATTTAGTTACATTTTGTAATTCAATCATACCGAAATAATACCTTTTTCAAGTTTACGATATAACCAAAGTCCAATATACAATGGCATAATTGTCCATATTAACATATACTCATAATCTATAAAACTATCATTTAATACAAAAAAATAGTTATCATGTATCATCTCTATAAAATGAGCCAATGGATTATAATAGAGTAACTGTTGTAGGGCTTGGGGCATATTTTGCATAGAATAAAAAATAGCTGATACGAACATAAGTGGAGATAAAACTAATCTAACTACTTTTAAAAAGCTGTTAAAGAAAATACCAATTACGGATATAAATAGACCAATACCAAATGAAAAAACAATCAACCATAAAAATCCTAAAATAACCATACCTATATTTTCAACATTCATATCCCTATCAAGATAGAATCCCATAGCAACAAAAATAGTAGCAATAATCATTGTGATAAGAATTTCAACCAAAATACGAGCAATAAGTCCATCAATAGGTTTAACTTGTTTATATGCATAAAGACCTTTATTTCCTTCAAATGCAGACATAGACCTATCTAATATATGTCTAAAAAGATTAAACGCTACAAATCCTATCGTAATAAATACAGAATAATCCAATGGGGATTTGGTGCCAAATAGAAGCATCTTGACAAGTACAAAAATAAATATCTGCATTAGAGGTTCAAAAATAACCCAAAAATAGCCTAATCTACCAGCAGAAAAGCGAACACTAACTTCTCGTAAAAATAGTGCATATACTACTGACTTTTGTACCTGCCAAGCAGTTCTTTGTTTCAAACTATCTCCAATTAATCTTTATATCCATTAGGATTTTGTGATTGCCATCTCCAACTATCTTCACACATCTGCTCTAATCCTCTCGTAGCCTTCCAATCTAATACCTCTCTGGCATAACTAGGGTTTGCATAACATGAAGCTATATCACCATCTCTTCTTGGAGCTATTTTATATGGTATTTTTGTGCCTGATGCTATCTCATAAGCTTTAACCATATCCAAAACAGAGTATCCATTACCTGTTCCTAAATTTATAGTCATCACTTTATCAAAAGAGTCCATCTTATCAATTGCTTTGAGATGACCATGAGCCAAATCCATTACATGGATATAATCTCTAACTCCTGTTCCATCATGCGTATCATAATCATCTCCAAATACACTTAGATATTCTCTTTTTCCAACAGCAGTTTGAGAGATAAAAGGCATAAGATTATTTGGAATATCGCTTGGGTCTTCACCAATAGTACCTGATTTATATGCACCAACTGGATTGAAGTATCTAAGAAGTACTACCTTCCAACTCTTATCAGAGATAAAAACATCTCTTAGTATCTCTTCTATTATATACTTACTTCGTCCATAAGGGTTTGTAATACCCTTTCCTACTAAAAAATCCTCTGTAATAGGATTGGAAGCAGGAGTACCATAAACAGTTGCTGATGAGCTAAAAACAATAGATTTACACCCATTTTTTGCCATAACCTCACATAAAGTTATAGTTCCAGATACATTATTATCATAATATTTTAATGGTTTTTCTACCGATTCTCCCACAGCTTTAAGTCCTGCAAAGTGAATAACAGCATCTATCTTATACTTATTAAATACTTTTTCCAAATCACTATGAGAACGAATATCACCCTCTATTATAGGAATAGATTGACCTACTATTTTCTCTACTCTATGTATGCTCTCTCTTGATGAGTTAGAAAAATTATCAAAAACTATAACGCTATAACCTGCTTCTATTAGCAATATACAAGTATGTGAACCTATATATCCTGCTCCCCCTGTTACTAAAATGTTCAAATATAACTCCTAAAAAAAATTATTAATCAAAGTCTCCCATCTGCTCTATCTAAAACAGATTTAATATCAAATACAACTTGGTCACTTACTTTTAAATCTAAATTTTTATATTCATCATGTGCAACAGCCAAAACTATTCCATCATAACTTTCAATATCTATTTGAGTATCTTTTTTTAATTCTATATTATACTCTCTTTGTACTTCATCTTTGTCAGCCCAATAGTCACTTACATCTACATTACAACCAAAATCTTGTAATTCAGAGATTACATCTATGACTCTACTATTTCGTATATCAGGACAATTTTCTTTAAAAGTTATACCTAAAACTAAAACTTTTGAACCCTCTATTCTTTTACCTCTTTTTATCATAAGTTTAATAACTTGATTGGCTACAAAGATACCCATATTGTCATTGAGTCGTCTTCCTGCTAAAATAATCTCAGGATTATATCCTACCTCTTGGGCTTTGTGAGTTAGATAATATGGGTCAACTCCAATACAATGTCCACCTACAAGACCAGGTTTAAATGGTAAAAAGTTCCACTTAGTTCCAGCCGCATCAAGTACTGCATTAGTATCAATTCCTAATTTTCCAAATATCATAGCTAACTCATTCACAAATGCTATATTTATATCTCGTTGAGAATTTTCTATAACTTTTGCAGCTTCTGCTACTCTAATAGATGGTGCAAGATGTGTCCCTGCTGTGATTACACTAGCATATAAATCATTTATTTTTTCACCTATTTTTGGAGTTGAACCTGATGTTACTTTTAGTATTTTTGTAACAGTATGCTCTTTATCTCCTGGATTAATTCTCTCTGGGGAGTATCCACAATAGAAATCCTGATTAAATTTTAATCCCGAAAACTTCTCTAATATAGGTACACAATCCTCTTCTGTAGCCCCTGGATAGACAGTACTCTCATATATTACTATATCATCTTTTTTTAATACTTTTCCAATAGACTCACTAGCTTTAATTAATGGTGTCAAATCTGGTTTTTTATGTTTATCTATAGGTGTTGGAACTGTTACTATATATATATTACAATCAGCTATATCTTCTAGCAAATTTGTAAACTTCATATTGTTAGAGATGGCCTCTTTGAGTTGTTGACTACTAAGCTCTAGGGTTCTATCAACTCCATTTCTTAGTTCATCAATTCTCCACTGAGCTATATCAAAACCTACTACTTTATATTTTGATGAAAAAGCATGTGCTAGAGGTAAACCTACATATCCTAAACCGATAATAGCTATCTTGTTACTCATATATTACTCTTTATAATAATTTTTAGGTATTATATCTTTAAATTCCTAAATCATAAATTTGAACAATACCTATTAAATTAATATTATCTACAACTAATAAGGAGTTAACCTTATATTTTGACATCATAGTTTGAGCTTCCATTAGTTTTGCTTTTGGATTTATAACCTTTGGATGTAGAGACATTAAATCTTTGGCTTGGAGTGTAAAAAATTTCTCTTCCATGCTCTCCATGGCCCTTCTAATATCTCCATCAGTGATTATTCCTAATATATCATTCTCTTGCATAACGATAGTCAATCCCATTTTGCCTTCTGATACACTTTGAATAATCTCTTTAATTCCACTCTCTTTGCTACAAATAGATAGATTATCCTTATGCATAACATCTTCTACAGTTGTTAATAATCTCCGTCCCAAACTTCCTCCTGGGTGGAATTGAGCAAAATCTGTGTCTCTAAAATCTCTAAGCTTCATAAGTGCAATAGCCAAAGCATCACCCATTACTAGAGTAGCTGTAGTAGATGAGGTAGGGGCAAGTTGTAATGGACAAGCCTCTTTTGATATATGAATATTCAGATGATGTGTAGAGTTTTTGGCTAAAGTAGAAGTTATATTACCACTCATTCCTATAATAATATTAGCTTGTGATTTCAAAAAGGGAATAAGCTTTAATATCTCATCTGTCTCACCTGAATTAGAGATAAGCAAAACTATATCATTACTTCCAATCATACCTAAATCACCATGATATGCTTCAGCTGGGTGTAAAAAGAAACTAGCTGTTCCTGTACTTGCCATAGTTGCAGCTATTTTTCGTCCAATAATCCCAGATTTACCCATACCTGATACTATTAACTTACCATTACATTTTAAAATACTATCAACAGCATACTCAAAATCTTTAGTTAAGTTATTAACTAAATTCGCTATCTCTTTTGCCTCTATTGTAAAAACATCTCTTGCTATATTTAAT
The DNA here is from genome assembly GCA_964573285.1 of uncultured Sulfurovum sp. Lineage (GTDB taxonomy): Bacteria > Campylobacterota > Campylobacteria > Campylobacterales > Sulfurovaceae > UBA1140. The sequence continues at coordinate 2,788 of CAZNJD010000031.1, read as the reverse complement.
ATATTCATTTTTTATCCGTCCATAAAAACTTATCAAAACCTACCAAATGGGAAATTTCAGAAGTAGAGGAGTATAATCTCCTCCACATCAACACTAAAATCCATTTATTTTTCTACTCCATCTCCAAACTCATAAGATACATCTCTTCACCATCTATTACCTTGACATTTAAACTACCACATTTTATACATCTATACGCAATCTCATCTAACTCAAACTCATTCTGACACTCTTGACACAAAAGTTTTAGTTTTTGTTGATTAATAATAAAATCTGCACTCTCACAAATAGTTTTTTCCTTAAATGTATCAAATGCTATCTGTAACAAATGAATTTCAATTCCACTCATAATTCCTATTTTACAAACTACTTTTGTTATTTTAGTTGCTTTATTATCTTTAGCTATATCTTCGCATTGGTCTAGTAGTGCTTGTACTATGCTATATTCGTGCATATAAATACCTATTCAGTTTTTAGGTATTATACAATTTTAATCTTTTGGGTGTTTTAAGAGGACACCTTTTATAGACAAAATCTGCTCTTAGTTTATGAAAACTACTATCTTTGTCCCAAAATTCAGGGTACATTATATGGAGTTCTCTCTCATTTAACTCCTCTATCCACTTTTTATTCTCTTCTAAGTACTCCTGTTTATCCCAGATAAACTCCTCATCAAATCTATCTCTTGCAAATTGATGTAACTCTTTATAATAATTATTATGAGAAAAAACCTCATCAACCATCTCAATCTTTTGGGCATACTCTACAGAGATAGGCAGAGACTCATCTAAGAGTTTTTGAGCTTCAACCTCTCCTACTCTCTTTAGTAAACTATAAGTGTGATATTCACTCCCCGTTAGTCCAAGACTCTTATAGTGAGGATTTAATACAACCCCCTCTTTGGCTACCACAAAATCACAAGCCAACCCCAAAAAGACCCCACCAGCTCCTGCATTTTTAGTAAATGATGCAATAGTAACTATCTCATCAGCAAAGATAATAGATTTGATAAGGTCATTTATAGCATTAATGTTTGCCCAACCATCTTCACCCTGTTTTTGGCTATCTTCTAGTATATTTAGATGAATTCCATTGGAGAAAAAATCCATCCCCCCAACTAAAACCAATACTTCACACTGCTCTTTTAGATACTCTACTGCATACTTTAGCCTTATACATTGGGCTGTACTCATTGCTCCATTATGAAAATTAAAGCAAAGATAGGCGACATTGTCTCTAAACTCTATGCTTGTCTCATAAAAAGTGTTATAGCTTTTATCAAAAAGTAGAGGCAATCTATCCTCTTTTATCCCTTTGATTTTATCTTTTAGCACATAAGTAGCAGGGAGTTTAAATCTATCTACCTCTTTTAGATGGCTAATCCAAACAGCCCCATCAACTGTACCTAAACAGATAGCACCATCTCGCTTTGCTAGTATCTCTTTTGGCTCTCCTCTAAATTTGTCTTCTTTCCAAACTCCAAAAAGATAACACTCAATCCCCAAGATATTATCAAGCACCCCAGGCAAGGAGTCACTACAGTTTATCTTTTTGATTATCTCATCTGTAGTATCTTTTTCCCAATCAATAGCCCTCATTTTTTGAGTAAATGGTTTATGAATAGGGTTTAGTATCTGTGGAGTAGTGTTACTCTTTTTGATATTTTTAAATAGCTTATCAAGTGTACTTATAGCTACTCGTACCATCTCTTGACGATAGATAGAGGCTTTGTAGCTCTCTCTCATCTCAAAACTATCCTCTGCATAAATATCTCCACCATCATAAAGCTCATTGGCTCTTAACCAAACTCCACCCCACTCTTTTTTTTGGTTAAAGATAGCATAATCTAGGCTATACGCTCCTCTATCTCCTCTTGGGGCAGGATGAAAGATAAATGTTGGATAGCTCTCATATATCTCTTTTGGGATATAGCTTTTTAGGAATGGGCAGAGGATGATTTGAGGCTCAAAAGCTTCTATCTCCTTTTGAATTTGAGTCGAGTTTATGGCATAAGTTATATCAATTTTATAACCCTTATCTTTTAGGGCTACATGCACAGCTTGGGTTAGGGAGTTGTAGGTGGTGGTTAGGAGGGTTAGTTTCATCTTTTATTTCTTAAGCTTTTGTTCCTCTAATCTCTATATCTAAAGCTACGAACTCCTTATCATTTGTAATAATCAAATTAGCCCCAACTTTCTTGGCACAAACATACTGTACAGCATCTTCATAATCTGTACATTCATGATTTGAACACAAATCTAAAGCTTCAAAAAAAACATCATCATCTATAGATACTAAAGTGAAAATTTCACGTATAAAATACATTTTATCTAAAGCCTCATCAAAAGAAAGCTTTGATTGATTACGTAATATATAAAAAACTGTTGCCAAAGTATCGCTATTAATATAAAGTTCACCCTTCTCTGCATACGCATGAACTATTTTTAAACTTGATATATGAGTAGGTCTCTTAATATCACAAATATCAATCACAATATTCGTATCTATATACACTTTAGTTTGCATTTTTCAATGCCTTTTCAATGCGTATTTGTCTTATATCAACATCTACTAGCGTTCCAGCTGGTACACTTCCTGCTAATGATTCTAGTGCTTTCAAACGTTTTTTTCTTTTTTCTTCTTTACGCTCTTTTTCTAATAATTCTTCGAGTAGTTGCGTTTGTGTTTTAGCTTCTTCTTTAGCTCTTCGCTCTAAATATTTTGCATTTTCCACTTTAAAATTAAAATTTTTTCGTATCGTCATAACATATCCTTTATATGTATATAT
>CAZNJD010000030.1:0-14905 GCA_964573285.1 uncultured Sulfurovum sp. | reverse complement strand
AAAGTTTATATTTTTGAGTTTAAAGTAAATCAAACAGGGGCTTTGGCACAGATAAAGGCGAAGAAGTATCATGAGAGGTATTTAGCTGATTATAATGAGATTTATATTGTAGGAGTTGAGTTTAATTCTACACAGAGAAATGTTGTTGAGTATGAGTGGGAGCAGGTTAAATAATTTTATATCTCTACTCTTTTAAGATTTGCTTACTCGCAACACCTCTAGTTCCATCCTCTCATCATAAAGAGGTAGATAAATCTATACTCAAAGATGAGCTAAAGAAGATAACTATATAGGTCTAATTCTATTTTTGAGCATCTTCCCATTCAAGATATTGTTTATGTAATCTTGCATTATCTTGTTCGAGTTTGGCAATATTCTTTTTGATTGTTGCTTTTTCTTGTTGTAGATATTCTAATCTATGAAGAGAGTTATTTCCATAGATTAGATTTGCTACATATATACCAGCTATTATAACTATAATAGCCGTTACTATAAATATTTTAAAAGATAATCCTATTATCTTCTCTACTCTCACAATTATAGGTTCTATATCATTAGCAAATCCCATATTATACTCTACTTAAATATTGAAGCACCTAGATACTCAAATTGACCTAGTTCATTTTCAATATTCAATAAACGATTATATTTAGCAATTCTATCACTTCTTGCAGTAGAACCTGTTTTAATTTGTGCAGTATTTAATGCTACAGCAAAATCAGCTATAAATGTATCTTCACTCTCTCCTGAACGATGACTCATTACACATGTATATCCACTTCTTTGTGCCAACCTTACTGTCTGCATAGTCTCAGATACTGAACCAATCTGATTTGGTTTAATTAAAATAGAGTTAGCTATACCTTTCTCAATACCTTCTGATAATATAGAAACATTGGTTACAAAAAGGTCATCACCTACAATTTGAATTTTATCACTCAATTTATCAGTCATAATTTTCCAACCATCCCAATCATCTTCACTTAATCCATCTTCTATAGATATAATAGGATACTTCTGGCATAAATCAGAATAATACTCAACTAACTCTTCACTTGTAAGCTTCCTATTTTCTGATGATAACACATATAAACCATCATCATCTATAATCTCTGATGCTGCAACATCTAAAGCAATAGCAATCTGTTCACCTGCTTTATATCCTGCTTTTTCTATCGCTTCCATAATTACTTGGATAGGCTCTTCATTACTTTTGAGATTTGGAGCAAATCCACCCTCATCACCTACGGCAGTACTCTCACCCATACTATCTATAATCTTTTTGAGATGATGATAAGTCTCACTTACTGCTTGAAGACCATCTGAAAATTTATCAAATCCAATAGGCATAACCATATACTCTTGGAAATCAACAGAGTTATTTGCATGTTCTCCACCATTAATAATATTAAACATTGGTACAGGTAAAGTTATAGCATTAGCACCACCAAGGTATCTATATAGTGGCATATTCAAACTTTGTGCCGCAGCTCTTGCTACTGCCATAGATACACCAAGTACAGCATTAGCACCGAGTTCACCATAGTTATCTGTACCATCTAATGCTTTCATAGTCAAATCAACCTCTGCTTGGTTAAATGGAGATATTCCAACCAATGTATCAGCTATTTTCTCATTGACATTTTCACAAGCATGTAGAACACCTTTTCCCATATATCTATCTCCACCGTCACGAAGTTCTAGTGCCTCTCTTTTTCCAGTACTAGCACCACTTGGTACAATCGCAGTAGCTAATGTTCCATCGCTTAGACTTACAGTTGCTTGGACGGTTGGATTACCTCTACTATCCATAACTTCAGTAGCTCTTACATCATCAATAAAAATCATCTTTTTTCCTTAATTTTCAGTTATCGAATTCTAGCATATTATCTATAATATAAGAATATTAATTATGGATTATTTGAACTATTGCTTTGTATATATACCAAATCTCTACAGCTATTATTGTATATCCTATAGTAACAAAAAGCATATTATAATTCAAAGATATAAGTTTTCGGTTTTCTTTAGCTATATGCTCCTCTTGTGCATGATGAGATGGCAATGCACCTGCTCTTTCGAGTGCTTGGTGTATAACCATCTCTTCATCTATATGAGCCTCTTTTTTATCTTGTTTAGCTAAATATTCTGCAGATAATTTTTCATTATGTTTTATAGCTATTATTGCAATAATAAAAGGTGATACAAATAGTATCAATAGTAAGTAAGTTGACATAATATTGCCTTTTTGTAAATCTTACTACTATTATATCATATTTTTTAATGTTTAGAACTATTTATTCTCATTTATCTCTTTTGTATCCATTGTCAACATATTAGTAACTCCTAACTCTTTTTTAATTTTGGTCTCTATCTCATCTCTGAGTTTTGTATCTTCTTTGAGTTTTGCTTTGACATTTTCTTTTCCTTGACCTAGTTTTTTCTCACCATAACTAAACCATGCACCTGATTTATCTATAATATCAAATTTAACCCCATAATCAACCATCTCTCCCTCTTTAGAGATACCCTCCCCAAACATAATATCAAATTCAGCTTGTCTAAATGGTGGAGCAACTTTATTTTTAATTACTTTGGCTTTTACACGGTTACCTATTGAAGAATCTCCTTGTTTGAGTGTAGCAATTCGTCTTACATCTATTCTAACTGAAGCATAGAATTTAAGAGCATTTCCTCCTGTGGTTGTTTCAGGAGAACCATAACCCATCATTCCAATTTTCATACGAATTTGATTTATAAATATAACTGTAGTTTCTGTTTTATGTAATACTCCTGTGAGTTTTCTCAAAGCTTTACTCATAAGTCTTGCTTGAAGCCCAACTTGTTGGTCACCCATTTCACCCTCTATTTCTGCTTTTGGAGTAAGTGCAGCTACAGAATCTACTACGATTACATCAACAGCACCAGAACGAGCCAATGTTTCTAATACATCTAAAGCTTGTTCTCCAAAATCAGGTTGAGATACCAATAAATTCTCTACATCTACACCCAAATTTTTAGCATACAATATATCCAAAGCATGTTCAGCATCTATAAAAGCACAAACTTTATCACTAGCTTGAGCAGAAGCCGTAATCTGAAGAGCTAAAGTTGTTTTACCAGAACTCTCTGGACCATACACCTCAATAACTCTACCCACAGGTACACCTCCAATACCTAAAGCCATATCTAATCCTAATGAACCTGTACTAATAGACTCAATAGGCTCTATATTCTTATCCCCTAATCTTACTACTGTACCTTTACCAAATGTTTTATCTATCTGTTTTAGTGCTATATCTAAAGCTTTTTGTTTATTTGCATTCATATTGTTGAGATCCTTTATATAAAATAATAATAAGCATATTTTAGCAGAGTTTTTCTAATATAAGTAGAAATACGTCAAATTGTAATATTATTTGTTTGTAATTTATTTTGGATAAAATACCTAAAAAGAAATAGATAGGTTTAGCAATGAAAAAAATAGAACTAGCTCACTCACCAGATGCAGATGATATATTTATGTATTATGCAATCAAGTTTGGTTGGGTTAATACTAAAGATTATGAATTTACCAATATAGGTTTGGATATAGAGACGCTAAATAAAGAGGCTCTCAAAGGTACTTATGATGTATCTGCTATTAGTTTTGGAATGTATCCATTGATAAAAGGGGAGTATGCACTTTTACGAACTGCTGTTAGCTTTGGTGATGGATATGGTCCTAAATTAATTAGGCGAAAAGATAAACAGCTCAAACAAAACTTTAAAGTAGCACTATCAGGAGAATATACAACTAATGCGATGTTATTTAGACTCTATTATCCTAATGCTAGACCTATATATATGGACTTTTTAGAAATAGAAGAGGCTGTTGTAAGTGGTAGAGTAGATGCTGGTGTACTTATTCATGAATCTATTTTAGATTTTGATAACTCTTTGGAGGTAGAAAAAGAGATATGGGATTTATGGGTTGAGTTAGCAGGAGAGGGACTTCCTCTACCTCTTGGTGGTATGGCTATTCGCCGTTCCATTCCTCTTAATCGTGCTATTGATATAGAAAATATATTAATAGATGGTGTCAAAGTAGCCAATAGTAAAAAAGATGAACTCTGCAAACGGTTGGAAAATGAAAATCTAGTACGAATTTCGGATAAGATGTTAACTAAATATCTTGATATGTATGCTTCTAATGAGTCTGCTGAACTTTCACTGTTACAACTTAAAGCATTGGATAAATTATATAGTTTGGGATTTGAGAAAGGATTATTTAGTGAGCCTATAAAAATAGTTGATTACCTTATACCCAAAGAGTATGAGGATTTAAGAAAAAGTTAAGTAGTTTTAACAAAGGAGGAGATAGTAATTATGGAAGATGTAAGAGTATGCTATATTGGAGACTCATTTGTGAAAGGAGTAGGTGACCAGAATAAATTAGGATGGGCAGGTCGTTTGAGCAATATGAGTCAAAATAGTCAGAGAGGGATTACACATTATAATTTGGGTGTTCGAGGAGATACCTCTGCTAATATTTTGGCACGATGGGAGAGTGAAGCCAAGGTTAGATTACCTAATTTTTCTATAAACTGTATAGTTTTTTCGTTTGGTGTCAATGATACTATAGTAGAAAATGCTAGGGCTAGAGTATCTATAGCTCAAAGTATGAAAAATCTTAGAAATATATTAGGTGTTGCCAAGGTTAAATATAATATTCTAATGATAGGACCACCTCCTATAGATAATGAACGACAAAACAATAGTATAAAAGCTTATGATGAAGCATATGCTAGTGTTTGTAATATGTTAGGAGTTAATTATCTATCTATTTTTGATAAATTAATAAATAATGAGATATGGATGAATGAAGTCAAAAATAATGACCATGCTCACCCAAGAGAGAACGGTTATGAGCTATTGAGTCAATATATATATGATTGGGATAGTTGGTGGTTTGCATAATATTTCATTATGAGGAAATATTATCAAATTAACCTTTAAGCCCAATTTGCTATAATCACGGCAATAAATATATAAATATGAGAGATAAAAAATGTTTGATACCCTAACAAATAGTTTCAAAGGTGCTATAGATAAAATTCGTTTTTATGATGATGAAAAAGCACTTAAAAAGGCATTGACAGAGTTAAAAAAATCACTACTTAAAGCTGATGTACATCATAAAGTAGTAAAAGAACTTTTAACTGTGGTAGAGAAAGATACCAAAACTAATGGTATTGGCAAAGAGAGTTTTCTCAAAGCTTTACAAAATGAGTTAACCAAAATCCTAACAGCTAGAGGAAATCAAGGCTTTGTATTTGCTTCTAAGCCTCCTACTGTAGTGCTTATGATAGGACTTCAAGGTTCAGGTAAAACAACCACTACAGGTAAAATTGCTCACTTTCTCAAAGAGCAGAAAAAGAAAAAAGTAATGATAGTCGCAGCCGATTTGCAACGATTAGCAGCTGTAGAACAGCTTCGACAGATAACAGAACAGATTGATATAACATTAATTGCTGATGAGAGTTCAACTCCTCAAAAAATAGTCAAAAAGGCACTCTCTAAAGCAGAAAAAGAGCTATATGATGTAGTTCTAATAGATACAGCAGGGCGATTGGCTATTGATAAGGAGTTAATGGATGAACTATCTAATATCAAAAAAGTTGCTAATCCTGATGAACTATTTTATGTAGCAGATGCTATGACAGGTATGGATGCAGTACGAACAGCTAAATCATTCAAGGAACAAATTGGTATAACAGGAGTAATTTTAAGTAAATATGATGGTGATTCCAAAGGTGGTGTGGCACTAGGTATTGCTCATCAAGTTGGTGTACCATTACGATTTATAGGTGCTGGTGAGAAGATGGCTGATTTGGAGCAGTTTCTTCCTGATAGAATTGTAAGTAGATTGATGGGTAGTGGTGACCTCGCATCTTTGGCTGAAAAAACAGCAAATATTATAGATGAGAAACAAGCTAAAAAATTAACAACCAAAATTAAAAAAGGTAAATTTAACTTCAATGACTTTTTGGAACAGATGGAATCTATGAAGAAACTTGGTAGTATGAAATCTATTATGGGTATGATACCAGGTATGAGTGGTATGGCAAAACAGATTGGTGATATGGATTTGGAAAACTCTACTGAACTAAAACAGATAAAAGCACTTATTAGTTCCATGACTCCAAAAGAGAGAGAAGACCCTACACTCCTAAATAATACTAGAAAAAGAAGACTTGCATTGGGTGCAGGGCTTAGTCAAATGCATGTAAATCGTGTTTTAAAACAGTTTAAAAATGCAGGTAAAATGGCAAAACAACTTTCAGGTAAAGGTGGAATGAGACAGATGCAAGATATGATGAAAAATATGCAAGGTGGAGGAATTCCAAGATAGTAAGAGTTATTTTATTTAAATTATGCTAAACATAACTTTTAATATGATAAAATTCGCTTTCAAAAGTATTGATGAGTGTTTTGGTCATTAGAGATAGTTGTCAGTACTTTCGTAGTTGTCTTCAGCAGACAGCTCATGCAATTTATTGTATTTGATGGAATAGTTAACCACAAAGCTGATATAAATATTTATTTTAAAAGGAATGACATGACAGCAATTAGACTTACAAGAATGGGTAGAAAGAAAAAACCTTTTTATAGAATTGTAGTAACAGATAGTAGAAAAAGAAGAGATGGTGGTTGGATTGAAGTACTCGGTCACTATAATCCAATGATAAAAGAGAATAATTTAACTGTTGATTTAGAGAGATTAAATTATTGGACTAGCGTTGGTGCTCAAATGAGTGATAGAGTTAAAAGAATTACAGGTAAATAGTAGATTATGGTAACTGATTTCGTCTCTGAATATTCTAAACTTTTAGTAGGTTATCCTGAAGATATATCTGTATCGGTTAAAAACCTTGAGGAGAACTATGATGAGATTACTATCATTGCTAATAGTGAAGATGTAGGTAAGCTTATTGGTAAAGAGGGACGAATGATTAACTCTATCAAGACGGTAATATCTGGCTGTAAAGCCAAAGGTGGCGTAAATTACCGTGTTAATGTAGAAGCCAAAAAATAGTAGTTTATGAAAAAACCACAAAAGTTTTTTATAGCACAAGTGGGTAAAACCCACGGACTATATGGAGATTTAAAACTCCATATTCACACAGATTTTCCTGAACAATTCCAAATAGGTAACAGTTTTGATAGTAGCTCTGGACGACTTGAAATTAGTCGTATTAATTTAGATAGAGGTATAGTCGCTTTTAAAGGTTATGATGGTATTGATTATGCAAAAAAACTTACCAATACTAAAATCTATGCTTCACTAGAAGAGACCAAAGAGAGATGTCAACTAAATAAGGGTGAACATTTTTGGTTTGAGCTTGAGGGATGTAATATTATCGAAAATGGTGAACTATTAGGTAAAGTTACAGATATACAGCGATTAGCTAATGTAGATTATCTATTTATTCAAACAGACAAAGCGTTGGTTGAGATTGAATTTGCTAAATCATTTTTAGTTCCTAATATATCGAGGTATGTCATCTCTGTTGATATTCAAAACAAAACTATTACTGTTATAGATGCCAAAGAGATTTTGGAAGCTAGTTAAGAAGTTATACTATAACTATATATCAATATCTCTTATCCTCCTCAAAAATAAAAATTATGTTTATTGAAACTATAAAAATATTAAATGGAGAAATCTATAATATAGAGTGGCACAATCAAAGATACAATAGAACTTGTTTAGAGATTTTTGGAATAGATAAATCTATAAATCTTGAAAAGTATATCCATCCACCTCAAATAGGTCTTTTTCGTTGTCGTATAGTTTATGCTATAGATATAATCTCTATAGAGTATATTCCATACACTCCACAAATAAGTAAATCATTTAGAATCATTCAAAGTGATATAGAGTATAAATATAAATATAGCAATAGAGATAAGCTAAATAGTTTAAAAAAGAGTGCTAGTTTATATGATGATATTATTATAGAAAAGAATGGACTACTTACAGATACGACTATTGCAAATATTGCTTTTTATAATGGAAGAGAGTGGATAACACCCAAAACTCCCTTGCTCAGGGGAACAATGAGAGAGAAACTAGTAAATCAAGCCTTTTTAATACCAAAAGATATAAATAGTGATGATTTAAAGCACTTTTCCAATTTTGCTTTAATGAATGCTATGATAGGATTTCAAATTAAACAAAATATTATTATATATATAAATACAAAAGAGAGAAGATGCCTTTAGATAAACTACAACATCCACAATTTCAAGAGATTATGCAAGAGCATATATTCAATACTATAGAGTTTTTATTTGAAGCCAATCAAGAGTTCGGTGTAGCTTGTGAGGTTGAATTTGTATCATTTAGCCCAGCTTTACCTGAAGATATACAAAAAACTTTACCAGTAGTCACACTATTTATGTTAGCAAACTACTCATTTGAGAGTGCTTCATTAGATGAAGAGTATTTACAGTTTGAAGCAGGATTTGGAAATGAAAATTTTGGCTCATTCGTTCAAATACCTCTTTTGGCCATCAAACATATGTATGTAGAAGAGTATCCAATACTTATCAATATTACCTCTGCACAAAAAGATAATGAGGATGAAGAGGTGATTGATTCTATGAGTGCATTGCTAAATAATCCTGAAAATGCAAAACTACTCAAAAAGAAAAAGTAATATTACTATTACTTTTAACAATTTCCTGACAAGATATAATTAACAACATTATCAATAAAAACATTATTTTTATTCTCTTTTGAATAAACTATATAAAATTTTCTTCTCATAGTAAAACCATATATTCGAGATTCAAACATCTCTCCTTTAGCTATCTCATCAGCTACAGCATGTTTGGAGATAATAGTAGCTGTAGCTTGATTATCATCTTTGTTTGCTTTTTTGACACTTTGCAAGGCTGCTGTTGTATTACTTACTTCAGATAAGACATTAAAACTTTTGCACGATACACCTAAATCTTCAAATACTTCACTTAAAAGTCGTCTCGTATGTGAGCCTTCTTCTCTACAAACCCATTTCAACTCATATAGCTCTTCTGTTCTCAATATTTTAGGTATATGCATATTTGATGCAATTACTAATTCATCATCAAACCACTCTCTATAAATTAAATCTTCATCAAAAATAGGAACTTCTATTAATCCTACATCAAATTTTTTATCTTTAATGCCCTGAATAATTTTATCAGATACATCTATATTTAGATTTACATCATTATTAATACTTTTGCTAATTGTATTAAGACACTCTCCTGGAATAACATACGAACCAATAGTAAAAGAGGCAGCTAATCTAAAAGTCATCTCTTTATTCATTATTTTTAATACATCTTTTTCAAGATTATTAATACACTTCTCTAAACGAGTCACTACACTATAAAACTCTTCACCCTCTGGTGTCAATTTAATACCATTTTTCTTTCTATCTATAATTCTAGCTTCTAAATAATTTTCAATATATTTAATCTGTTGTGTTACCGCTGGTTGTGAAATACCCAATTTAGCAGATGCTCTGGAGAAACTTCTTTCTCTTGCAACTGTTAAGAAAGTTTCCATTTTTACAAAATCTTTTAACATTATACACCCTTAAAAACTTAATTAAAATCATTATATCAAATTATAATTAAAATCCTTTATAAGTTTTACAAATATTTAATAAAATAAACAATTAATGATTTTAGTGCTATAATATAAAAAATTAGGAAATAATAAGAGAGGTTATGAAAGAAGTATTAAATGGCTTAAACCCAGCACAAAGAGAAGCTGCTACACATATTGATGGTTCGTTACTAATATTAGCAGGGGCAGGAAGTGGAAAAACAAAAACACTTACTACAAGATTAGCTTATCTTATAAGTGAGGTAGGTATAGACCCACTAAATATACTAACTCTAACATTTACAAATAAGGCAGCCAAAGAGATGAGAGATAGAGCTACTACTCTTATAGGCAAACAAACATCATCTATGCCACTTTTATGTACTTTTCATAAATTTGGACTGCTTTTTTTGAAATTTCATATAGAAAAACTTGGTCGTGCCAATAATTTTGTAATTATAGATAGTGAAGATAGAAAACGAATTCTAAAAAGAATTGCCAAAGATAACAATATAGATTTAAGTATCTCTTTTATTGGTTCAGAGATTTCAAAATATAAAAATACTCTTTTGACAACTCAAGAGATTAACAGAAAAGCAGAACTACCTAATTATAAGAAAATTGCAAAGATTTATCAAGATTATCAAAATGAGATAACTGAAAATAATTTAGTAGATTTTGATGACCTATTAATGCTAACATATCAGATACTAAAAGAGGATGATAAACTAAGGAAACAGACAAGCAATCGTTATCAATATATTATGGTAGATGAGTATCAAGATACAAACGAACTTCAATTTAAACTATTAGAACTATTGGCATCAGAACATAATAATTTATGTGTAGTTGGAGATGATGACCAAAGTATATATGGTTGGCGTGGAGCTAATATCAGAAATATATTGGAGTTTTCAAACTATTTCAAAAATACCAAAACAGTTAAATTAGAAACAAACTATCGTTCAACTAAACCTATACTCAAAGCAGCAAATGATTTAATAGAACATAATAATCAAAGAATAGGTAAAAAACTAACCTCATATAAAGGTGACGGACCTAGTGTTGTACTATTTCACTCACTTGATGAGTCTAGGGAGTCCAAGGCTATTGCCAGAGAGATAAAAGTATTATTAGATAGAGGAGTACCATCTAGTGAGATTGCTGTATTATATCGTATCAATGCACTTTCTCGCTCACTAGAAGAGGGCTTTACCAGAGAGGGACTAGCATTTAAACTACTTGGTGGTATGCGTTTTTATGATAGAGCTGAAATCAAAGATATAATCTCCTATTTTAGAGTATTTGCCAATCCAAATGATGATTTTTCACTAGAGAGAATTATCAATAAGCCAAAACGAGCTATAGGTAAAGTATCTATAAATAAATTAAAAAAAGTAGCATTTGAGGAACAATGTTCACTATTTACGCTAATAGATACAAAATCTGTTGAAGAGTTAGCAACTATTATTAGTAAAAAAGCTTCTAACTCACTTAAAGAATTTATAAAAGCTATTCATACTCTAATAGGTGAACAAGAATACTCACTTATAAACTTTATCACACTCTTTGAAGATATTATTGGACTACGAAAATATTATACTCTTATGGCTGATGGTGCAGATAGAGTTTTAAATATTGACGAATTCTATGGATATTTTGGAGAATCCATTTTGAAAAAACCAGACCAAACATTAGATGGATTTCTTAATGAAGTTTCATTACAGAGTGAACAAGACCAAGTAGATGAGAGGGCTGTAACTATTATGAGTATTCACGCCTCAAAAGGTTTGGAATTTGAATATCTCTATGTTATTGGATTAGAGGAGGAGTTTTTTCCACTACTAGGTGATGGATGTAATATGGAAGAGGAGAGAAGACTTGGATATGTAGCCATAACTAGAGCTAAATCACATCTAAGCCTATGTTATGTTAATAGTAGATTTTATAAAGGTCAAAGAAAACAGATAAGCAAAAGTCGTTTTTTATCAGAAGCAGGATTAATACAAGGTGAAAGTCTCAAACTAACTAAAAAATCCGAATTTAGAAAAGGTGATTTGGTCAAACATAAACTTTTTGGTATAGGACGAGTTCAAAGTGCAAATAAATCAGGCAGGGAATACAAACTTCAAATTAATTTTGGTGGGAACAAAAAAGAGATACTCAGCTCTTTTGTTCAGTCGGTTTAAAATTTTATGAAAAATAGACTATTTGTTGTTAATAAACCTATATTTAAAAGTTCCAATGGATATATGGGGCATATAAAACGAAAGTATAATAGTAAAAAAGTAGGATTTTCAGGAACACTTGACCCATTTGCTACTGGTTGCTTGATAGTAGCTACAGGACAATATCCAAAACTTTTTCAATATCTAAAAAAAACACCAAAAGCTTATAGTGCTACCCTATGGCTTGGTGCTAACTCTCAAAGCTTGGATATAGAAAATGTTAACTCTATCAAAGAGATAAAAGAGTTTACAATAGATGAAATATATAAGGTCTTAGAGAGTCTCAGAGGTGAACTTACATATTACCCACCAAAGTTTTCAGCTAAAAAAGTAAATGGTAAAAGGGCTTATACTTTGGCTAGAGAGGGTAAAGAGATAAAACTAAAACAGATAACATCAACTATATATGATATACATCTAGTTCATTATAATCACCCATTCATACATTTTGAAGCAATGGTATCAGAGGGAACTTATATTCGCTCACTTGGTGCTATTATCTCTGCTAAATTAGGAGTTGATGGCACACTATCTAGTCTCAAACGATTATATGAGGGAGCTTTTCATTATGAAAATGAAAAAGCTTTAAATCCTTTATACTATTTAAAAATACCTCAAAATATATATATGGGAGATAGCAACTATATGGAGTTAGGCAAAAAGTTATATATTGATTATTTTGAGACTAAAGAGGATGGTGAGTATTGGGTAGAGACTGAAAATTTCTTTGCTATTATAGAGATAAAAGATAGCAAAGTAAAATATAAACTCAATAGAATTGAAAAATTTAAGAGATTCTAATTATTATTTATTAAATATTAATCTTATCTTATTGCCATATAATTCAATGGCATTACTCATAAGTACAGCCAATTTCAGTCCTCTTCCACCCTCTTCAAGATAATTTAATTGATTTGCTTCCTCTTTGGTGGGTAAAGTTTTGATACCTTTTCCTTCATCTTCTATATCTATAATAATATCTGCTAATCCAATATAAACTTCAATAGTTACACTCTTATTAGTAATCTCTTGATTACCATGTAAAATAGAATTAGTAGCAATCTCTTGTGTTATAAGTAAAATAGTTTGAGAAAGTTTTTCCTCAACTTTTGCCTCTTTTAGTAATGTTTCAAGCCATTGATATAGAGTATTAAGTTTATTTACATTACTTTGAATAACAATCTTATTTCTCATATTATAACTCTACTCTTTGATACTATTACAGTTATCTATAATTGTAAAGATTTTATAAAGTTGAGTTATTTTTAATAGTTCTAGTGGCTGTTCTCGTAGTCCACAAAGTTGAAGTTTTTTGTTTTTTGCACTTAACTGTTTAAATGTAGCAATAATTACACTTAGACCTGAACTATCTAAAAATGATACTAAGGAGAGGTCAATTACAATGTCACTACTTTTAGATTTAAGCTCTTTATTAATTTTTTGTTTTATTTCTTGCATATTACTTACATCAAATTTCTGAACTAGAAGGGTTATTTTTTTTGTTTTTTTCAAAGTAATAGTTGAGATACTCATCTTTTTCCTTTTATTTTATAATTACTATATTTTAATAAAAAAAGATTAAGAACAAGCTTTAAAATCTATATATATTATGTTACAATTGAATTTGAATACAAATGAAACAGAGAGGATTGTTATGGAACAGATAAATAATATACTTATAGTTGATGATGAACCAATTAATTTAGAAATTTTAGAACTCTCATTAAGTGAATTAAAAGATGTTGAAATTATTTCTGCACTTAATGGATTTAAAGCATTATTTTATATTAAAAATAGACCTATTGATTTAATTATTCTGGATTTATCTATGCCTGAAATTGATGGTTTGGAGATACTTAAAATTTTAAAAGCAGATGAAGCTTTTCGTTATATCCCTGTAATTGTGGTTACAGGTAAATCAGAAGATAGATATAAAGCATTAGGATTAGGTGCTGAAGATTTTTTATCTAAACCTATTGATGTAGTTGAGTTACGATTTAAAGTTAATAATCTATTAAAACTCAAAAAATTCAATGATTTACAACAATTTTTTAATCAAAGGTTAGAAGAAGAGGTAGCCAAAAAGGAAAAACAGCTTAGAAAATTTGCACAAGTAGAACAAGAGCTTCAATTAGCACATGAGATACAACAAAGGCTTATCCCTAAAAGTTATCCAAGTTGTAATGAGCTTGACATTTATGGTTCTTGTGTTTCTGCTTCACAAGTAGGAGGAGATTATCTTGATGTTTTTAGTTCAGAGTCTGGTAAATATACTATTTTTATTATTGCTGATGTTTCAGGTCATGGATTTGCTTCAGCATTAGTCTCTATGCAGTTTCGCTCACTAGCAAGAATGGAGTTAATAAAAGGTGCTGAAGATTTAGGAAAAGAGATAGAGCAGATAAATAGTGTCTTTTCTAATGATAATCAAGATGGTAGTATGTTTATTACAGCTCTTTTTTTAAGATATAATCATGAAACAGGGATTATGGAGTCAGTTAATGCTGGTCATTTTGACCCTTTAGGAACACCATCTCTTGAACATAGTTCTAATACCAAAGGCATTCCTCTTGGAATACAAGCAGGAATGTCTTATGGTGTTGTATCTGCTCCATTTAAAAAAGATGATGCACTTTTCCTTTATACAGATGGAATTATAGAGTGTGAAAATAGAGATGGTATTATGTATGGAAATAGATTTATTGGACTATATAATTGTATTTTGCCTTTTGATGCCAAAGCTCAAATAGAGGTTGTATTAGAAGCTTTTTATGAGTTTATTGACGAACAGACTGATGATGTAACACTTCTATCTATCAAAGGAATATAGAGAGATATTTTATCTCTCTATTTTAACTTAAATTTTTGAATTTAGTAATAATCTCATAAAAACCAAAGTACTGTAATTTAGTTAAACCCTACACATCATCTAAAATACTATCAATAATACTCAAAATATCATTAACCATTTGAGCATTGGCTTTCTCTATAAATTTGATACTTCGTGACTTGTAATCTATAGACTTCATCTGTT
>CAZNJD010000029.1:0-12292 GCA_964573285.1 uncultured Sulfurovum sp. | reverse complement strand
GTGACAAAAGAGGAGTTACAAAAGATTATTGATTATTATAGTTTGGATATGAGTTCAGTAGATATTGATGCTTGGTATAACCATTATAGGTTTAACAGAAGAGTAAAAGAGACGATTTATAATACTGATATGATTTTGTATTATATAAAGAGTCTGCTTTTGACTGGAGACGCACCTGAAAACTTGGTTGACCTCAATGTACGAACCGATTATAGCAAACTAAGATATTTGGTCTATACTGATAATAGATTAAACGGAAACTTTAGCATCCTCCAAAAGCTATTTGGAAATGGGTTTATAACCACAATGGAGATAAAAGATAGCTTTAGTGCTTTCGAGTTAAAAGAGAGCAGTAATTTTGTCTCACTACTTTATTACTTAGGGCTTGTAACGATAGATAAATATTATAGAGGTAGATATTATCTAAAGATACCAAATCAAACAATTCAACGAATTATGGCAGAGTATATTCAAAAGGCATTTAATGAGAGTAAGATTTTTGATATTGATTTAAATGAGTTCAAAGATACCATAGCCGATTTTGCTTATGATAGCTCTTTGGGTGTGTTTCATTATCTAGCAAATGAGATAAAAGAACGCTCAAAAGTGAGAGATTATATTACTGGTGAAAATTTTGTAAAAGGGTTTTTTGTTGCCTATTTGGGATTGAGTCCATACTATGCAGTATTGACAGAAGAGGAGAGAAATAAGGGGTTTGTAGATATATATCTAAAAAAAGCTCCAAATGTGGAAGATGATATAACAGAGGGGTTGATTGAGTTGAAATATATTCCACGGAGTAAATATAGTGAGGATAAATTGGATGAGTATGTGAAACAAGCTAAAAAGCAACTTGTTCAGTATAGTCCTCAAAATAGTGAGATGGGTGTGGTTGTGGTGTTTAAGGGGTGGGAGATGGTCTATTGTGAGAGGGTTTGATTTGAAAAAATATATCCAAACAAAAGAATTTTACACTGTAATTAGCATTACAATACCAAAAATAGACAGGGCTTTATATGATTGATGGCAAAATACGCAGACTTCACCTAATTGAATGTAGGCGAATTATGGGATTTGCAGATGATTTTAAACTGCATTCAAATAGAAATGTCTGCTATCGACAATTTGGTAATGCTGTGGTTGTGAATGTGGTTAGGGCTATTGTGGAAGAGATTGTTAGGAGTGGATGCTTGGAGGTTGATTGTTTGTGGGATGAGGTAGCTTCTTAGATGAATTTCAAGTCAAAAAAAGAGTCAACAGAAATTCAAAACCGAGTTAGTAAATATTTTATAGAATGACTCTTATTTATATTATCTACTAGAGTTATAATCACTTTTCTCTCCTAAATATAAGACTCCACTATTTTGGTTAATTTTAAAATCAAATTTTTCGAAAAAATCCATACCTAATAGTCCATCAGAGTCTTCTCTTTTAAATGGAGCGATAGTGAGTTGAAAATTTTTTAATTCCAAATCAGCTATTGATAGAGTATCAGCTTTGGCTAAGTGAGCAATAATATCTCCTCCTGCTGTATTAAGAAGTATCTCTTTTCCTAATATTAGTGATGGTACTTTATCACTATCTATGAATGTATAACTTGCACCTGTATCAAGCAGTAGTGTTACAGGAGTTTGATTGATACTTAAATCTATACCATATTGTGAACCAATTTTTTTTAGAGAGATAATATGTGTATAGTGTTGTACCTCTCTCTCTTTGTTTTCTATATTTTTTAGTATGCTCTTAGCATTTGTACTATATATAGAATCATCACTTATCTCTTCTAGTAGCTTTTTAGACTCTTCATAATTATCTAATTCATTATATAATTTGGCTAATCTAATTATATATTTCTCATTATCTATATTTTTATTAATCATCTCTTCGAAAAATGAGATTAATTTTACAAAATCTTTGGAATTTTCAAGATATTTAACATAATTTTCAATAGTGATATTTAAGTCACTATCAATAACCTTTGAACTCTGATTATCTTTGAGTTCAAATAGTAGTTCTAATGCTTTTTGAAACTCTTTATTATCTCTATATATTTTGGCTAAAAAGAGTTTAAAATCTTGGGATTTTGGTTCTAGGTCTATATATTGCTTTATCTCTTCTATAGTTTTTTGAGGTTGTTTATCTCTATTGTCATAGAAATAAACTTTAAGTATTAGTTTATACTTTTTTAGCTGTTTTTCATCTGCTTCAAGATAAAAAGTCATTGCATCACTAAAGTTATCACTATTTAAAAGCTTCTCAAAATTTGACCTATTTGACCTATTTATATTATTGATTATATGAGTCTTTTTAGGAATTACTTTTGTTCTAGCTATAATTTTAGGTTGATTTATTGATTTGGATATTATTGTTTGATTATTTTCTTCTATACATCTTTTAGGTTCTAGCGCCATATAAAAGAGATGAAAATTCCAACCTATCAATATACCTGCTATAAGTGATAAAACAATTTGAAACATATATAATCCTTTATAATTATTTTATCCAAAAATCCTTATACCACTCCATAACATCATCATCTTGTTATAAAAATAAGGGTAGAATTCGACTAATTATAATTATAAGGTAGATAAAACTATGACAGGATATATGCTTTTTTCTGGTACAGCAAATAAAGAACTAGCCATTGAGGTATCTAAATATCTCGACCAACCTCTCTCTTTGGCAAAAATTACAAGATTTTCTGATGGAGAAATAAATGTAAAAATTCAAGAGAGTGTAAGAGGTAAAGATGTATTTATAATTCAACCAACATCAGCACCAGCAAATGCAAATTTAATGGAGCTTTTAATTATGGTAGATGCTCTAAAACGCTCATCAGCTAGGTCTATTACAGCTGTTGTTCCATATTATGGATATGCAAGACAAGATAGAAAAGCAGAGCCTAGAGTTCCTATTACTGCTAAATTAGTTGCCAATTTAATGGAAACAGCAGGAATTACTAGATTGGTTACAGTGGATTTACATGCTTCACAAATACAAGGTTTTTTTGATATTCCTGTGGATAATCTTTATGGTGCTGTTCTCTTTAATGATTATGTCAAATCAAAAAATCTTAAAAATCCAATTGTAGCTAGTCCTGATATTGGTGGTGTGGCTAGAGCTAGATATTTCGCTAAGAGTATGGACTTGGATATGGTTATCGTAGATAAACGACGAGAAAAAGCTAATGAATCAGAGGTTATGAATATTATTGGTAATGTCAAAGGCAAAGATGTTATTATGATTGATGATATGGTTGATACAGCAGGAACTATGGTCAAAGCTGCATCAGCACTCAAAAAACTTGGTGCTACTAGTGTAATGGCATGTTGTACTCACCCTGTACTTTCAGGCCCTGCATATGATAGAATTGAAAATGGTGAATTGGATGAATTGGTAATTACAAATACTCTACCAATTAAACAGAGTTCTAATAAGATTAAAGTACTCTCTACTGCTAAAATGTTGGGTGAAGTTATACGAAGAGTTTATAATAATGAGAGTGTAAACTCTCTTTTTGAGACAAATTAAAAGGGGTTAAATGCCAAACAAGATACCACAGTCACATATTAGAAATTTCTCTATTATTGCACATATAGACCATGGTAAGTCAACTCTAGCTGATAGGATTATCCAAGAGTGTGGTGCTGTTACAGATAGACAAATGTCTTCACAAGTGATGGATACTATGGATATAGAAAAAGAGCGAGGTATTACTATCAAAGCTCAAAGTGTTAGGCTTGATTATATTGCAAAAAATGGTGAGAAGTATATTCTAAATCTTATAGATACTCCAGGTCATGTTGATTTTTCATATGAAGTTAGCCGTTCATTGGCCTCTAGTGAGGGTGCTTTATTGATTATAGATGCAGCACAAGGTGTCGAAGCTCAAACTATTGCCAATGTATATATCGCTTTGGATAATGATTTGGAACTTGTCCCTGTAGTAAATAAAATAGATTTACCAGCAGCTGACCCTGATAGAGTCTTAACTGAAGTAGAAGATGCTATAGGATTAGATTGCACAGAACATTCATTAGTATCAGCCAAAACAGGAGAAGGTGTACCTCAACTTATAGAAGCTATAGTAGAAAGAATTCCTGCACCACAAGGTGATGAGAATGCTCCTACCAAAGCTCTAATTTATGATAGTTGGTTCGATAACTATTTAGGTGCATTGGCATTAGTAAGAGTATATGAAGGTAAGATAAAAAAAGGTCAAAAGATACAGATAATAAGTACCAAAGAGGAACATCAAGTACTTGACCTTATGTATCCAAATCCTATAGCCCCTATTAAAACAACAGCTATAAATACAGGTGAGATTGGTATAGTAGTGACTGGACTCAAAACAGTTGATGGATTACAAGTGGGTGATACTGTAACAGATGCAAATAATCCAACGGCTAAACATATTGATGGATTTGAACCTGCTAAACCCTTTGTATTTGCAGGACTATATCCTATCGAGACAGATAAATTTGAAGAGCTAAGAGATGCACTTAATAAACTAAGACTAAATGATAGCTCTATCTCTTTTGAACCTGAAAGTTCATTTGCTCTTGGTTCAGGATTTAGAACTGGTTTTTTAGGAATGTTGCATATGGAGGTTATCAAAGAGAGATTAGAGAGAGAGTTCAACCTTGATTTAATAGCTACAGCTCCAACTGTTATTTATGAAGTTCTCAAAACCAATGGAGAAAAAATACATATTGAAAACCCTTTTGATTTACCTGAAGCTCAAAAAATTGATACTATATTTGAACCATATATCAAAGCTACGATATTAACACCTAATGATTTTGTAGGAAATTTAATTAAACTTCTAAATGATAGAAGAGGTGTTCAAATCAAGATGGATTATATAAATGAAAATCGTGTATTGATGGAGTATGATATTCCTATGAATGAGATTGTAATGGATTTTTATGACAAACTTAAAAGTACAACTAAAGGGTATGCAAGTTTTGATTATGAACCTATAGGATTTAGACCTGGTAAATTGGTAAAACTAGATATAAAAGTAGCAGGTGAGGTTGTTGATGCCTTATCTATTATTGTACCAGAAGATAAAGCACGAACAAGAGGATTAGCATTTGTCAATAATTTAAAAGAGTTAATCCCTAGACAGCTATTTGAAGTAGCTATTCAAGCAAGTATAGGAAATAATGTAATAGCTAGAACTAATGTTAAATCTATGGGTAAAAATGTAACAGCTAAATGTTATGGTGGAGATATTACACGAAAAAGAAAGCTACTAGAGAAACAAAAAGCTGGTAAAAAGAGAATGAAGTCTATAGGTAGTGTAAATATTCCACAAGAAGCATTTATGGCAGTACTTAAACTTGACTAAAAATTTCTTGATATATCTCAATCTATAAAGTATTAAGATTTGGTTACAATAGATAAAAATATTAAAGGATTTGCTTGAGTTGGGAGATACATATACATCTAATCGCTGCTGTTTCATGGATAGGTGGTTCTGTTTTTATGTTTGTTTTAGGAATTTCACTTAAAGATAAAGAAGACCAACAAGCTGTTTATCCACGAGTAGGACCAATATTTGGTTATTTTGAGATAGGTTCTTTGGTTACTTTGTTGATTACAGGAACATTAATGATTATAAATAATGGTCTAATAGATATACTTTTTGATATGACTATACATAATATTGTAATTGATGCATTGCGTCATAAATTGATTATTGTAGCTATCATGACACTAATTACTGTTATTCATACTATTATTGCATTTAGAACAAATGGAAAAGAGAGAACTAAACTAGAAATGATTATATCTAGGGGGTCATCTATGGGGATTTTTATTTTAAATTTTATAGTACTTCACTATGCTATAATAATAAGAGATTATTTGTAATTATTAAAAATGAGATGTATTAGTTGTCATAAATTAAGCTTAAATACCTTTTGTTCTCAATGTCGAATCAAACTACTCAAACCCTCTATAACCAAACGAAAAATTGGTTCACTAGAGGTATATAGCTTTTTCAAATATCAAAATATCGAAGATTTACTTCTTACAAAACATACTTCACAAGGTTTTATTATATATAAAGCATTAGCCAAAATTACATTTCGACCATTTATCAAAAATTTTATCTCTAATAATAGTCAAAAGATTTATATAATAGGAGTTGATGAGGTAGTGAAAAATGGATATAGTCATGTAGCTTTATTAACCCACCAGATGCGATATAAAAATGTAAAAGTTTTACATAATAAGCTTATAGCTCAAAATCGTATTAAATATGCAGGTAAGACACTAGAGTATCGTTTATCTAATCCTAGAGACTTTGTATATAATAGCATATCAAATATAGAAGTTATTCTAGTAGATGATATAGTAACTACAGGTTTAACACTTCAAGAAGCAGAGAGCATTTTAAATAAAAATGGTATAGTTGTACTGTTTGCATTGACTTTAGCTGATGCTAAAGCTTAATTATGTTAAATTATCAAAATAATAATTTAAAGGAAAAAATAGTGAATGCAAAAAAAATAAGTAAATTTTGTCAACCATTTAGAATAGTTCTAGGAGCAGGATTAATTGGTTATGGAGTATATAGTGGTAACAGTTGGTTCTATTTAGGAGTCATCCCATTAATTGCTGGTTTGATAAATTTTTGTCCGTTATGTGGCATTACAGGTCAATGTCCACTTATCGGTAAAAAGTAATTTAGGTTTGTCTATATTTAGAGTATTTATACTGCTAGTAGCTTTTTTGATTACCTCATTGGAAGCTGTTGATTACACTTCTAAAAAAGAGGTTAAAAAATTTATGCATACTATGCAATATAGATATGGTTTCAAAAAAGAAACACTACAAAAATGGTTCAAGAGTGTCCGTAAAAATAGTTATATCCCACTAAAACGAAAAACCAGATATTGTGGTTCTCAGTGTTACTCTAGTGGTAGTTGGGATAGATACTCATATCAATATCTCCGTCGTGTAAATGGTGGAGTATATTTTATGAAAAAATTTCATGATACACTAAAGAGAGCTTCTAAAAAATATAAAGTTGAGCCTGAATATATTACAGCTATTATAGGTATAGAGAGTCACTATGGTTTTATGCGTGGAGATTATCTAGTTTTTGACCGTTTGGTTCATTTGTCATTTGATAAAAATGATAGAAGAGCTAAATTTTATCGTAAACAGCTTATTGCACTACTTAGATTGTCTGCTAGAGAAGATATAAATCCTAAAAATATTCGAGGTTCATCATCAGGAGCTATAGGATTAGCTCAATTTATCCCAAGTACATATAAATCATTTGCTGTTGATTTTAACAAAGATGGTAAAAAACAGATGAATAATGTAATTGACGCTATTGGAAGTATAGCTTATTATCTCAAAAGACACGGTTGGAGAAAACAAGAAGATGTTGCAGTACGAGTTAAATATAAGGGAAATAGATTTGATAAATTACCTACAGGATATAATCATACTTATTATCGTAAAAACCTAGAAGGAATAAAACCTAGAGATGATTTTAATTATCATGGTAAAGTTAGTCTAATAAAATTGGAAAAACGAAGTTATGATGAATTATGGTATGGTGGTAAAAATTTTTATGTTATTACTAGATATAATCAAAGCTCATATTATGCAATGAGTGTTCATCAGTTAGCTCAAAAGATAAAAAGTAGGTATATAAAGCGTTATGGTGATTTTTTTAAAAAATAGATTTAAGATTAAAGTAAAACCGTTATAATTTCAAAACAATTAATCACAAAAGGTTTTAAAAATGAAAGTTTATCTCAAAACACTATTTATACTATTTTTATTAAACTCTACAGTTAGTGCATATGACTCACTAGATAGACTCTATACATTTATCGGGGTGCAAGGGGCTTATACACAATATGATAATATTGATGCACCAACTATTGGATTTAAATATGGTAAACAAAATAGCCAATGGCGAACAGCTATTATATATAATTATGCAGTAAATTCTGATGATACATTTCATAGTTTGATTATTCAAGTTGATAAAGGTATATTGACAGATATATTTAGAGATGTTCCATTCAAACCTTATATTGGATTTTCATTAGGGGCTATGCAACAAAAAAATGATTTAATGACTGATAAAGGGTATCTATATGGTGGAAATGTAGGATTTAATTATGTTTTAAATAATGAGATGGATATTGATTTAGGATATAGGTATATGACTACAAGTAAATTAAAAGAGATTAAAAATAGAAGTGATTTTATATTATCCTTGCATTACTACTTTGACTAAAATAATTCTGATATAATACGCCAACTAAAATAATTGGAGTTAATATTGTCATTTTTTTCTTATCAAACGATTAAAAAAGTTCTTTTTAATTTTGACCCAGAGACAGCTCATACTATAGCAGGTTTGGGTCTTAAAACAGTAGCCTTTGCTCCTAGTATATTGAGACTACTAAAAAATCATTACTTTGTAACCAACCCTGTTTTAGAACAGACTCTATTTGGTGTTAAATTTGCTAATCCTGTTGGATTGGGTGCAGGTTTTGATAAAAATGGAGAGTATATTACAGCTATGCCAACACTTGGATTTGGTTATACAGAGATTGGCACAGTAACACCTAGACCACAAGAGGGAAATCCTAAGCCTCGTTTATTTAGACTTAAAGAGGATAGGTCAATTCAAAATGCTATGGGATTTAATAATTATGGTTGTGACTATATGGTTAAACAGCTAAATAAACTCTATTTTTTTGATTATCCTATTGGTATTAATATAGGTAAAAATAAAGTCACACCTGAAGATAAAGCCATAGATGATTATGAAGTACTACTAAAAACCTTTAAAGATTATGGTGATTATATAGTTATTAATATCTCTTCACCAAATACCCCAGGATTACGAGATTTACAAAATGAGAAGTTTATTATAGAACTTTTTACTATGGCAAAAAAGATTACCAATCAGCCAATTTTATTAAAAATTGCTCCTGATATGGAAGCTAATGATGCAATTACTCTATGTAAAACAGCAGTCAAAGTAGGTGCTAGTGGAATTATCGCTACTAATACTACTATAGACTATTCATTAACACCAAATGCCAAAGATTTTGGTGGAATTTCAGGTACGCTAGTTCGTGAAAAATCCTTCAGACTTTTTCAAGCAATCGCCAAAGAGCTATATGGCAAGACTATACTAATATCTGTAGGTGGAATAGAAGATGCTACTGATGCTTATAGACGCATAAAAGCAGGTGCTTCACTTATCCAAATATATAGTATGTTAATATATAATGGACCAAAAATGATAAAAGATATAAATGAGGAGCTAACTAAGCTGATAAAAGCTGATGGGTATAGCAATATTAGTCAAGCTATTGGAGCAGATTATAAATGATAAAAAAACTTTTTTTTACAATACTATTAATAGGAATTTTGATGGGTAACTCTTTACCAAAATATTATACAAAGACACTTGATAATGGATTAGAGATTGTAGCAATTCCTATGCACAATAATTCTAATGTAATTACTACTGATATTTATTACAAAGTAGGAAGTCGCAATGAGGTTATGGGTAAAAGTGGGATAGCTCATATGTTAGAACATATGAATTTCAAATCAACCAAAAACCTAAAAGCTGGTGAGTTTGACCAGATAGTCAAATCAAAAGGGGCTGTAAATAATGCTTCCACTGGATTTGATTTCACTCAATATTTTATCACCTCTAGTTCTGATAATCTACCAACCTCTATGAAACTTTTTTCAGAACTTATGGAAAATTTAAATCTAAAAGATGAAGAGTTTCAGATAGAGAGAAATGTAGTAGCAGAAGAGAGACGAGTACGAACAGACAATCCTCCTATGGGGTATCTATATTTTAGACTTTTTAATACTCATTTTGTAGCTCACCCTTATCACTGGACACCTATTGGATTTATGAATGATATTCAAACATGGACTATTGATGATATAAGAGCATTTCACAAAAAATATTATCAACCAAATAATGCTATATTAATAGTATCTGGTGATATTGACAAAAAAAGAGTATTTGATGAAGCACAAAAAGCATTTGGACATATCAAAAATGACCATAAAATAGCTCCATGTCACTTGGTTGAACCAAAGAGAGATGGAAGCATACGAAATATTATCCACAAAGATAATAATAGAGTTGATACTATAGCAATAGCCTATCCTATTCCTAATTTTGAACATAAAGACCAAGTAATACTTTCTGCAATTTCAGAGCTACTAAGTGCAGGAAAAAGTAGTCGTCTAAATAGTGAGATTATTGACAAAAAGAGACTAGCTAATCAGATTTATGCATATAATATGGAGATGAGTGATAATGGAATATTCTTATTTATGGGTATGGCAAATCCTAAAGTCAAAATAGAAGATTTGGAGAGTGCAATTCATGAAGAGATAGATAAAATCAAAGCAGGTGGTGTAACCCAAAAAGAACTAGATAAAATAAAAATAAATTCAAAAGCTGATTTTATCTATTCTTTGGAGAGTTCATCTGATGTTAATTCACTATATGGTAGCTATTTAGTGCGTGGAAATATAAAACCTTTACTTGAATATGAAGAGAATTTAGATAAAATTACACCTAAAATGGTTACAGAAATAGCGAAAAAATATTTCAATGATAACCTATCAACAACAATTATACTTAGAAAGAGTAAATAGAATGGAAAATTTAATTTCAGGGGCAACTACTGCTATAATCACCCCTTTTAAAAATGGCTCATTGGATGAAGCAACATTTGCAAAACTAATCCAAAGACAGATAGATAATGGAATTGATGCAATATGCCCAGTAGGGACAACAGGTGAAAGTGCAACTCTAACTCATGATGAACATAAAAGATGTATAGAGATAGCTGTAGAGATATGCAAAAATACAACTACAAAAGTATTAGCTGGAGCTGGGAGTAATGCTACTCATGAGGCTATAGATATAGCTAG
The DNA here is from genome assembly GCA_964573285.1 of uncultured Sulfurovum sp. Classification (GTDB taxonomy): domain Bacteria; phylum Campylobacterota; class Campylobacteria; order Campylobacterales; family Sulfurovaceae; genus UBA1140. The sequence continues at coordinate 1,330 of CAZNJD010000029.1, read as the reverse complement.
ACATGCAGAAGAGTGTGGAGTAGATGCAATATTTTCTGTAAGTCCATATTATAACAAACCATCTCAAGAGGGACTATATCAGCATTATAAAACAATTGCTTCTGCCGTACCTGATTTAGGTTTTATGCTTTATAACGTACCTGGTCGTACTGGTGTTGATATACAAGCATCAACAGTAATTAGACTTTTTGATGATTGTGATAACATTTATGGCATAAAAGAAGCAACTGGAAGTCTGGATAGGGTTACACAACTTCTTTCTCAAAGACCTAACTTAAAAATATTAAGTGGTGATGATGCAATTGATTATTCTATTTTACTTAATGGTGGAGCAGGAATTACATCTGTAACTGCAAATCTTTTACCAAATCTAAAATCTCAATTAGTTCATGAAGCACTAGATGGTCATTTTGTAAAAGCTAAAGAGTTAAACAATATGCTATATCCTATAAATACAGTATTATTTTGTGAATCAAATCCAATACCAATTAAAGCTGCTATGTATCTAGCTGGATTAATTGATACGCTAGAATATAGACTTCCTTTAACTTCACCATCTAATGAATCTATGAAATTAATTGAAAAAGTTTTAGAAAAATATGAAATTACAAAATAATATATAGATGAAGAAAAATAAAATAAATCATATATTAGAAGGTATTATAGATAGAAAGGTTGATGGTTCTAAAAGTAAAATTCCTGCAAAATTGGATTTTTATCAAAGTCTTAGTGGCTTGATTTTAGCTATATTTATAAAATTTCATCTTCTTTTTGTTTCATCTATTTTAATAAGTAATGATTTTATGCATAAAGTTGATAAAATTTTATCTGGAAGTTTATTTATAGATGGTGGTGACCCTTCTTTTGTAGTTGGTATTGCTTTTGTTGTATTTATTATCATAGTATTTCATGCTATATTAGCTGTTAGAAAATTTCCAAATTCTTATAGACAATTTAGAAATTTTAACTCACATACTCATATGTATCCACATGGCGATACAAAACTTTGGGCTATACAGGTACTAACTGGATTTTTACTATTTTTCTTTGCCTCTATGCACTTATACCAAATGATGAGCGAACCAGCAAATATTGGACCATTTTTAAGTTCCCATAGAATTTGGAGTGATAATGCCTGGGTGATGTATATAATTTTACTTATTGCGGTTGAGTTTCATGCAACAATTGGGATTTATAGATTAATTGTGAAATGGGGTTGGTTTAATAGTAAAACATATAAAGTAAGTAGAAAAAGACTTAAGTTTATAAGAAACTTTATAATTATTTTTTATATTATATTAGGACTTTTATCTTTAATGGCTTATATGAA
>CAZNJD010000028.1:0-14252 GCA_964573285.1 uncultured Sulfurovum sp. | reverse complement strand
ACTCCTATCCTCTTTATTGACCTTATCAATTATCTTAGAGATAATATCTTCATACTCTCCAAATTGAACTCTAATAAGAGAGTCTATTTTTTCTATACTCCTTTCAAAACTACTCTCTTTGACATCTTTGAATGTAATATATATAATTGGATATTTGCCACAATGCCTCATAGCCTCTTGGTTCTTTGAGATATTTAGATTATTAAAAAGTTCTCTATTATCCTCCTCTACATCAAAGAAATATTTTGTCATAGTGAGATTAAGAGTTTTGCCAAATCTTCTAGGTCTTGGGAGTAGAATAACATCAGCACTATTATCTATAACCTCACTAATAAAATTGGTTTTGTCTATATAGTAAAAATTGTCTTGTATAATAGATTTAAAATCACTTTTTCCTATGGGTAGCTTTTTCATTTTTTACTCTTTTTTTAATTTGATTATACTCTTTTTGGCTTAATTGAGTAAAAAATAAATTTTGTAATCCTCTCCCATAATCTATGATTTGAAAGAGTGAAGTTCAGACTTACTATAATTCACATCCACTCTCCCAAACCTTAAGCTTAATCTGTTCAGGAAATGCCTCTGGTTTCATAATTGACTTGCCTTTAAGTATCCGAAGACACTCTTGAATTCCCTCACTTACACTCGGATGTGGGTGAACTGTTTTCATAATATCATTAAGCCTTGTATGGTTATTCATAATTCCTGCTATAAATATAATAGAAACAGCAGCTTGTAATCCTGCAGCTCTCATTCCTAATATTAGTGGATTATCTTCATTTGTTACTATGATTTTAAAAAATCCATCGGTCTCTCTCATGGCAATAGAACGAGAGATAATAGAGTGTTGATAGGTTATAACTTTATATGATATATTTTGAGATTTACACTCTTTTTCTGTTAGCCCTATAGCTGATATTTCAGGTTTAAAAAACATAATGGTTGAGATATTATGATAACTTAAAGGAAAAGTAATCTTGGACTCTATGGCTTTTACAGCAAATCGTCCTTCCATTTCAGCTATATTTACTAATGCCATATTTCCTGTTATATCTCCGACTGCATAGATGTTTTTATCTACTCTACACTCTTTATCAACTTCCAAGATACCTCTTTGGTTAACTTTAGCATTGATATTTTCTAGTCCAAGGTTTTTTGTATTGGGAACTCGTCCTATTGAGACTAAAACAACATCAACAGCAATAACCTCTGTATGCCCATCGTTATAGTCTAATACAATATCAATATGTGTATCCTCTTTTCGTATCTCTCTTAGAGTTGCTTCATGGTGTATTACTCCAATATCTAAAAGTTTTTTGTTTACATAGTTACTTACATCATCATCTTCAAATGGTATAACTCTCTGTTGAGAGTCTAGTAGATGTACTTGTGTTTGTCCAAAATTTGCAAAGATAGTAGCAAATTCACATCCTACAATACCAGCACCTACAATCAAGACTCTTTTGGGGAATTTTTTTAGAGCGAATATATTATCGGAATTTATTACTCTTTTCTTATCTATCTCTAATAGAGGGTGTTCTCTAGGGGATGAGCCTGTAGCGATAATAAAGTTATCTGCTTCTATCTCTATAGTCTCTTTATTCTCTTTTTGAACAGTAATTATTTGAGAATTTTTGAATTTTGCCCAACCATTTATAAGAGTAATACTTCTACTACTATTAGGTTTTTTAGCAAATGTTTCTATTTGAGATAGTAATTGATACTGTTTCTCTTCTGCTGCTTGGCAGACTCTCTTTTTTACCTCTGTATAGTTGAGATGAATGCTAGAGACTTTATATCCTCTATCTGTTCTTTTTGCAGTAGCATAGTTTGTAGAAAATTCCCAAAGAGTTTTAGAAGTCAATGCTCCGTTCATAATTCCTGCCCCACCGAGATGATTACCTTCAATAATGACAACATGGTTATTAAAATCATAAGAACGCATAGCTGCCGCAAATCCAGCAGGTCCAGAACCTATTATACATATATCATATTTAATTTTTTTCATATTTTTCTAATTTTTCTCCTAAATTGGTTTTGCAAAAAAATCAAAGAATATTAGAAAAACTATAGTTGATGCGATTAGTGTTGCAATCATAGCAGGTGTACCTTTTCTAAACCAAAGTCCAGGAGTAATAGCTAAAGATGGGTCATTTTTCTTTTTTGCTAATCTCTCTGACAAAGTTACTATAAATACATTGGCAGTTGAGCCTAAGTGAGTACCATTTCCTCCCATACCAACACCAATTGCTAATGCCCACCATAATGGAGTAGCAGGAATGCCTTGTGCTTCAATCCCTGTAATAATTGGTATCATAGCTGCTGTAAATGGGATATTATCAATCATAGCTGAAAATATGGCCGATGTCCACATAAGTATAATTGTAGCCATCATTAGGTCTGATTTGACAAATGGTTCAATATTACTACCTATATACTCCAAAAAGTGAGTCTGTTCAACACCACCTACAATTACAAAAAGAGATATAAAAAATGCAAGTAGTGTAATCTCAATAGTTCCAAAAGCTCCATCCATATCAATATTTGGTGCAAAAAATAGCATTAGAGTTAGTCCTAGTGTTGCAACCATCCAAGCATCCCATCCAAAGTGATGATGAAATATAAACAGTATAACCATTAAACCTAAAACGCCTAAAGAGACATTCCAAGTATTTTTATCTTTTAATTGAGCATCTCCTTGTTTTGAGAAGTCTATAGTCTCAGGTTTTACGCTTAACTCTTTTTTAAATAAAAATTTAAGAGCAATAATAGTAGCAATATATGCTATCAGTACAACTCCACCCATATGAAGAAAAAAGGTGTTAAAATCTATACCTTTGGCTGAACCAATCATTAGATTAGGTGGGTCACCAACTAATGTAGCTACCCCTCCTGTATCTGATAATAGTGCTGCTGTTAATAGATATGGAATTGGATTTACTTTTAAAGCAGTAGCAATTAATATAATAATAGGGCCAAAAATAACGACCGTTGTAACATTATCTAGCATTAAAGAGATAATAGCAACTGCTGTCCCCATTAGCACCATCAATAGATATAATCTCCCTTTACTTATATATGCTATTTTATAAGCAATAGCTTCAAATCCACCTGTTGGTATCATAATAGATACAATAGTCATCATTGCTCCTAAGAGAAATACAACATTCCAATCAATTGCTTCTATGGCTTTTTGAGGTGAGTAAAATCCATAAATTTGTCCTATGATAATCATAGTTAATGCACCAAGCATAGCAAATTTAGTACGATGAAAACCGTGTAACCCTTCAGTAAAAATACCTATAAATGTTGTCCCCATAATAATTGCAGAGAGTAACATTTGTATATTAAATGAATAGTGTTCCATAAATTTTAAACCTTTACCATTTTTCTACGCATATAAGCTATTTTGCTTTGAAGTGGCAAATCTTTTGGACAATGGTCTTCACATGCCAAGAGTGACATACAACCAAATATTCCCTCATCATCACCTATAATCTCATAGAAATCAGCATCTGTTCGTTTATCATGTGGGTCGATTTGAAATCGTGCTACTCTATTTAGTCCAACAGCACCAACAAAATCTGGACGCATAATAGCAGTAGAACAACTAGCTACACATAATCCACACTCAATACATCTATCAAGCTCAAATACCTCTTGTGCAACTTCAGGTTCTACTCTTTTTTCTATTTTAGTTATATCTGTTTTTTCCTCCTTTGCCTCAATCCAACTATTTACTCTAATAGACATACTTTTCATCCATGAACCAGTATCAACTGATAAATCTTTAATTAGTTTAAATGTTGGAAGTGGTAAAAGCTCTATTTTCCCATCTTTAAATTCACTTGTAAGAGTTTTACATGCAAGTCTTGGTTTTCCATTAATAATCATTCCACAAGCACCACAAATTCCAGCACGACATACAAAATCTGAACTCAAATCATGGTCTATAGTTGATTTAATTTTAGTCAGAGCAATATAGAGTGTCATTCCAGCAGTCTCTTCAAGCTTATACTCTACAAATTCAGGTTTTGAGTTTTTATTAGATGGGTTATATTTGAGTGCTGTTATAGTTATCTCTCTACTCATTTTTATCTCCTAATCTCTCATTTTTGGCTTTGTATTCAGGTTGAAGTTTATAAGGCATTATTCTATTTTGTCTTGTATATCTATCATCATCTTTATTTTCTTTTATTATATTATTTATCTCATCAGCTCTTTTTTGACTTAATGGATTTTCTATAATCTGACCTTTTCTTCCATATCCTCTAAATGCTGGAGGCATCTCCATTTTCATAATATCTAGCTCTTCATATTTTAATGTTGGTTCCAAATCATCTGGATTTGCCCAATAACTAATAGTTTTATTGAGCCAATTTTTATCATCTCTTTTGAGATAATCTTCCCTATAGTGAGCCCCTCTACTCTCTGTTCTATCTCTTGCACCTTTGGCAACACATAGAGCTACTTTTAACATCATAGGCACTTTGTAAGCCTCTTCTAATTCAGGGTTTAGCAGTCGGCATTTATTTTCGACTCTAATTCGTTGACTTTTTTCTAACAGTTCACTTAACTCTTCAACTGCATCAGATAAATCTTTTCCATTTCTAAATATACCAACTTTCTCTTGCATAATAATTCGCATTCTATCTTTAATATCATATATTTTTTCATCACCATCAAGCTCTAAAAGGCTTTGGATATACTTATCCTGTCTATTTAACTCCTCTTCAACTACTTTTGTATCAATAGTAATATGAGCATTTTTACAAAAATCTGCAAAATAGTTACCCACAATCATACCAGCAACAACAGTTTCACTAACAGAATTTCCACCAAGTCTATTAAATCCATGTAAGTCCCAACAAGCAGATTCACCACAGGAGAAAAGCCCTTTGATATTGACACTTTCTCCTTTTGGAGTAACTCTAATACCACCCATTGAGTAGTGTTGCATAGGAAGAACTGGCATCCACCCTTTTTCACCTTTGTCTGCTGGGTCAATTCCATTAAAAGTTTTGCTAATGTCTTGAACATCTCTTAGGTTCTTTTCTATATGTTCACGACCCAAGATAGAAATATCTAACCATAAATGGTCTCCATAAGGAGATTTTACCCCCTTACCTTTTTTTATATGTTCTAGCATTCTTCTACTTACAACATCTCTACTTGCTAAATCTTTTTTCTCAGGCTCATAATCTGGCATAAATCTATATCCATCTTTGTCTCTTAAGACTCCACCATCTCCTCGACAACCCTCTGTAAGCAAAATTCCAGATGGCACAATAGGAGTAGGGTGAAATTGTATAGCTTCCATATTGGCTAAATATGCACCTGCTTCTAAAGCTATAGCATGACCTGTACCTTTACAAATAGTTGCATTGGTTGATTGTTTATATATTCTTCCATAACCACCCGTTGCAATCATAGTACCTTTAGCTACATACGCAGTTAATCCACCCTCTTTTAGGTCTCTTACTATTGCTCCAAAACACTGTTTATTATAAGTAATTAGAGATATAGCCTCTTTTTTATCTTCAATAATTACACCTAGTCTCATAGCCTCATTGGTTACAGCATAGAGCATAGTATGTCCTGTTGCATCAGAGGTATAACATGTTCGCCACTTTTTAGTTCCACCAAAATCTCTAGCATTAATTAGTCCATGAGCTTCATCTTTTTCTGTAATAGTCTCTTTTTTGGTATTTATTACAACATCTCTTTTTCCTCTTTGAATTCTAGTCCAGGGAACACCCCATGATGCTAACTCTCTTATGGCTTTTGGAGCAGTATTCACAAACATTCGAGCTACCTCTTGGTCACAACCCCAATCACTACCTTTTACAGTATCTGCAAAATGGATATCTTCATTATCACCCTCTCCCATAACACTATTAGCTAAACTGGCCTGCATACCACCCTGAGCAGCTGATGAGTGTGATCGTTTAACAGGAACCAGACTTAGTACAATAGTATCTAATCCTTTGGTTGTTGTAGCAATTGCAGAACGAAGACCTGCTAAACCACCACCAATAATTAGTGCCTCGGTATATTTAATTTTCATGTTTTACCCCTATGGTTGGAGTATATCTTTCTCCATAATATTTTTGATGGTCATATCCTATTTTGATATATGCCATAAGTGAAAGAAGTCCAAGAACTAAATAAAAAATAGTAATAGCTTTGATAATTTTTCTAGTTTTTATTCTATTTTCTTTAGGCTTTTTCCCATCAAACCAACCCCATTTCATAATTAATCTATAAACTCCAGCTCCTGCATGAAGTACAACTGATACCAAAAGCATAAAATAGAGAGGAGAGAACCAATCACTATAAACTCTATCACTTGATGCAAAAGGTCCTATATTTTGAGGTTGAGTCCAAACTATATATAAATGAACTGAACCCAAAAAAAACATCAGAAATCCTGTAGTTATCTGAATAATCCAAAGGTTGGTATCATTGTGTTTCATAAGCTCTGCATGAGTTTTTAGTCTAAGATACTCTCTATATGAGTTTGGAAATTTTCTCATTGCCAAAAGAGCATGAAAGATAAAAATAGCAAATATAATAGAAGCTAAAATAGATATGAAAATAGGAGACCCACCTTCGATTAAAAATTCACCCTCAAACATTTTTGTAATAGCATACATACTATCTTTCCCAAATAGAATAGATGCTTCAAAAATAAGATGAAAGAGTATAAAAATGGCTAAAATCAGCCCCGTAGCACTTTGTAGAAAATCCAGCTTTGCTGGAATTCTGCTTTTCTTTTTTTGAGTAGTTTTGCCTAAAAGGCTTTCTACTATATTTTCTCGTAACATTGATTAGTTTATATTAAATATCTATGCTTCTACTGGATTAGGAATTAGTGATTTGAGATATTTCTTAATATCACTAACAACAATATCTAAATCTCTTTCTCCATTTATAACTTTTAATATGTTCTGTTTTTTATAATACTCTTCAATTTCAGATATAGTATCTTGATATATTTTCATACTATGATTAAATATCTCTTCACTCTCATCATTATGACTTGCAAAATATCTTTTTCTCGCAGTTTTTTCACTTACTCGTACCTCAATTACAGAGAGAAGTTCAACTCTTTTTAGATTATTGATTGTATCACCAAAATTTTTTACATGCTCTATCTCTCTTGGAAAACCATCAATAAGTACAATATCAGTAGGTGCATTTAATACAGTTTTGCATAACTCATCTATGGTTAAAGAAGTTGGTACTAATTCACCTTTTGATACATAATCGTTAATAATTTTTCCTACTTTTCCACCTTTTTTCATATCTTGTTTCAAAATTTCACCCAGAGAGTAGCTTGTGATATTAGATAAACACTCATCTGCTACTGTTTTGCCATCTGTTGTTTTGCCTGAACCAGGCGCGCCAATAAGAAGTATTAATTTTTTTGACATTTTAAAATCCTAATTATAAATTTTGAGAGAATTATACCTAAGATAATGATAAATTATACTTAAAATTTATTGAAATACAAACATTAATATATTAAAAAAGTTAAAAATAATAATTAAAAACGGTTCCATCAAATCAAGCTATTTTATGCTACTCTTTCATTAGTTTATATAGGAGTTTTGTTATGTCAAAGAAATTAAATCGAATAAAAAAAGTTGGATTTGTATTAAGACCAGACTCTATACATATTCTTCCAATTTATAATGATATAAAATCAAAGTTTGAAGATAAAGGTATAGAAGTTTTATTAGGTCATTTATCAGCAAATATGGTTGGTTTAAATGGTATAAATTTTCATAAAATGTGTCAAGAGGTTGATTTACTAATCTCTCTTGGTGGAGATGGGACAATGCTTTCATTGGTAAGAAAAAGTTACGGATATGATAAACCAGTATTGGGGATTAACGCAGGAAATTTAGGATTTTTGGCAGATACACCTATAGATTGTGTTGATGATATGTTAGATAATCTTCTTATTGGTGATTATAGAATTGATAATCGTATGATGATTGAGGGATATATAGACAGAGGAAATGATAAAGAAGATTTTTATGCTTTTAATGATGTGGTTATTACTCGACCTACTATCTCTCATATGGTCAAACTTGATGCCTCTATTGATGGTGATTGGTTTAATACCTATCGAGGTGATGGATTGATTATCTCTACCCCTACAGGTTCTACAGCGTATAATTTATCTTTGGGTGGTCCTATAATGTATCCTCTCTCCAAAGTTTTTATTATGACACCAGTTGCTCCTCACTCCCTCACACAAAGACCTTTGGTAGTTCCAAGTGATTTTACTATTGAGATGACTTCACCTGATGAGTTGGTTGTGATGATTGATGGACAAGATAATTATCGTTTAAGACCCACAGAAAAATTGGTAATAAAAGGTGCAGATATGAGTGCAAAACTTTTACACAAAAAAGAGCATAGTTATTTCAAAGTCCTAAGAGAAAAGTTATCATGGGGTGATGAGTAATGGTTAATAGACTATATCTCAAAGGATTAATTTTATTTGAAAAAGTAGAACTAGAGTTAGATAAAGGGTTAGTAGTTTTTTCTGGTCCTAGTGGAGCAGGTAAATCTGTTTTAATAAATTCTATTTTATCCTCTTTTGGTTATAGTACATCCGAAGCCTTACTCTGTGAAATATCTATAGATAGACCTGATAATCTAAATACTCAAGCCTATTCATTAGAAGATGAGATAGTCTTAAAATCTATTAAAAAAGACAGAGTTAGATATTACTTAGATGGTCAAAATATCTCTAAGAAATCTCTTAATGAACTTTTTCAACCTTTTGTGCAATATCTATCTGTTCGTGAGAAACAATGTTTTGCAAGTGATAAGCTTATAAAGATAATAGATAATTCTCTTTCGGTAAAGAATAGAAGTTTCAAAAAACTTTTAAAAGAGTATAAGAAAGAATATATAAATTATAAAATAAAATTAGCCCAACTTAACAAAATAAAAGAGGATGAGTATAAATTAGCTGAACTAATAGAGTTTGCAACTTTTGAGATAGAGAAGATAGAGAGTATAAATCCTCAGATAGGTGAAGATGAGAAGTTATTAAAAATTAAAAATAGATTATCTCGAATAGATAAAATTAATGAGGCACTAAGCAGTGCTAATGATATTTTTGATATGGAAGAGTCTGTAATTGAAGTTTATAAACTATTGGACAAGGATTGGAGTTTCTTTGTAGAGATGATGAACCAACTTCGTGCAGATTTTGAAGATATAGAGCTATTAACAGAAGAGTTATCAGAGGTTAATATAGAAAAAGTTTTAGATAGGATAGAACATATATCACTACTTAAAACTAGATATGGTAGTATCGAAAAAGCACTCTCTTATGCAAAAAATAAGAGAGTTGAGTTGCGTGGTTATAAAAATATAGAACAAGATAAAAGTATGTTAGAGTCATTTTTAGAGATAAAGTCAACAGAACTTAGAATTTTGGCAGAGAATATAACTCAATATAGAAAAAAAGAGGCTCTGATTATAGAAAAAGAGTTAGAAAAATATCTTTTTGAGCTGAAATTACCTCCTATAAATTTCATATTTAATCCTATAATATTAAATGAATTAGGTCAGGATAGGATAGATATAAATTTAGATGGCTCGATAGCTTCAACATTAAGTGGTGGAGAGTTTAATCGTATTCGTTTAGCTCTGATGGTTGTAGCACTCTCTGGTGAAAAAGATGGAGGTGTATTGATATTAGATGAGATAGATGCAAATGTAAGTGGAGATGAGTCTATAGCTATAGCCAATATGATAGCTAAATTATCATCAGTGTATCAGATTTTTGCTATTTCACATCAAGCTCATTTGGCATCAAAAGCCAATCAGCATATATTAATATTTAAAGAAGATGGAATAAGTCAAGCTATGGTTTTGGATAAACAGGGTAGAGTTGATGAAATTTCTCGTATAATAGGTGGAGAAAAACCTAATGAAGAAGCTGTTAAGTTTGCCATAAAATTATTGGATTAATGTTATAATATTACAAAAAAAGGATACAAACATGGATGCTCATATTATTATCAAGGTAGTTTTCGCATTTATTATTATAGTTTTAGTTATAAATATGTTGAAGTTTATTTCAAATTTTTTCTCTAATAGAAAGAGATATACAGAGGTATATGCCGTAAGAAGTGAGGTCAATAAAGTGGTACGACCAAGATTAGCTTCTCTGGAAAAAAAGTTTGATAGTGAAAAAAAGGAGGGTGAAAAGTTTAGTAATTTTGTATCAAATGCTTTCAAAGATAAATTCAAGAATAAAAATGAAAAAATAGTAGAAAAAGAGATTTGTAGATGTTGTAATGGTTATGAAAATGCTGATTGTAAAGAGGATTATTGTTTAGCAGGTTCAGGAGCCTCTTGCAGTAAATAGATGGTTAGAAATTTAGACAAAGAGCATAGTTTATATTTTCAAAAGTTATATCCATACCAAAGAAAATTAAGTATAATACATCAGTATAATGCACTATTGGGTATAGGTGGAAATATAGGTGATGTTAGAAGAAGATTTAATCATCTGTTTATATATCTAAAAAAATCACCATATATTACTATAATTGAGACAGCACCAATACTCAAAAATCCACCATTTGGGTATCTTGAACAAGAGTATTTTTATAACTCATTGATTTATGTGAAAACTTGTTTAAAACCTAAAGCACTTTTACGATATATTTTGCATGTAGAAAAAAAATTTAGCAGAAGGCGTTCCTTTCAAGACGCACCTAGAACGCTAGATATTGATATGATTTTTTATGAAGATTTGCATATGCATAGTAAAAAGTTAACTGTTCCTCACCCATCATGGCAAGAGAGAAATTCAGTACTAATTCCTATGAGTTATATGAAAACTCTTTATATTAAAAAATATCACTATATGAAAGGTAAATAGTGAACAAAAAAGTACTGGTAGGTATGAGTGGTGGTGTCGATTCGACAGTTACTGCTATACTTTTACAAAAAGAGGGTTATGAGGTAGTTGGAGTTTATATGAAACTCCATGATAATGAAGCATATCATGCGAAGAATTATGCCAATGTCAAAAGAGTAGGGGAGTATCTAGGAATAGAAACCCATTTCTATGATTTATCTGAAGATTTTAAAAGAGAAGTATATGACTATTTTGTAGAGACTTACAAAGAAGGTTTGACTCCTAATCCATGTGTTAAATGTAATCGAACAATCAAATTTGGTAAAATGGTAGAATTTGCCCAATCTCTAGGGATAGAAAAGGTATCAACAGGACACTATCTAAACTGTGATGGTCAGTTTTTTTATACTGCCAAAGATGATAGTAAAGACCAAAGCTATTTTGTAGCACAAGTAAAAAAAGAGATACTTCCTAAGTTAATTTTTCCATTAGGTTCATGGATAAAAGATGAGGTAAAAGAGTTTGCCAAAGATATTCCAATTTTGAAAGATATAGGAGAACAAAAAGAGAGTAGTGAAATCTGTTTTGTAGAGAATGATTATACCGAAATTTTGGAAAAACATATGGATATAGATTTAGTAGGAGAGACACTCAATAGTAATGGTGAAGTAGTAGGAACTCACAAAGGATATATGCATTATACTATTGGAAAGAGAAGAGGTTTTACAGTTAATGGTGCACATGACCCACATTTTGTATTAGAGATAAAAGCAAAAGATAATCAAATAGTAGTAGGCAAAAAAGGTGAGTTACAAGTAGATAGATTTAAAATTAAGCAGATTAATCTATTTGAACCATTAGAAGAGTTTGATGCAAAGGTAAAAGTTCGCTATAGAACAACAGCTATAGATTGTCATGTCAAAATAGATAATGCTTTAGGTGAAGTGAAATTAAAGCAGAGTCTGTTTGGATTAGCTTCTGGACAAGTAGCTGTCTTTTATGATAATAATAGAGTACTCGGTTCTGGGATTATCTATAGCTAATTATTAAAGTAGCATTTTTTAACACCCACTCTAAAAATATTAGAATATATGAACTATTCAATCCATTTCTTTGAATAGTTCATACACCTTTAAAGCTCAACTTTTTTAAAGAAATCTCTAACATACTCATACCCAGAATAGAGTGTTAACCCAACAGCAATCCAAAGTAAAATTTTACCACCACTCCAATGCATAAGCAAAAATCCAATAGCAATCATCTGTATAACAGTTTTGACTTTTCCTAACCATGAAGCAGATATATCTATACCCTCTGATACAGCAGAAACTCTAAGTCCTGTAATAAATAGTTCACGAGTTAATATTAAAAAAATAGCCCAAGGAGAAGCTAAATCTTGCATCATAAGACCTAAAAATCCTGCTAAGGTTAACATTTTGTCAGCCAAAGGGTCGAGTATTTGCCCCATAACCGTTATCTGATTAAATGTTCTAGCTATATATCCATCAAAGAAATCTGTAGCACTAGCTAGTACAAATATAAAAGCAGCAAAATAGTTTAGCCATGAAGTATGAATACCCTCAAATATACTCAAATCTTGATTAACCAAAAGTATAAACATAACTGGAGCTAAAAGCAGACGAATAAAAGCTAAAATATTTGGGATATTGACAATTTTTGCATTTTGCATAAGAGAAATTCCTTGTAGGGGCAATTATTTGAGGTTGCCCTATTTTTATTTAATATTGATTATCTAAAAGTAGTCCCACCATCAACTACAAGTGTATGACCAGTAATCCAAGATGCTTCATCTGTACACAAAAAATAGACAGAACCAGCAATATCTTCTGGATTTCCCATTCTATTAACAGCAGAACGGTCGATTGTAGCCTGTTTTACCTCTTCATAATTAGTAAAAGCTTTTAAAGCATCAGTATCAATTGGCCCACCACTTACAGCATTGACTCGTATTCCCATTTCTCCAAGTTCTACAGCAGCATATCTACTCATAGCCTCAACAGCAGCTTTGTTTGTACCATGTCCTGCATAATTATCTATATAAATAAGATTTCCTGTAGAACTAAGTGTTACAATAGCTCCACCACCTACTTTTTGCATTCTAATAGCAGATTCTTGTGAACCTCTAACAAAAGCACCAACAGTTGCAGTATAGATATTTTGCAGACCTTTTGTAGGTCTTAGTTTCATAAACTTACCATATCCACCTACCACAGAACGACCATAAATCATAGCATTACTGACAAAAAAATCAACTCTGTCGAAATCTTTATCTATAGCCAGAAACAGAGGTTTAAACTCATCTAGTTCCAAAATATTAAGTTTATAAGCTCTTGCCTTAATTCCATATCTACTCTCTAAATCCTTTGCAATTTTATGAGCAATCTCTTTATTTGAATTATATGTGAATGCTACATTCACACCTTCTAATGCGAATTTTTCTGCAATTGCTTTACCTATACCTTTTGTAGCTCCTGTGATTACAACGGTTTTACCCTTGTTACTTGCCATCCTATTTTACTCCTACTATATTATAATTTTTCATTACCTCTTCAATTTTATACATATTTTCACTACTTGGTGGGACTAATGGTAATCTATACTCTAGTGTATCAATCAATCCAGCTATATACATAGCAGCTTTTATAGGAATAGGATTACTTTCACAAAACATTACTTTATTAATAGGATAGAGTTTATCATTTAACTCTTTGGCTCTTTTAAAATTGCCTTTTAGTGCAGAGTGAACTAACTCACTTTTTAGGTCAGGTAGTAGATTGGCTGTTACTGATGTAATACCTTTTCCACCATTAGCTAATATTGGATAATCTATAGCATCATCACCAGAAAAGAGATATAAATTAGGTCGTTTAGATAGTAGCTCTACAGCTCTTTCTATAGAGCCAGTTGCCTCTTTGATACCAAAAATATTATCTACATCATCAAATAATCGACATACAGTATCTGCTTGTATATCAACACCCGTTCTACCTGGGACATTATATAACATAAATGGAAGTTCTACTGATTTAGCTATAGCTTTATAGTGTTGATATAATCCTTCTTGAGTTGGTTTATTGTAATATGGTGAAACAACCAAAATAGCATCAGCACCTAAATCTTTGGCTTTTTGCTCCAATTTGGGAAGCGCTCCGTACAAAATTTCGGAAGCTTTACCCAAATTTCCTTCTCTTTGAGCCACTTCAGCTTGTGTGTTGAGCTCATCTCTCTGAATTTTTATTTCCCTCAATTGACTTATAATTTCTTTTTCTTTTTGCCAACTTGCCAGCTTGCTTTTTACGTTTTCTTTCATTTCGGCAAGATCCAAAGTTAC
>CAZNJD010000027.1:0-6424 GCA_964573285.1 uncultured Sulfurovum sp. | reverse complement strand
AATAGTTTTTTGTGTCAGGCAACTAACCTGCTCTAGCATTTTGCTCTTCCCAATAATAGGGGTCGTTGCAACACTCTTTGGTGAGACAACAATTTAAGGGCGAATTATATCAAAATAAGTTTAAATATTTACGCATCTATTTTTCTCTAATATTAGTTAGAAACTAATGAAATATCAATTTTTTGCTTTAACCCCTAAATCTTATAATATAAAACATATCCAAAAAACTACAAAAAAAAATATTTTATACCAAATCGTAATTATTTCGTAATTATTCTGTTGTATAATATCATAAATAAGAGGATTTATCTTTTTATTTGGGGATTCCCTCAATAGATAGAGGGAAAAATAAGCTATTGCAAACCAATTTGCCGATTAGAGTTTGCTTAACACAATATAAGGTATAAAGTATAGTGAGTAATAACATGGAATACCTTAAAATATATAAAAAGGATTTATTATGAAAAAGACATTATCTATTGTAGCATTAGTTGCATTATTTAGTTTAAATGCTTTAGCTGTTCAAGATGAAATTACAATCAGTGGTTATCTTGGTGGAGGAGCAATTGTATCCTTTGGTGAAGAGATTACAGATGATATAGTTGATGGTGAAATGTATTTTCAAGGATGGGACTTTGACCTTGGAGATTTAGAAGAATACACAGGAACAGATAGATATATCTATACAAAAAGTAATCTTGATAGTGGTATTAGTATGACAATTGATTCGTATAATGGGGGTGCAATGATATCTGAAAATGGTGGTTATATTCCTGTAACATATTATTTTGATGGATATGATGCAGGTCATGTATGGACTTTAGGAACTGAAAAACAACTTACATCAGCTCCTTCAGATGGAGAAAACTCTGGTCACTTTTTCTCATTTCAAAGAGGAGATATATCAGGGCAACCTCCTGGATCTTATGAAGCATATCTATATACAACTGTTTCAGCAAATTAAGAGTAAAAAACCTATATTTTTATAGGTTTTTTACTATTTTATAAAAGGAGTTTTTATGAAACGAGTCTTCTTGTTGCTCTTTATATTTTCAAGTTTTCTTTTTTCCATTACAATGTACCCACTTATAGAGACTATTTCTAATTTAAAAAAAAGACAAATAGTATTTAAGGTATCAAATCCAACTGAAAGAACTGTTGCAGCTGATTTTAGTATAAAATTTTTAGTTGATACTAATGGGAAAAAAGAGAAGCGAATAGAAACACAAAAGGTAATGGCATATCCATCTCAATTTGTTCTCAAACCAAAAGAGAGTAAAAAAATTCGTGTTCGATATATGGGTTCTGTTCTTCCTGATGTGGAAGAAGTTTATAGAATTATTGCACATGAACTAAATATTGATGTTAGTGATAAGATGCAAAAAACAACAACGAATAAAGTAGAAGGTCAAATTAAAATGAGATTTACCTATGAAGGGCTTCTCTTTGTTCATAAACCTAAAGCTAAAGCTAATCTAAAAATTAAAACATTTGAGATTTTAGATACTAATAGTATAAAATTAACCATTAATAATATTGGTCAAGCTAGTATTGTTCCAAATTATAACTTTTATAACTTTATAATTACTATTGATAATAAGGAGTATCTCTTAACTGAAAAAAATTTAAAAGATACAAAGTTTAAAAGAATATTGGCAGGTAAAGAAAATATCCTAATCTTAAAAAATATTAAGTTACCTCAAGGAAAACTTAACACTGTTAGATTAGAAAAAAAAGATAAAAAATGAAAAAACTAATTGTTTTTATAATTTTATTTAATAGTATATATGCTGAATATCTTGTAGTAGATAATAGCTCAATAGAATCAGGTCAAGATGGAGATATTGTTGTTTATAATATTCAAGATAGTTTTTCTCAATTATTAAATATTTCTAGCAATAATCTTATAAAAGAGATACCTATATATATCAAGAGTGATTCTAGTAAAATTATTCAGATGAGAATGAGCAATATTACTGATCTCAGAAATCAAGAGGGAGATAAGATAGAGACATCTTTATCATTTAAAGGTGTTAATAGTAATGCAATACCTATTTTGGATGGTATTAATTTTACTCTTTTAGATGGAGAGATTGAAAAGAGAGATGGTAAAACCATTATTGGAAATATAATAGTCAAAATAGATACAGTTGCAAATATTCAAACTCTTGGTGAGTATCAACTTACTTCTGATATTATAGTACAATTAGGAGATAATTCCTCCTCTTCTTCTGGGATTTTTTCAATAAACGGTTCTGTTCCATTAGTGGCTGTAGCTTCATTCGAATCTATTGATAATTATGAAGATGGTAAGAAATTTATAAGTGCAATAGTTAATTTTGGTAGTTTAAATGAGAACAATAGTATAAAGAGAGAACTTTATATCAAAAATAATAGCTTAAATTCTTTTAAAATTAGATTTAATACTTCAGATTTAAAACATACAATATATCCTCAATATACCATAGGCATGAATTACTATTATACTCCTAGTAATGGAAGTCAGATTACTATTGGCAATGGGACTGATTTTATTGCTTTTATCGGAAAAAATGATGGTAGTAGTAGTGTTGGAAATATAGAATTTAAAACAGATAAAATCGTCTTTTCCTCTTTAATAGTAGGAGATTATAAGACTACTTTAAATGTTGTTATAACTATAGAATAATGAAAAAGATATTTTTATTTTTTATAGCTTCTATTCTACTTTTTTCAAATGAGAATAATGTAGATGTAGAAAAATTTTTTGAAAAAGCTTTTAAACAAAAGAAAAAAGAATATAATATATATTTACCTTTTAAAATTAATGGTATTTTACATAATGAGATTTTTCTAAAAATAGATAAAAAAGATGATATTTTTATAAGAAAAGAGACTATAGAGTATGTGATTTCTTTGTTAAAGGAGAAATACAGAAAAAAATTTTTATATAAAGTAGATAAAAATAATTTTGCACAACTACAAATATTAAACCAATTAGGTATAGAAGCTAATTATAGTAGCAAAGATGTTACCATTGATGTCTCTATCCCTCCTAATCTAATGAAGTCTCATCTACTCTATTTTGACAAAGATAAAAAAGTAGATATTAATAGCTCAATATTGCCTCAAAGAACTTCAGGTGCTATAAATTTGTATCTTAATCAAAATTTCAAAGATATTAATAACTCTAATAAATTAGAGAGTATGCCATTATCTATATCTAGTGATATGTTTTTACATATAGATGATTTTATATTGGAGAGTAGAGTTAGATACAAAGAGGAGGATAGTCAATTTATTAGAGATAGAGTTGCATTAATTAAAGATGACGAAGAGAACTCTCTAAGATATAAACTTGGTGATATTTATCTCCCATCATATAATAGATTATCTAATCTTAACTCATTAGGTATAAGTATTGAAAAAAACTTTAACTTCAATCAAGGATTAATGAAAAATGTTTCTAGAGTTAGTTCTTATGAGTTTTTTTTAAAAAATAAGAGTAAAGTTGAAATCTTTATTAATGGTCGATTTTATAAAAAACTAAAACTTGAAGCAGGAACACACAATCTTTATAATCTAAATCTAAATAGTGGACTAAATAATATAGAGCTAAAGATTATAGAAGAGAGTGGAAAGATAGAATATTTAAATTTCAGTGACTTTCAATACTCAGAAATATTAAAAGAGGGGATAGTGAGATATGGCTTGGGAGTAGGTATAATATCTGAATTTGAGGATAACAAATGGGTATATCATTCAAATCAAAAATTATTATCTAGTTATATAGATTATGGATTAACAAATAATTTAACAATTAAGAGTGGACTACAATTTAACAATAATTATAATGCAGAGGCATTAGAACTCTTTTTAGGTACAAATATTGGTATATTTAATCCATATATAATCATAAGTGATACTAATAATAGTTTGAGAGGATATAAAAAAGGATTTTATTATCGAACAAATTTAGATAAAATAAATATTAATCTAAATTATGAAGAGTATGATAAAAACTATAAAACAATTAGTAATTATAACTCTGATAATCAAAAAAAGAGAACTTTTTATAGAGGAAATCTTAATATTCCTTTTTTAAATAACTATAATATTGGAATAAGTGCATCAAGAGAGTTAACAGAAAATAGTGCAAAAGATAAATATGGTATTTTATTGTTTTCAAAAATCTCTAAAAACTTAAATATAAGAGCAAATTATAATAAAGAAGAGAAGAGAGATAAAACTATTTATATCACACTTAACTATCAGTTTGATAATAGTAGGACTAGTTATACTAATTATATAGAGAAAAAAACTAATCAATTAGATTTTAATTATAATTCAGAAGGAAAATATGGATTAGATACTAATATGCAATATAAAAACAGTCCAAACTTAGATAGATATAATATAAGAGCTATGATAGATGATGAGAAGTTTAAGTTAAATAGTTCATATAACATATCAAACAATAAAAAATCTAATAAAAAATCCCAATCATCAGGTTTTCAATTTTCAACAGGAATAGTATTTGCAGGAGACAAAGCTACTATCACTTCTCCTATAACTTCAAGTTTTGTTATTGTCTCTACTGATGATAAACTAAAAAAGCCATTGGGAATATCTAATTATCAAGAGAGTGATGATTTAATATACGATACTTTTGCTTTACAACTTTCTGATTATAAAGAGACAACTTTATCTGTAAATGAAGTAGATTTAGATTTTGGTATAGACCTTATCAATCCAAAACAGACATTTATTACTGCTTATAAAAGTGGCTCTATTATGAATATTGATGTAAAAAATATGTTTAGTATTACAGGTAAAATTGTAGATATGAATCAAAAAGCTATAGCAAATAGAGCTTTTAAGCTATTTAATACTCGAACAGGAACTAAAGTACTTGGCTTTACAAATGATAATGGTAATTTTTCTGTTCCTGAGATAGAAATTGGTAGGTATAATGCAACTTTTATGCAGAGAGATGGATATGATGGTGTGGCAAAATTTAGCTTTGAAATAAAAGATAGCACTGAAAATCTTATAAATCTAGGAGTTATAAAAGTTAAGCTCCCGCCTAAAACAAGTAAGAAAAAGTATCTCAAATTAAACTAAACGACCTTTATCTTTAAGATGGAGATCGTTTAGTTAACTTTTTAAGTATATTAATTTAAAAACTCAGAATTAAAAACAATAAATTAATTTCAAGAGAATTGGAATCTATGGCTTTAGCCTCGCCTTATTCGGGACTAAAGTTGCCGATTTCAAATAAATATAATATTTATTAACTACTTATAGTAGATTTGCATTATTCACTTTTTTGTTTTATATTTTATCAAATTTTTATAGATAAAATAGTAAAATATGACAAAAAAACGCAATATTAAATAATTTATAATATTAACAGGGATATTTTTATGAAAGAGCAAAAAACTATTTTGATTGTTGAAGATGAGATGATTTATGCTGAATATCTTAGTAGTATATTAAAAGAGAACGGCTATAGAGTACTTGAAATTGCCGATACAGGTTGTAAAGCCATAGAGATAGCCAAGAGAGAAAAACCTGATATTATTTTGATGGATATCATACTAAAAGAGCAGATGAGTGGAATAGAAGCAGCTATGCGTATTTATCATAATAACTCTGATTGCAAAATAATCTATCTAACAGCATATTCTAGCAAAGAGATAATTGAATCGGTTTATGAAAGTAGAACAGCTTATGCCTATCTACTCAAACCCTATCGTGAACAGGAAATACTCTCTACAATATATTTTGCTCTTTTGGATACAAAAAAGAGAATAGAAAAAGAGGATTCAGATATTAAACTCAAAAATGGATACCACTTCAACAAAAAATTACACCGTCTATACAGAAATGGTAAAGAGGTCTCTTTAAGTAAAAATGAACATAAGTTCATAGAAATTTTGGCACAAAATAGAGATAGTACCGTCTCGAATGAACAAATATGTTATCATGTATGGTATAGAGATGAAAGTATCAATACACTAAGAGCTTTAGTTCATAGAATTCGTGAAAAAGTGGATATATCTCTAATTAAGAATATTAAAGGAATTGGGTATATTACTTACTCAGCCAAAGGGTCAGATATGGAGTTTGCAATTTAAGTTTATACTAAGGAAAGAACGAAATCTCATGAGTGTCTAATGACCCTATTATCAATTAAAGATTATATTTTTTCTTAAATTTGTCAATTCTACCAGCAGCATCAACAACTTTTTCAGAACCAGTAAAGAATGGGTGACATTGATTACAAATATCAATAGTCATCTTCTCTTTATTTGTTCTAATCTCAAACTTGTTTCCACAAGCACATGTTACTTCACAATCTTTATAATCAGGGTGAATACCTTTTTTCATTTTGTTACCTTTTGTAATAGTTTTTTGTGTCAGGCAACTAACCTGCTCTAGC
>CAZNJD010000026.1:0-31374 GCA_964573285.1 uncultured Sulfurovum sp. | reverse complement strand
ACTAAGAGAGCGTTTATTCTTGATAAAACGGTCAAAAATTTTATTGAGCGACATTTAGTTGTACTGCTTTATATCTTTAGAGATAGAGATTTAGGGAAAAGCAGTGATTATACTTTATCCAAGATAAAATATAAAAACAACTTATGCTACAATAGTTTAGCTAACACTTTAACCTCAAATCCCTATTTGACAAATTATCTTAACGGTAATTTTTTAGAAACTCTTGAAGTTTCTAGGTGAGGTAAAACTTGGGATGTAGAAATATCATAAATAGAGCTAAAAATTCTGTTTTCTATGATTTTCTATTGAAAAAGGTACTATCATTGATAATCATTTGACTTACTTTCATTTTCGATTCTATAATTACATCTGCTAAATTAGATTTAATATATAGTTGTAGTGGATGTTTTCCTGGATATTTTTGTACTAAAGAAAATAGCTTTTCTATTATTTTAGTATCAGGCATTAGATTTATAGATAAAATTACTGGGGCTAAGTTTAATTCAGGGGTATATTTGACCTCTTTTTTAATTTTGACTTTCTCTTTTTTGGCATCTTTTAGTGATTCTATTTTCAAAATATTCATTCGTGTAAAGTCGCCATCTTTGGTTATACGAACTTTGAAAGCAATAGGTCTGGAGGTATCAAAATCCTCTTTTAGCTCTTTTAGTCTATTTTCAAATAGCATTAGCTCAATATTTCCATGCAAATCCATAATATTGGCTATTCCAAACTTGTTACCTTTTTTGGATATTTTTTCTGTAATCCCTTCAATTTTACCAACCAAAAGAGCTTGTGAACCATCTGCCAAATCTTCTATTTCAGAGCTTAGAGTATATTTAATAGTATCTAACTGTTCACGATATTTATCAAGAGGGTGACCTGATACATAAAATCCTAAAGACTCTTTTTCTATTGCTAAAATTTCTAATAAATCATATTCAGGCATAGATTTTATATTTACAGTAACAGTTGTCATCTCTTGACTATCTCCAAATAAAGAACCCACAGCCATTTTCTTAGCCAACATAGCTTTTCCTGCTGCTTGAGTAATATTTTCTACTTGGCTAATCAAAGCACACCTAGAGTATCCAAACTCATCAAATGCACCTGCTTTTGCTAGTGTCTCTATTACTCTCTTATTGACTTTACTTGCATCAATTCGTGATACAAAGTCATTCATATCTTTAAATTTTCCACCCATTAAGCGAGTTTGTATGATAGAGTTAATAGCTACATCTCCAGCACCTTTTAATGCTCCCATACCAAAAAATACAACCTTTTTCCCATCTATTTCATCAGCTTGAAATACCAAATCAGAACGGTTAATATCAGGTGGACGCAACTCAATATCTAATCTTTTGAGTTCATCAACATATTTTACTACTTTGTCTGTATTATTTTTTTCTAGGGTTAAGATAGCTGCCATAAATTCAG
Organism: uncultured Sulfurovum sp.; assembly: GCA_964573285.1. Classification (GTDB taxonomy): domain Bacteria; phylum Campylobacterota; class Campylobacteria; order Campylobacterales; family Sulfurovaceae; genus UBA1140. The sequence continues at coordinate 29,937 of CAZNJD010000026.1, read as the reverse complement.
TAGGGTAGTAGTATTTGAGAAATGAGGTATAAAAAGTAATCATAGCATAAGCGGCTGAGTGAGATTTATTGAACCCATATCCAGCAAACTTTACAATTAAATCGAATAACTCTTCTGCGATTTTTCTATTAAACCCTTTTTTACTTGCACCATCAGCAAACTCTCCTTTGAGTTTATCCATCTCTTCTTTTATCTTTTTTCCCATGGCACGACGCACCAAGTCTGCACCACCAAGGCTAAACCCACCAATAGTCTGTACAATTTGCATAACTTGTTCTTGATATACTATAACCCCATAAGTTGGCTTTAGTATAGGTTCTAGCTCTGGAAACATATATGTAATCTTGGCTCTTCCATGTTTCCTTTCAACAAAATCATCAAGCATTCCTGATTCCATTGGACCTGGACGATATAGTGCTAACATCGCAATAATATCTTCAAAGCTTGATGGTTTTAGTTTTTTTGCAAGGTCTTGCATACCTGCTGATTCTATCTGAAATAGTCCCAAAGTATCACCTGTAGAGATATAGTCATAGACACCTCTATCGTTAATGTCTTCATGAATAAAGTCTATCCGTTTACCTGTTCTTTTTTCTACAAGTTTATTTGCTTCTTCAATTACAGTTAAAGTTTTAAGACCCAAAAAGTCAAATTTGATAAGGTCAACATCTTCTACATATTTACCATTATATTGAGTAGCTAGAGTATCTTGACCTGTTGGTTTAAATATAGGTGTTTTTTTCCATAACTCTTCATTTGAGATAACAACTCCTGCTGCATGTGTTCCTGCATTTCTATTTAATCCTTCTAGTGCCAAAGCATAATTCCAAACTCTTTTGGCAAGGGGATTAGTATCTATCAACTCTTTTATTTTTGGCTCTTTTTCAAAAGATTTAGTTAGATTAATTCCTAACTCATCAGGAATTAGTTTTGCCATAGCATCAGCTTGAGAGTAGGGCATATCTAAAACTCTTGCTACATCACGAATAACCCCTTTGGCTTGTAGCTTACCGAATGTGATAATTTGTGCCACATTGTATCGACCATATTTTTTAATAACATAGTCTAATATCTCTTGTCGTCTAGCTTGACAAAAATCCATATCAATATCAGGCATACTAACTCTTTCTGGATTTAAAAATCTCTCAAAAAGTAATCCATAAGGCATTGGGTCAATATCAGTGATTTTTAGTGAGTATGCTACAAGTGAACCTGCAGCACTACCTCTACCTGGCCCTACAGGTATCTTCATCTGTTTTGCAGCATCTACAAACTCCCAAACAATTAGCATATACCCTGGAAATTTCATAGAATTTATAATATCCATCTCTGTTTGAAGTCTATCTCTATACTCTTGATGTTTCTCTTTTGGTACGATAGATAATCTCTCTTCTAACCCTTTTTGAGACTCATAAATAAAAAGAGCTTTGTCATTCTCTAATGAGTACTCTTTGTCAGGTTCGGGTAGTAAAATACCTGCTTTTTCTGCTCTCTCTCTTGCAAATTTAAAGTTTGGTGGAGTTGGATTTCCTAATTTTATATCCAAATTACATTTATCTACTATCTCTTGGGTATTAGTAATGGCTTCAGGTATATCAGCAAATAGTCGTGCCATCTCTTCAGGTGATTTAATATAAAACTCATGTACAGAGTGACGCATACGCTTTGGGTCATCATAGAGTTTATTCATAGCTATACACATAAAAGCCTCATGTGCATCTGCATCTTTTTGTAGTGTATAGTGAGTATCATTTGTAGCTATTATTTTAATACCTGTCTCTTGGGCTAGTTGGATAATCTGTTTATCTATATTATACTGATGCTCAATCCCATGACGCATAATTTCCATATAAAAATCATCACCAAAGACCTCTTGGTAACGCAAAGCTACTTTTTTTGCCTCTTTATATCCTTTTGCTCCATTCTTAATATTTTTATCTGATAAATTTAGATGCCAATTTATCTCTCCTTGGAGACATGCACTAGAACAGATTAGACCCTCAGAGTGATTTTTGAGTAAATCCCAATTAATCCGTGGATAGTAATAAAAGCCATGAATATAAGCTTGTGAACTTAAAAACATGAGATTTTTATATCCTATATCATTTTTGGCATATAGGCATAAGTGAAATCTTCGTCGTGTACTTTTATCACCTATTTCAGGTTCATTATGTATATAAGCTTCCATACCTATTATAGGTTTTATCCCTGCTTTTTTCATAGTATTATAAAAGGTAATTGTTCCGAACATATTACCATGGTCAGTCATAGCTACGGAATTCATGCCCAACTCTTTGATTTTTGATGCCAATACATCAATCTTATTTGCCCCATCAAGCATAGAGTATTCGGTATGTAAATGTAAATGGGTATATTTTATATTAGACATTTAGTGCCTTTAAATAGTTGTTTTTTTATTTAGAATATATCAAGTTTTTGTTAAAAACATCATAAAATAGAAAGATTAGATTTTATGATATAGGTTTGATAATTATATCAAAACCTTTATCATGGGGATAAGCATATCTCACTAGCACTATAAAAGGAGGAAGAGATTCATAAAAAATATTTTACAGATTGTGATGTAAAATCATTTGTGCTATTTATTGATATAAGAAATTATATCATAGTATACCTTAAATATAAATTAACATAAATAAATTTTTTTTAATATTTTCCTCCAAATTAGTTGAAATTCTTGATTTAAATCAAGAATTATTATCAAAATCTAAGTTATTCTTCGCTAAATTTAAATCGGAGTAAATTACTCTTAATTAAAAATTAAAGGATTTTTATGAAAAAAACAGTAATAGCATTAACATTATTAGTAGGAACATCTCTATTTGCAGATGTAACAAAAGGTCAAGATGTATATAAAGCAAATTGTGCAATATGTCATACAATAGATGGTAGAATAGGTGGTATGGGACCTGATTTTAATATGGTATCTTATACTCGAACCAAAGAAGAGATAGCAGCTTATGCCAAAGACCCATATTCATTATCTCAAAAGTTTGGATATAGTTCTAATGCTATGCCAACTTTACCATTAGAAGACCAAGAGTTCAAAGATGTGGCTGATTATATTAGTTCATTAGTTAAATTCAAAAAATGGATGATAAAAAGTAAAAAAAGTAAAAATGAGTTAGTCAAGATTGAGAATAATAGTACAGCAATTCTCATTTTGAAGAGTAAGGATTCCTAAGAAACTTCACTATTACTAATATATTTTTAATAATTTTTTTATTAAACTCAAATTATAAATTTAGGTTTCTATGGTTTTAAGATAACTATTTTCACTTAAATATAGATAAAGTTTACCAAGTATATTCTCTTTTTGTTTATAATTTAGTAAATTTGAACCCTCTATCATATATTTGAGTTTTTTGTCAATTATATTTCTATTATAATCCATATCTTCCAAAACATCCATTATATTTTGTGCTTCAATTAGATTATCTAGCGAATAATCTCCATTCTCATTAAAATTAACTACTATTTCAGTTGGATGAGTAAATAGATTATGCTTCATTCCCAATACCTCTTGATATGCACCAGTTAAAAAAAATGCCAAAAAGTACTCTTGTGTCTCTATATCTATATCATGTAGATATAGTGGAGTATCTCTATCAAATCCAATCTCTCCATCACTATCACAAGTAATATCCCAGATAGTAGCAGGATTAGTAGGTTTGGTATCTAGTTTATCTATTGGCATTACAGGAAAATGTTGTCCTAATCCCCAAAAATCAGGAAGAGACTGAAATGCTGAAAAGTTTACTAGATATTTCTCTTGAATTTTATCTTGAAGTTTTTGTAGTTCATTTGTATCCTCATTTTTGAGTAATAGTATAGATTTTTTAATAATTAGATTGACCAATATCTCTGTATTAGAACGGTCTTCTAGGTCAATATACCCTAAATCAAATAGTGTTAATAGACTCTCTAAATGGTCAAGACTATCATGTAGATACTCCCTTGCATTTGAGCGATTAATCGCTTTCCATAAATCATGAAGTTCTTCTATAAGTGGGGGATTATCTTCTTTGAGTCTTAAGCTTTTTGCATGATACTCTTGTGAAAATAGTTCTAATACAGGTGCAATTAATACAGCATGGCTAGAAGCAATAAATCGTCCAGATTCTGTAAATATATCAGGCTCTTTTATATTTTTACTTTTAGCTATATCTTGCATTAGAAATACCACATCATTGGCAAACTCTTTTAGTGAATAATTTAACTCTTTGGTACTTTTGTACTGTGCATACTCTACAGCCAAACCACCACCAATATTAATAGCATTTAAATTTTTAGCTCCTCTTTTTTTGAGCTCTGCATAGATATTTCCTGCTTCTCTTAATGCTTTTTTGAGTGGAGCTATCTCACCCATTTGTGAACCTATATGAAAATGTACCATCCATAGTCTATCTAATAAGTTATGTTCTTGAAGTAGTTGATATGCCTCTAGTATCTCTGTAGAAGTTAGACCAAACTTAGAGCTATATCCTCCACTTTTTGCCCATATTCCTACACCTGAACTATGCAAACGAATACGAATACCAATTTTGGGTGTAATTGGATTTTCAAGACCATTATTAAACTCACTATTGACCTCAATAATAGTCTCTAATTCCCCAATTCCCTCAATAGTAATAGTAATATTATGTCCCATATAAGAGGCTATAAAACATAATGAAATCATCTCTTTATCTTTAAATCCATTGACTGTAATGGGTGAACCAATAGGTGTATGAGCAATAGCTATAATTAGCTCTGCTTTACTTCCTGCTTCTAATCCATAGTTATACTCCCTAGAGACATTAACAATAGAGTTAACAAAATTGGGAAACTGATTGACCTTAAGAGGAAAAACAGCTTGAAAATTTCCTTGATACTTAAACTCTTTTTTAGCTCTATTAAATTCAAAATATAGTCTATCTATCTGTTTCTTTATAAGATGAGGAAATCTTAATAGTAGAGGACCTTTGTGACCTTGTTTTCGTATAGATTGTGTTATCTCTAATAGTGATGGTTGATTAGCGTAGTTAATATTAACTGTACTATCTTTGACAATAAAATTATTTTCTGACCATATATGGATACCATAAGGATTATTCATAAAGCATTTCTCATTTCTTAATTTTTTTATTATAGATTATCTTCAGCAAGTATTCTATACAATGTTAAATTAAAATATAGGGGTATTTATGAAACTTATAGTAAATATTATACTTTTATCTTCAATATTGTATGCACACAAGATAGGTGGTAGTGGATTTCTAGCAGGATTTGAACACCCAGTTTTAGGTTTTGACCACTTTTTAGCAATGTTGAGCGTAGGAATATGGAGTGCTCAGATTGGGGGTAGGGCTATATGGTTTGTACCTGCTACTTTTGTAGGGTTTATGATTATTGGTGGTATAATTGGTATGTATGGAGTAGAGATACCATTAATAGAGGTAGGTATTGCTATATCTGTACTACTATTAGGTATTGCTGTTGCTAGTGAGAACTTTATAAATGTTAAAGTAGGATTAGCTTTTGTTGGCTTTTTTGGTAGTTTTCATGGATATGCTCATGGTGTAGAGATGCCTCTAGTTAAAAATGCTTCATTATATGCTTTGGGCTTTGTATTAGGAACAAGTTTTATTCATATATTAGGTGTTTTTATAGGGATATTTGCACAAAAAACAGAAAAATGGAGACAATTTTTACGATATATAGGTGCAGGAATTGCAGGGATTGGATTACATATATTTATAACATTTATTCCATTAATAGCTATTATGGTAAAAATAAAAGGATGAATATGAAAAAAACAACTTTATTATTGGTACTTTTAGTTACAGTTGTAAATGCACACTCTAAATTACAACTTAGAAGATATTATACTTATTATAAACTCGGATATGAATATTCCAAACAGTTATTAGATGAGGTAAATAATAAAAACGAAGCATTAAAAAATAGCAAAGAGATGTGTATAGATACAGTAGGTTCTATATATACAGATTCTAAATATAAAGGCTCTTGTATATATGGAGCAAATTCATCTCTAAATGGAGATAAAGAGATAGATTTAAATACCTTTTTAAGTAGTTATATCCATGAGAAGTTTTAGTTTTAAACCCATATTTAATACTTTTAGATAGAATAACGCACTTAAAATCTCCCATAAAATAGGAAAATAGATAATGTCAAAACCATTGGAAAATTTAGATGAAGTATTGAAATCACATAAATTAAGTCATCAAGAGTATGACCATATATTAGAGATATTGGAGGGGCGACACCCAAATATCGTTGAACTTGGTATCTTCTCGGCAATGTGGTCTGAACACTGTTCATATAAATCAAGCAAAAAATATCTAAATGGTTTCCCTACCAAAGCACCGTGGGTTATTCAAGGACCGGGTGAAAATGCAGGTGTTATTGATATTGGTGGAGGTATGGCTGCTGTATTTAAAATGGAGTCACATAACCATCCAAGTTTTATCGAGCCATATCAAGGTGCAGCTACTGGTGTAGGTGGAATTTTGCGTGATGTATTTACTATGGGGGCTAGACCTGTAGCTAATATGAACTCTTTGCGTTTTGGAAATATTACTAATAGTGATAAAGTGGCAAAATACCAAAGACACTTGGTAAAAGGTGTAGTTGAGGGTATTGGTAATTATGGTAACTGTATGGGTGTACCTACTATTGGTGGAGAGGTTAGTTTTGATGAGAGTTATAATGGTAATATTCTAGTAAATGCTTTTGCTTTAGGAGTTGTAAAAACTGATGAGATATTTTTGGGAATTGCAGAGGGTATTGGTAACTCTGTAATGTATGTAGGTTCAAAAACTGGGCGAGATGGTCTTGGTGGGGCTGTTATGAGTAGTGATAGTTTTACCCAAGAGAGTAAATCATTGCGTCCTACAGTTCAAGTTGGTGACCCATTTACAGAGAAGCTACTACTAGAAGCATGTTTGGAACTATTCAAAACCAAAAAAGATGTAGTAGTGGGTATCCAAGATATGGGGGCAGCTGGGCTTACAAGTTCAGCTTTTGAGATGGCAGGAAAAAGTGGTGCTGGTATGATAATGAATTTGGATAGAGTTCCTGCTCGTGAGGAGGGAATGACTCCGTATGATTTTATGCTTAGTGAGTCCCAAGAGAGAATGCTTATATGTGCTAAAAAAGGTAGAGAACAAGAGATTATAGATATATTTGAAAAATGGGATTTAGATGTTGCTGTTGTTGGTGAGGTTACGAATAGTGGTAGAATGGAGCTATTTTGGCATGGAGAGCGAGTTTGTGATATGCCAATTGCACCTGTAAGTGAAGAAGCACCTATATTAGATAGACCAACTAGTAAACCAAAATATTTAGAGCATATTGCAGATAAAACTATTAATTCATTTGATGAGGTAGATAATCAAGAAGCATTTGAAAAACTATTATCTTCTATGGAAGTAGTTGATAAAGCTTGGATATATGAACAGTATGACTCTATGGTTCAGACTAATACAACCAAACATCCTGGCAGTTTAGATGCAAGTTGTATTCGTATCAAAGAGAATGGTAGAGCATTGGCAATGAGTAGCGATTGCAACCCAAGATATTGTTATATCGACCCTGAAAAAGGTGGAGCTTTGGCAGTAATGGAGAGTGGTAGAAATGTAGCTATGAGTGGAGCTAGACCATTAGCAATTACAGATTGTCTCAATTTTGGTAATCCTGAAAATCCAGAGGTAATGTGGCAATTTGCAGAGGCTTGTGAGGGTATAAAAGAGGCTTGTGAGTATCTCGATACTCCTGTAGTTTCAGGAAATGTATCTCTATACAATGAAACGAATGGAACTTCTGTATTTCCTACACCTGCTATTGCAATGGTAGGAGTTAATGATAATCAAAAAGCTGTTTTAGCATCTTGTTTCCAACAAGAAGAAAATCATATATTACTAATTGGTGATACAAAAATGGAGTTTGGTGGTTCACTTTATATCAAAGAGTTATTTGGTAAAACAGTAGGTACTTTAGCAGAGATTGATTATACCAAAGAGCTTAGACTTTGGGAGCTTGTGATTGAAGCAAATAAAAAAGGGCTACTCTGTTCAGCCAAAGATTTAAGCTCGGGTGGTTTGGCTATTGCATTAGCTAAAATGTCAGCTGTATCAGGTTTGGGTATGATTGCAGGTGTGCGACTAGAAGATAAAAGAGCTATATTTGATGAGTCTCAAAGTAGGGCAATATTAGAGGTGAGTAGCAAAGAAAATCTCGAAGCTGTAGTTGATATGGCAAAAGGATTAGGGTTGAGAGTTGATATAATTGGTAAAGTGGGTGGAGATATATTTAAATTAAATGATATTGAGATGAAGATAGATAGAGTTCAATCCATCTATTTTAATAGTTTCAAAGAAGTTGTGGAACAAGATATATAATCTAATATTATTAATTATTGCCAGGGGTGCGTTTGCCAACGCACCCCACTTTTTTAGATTATCTAGTTATAGATATATCATTAGAATGCTCTTGGTCTATTAGAGTATCTTGTAATTTACCACCATTAATAGCTTTTGCGTTGTCCATAAGTACAGGAACAAAAAGTAAGGATACAAAAACAGCAGCAACTGTTCCAGAAATCAATGCAACACCTAGTCCACCGAAGATTGGGTCACTAGCCAATAGTGCCGAACCTAAAATAATAGCAATAGCAGTTAGCATAATAGGTTTAGCTCTAGTTGCAGCAGATACAGCTATAGCCTCTTTTTTCTCCATACCATGTTCTGCCATTAATCCTATAGCAAAATCTATAAGCAGAAGAGAGTTTCTTGAACTAATTCCCATTAATGCGATAAATCCAATTAAAGAGGTAGCTGTTAAGAAAAATGTCTGTGTTGTAACTAAATCTGCAACCCAGTGACCAACAATTACTCCAATTAGAGATAAGAATGACCCAACTAATATAATAGCACTAATACTAAAACTCTTATAATATATAACTAATAAGAAAAAGATAAGAACCAATGCAGCTATAAATGCAGCACCTAAATCTCGAAAAGTATCAAGTGTAACTTTCATCTCTCCATCCCATCTTAACAGAAATTTTTCACCTGTTTTTTTATCTGTAAGATACAAATCAAACATATAGGTTGAGAAACCTGCTTTTTCAATAGTATATTTTTTAGAGAAGTGTTTTATCATCATATCTCTAGCTTCTAATAGAGGATAAACTTGGGATACCATATCTGTTTCTGCTATAACATTAATCATTCTTTTAAGGTCTTTGTGCATTATCATAGGTTCTGATTTGACCTTTTTTATATCAACAACTTCACTTAGTGGAACCATCATACCTTTTTGGTTCATAAGATTTAATGATGTTAATTTAGAACGAATAGCATCTTCAGAGTTATCACTTAATCGTTTTGTTTTATCACTTAATATTAAAAATATAGGAATTTGGTCTGAGTGATTTTCAGAGTTTTTGGTAGCAATAACCATTCCCTCAAATGCAAGATATAGTATATTATTAATCTGTTTAATAGCTAAACCACTTCTAGCAACTTTATCTATATTTGGAACTAACTTATATTTATCATAAATATCATCTGCCATTATATCAATATCAACTAAACCTTTTGTTTTTGATAATATATTGGCAACCTCTACAGATAGCTCTCTACTTTGTTTGATATTTTCCCCTTGTACCTCAACAACAATTGATGCTAAAGTTGGAGGACCCGATGGCTGTTCTATAAGTTTAATAGTTGAACCTTCTATAATATGTCCACACTCTTTATCTATAATAGGTCTAAGTCTTTGTGTCATTAGAAATGATGGTTCAGTTCGTGTATGTTTATCTGTTAGATTTACAGATATTTCAGCAACATTTTCAGTTCGTTTCATACTTGCACCCTTAACCAATCCTGCATAATCCAGGGGTATTCCTTGACCATAAAAGAGTGATATATTTTTAATCTCTTTCTCTTTGGTTAATATATTTGTTATACAACTAGTAACTTTTTTAGTCTGTTCGATAGAACTAGCTGTTGGTGTATCTACATATATAGAGTATGTATTATCACTTTTACCAGGTAGCATTTTTGCCAAAACTAATTTACTTGGAAACATTAGTAGTGATGCGAAGAAAGCAATAGTAGTCAAAACAATTACCAAAGTTTTTTTGACTTTACTTTTTAATATATTATGAACAAAATTTTTAAATTTTTTCATTAATTTTCCCCTTTATGCTTTGGTTTTTTCAAGAGTTTTAAACTCAAATAAGGTGTAAAAATATAAGCAACAATGAGTGAAGCAAATAGTGCAACAGGTACATTATATGGTATTGGCTTCATAAATGACCCCATCATACCACCAACAAATGCCATTGGAACCATAGTCATAATAATAGCAAGAGTTGCTATATTAGTAGGACCTCCTACTTCATCAGTTGCTTGAACTAATATCTCGTCCATCTCTTTGTCTTCTGCATCATGTGCATGAAGATGTCGGTGAATATTTTCAATAACAATAATTGCAGCATCAACCAATAATCCTAGAGATAATAGGAAAGCAAATAGAGTAATCCTATTCATTGTTTGTCCTGTACTATATGCAATAAATAGTGTGATAGCCAAAATAGCAGGTACTGTAAATGTTACAATAATAGATTCTCTCCAACCTAAAGCAAATACTAGCATTAGAGCAATAATAATAATGGTAATAAGCAAGTGATGCATAAGTTCATTAACAGCTTCATTTGCTCTTTCACCATAATCTCTAGTAATAATATATCCAATACCCTCTTTTTCAAATTCAGCTTCATGGGTTTTAAGTAGCTCTTCAATATCTTTTGCAACAAATACAGCATTTGTTCCTGCTAGTTTTGCTACAGTTAGAGTAACTTGTGGTATCTCTTGATTAAACGAATTTGTTATATTATTATCTTTTCTTGCAATTAATCCAACATCTTTGAAATTTTGAATATCAATACCATTTTGAACTTTAGCAACATCTTTTAGATATATAGGAGACCCCATATAATTTGCTACCATAACATTTTGAACATCTTCTACGCTCTCAATAGCATTAGAGATACCAAATATAGTAAGTTTATTCCCTTTTGTTCTGCCTTTTACATCAGGAACATTAACAGCTAGTGATTGAACGGCCATCATAATTTGTCCCATAGATAGATGGTAGGCAGAAAGTTTTCCCATATCAACTTCTATATTATACTGCTCTTTGTGATTACCTTTTAGTGTAGTTTTAGCTACATTATCTATAGCATTTATCTCATGTTGGAGTTTTTTTATTTTTTCTACAAACTCTGCTGTAGATAATAATGTACCCTCTTTTTTATACATAGCCAAAGTAATAATAGGAACATCAATATCAATATCAAATGGTTTGATAAGTGGTTGCATAACACCTTTGGGCATTTTATCCATATTTTGCATTACTTTATCATAGAGTTTTAGATTAGAATCCTCTCTATTTTCTCCTATATAGTACATAACATTGACAATCCCTACATTATCCATAGACATACCATATATATGTTCAATACCTTTAACCTCTCTGAGTTTTTCCTCCAGAGGTTTAATAATAATATTTTCAACTTCAGCAGGGGTAGCACCTGGCATTGCTACAATGACAGCACCACCAGAGATAGCAATTTGTGGGTCTTCTTCTCTTGGCATAGTAGATAGTGCAATCCATCCTAAAGCCAATAAGACTATACCCAAAACTGCTGTTAGAGGATTTCGTAAAAAACCAACTGCTAATTTACCAGCAATATCTTTTACTTCATATGGTTTTCTCTTTCCCATTTTTATCCTTTGATATGAACATTAGCATACATACCAGGATAAATTAATTTTTTCTTGGTATCAAATCTAATTTTCATCTTAAATTTATGTGTCATAGGGTTAGAGTTTGGAATTATTGCATAAATTTTACCTTTAGTTCCATAGTTAATAGAGGGGATTGTAATATTTACAATTTTACCAATATGCATAAATTTTAAGTCATTTTCTGCAACTTCTACCATAATACTAAGTTTGCTTAAATCTGTGAGTATAACTCCTGGCATACCAGGAATTGCCATTTCACCCTCATTAAGTCTTTTGGCTACTATAACACCATTATTCGGAGCTTTTAGTTTTAGATAGTTGTATTGGTTCATCACCTCTTTTTTCATAGCTTTGGCTTGTTTTACTTGCTTATTGGCAATTTTAACCATATCTCTCATATTTTTTTCAGCTAATTGTAGATTTTCTAAATCATATTTTGAAACCATACCTTTTTTGTAAAGTCTCTGATTTCTTGCTAAATTCAGTAATACATTATTTAGTTGATTTTTATTCATCTGTAAAGCTAATTGAGCTTGTGAAATACCAAGTTCTACTTGCTCTTTTTTTGCATCAATCTCTTTTGAGTCAATAACATAGAGTAGTTGACCTTTTTTGACTACCTCTCCATCTGTTACTAACATTTTTTTAACTATTCCCATATATCTACTTGTAATCATCTTTTGGTTATCAGAAATTACAGCACCACTTAAATTAAACTCTATAGCCATAGATGAGCTAATAGCTATTATTAATCCTAATACTATTTTTTTCATATCTCTTCTCCTTCTTGGTTCATTATACTTTTTAGTTCAAATATCTTTGTATTTCTATCATTCTTTGCAGTTAGAAGTTTAAGTAAAACTTCTATAGATTTAGACTGTTTTATTAACACATCAGATATAGAACTGATACCCTCTTTATATCTCTCTCGATAGTTTTCATATACTTTATCAGCAAACTCTAATTGTGTCTCTAAGCTTCGAATTTCAGCCTCTTTACTTTTAATTTGAGTTATTGTTTTTCTAACTTTGAGGTATATACCTCTTTTGGCTAGATTGACCTGTTCTTGAACTTTCATATTCTCAATTTTAGCTTTTTCTAAGTTGTTTTTATTAATATCTCCATCATATATATTCCACTTAGCTTGAACTCCTAGTGTATATGAATCTTTATCAAAAAACTTATTAAATGGTGTATTGTCAGCACTGCTATACTCTCCAAATCCACCAACTTCTGGTAATAAATTTGATTTTTGGAGTTTAATATTCATATCTGTAATTTTCAAACCAAGTTGAGCTTTTTGTATATCAAGGTTAGTTTGTTGAACCTCTTCTTTTACTACCTTTGGCATTGATATACTACTATTTATGGTTTGAATAGATTTTACATCGCTATTCAATAAAAAAGATAGATATTGATAAGCTAATTTTTGATTAAATTCTGCTTTGCTTAACATACTTTGAACTTCTGATTTTCTTGCTTTAACTTCAAGTTTATCTATCTCTTTCGCATAACCTTCTTCTTTCATACTTGATACTATATCTTCTAACTTATCAATATTATTGATTATCTCATTTAAATTAATTATATAATCTTCTACTAATGATATATCATAAAAAGTTTTTTCTGTTTGAAAAATTTTTTCTTGCATTAACTTTTTGGTATCAAGAATACTCATTTTATACAAAGCATTAGTAATTTTTTTATATTGGTCTAGTTTCCCACCTGTATATAAAGGTACTTGATAGCTAAGTTTAGTCTGAAAATGATTTCGAGAGCCTGGATAATTTAGCTCATTGGGTGGCTTTGTGTACATTCTAGCTGCTGCAGCCATATCTCCATTTTGAGCAGCTCCCATATTATTCATAAACTCTTCAGCTCCAAAATCACCAAAATTAGCCTCACGACTCTCTAATTTAAATCCAAATACATTCCCTGCACTATTAGAGCGAATTGCTTGAAATGATATATCTGCTTTACCATAACTATGACCTCTAGCGACTTTTGCTTCATACTCTTTCATTTGTTCATTAAATTTAGATATTTTGAGTTCTAAATTCTCTTGTTTCATAATATCTAAAGCCCTATCTAGTGATAAGTTTTCAATAACTTTTCGTTTATCATCTGCTTGTAATGACCCCATTAACACACATATTGATAAAACAATAGTTATCAAAGATTTCTTTCCAGCCATTATTATTTTCCTTTGTATAAAATTTATCGAATTTTACAATATTTTTATAAAAAATGCTATTAATAATAATTATACCTATATTTATTAGTTTAAAAATTAATTTGGATTTTAATTATAAAAAAGAGTATATATATTTATCAAAAATACTCACTATAAATTATAGTAAGCATATATTTTGATTATATCTATCTCTTTTTGGAGAAAATTAGAGTTAAAGTAATTAAAGATTGACTATTTATATATTAACAAATGATACACTAATACAAGTTTCTAAGCTGGAGAGTTCTTGCAAAAGCTTTTTGGTGACATTACCATCAACTTTGACAACTGCTAATGCTTGTGCATTTTTATCTCGTCCAAGTCTAAAGTCAGAAATATTTAGACTATTGTTTGCAATAATTTGTCCAACATCACCAATAACACCTGGAACATCAGTATTTCTAAATAAAATCATTTTTCCTTTTGGTTCTAAATCCAATGAGTACCCATCAATCTCTATAATCCTTTGTACATCAGAGCCTAAAACTGTACCACTAATTTTAAATATAGAGTTAGTAGTAGTTAATCTAATTGTAATCTTATTAGCAAGACCTGAATTATTTATCTGTTTATCTTTTTCTATCTCTATACCTATATCATTAGCTACAAATTCAGCATTGACATAGTTTACAGACTCTTCAAGAGATTCTCGTAGAATTCCAACTGTGGCAAAAGTAGTTAGAGAATTCATATATTCTGAAACTTCACCTTCTGTAATGATTTTGATTTTTTTAACTTTATCTCTAGTAGCTTGTGCTGACATATGACCCATTTTTTGTATGAGTTCGAGATAAGGTTTTAGAAAATCAGGTAAATCACTCTCTTTAATAGGTAAATTAAGAGCATTTGGATATGAAATCCCTTTAGCAGATGCAATTGCATTTTCTGCTGCTTGGATAGCAATGTTTTGTTGAGACTCTTTTGTATTAGCCCCAAGGTGAGGAGTAAGGGTTACATTATCTAAATCCAAAATAGGGTGTGAGGTAGCTGGTTCTTTATTGAATACATCAATACCTGCCATATATATTTTGCGACTCTTAAGACCTTCTATCAGAGCATCTTCATCATATAATCCACCTCTAGCACAGTTAATTAAAACTACACCATCTTTCATTTTATTTATCTCTTTAGAACCAATCATACCAATTGTCTCTTGTGTTTTAGGAGTATGAATTGTAATAATATCACAAGCTAGTATATCATCAAAGTTTTTGGTATAAGTTATATCTAAATCAGTCGCTTTACATGGGTCGATATATGGGTCATAAGTTACTATATCCATCTCAAAAGCTTTTGCTCTTTTCCCAACTCTTGAACCAATATTACCAAAACCTATTATACCTAATTTTTTATCTTTTAGTTCTGTACCATACCAATCTTGTCTTCTCCATACTCTATCAATTTTTAGATTATTATGAGCATATGGAAATTGTCTAACACATGAAAGCATATGTGTCATAGTGAGTTCAACTGCTGCAATAGTATTCGCAGTTGGTACATTCATCACAACAATACCTTTTTTGCTACAACCATCTATATCAACATTGTCAACACCAACTCCTGCACGGACAACAGCTTTAAGCTTATTTGCATGTTCTAGGAAAAATTGGTCAACATCAGTTGAAGAGCGAGTAATAGCAATATCAGCTTGTGGGATAATTTCGGTGATGAGCCTATTTTTAGGCTCATCCGCAGCATTAATTAGATTTATTTGGAAATCATTTGCGAGTATATCCAAACCTTTTTGATGGATATGGTCGCAAACTACAATAGTAAGTTTAGGCATTTTATGATTGTTACCTTATTTTTTTAGTTGTGCTTTAAATACATCACCAAGAGTCATGCTATCATCTTGTTCTTTATTTAATTGTTCTAGTGCTTCTCTCTCTTCTTGTTTCTCTAATCTTCTTACAGATACTCTAATTCTATCATTTTTAGCATCTAAGAAAGAGATAACAGCTCTAATAGTTTGACCTTTTTCAATTTCACCTTCTTTTACAGGACCTAAATCATCAAGTCTAAGAAGTGCATCAACACCATTTTCTAAAGAGATAAAGATACCGAAATCTTTTTTATCTTTTACTGTACCTTCTACAATATCACCATTTTTATGACTTTTTGCAAAAGCAGTAATAGGAGACTCTTCAAGAGCTTTTTTACTTAATGATACTTTACCATTTGCTCTATCAATTTTGATGATTTTTACTTCAACTTCATCACCCTTTTTGAGAACATCTTTTGCATTAATTGATTTGTTCCACGAAATCTCTTGATTATGAAGAAGTCCCTCTACAGCACCAATTTTTACAAATGCACCAAAATCAGTAATAGATGAAACTGTACCTTTAATAACATCACCAGTTCTATTTGCAGAAGCAAATTGGTCAATTGGTTTAGGAAGAAGTGTTTTTCTACTCACTCGTAGTCTTCTTTGAGTTTTATCAATTTCGATAATCTCTACATCAATTTTTTGACCAATTTCAATATAATCTTTAGGATGTTTTACATTTTTATCCCAAGAAATTTCAGATACATGTAAAAAGGCTTCAAGGTCTTCACCCAAGTCAACAAATGCACCATATGGTTCAATATTTGATACAGTTACGCTAACTGTATCACCTGCTCTTAGTGTATTGTCAATATCTTTCCATGGGTCAATTGTTGCATCTTTGATAGATAGTGATAGATGTCTTTTTTTCTTATCATAATCAATCGCGATTACATTAACTTCATCACCCTCTTTATAATATTTAGATGGATTGACTGGACCTTTATGAGAGATTTGTGAGTAGTGAACCAATCCGTCCATACCACCAACATCTACAAACATACCATAAGATGTAATTTTTTTGATTACACCAAGCACTACAGCTTTGTTTTCTAATAGCTTATCAACAATCTCTTGAGTTTCTCTTTTTTCTCGCTCAATTAGCTCTTTTCTTGAGATTATGACACTACCTTTTTCTTTATCTACTTTGACAATAACTGCTTTTACTTTTTTGCCAATTGGATTGATTTTATGAGAGATATAAGAGAGTGTTCTTGGCATAAAAAATTCTAAACCAGCAACTTCTACAACAAAACCACCCTTATTTTTTTTGGTAATTTCACCTTCAATAATATACTCTTCATCTTCGTCATACTCTTCTATAAATTCTGCTAAGGCAGCTCTTTTTTCAGCTAACTCATAAGAGATATTTGGTCTCTCACCTCTAAATCCAGTAATAACTACAGGGATACTCTCACCCACTTCAAACATTACTGTACCATCTTCATCTTTGATTTGGTCAAGAGACATAAATGCTTCATTTTTTCGACCTACATCAACTACTACTTGATTATCTGCCTCATCAATTCTTACAATAACACCATTAACTAAATCATTACCTGAATCTGATTTCTTAAACGACTCCTCGAGCATCGCTCCAAAATCTACATCTTCTACTTCGATATCTTCGAATTTCATACTTACTATTCCTTGCCTAGCCTAATTTTGAGATAATTATACTCTTTTTTTTTTAATAGCAAATTATATTTAGAGATTGCTACCCATCTCTTTTATTTTATTTATGACATTTTGTACTATCCAATCGGGTGTAGAAGCACCTGCCGAGACACCACAAAGCTTTTTATTTAAAAACCACTCAATTTGTAGTTCGGTTTCATTTTCAATAAGATAGCTATCAGAACATCCACGACTAGCTATACTATGAAGCTGTTTTGTATTAGAAGAGTGTTTACCTCCAATTACTATCATAACATCGGCATTTTTTGCCAATTGTGATGCTGCATCTTGATTTTCAAAGGTTGCATTACATATAGTATTAAAAACACGAACTTCTTTATGTTTTAAGATTAAAGCATTAACAATTTTTAGAAAATCTTCAGACTTTCTAGTTGTTTGGGCTACGACAGCAACTTTACTTCTAAGTGGTAACTCTTCAAGCTCTTCAACATCCAACACTATAAATGCCTCTTCTCCATCAGCATAACTGACAACACCTTTTATCTCAGGATGATTTTTATCTCCAAATATAACAACAGAGTATCCATTAGCACTCATTTTTTCAACTATCTGTTGAGGCTTAGTAACATATGGACATGTTGCATCTATTACTTTATTCTTCTGTTTTCTCAAAGCATTAAGCTCATTTTTGGGTATTCCATGAGTTCTGATGACAACAGTATCATCTTTTTTAATATCATCTAAACTCTCTGCTAAACCTATATTAAATCCATCTTTTAGACGAGTAATCTCATCTTTGTTATGAATGAGAGGTCCATAAGTGAGACTATTCTCATGTTTTTCAGCTATATCTATAGCTCTTTTGACTCCATAACAAAATCCATAATTTGATGCTAGTTCTATTTTCATTTTTATCCTTAATTAATTTGTGTGATATTATTAAGTATATCAAAAAAATTAGGAAAAGATGTATCAATACATGTTGTATCTTCTACACTTATTCCACATAAGATACCAGCTATCGCAAAACTCATAGCAATTCTATGGTCACCATAACTATTAATAGTGGCACTCTGTAATACTCCACCATTTATTTCGTATCCATCTTGTTTTTCAACTGTCTCTATACCACAACGATTTAATCCCTCTAATACGGTAGTAATTCTATCACTCTCTTTGACTCTTAACTCTTTAGCATTCTTGACAATACTTTTTCCATTAGCAACTGCCATAGCAATAGAGAGAGCTGGAAGTTCATCAATTAGCCATGCGATATTTTTATGAACTGTTATAGCATTTAATTTACCATTGTAACTTATAGTGATATCTCCTATAGGCTCATAAATATTCTCTTTTTCTATAAATTCTATATCTGCACCCATATCTTTCAAGATATTATATGCCTCTATTCGTGTAGGATTTAGAGTTACATTTCTAATTATAGATTTACTCTTAGGTGTAATTGCCGTAGCAACAGCAAAGAAAAATGCACTAGAAGGGTCAGCAGGAACAGTTATATCTAAAGGATTTAGAGGTTTTTTCATAGGTGTTATCTCTATCCAACCATTATCTAATGTATTAATATTAGCACCCATACCTCTTAACATTCTCTCTGTATGATCTCTTGATAGTAAATCTTCTCTATAATAGCTTTTACTATATGCTTTTAATCCTGCTAAAATTAGTGCTGATTTAACTTGTGCTGAATTTATAGGTGAGTGATAACGAAATGGTTTTAGTTTTCCTCCACGGATAGCTAGAGGTGCTAGATTACCATACTCTCTACCATCAATTTTAGCTCCAATATCTCTTAAAGGAGTAACAACTCTTTTCATTGGTCTAGCTCTTAAATATTTGTCTCCTGTGAGTATAAAAGAACCATCAATTCCAGATAATAGACCTGTATATAGACGCATTCCTGTTCCTGCATTACCACAATCTAATATATTATTAGGTTCAGTTAATTTAATAGGAGGAGTAATTGTCATATTGGCACCATCTCTTAGCACACTAGCACCTAGTTGCTCTGCAATAGATAGTGAAGCTAATGTATCTTCAGCCAAAAGAAAATTTTTGATAGTTGATGGTCTATCACTAAGTAGAGATAACATTGCACATCTATGTGAAATGGATTTATCAGGAGCTATAGTCTCACACTCTAAACTAAAAGGTTTAGAGCATTTTGATATATTTACTACTCTCATCTTAGAGTTGCACCATACTGCTCTTTGAGATTATCTACTATTTTATCTACAGTATCTTCAATATCTTTATCTTCTAATGTACAATCTAATGATTGTATAAATAGACGAATGGTTAAACTCTTTTGGTTTTTAAGTGTTTCATCTTCATATATATCTATAGGATAATATTTTTTGAGTAGAGGAAGGTTTAATAGTCTAATAGTTGTTGCTACTTGATTATATGGTAAATTTTTATCAATAACTAAACTCAAATCTTTATATACCCCTTGGAATTTAGAGATAGCATTTGCATTCATATGTTTAGGAATTAGTTTATCAAAAGATATTTCAGCAATGAAAGTTTGAGGTAAATCAAACTCCTCTGCAATGCTTGGGTGAAGTTTAGAGATAAATCCACATACTTCATCATCAATAATAACATCAGCCGATTGATAAGGGTGAATTAAACTATTCTGTTCTGTCCCTGCACGAAGTTCAAAGTTACCTATAATAGAAGATAACTTTTTAGTAAATGTTTCAAAATCAATCACTTTAGGTTTACCACTATTTATTACAGTCTCTCCCTCTTTTTGACCACTAAAAATAAGGCTTAGAACCTCTTTTTCATTACGCTTTTCGTCAAATATTGTTCCAATCTCAAATAGTGCTATTGATTTTTTACTATAACTTATATTTCGTTTAGATGCATTGAGTAGATTGATAAGTATAGTAGTTCTAAGTGTATTCAAATCTTCTGTAATCGGATTAATAATATCTAGTTCATCTGTTACAACAGGAAACTTATATTTTTCTAATAGTGATTTATCTGTAAAAGCATAAGATATAGACTCATAAAAAGAGGCTGATATAGCTCTTTGTCGTAGAGCTTTTTTTGCATAATAACGATTTGTTGTAGTGTTAATTCTTGGTAGTTCTACAAATTTCAGTGGTTGTGCTTCTATATTATTGATACCAATAATACGAACTATCTCTTCTGTAATATCTTGAATATTTTCTATATCATGTCTAAATTTTGGAACAGTTACACCAAAAGCCTCTTCTGCTGAACTCTGAACTTTAAAACCAAGGGCTGTTAATATATTTAAAATTTTAGATTTTTCAAGTTTTTTACCGATAATATTTGAAATTTCATTATCATTTACAGTAATAACTCTCTCTTCACTCTCATCATCTAAACTTAGAACCCCATCAAAAAAGTTACAATCATTATAATTTTCAAGTAGATAGGTTAAATATTTGATACCCATAGATACTTCTGGTTCACTTCCTCTTGCCGTATTATAATAGAGTTCATCAGTATCTAATTTATTCTCTGTAACAATATTTGTTACTATATTAGGATTAATATAACTAGCTTCAAAAACTACTTTTTTTGCATTATCATGTGCTATAGCATTACTATTATGATTAATCCCTAAAATAGATAACTCTTTTCCATTTGCTTGAATATGTGTAATACCATTTTTAGTAGTTGCCAAAATTGTTATTTTGTCTTCTTCTTCAACTAACATATCTGTTACATCATAAGCACGGATGATTACACCTGTAGTATGGATTGTATATTTTATTATATTATCCAGATTATTTGTTTGTAATTGACCTATAAATGCTAATCGTAATGATGTAATAAAAGAGGTATGCAACTCATTTATATTTGCCATAGTATATTTGAGTGCATTTTTTACTAAACCATTAATTTTAAGCTCTGCTACTCTAGCTAATCCAATTTTTATTTTATCATTGTTCTCATACTCTAAATTATTAAGAGGTATATTTAATGCTGCACTAAGGTCTCGTGCTACACCATGAATACTTAGACAATCTCCCCGATTTGCAGTTAACTCTATTTCGATAATAGTATCAGCAATTTTTGGATATTCATTCAGCTCTTTACCTATGACAATCTCTCCAATACTCTCATCAAGGATTATAATCCCATCACCTGTATTAGGTAGGCCTAACTCTGTAGATGAACAGACCATACCTTCGCTTTCAACTCCACGAAGTTTGGCTTGTTTTATCTCAAAATTATCTCCTAGTTTAGCTCCAATAGTAGCCACAGCTACAAACTCTGCATCTACTACATTAGACGCTCCACAAACTATCTGATGAGTAGCATTTCCCACATCTATTTGACAAATATTTAGTTTATCTGCATTAGGATGTTTCTCACATGAGATAATCTTACCAATAACTACTTTTGATGGAATAGTATAAGTTTTGATACTATCAACTTCCAATCCAATACTATTGAAAGTCTCATAAAGCTTTTCATTACTCACATCTTCTATATCTATAAAATTATTTAACCAAGTTCTAGTAATTATCATCTAAATTGCTCCAATAGTCTTATATCTCCCTCAAATAACATTCTCAAATCAGGAATTTTATGTAATAGCATTGCAAATCTCTCAACACCCAATCCAAAAGCATATCCACTTACATCTTTGTACTCTACAGCATCAAATACATTAGGGTCAACAATACCACAACCTAGAACCTCTAACCAACCTGTATGTGAACAGACTCTACACCCCTCTCCCTCACAAAATATACATGATATATCAACTTCAGCAGATGGTTCGGTAAACGGAAAAAAGCTCGGTCTAAATCGTACTTCAACTTCTCCAAACATATAGTGTAAGAAGTCAGATAGTATAGATTTAAGATTAGCAAAACTTACTTCACCTTTGTCTTGAACGACCAATCCTTCAACTTGATGAAACATAGGTGTATGAGTCAAATCATAATCTTTTCTAAATACTCCACCAGGGGCTATCATACGAATGGGTGGTTTGGTCTCTAGCATAGTACGAATTTGTACAGGTGAGGTGTGTGTTCGTAAAACTCCACCATCTTTACAGAAAAAGGTATCTTGCATATCTCTAGCAGGATGATTTTTAGGTAAATTTAGTGCTTCAAAATTATGAAAATCATCTTCTATTTTAGGGCCATCTTCTATAGAGAAGTTTAGAGCTACAAAATAATCAATAATCTTATCCATAGTCTCCATTACAGGATGTAAAGCACCTTTGGTCTCTAGGTTACTATATAGAGATACATCAATAGTTTCTGCTTTGAGTAGTCTCTCTATCTCCTCTTTTTTGAGAGATTCATAAATCTCATTATAGAGTTTTTGGAGATAACTCTTTTTTTCATTGAGCCTTTGGGCAAAGGCTTTTTTTTCTGGTCCTGGTATATTTTTGAGTTTAGCAAATTCTGCTGTTAACTCTCCTTTTTTACCAAAAACTTCAATACGAATTTTCTCTAACTCCTCAAGCGAATTGGCTTGAGATATTTTTTCTTCTAACTGTTTCAAAATAACCTCTATTTCAATTATATTAAACCTAAGAGTATCAGGTTTAAATTTGTGAGATTTTATCCAAAATATACTAAATAGTGGGATGGAATGTGATATAATCTTACAATAATTTTTACCCAAGGAGAAATAATGTGTATTTTTTGTAAGATAGTAGATGGAGAAATCCCAAGTAATAAAGTTTTAGAAAATGATAATTTTATCGCATTTCATGATATGTATCCAAAAGCACCTATACATATTTTGATTATTCCAAAAGAGCATATAGAATGTTTTCAAGATGTCTCCTCTGATATTATGGCAAAGATGACACCATTTATTCAAGAAGTTGCTACAATCACAGGATTGGATGAACGAGGATATAGACTTATCACTAATAATGGAGATGATGGTGGACAAGAGGTTAAACATTTACATTTTCATCTATTAGGTGGAGGTAAATTGAAGTTTGAGCATTTAGTAGATGAGACTCATAAGTCTATTTAAAGAAAAAGTAAGGAAAAAGATGACATTAAAACAATTAGACAAAGAGTTTGTGCTTCAAACTTATGCAAGAGATTATACCAATTTTGTACGAGGAGAGGGTTCAACTCTTTTTGATGAAGATGAGAATGATTATATAGATTTTGCTTCAGGTATTGCTGTAAATAGTGTAGGACATAATAACCCAACACTAGTTAATGCACTATGTCAACAGGCAAAAAAAATCATACATATATCAAATCTTCAAGTAATAGAACCACAAGCTAAATTAGCAGAGCAAATTTGTAAGTTTAGTAACTATAATGGAGCTATATTTTTTGCTAACTCAGGGGCTGAAGCAAATGAGGGGGCTATTAAAATAGCTAGAAAATATGGTGAGAGAGAGTTTGATAAAAAACGATACAAAGTTATCACACTAGAGCATTCATTTCATGGACGAACTATTACTACGGTCAAAGCTACAGGTCAAGAGAGTTTCCATACACCGAATTTTTCTCCATATCCAGCAGGTTTTTCATATGTGAGTAGTATAAATGATATTTATGCTACTATAGATGATGAGACTGTGGCTGTATTAATTGAATTAGTCCAAGGTGAGGGTGGAGTACAACCTTTTGATAAAGATGAAGTTCAGAAATTAGCCTCTTTTTTAAAAGAACAGAGTATTTTATTAATTGTTGATGAGGTTCAAACTGGTATTTATAGAACAGGTGAGATGTTAGCAAGTAACTTATACGAGATAGAGCCTGATATAGTTACTATGGCAAAAGGTTTAGGTGGTGGTGTTCCTATAGGTGCAGTCATGACAAAACACAAAGATATATTGAGTGCAGGTGACCATGGAAGTACATTTGGAGGGAATTATTTAAGTACTACAGCAGGATTGGCTGTTTTGGAGGTTTTGAGTGATTTATATAATAGTGGAGAATTGCATGAGACGCTAATATATTTTGAGACTAAGCTTCAAGATATAGCAAACAGATATAGTAATCTTTTTAATAAAGAGGTGGGACTTGGTCTAATGAGAGGACTTCGAGCCAAAGATGCCAATATCGTATCATCTGTTATAGAAAACTCTATGCAAGAGAGATTGATTATACTTAAAGCTGGACGAAATACTGTACGATTTTTACCATCACTCACTATTACCAAAGATGAGATAGATGAAGGGTTTAAGAGATTTGAAAAAGCTATTAGTACTATCTAGTATGACTATGTTACTATTGGCTTCTGATGAGCTTGTAGATGTGTTGTCTAGTAACAAAAGTAAACTAATAGATGTTCAAAAAAAGCAGACAGCCATACAAACAGCTAAATTGGAAAAATCATGGATAAATCCTATACGAGTGCAGTATGCAAAAAGTTACTCTACTCAATTTGATGATACTATAGGTACAGGACAGTTTGTAGTATCTGTTGACCAACCTATCTTTAAGATGGGTGGTATATGGGAGGCTATCAAATATGCCAAAGCTTTAGGAAAAGCTAATGCAATAGATATAGAGATACAAAAAAGAGAGCTTATTACCCAAGCTTTAACTCTACTATATAATCTTAAAAAATCAAACTTACAATTAGAAAAGTTTGATTTGCTTGTCAAAAATGATGAACTAGATATTTTGATACAAAAGCAGAGCTATGAAGCAGGTCTAAGTAATAGAACACTATATGATAGAGCATTACTCAAACGAAACCAAGATATAACCTCCAAACTAGAGCTTCAAATGCAGATAACCAAACTCAAAAATGATTTTGCCTTATTAAGTGATAAAAGTCCACAAGATATTAGGTTACCACACTTTGGAATGATAGACAAAAGCCGATATGAAAATTCTCAACTAGAGATACAAAGAGATAAACTAAAAGTAGAAGAGAAACAGCACAATAAATATATGACATGGACAAAATATCTACCAGAGGTATCAGTCACAGGTAGATATATTAATGAAGATAAAAATCCACTATTTGTTAATGCACAAATAAAAAAGAGTTATTATACTTATGGATTTAAAGTATCTTTGCCTATTAATATTAATGCGTATAGAGATATACAATCTTCACAAATAGAGTATCTAAATGCTCAAATTTCACTAGATGAACAGAAGAAAAAGGTAACCAATAGTTATAATCTGATTAAAAAACGATTAAAAATTATTGACCAAAAGATAGCACTATCTCAAGAAGATGCTAATAATTATGCAAGTATGTTAACTACAGCCCAAGACTTGGAAAAAGTAGGAGATAGTACAACTTATGATACTCAAATAGTAGAAAATAATTTACAAGTTCGTCAATTAGACCAAGATATTTACAGATATGATGCTCAATTAGAGCTTTTAAATCTTTATTCTAAGGTTGCAGATGCAATATAACAAACAACTATACCCATTAAAAATGAAAAATGATTTCTTATTCAATCCAACTCCTAGAGATTTTATAGTAGATGAAGTACCTCTATATGATTTTGTAGGAGAGGGTGAACATCTAATATTACATATTCGCAAAAAGGATATGACTACATGGGAGATGATAGGTGCAATAGCCAGATATTTAGATATAAAGGTAAAAGATATAGGATACGCAGGACTCAAAGACAAAAACGCTATGACTATGCAGTATATTTCACTTTTAGCCAAAGGCAATGAAGAGAGGTTACAAAACTTTAGCCATGATAAGATAAAAATATTGAGTATGCAACGACATAATAATAAAATTAGAGTAGGGCATCTCAAAGGAAATAGATTTAAAATCCGTCTCAAAAAGGTGTTAGGAGTTCAAAAAGATAAACTAGACTCAACTCTAAAATGGATAAAAAAGAATGGAGTACCAAACTATTTTGGCAATCAGAGATTTGGTAATAGTGGCAATAATTGGCAAGAGGGCAAAGATATAATAGATGGCAAACTAAAAATGCGTAATCGTAAAACTAAAACCTTTTTATTAAATGCTTATCAGAGTTATCTATTTAATGCTTGGTTATCCAAACGGATAGAGTTATCTATATTATTAGAAAGTTTTTCAGAAGATGAGGTAGCTTCACTTTTGAAATTACCCCTTGGCACTTTAAATGGTATAAAAAAACAGCATCAGTTTTTCAAACTACTAGAGGGTGATTTGATGATGCATTATCCTTTTGGTAGAGTATTTGAACTAGAAAGCTTAGAAGATGAAGCCCAAAGGTTTAGAGATAGAGATATATCACCTACTGGACTATTAGCAGGTAAACGAGTCAGTAGAGCAACTAAAAAGGCAGAAGTTATAGAATCAATATATGATAAAGAGATAGGTGAAAATGGAGCTAGACGATATGCTTGGATATTTGTAGATAATATACAAGGTAAATATATAGAAGAAAAAGCCCATTATGAATTGAGCTTCTTTTTACCTAAAGGGTCTTATGCTACTAATGTGTTGGATGTATTAAGAGGTGGGGTTATTTAATCCCCAACTCTTTTTTGGTATATCTAAATACAGCTCCATCATCATCAGCCAAAAAAATATTTCCACTATTATCAAAGGTAATACCCTCTTGGGCAAATTTATCTAGTTTGATTTTCTTTTCAACACTATTTGTTTTGATATTATATATATATAGTTTATCCTTTTTATCACTTACTATATATAGCTTTTTATCATGGTACTCCATACCAGCAGAGTCGATAATACCATGATTGATTATATCTTTGATTTTGGCATAGTTGTTTCCTGTTTTGACTATTAATAATTTTGCATTCTTTTTTTTCTTTTTGGCTTGAATAGATAGATAGTATAAATCACCTATCTTTGCAATTCCCTCTATTCCTGATTTTCTCTTAAATTTAAATCCATTAATTTTAAGCTCTTGAATTTTAAAAGATTTACGATTGACTTTGAGCAAAGAGCCATCCTCTACTGCAAAAATCACTTTATCATTTTCACATACTACACCCTCTAAATCATATTTACCTAGTTTATGACGAGATATTATCTCACCTTTGGGAGTTATCTCATACATGCTACCCTCATCATTTGCAACTATTAGTGTATCTGTATTTTGACAATATGATATACCTGACGCTTCAGCGATAGATACTATCTTGTGCTGTTCGTTGCTACATGCTGTTAGCGTTAGGATTATACTAGCTATTATTATCGGTCTCATTGCTATCACCTTTTTTTTCTAAATCTATACCATATAATTTTTTGAACTCATATAGAGCATCATTAAGGAACATCATTAATCTCTCTTCATTTTTCTCTCCTACCATTGGTTCTACAAGCAGTTCATTTTTGTATCCTAGAAAATATACTGTTGGTGTACCATTTGGAGGAATTAATCCATCTGGAATTTTTTCACCAATATTTATTTTGTGGATTTTAAAATAATTCAAAATGAGTTTGGCAGGTTTTTCAAGCTTCATTTTCTCTTCTAATACTTTACAAGATGGACAATGAGGTTGAGTAACAAATAGTAGAGTAATCTTATTTGGAATATCTTTTTTATCTATAATAGTTTTCTGATTTTTTTTATTACCATTACAAGATGTAAAGAGTACCAAGATAAGAAATAGCATAAGATATTTTTTTAAAGACATATAATAATTCCTCGAAATATAGTGTCAATATTATAGCACAAAAAAGAATTCTTTTTATAGTTATCTCTATTTTAAGATGTTATTCAATTTATCTTTTAAGATAATCTTACCAGCTTCAACACCTGGTTGGTTATAAGTATTTACATCTATAAGTTCTCCAACTAGTGAGGTTAAAAGCTCATAATAGTATATCAATCCACCAATGCTTTTAGCATCTACAGCAGATATAACTATTTCATCTAATGGTATCTCTTTTTCATTTAGTAAGGCCTCTATAACAGAGTCACATTGCATATTGATGAGGTCATGAAATGCTATATTGTTAAGTATATTTAATGCTTCTAAATGAGGTAGTGATATAGCAGGGATATTTAGTTTAGGATTAAACTCTTTTAATTTAATAAAGGTTATGGTTTTATCTCTTTTGCCTTCCATAATAAGTTGTAAAAAAGAGTGTTGGTCTTTTGGCCCAATAAGACCAATAGGCGTTAGACCTATATTACAAGCTGAATGTCTTTGTCTTTTACCTAAGCTCTCACCCCAAAGTTGTACAAACCACTCTGTAAAATATTTTAGACTTTGTGTATAGGCAAATATACAGTTGATACTATATTGTTGATGATTTTTAGCATAAAATATAGCTTTGTCTAATAGAGCAGAGTTAATCTCTTTATTTCCAAAAAATGAGTCATCAACATCTTTAGCACCATTTAATAGAGCTTTAATATCAACACCACATAGAGCTAATGGAAGAAGCCCAACTACTGATAATACAGAAAATCTACCACCTACATTAGTAGGAAGATAAAAAACTTTTGAGCCTAAATCTTGTGCAAATTTATCCAAATTTGAGTCAGTATCAGTTATAAATGTATAGTCCTCTTTATTTGATTTTTGTGCAAAAATATATTTGAGTATAGATATAGTTTCAACTGTTTCACCTGATTTACTAATAACTAGAAAGTGTGTTTTATTTATATCAACTTGTTTGAATAAATCAAAGATATTAAGAGGGTCAGTACTCTCAAAGAAAAATAGATTTCGTTTAGGTTTTTGAATAGGTTTTAAAAACTCAAAAATAGCTTTTGCACCAAGTGAGCTACCTCCAATTCCTAAAACCATAATATTTTCTATATTTTTATCAAAACTATCAACAAATTCTAAAATATCATCTATATTCTGTTTTGGTAAATTATAATAACCTATATTATTTCTCTCTTTTTCTATTTTTTTCATTAATTCTTTTTTATTTAATATATTTAATTTCTCAAAATATAATTTATTTTGCATTTTATCTATCCTATTTAATTGTTAATCTCAGTATTATAGCTAAAATATAAATTTTTTTTTGAAAAAGTGATTGATTTTATAAAAAATTAAGCTTCTTTCCCCTATAATCTCATTCCACAAACAGTTGGACAGTTGGGTGAGTTGGCTGAAACCACATCCCTGCTAAGGATGCGTACTCGTAAGGGTACCGAGAGTTCGAATCTCTCACTGTCCGCCAGTTAATGATTAAATAGTAAAGTCATAAATTAGTTATTCTTTCAACATATGAAACTCTTACACTGCTTAATCCTAAATATCGTGCTATTTTACTATGATTGGATTTTTCTCTATTTGATGATATTTTATTGGGGAAGTATTTTTAGTAATTTCTATCTTTATATATTATAATCCGTTCAATAAAACTTACTCAAACCTCTCCATAGCTAAGTTTAATAACCTAAGCTACAGATTTGGTCTGTCGTTTACTTCCTGCTTCAATGATACTGGTTAAATTTAGAAGTCCAGCCTCTAAATTCATTGCCGTTA
>CAZNJD010000025.1:0-108887 GCA_964573285.1 uncultured Sulfurovum sp. | reverse complement strand
AGAGGCAGAAACCAAAGCCAAAAAAGAAGCCGAAGAGAAAGCAAAACTAGCATCTATGACCCCTGTTCAACGCTTGGTTGATAGCTATAGTGATATGGCTGTACTAATAAATGATATGAGAGCAGGGAAGATAGAGGATTTTGAATCTATAAAAGTTGAGTTGGCAGGAGAGGTTAAGAAGATACTGCAACAGAAACCTAAAACTTGGGATAAGGCTAAGAAGAAAGCGTTGGATAGACGGGTTTATATTGAGGGGTTGTTAAAATGCGACTAACCCCTCGACTAAAAACATATTTCCAAGAGGCTCATAAACATATAGAGTTAATAGAGGACTCTTTATCTATCTTTTTTTATAACTAAAATATTGTTTATTATCTACTAGTTTTAATGACTCTTTTATAAATAAAATAGGTTTTATATGCTCTATATATAAATATACCAAACCAAGCACCATAACTCCATGAAGCCCAATACTGAATATCAAATGAAATATTGATAATTGATAATACTATCCACGCAAGTGTTAATTCCAATACAAAATAAATCATAGGTATAAAAACTCTTTTTTTTCTTCTCTCTTGATTTTTATTTCCATTATAAGTTTTCATCTAAATCACCTTTAATTAAAAAATGTTATTTTATATTAAAATTATAACATAAAATACTTAATATTTATATTTAAACTACAAAAACTTTAACATCTCATTTTTGATGAACTCTTTTTCAACTACCAAGGGATGTTTAATTTCTTTACTAAATAGCCCATCTATCACAGGTGGAACTTTTTGAGTTGTATTATTAGCTATCCATTTTAATGCTTCTGTGTCATTGGGTACATCTTTGTTTCCTAATGCTTTAGCTACAGTAGTAGAGAATTTTGTCCACTCTGCTGTAGAATAGAGAATACTTTTTAGCTCTTTATTCTCTCTTTGTTTATGTGATTTTATACATGTAGCCGTATGTGGGTCAAATATATATCCTTTTTTTGCATAGTGTGCTATCTCATTCTCACACTCACTATCACTACTATAAGTAGCTACAAAATCCTCTTGTAATAATAGTAACTCTTCTGCTGTCAAAGTATATTTTTCTTCATTATTTAATAAATCCATAAACTCTTTGGTTCTTTCTGCTCCAAATTTATCAAATAGAACCCTCTCTACATTTGAACTTTTGAGAATATCCATTGCAGGTGACTCTGTTTTGATAAGTTCACGATTAGAAATATCATATATACCTTTTTCAATTAGGTCTGTTAGTATATTATTGATATTTGAGGCTACTAATAGTTTCTCTACAGGTACTCCTGCTTTTTTGGCATAATATCCACCAAGTACATTTCCAAAGTTTCCTGATGGTACAACTAAATAAACTTTCTCACCCATTGCTATCTCATTTTGACGCACTAACTCTAAATATCCGTGTATATGATACATAATCTGAAAAATAATCCGTCCAAAGTTAACAGAGTTTGCAGCAGAGAGTTTTATATCTCTTTTTTCTAGTTCTGTTTTGAAATCTTCTGAAGATAAAAGCTCTTTGAGCATATTTTGAGTATCATCAAAGTTACCTACTACACCAATAACTTTTTCATTATCGGCCTCTTCTGTAACCATTTGTAGTTTTTGAACATCACTTGTTCCTCCATCTGGATATAGACATGCTACTTTAATATTATCTTGATTTTTAAATGTTTCTAGTGTGGCAGGACCTGTATCTCCACTTGTTGCTGCCATAATTAAATAATTCTGTTTTCGTTTTTTTGCCTCTTTTGATAATATATATCCAAAAGGTTGTAAAGCCATATCTTTAAATGCACGAGTAGGACCATGATAAAGTTCCATTACAAAACAATCATCTTCTATTTTGCTTAGAGGTACGGGATTGCTAGGGTCATCAAAAGCATCATAACGATTTAATGCTTCATTAATTGTATTATCATCAATATCTATTTCAAAAAGTTTTAAAATATCAAAAGCTAACTCTTTATAACTACTATTTAAGTGTTTATTCAAAAATGCACTATCAAACTTAGGTAAATTTTCAGGAACAAAAATCCCCCCAAAACTAGCACTTGGGTTCAAAATGGCTTCTGAGAAGTTTACTTTTTGGGGTTTAATTCCATCATTACCACGAGTCTCTATAAATTGCATCATTTATCCTATAATTTTTTATAGGATTATAGCCAAAATATTATTTTTTCCTCTTTACCAAAGATGATATTTTAGCCTGAAGTTTTAACCATCTCTTATGCTCTATGGCAGGAAAACCAGCATAAGTTTTTCTACTCTCTAATGATTTAGTTACACCACTTTTTCCAGCAATTCTTGCAAAATTACCAATTGTTAAATGTCCAGCTGTTGCACTCTGTCCCCCCATAATAACATTTTGTCCTATCTTTGTAGAACCTGAAATTCCAACTTGACCTGCCATAAGTGTTTGCTCTCCAATATCACAGTTATGTCCTATTTGGATTAGATTATCTAATTTAGTACCTTTTCTAATATAGGTTGAACCAAATACTGCTCTATCTATAGTAGTATTTGCTCCTATCTCTACTTTATCTTCTATAACTGCATTACCATTTTGATATATCTTGATATGTTCACCCCTTTTTGTATGTGCAAAACCATATCCATCTGAACCAATAACTACTCCCGCATGGATAATACAATTTGAACCTATTTGAGTATGATGATATAATGTAACACTTGGATATATAATAGTATCTGAACCAATAGTTACATTATCACCAATATATGCACCTGCCATAATAGTTACATTGTCTCCCAATTTTACATCTTTTCCAAAACGAACTCGTTTATCTATATCACATCCATTACCCATATCTGGATGGTTACCCTTGGTCTCTATTTTATGAGCAAAGAGTTTAGAAGCAAGGGCGAGTTTGAGATATGGTTCATCTGTAATTAATGCTATTGTATTATTAGGAAGTAAATTAGCATACTGTTCTTCTATTAAAACTGCCCCTGATTTAGTTTTTGGTAACTCATTTTTATATCTTTTATCATTAAAGAAACTAATTTGAGAAGAAGAGGCTTCACCTAAAGTATGAAGTCCTTCTATCTCAATATCTTTTCCATTAAACTTAATATCTATCTCTTTACATATATCACTTAATTTCATATAATTACCTTATCTCTCTATAGCTACAACTCCACCACGAACAACCTCTATTGGGTTATATCGTTTGGTTGCTTCGATAAAATGTTTAATCCTACAAGGCTCATCTGTGACCATTCCTATAATCATATTGTTACCAACATTGGCAATTCCTCCATTATAAGCTTGGCATAGAGCTTGAATATCTGATAAATTCTCTTCTATTGGAAATTTGGCTAATATCATCTCTTTTTCTACCATCTCATCATGTTCTACTACTTTATAAACAGGAATGAGTTTATGTAACTGTTTGGTTATCTGTTCTATAACCCGTTTGCTACCTTTGGTTACAATTGTAATTCTTGAACGATTAGTATCAGGAATAGGGGCAACTGTGAGTGTTTCTATATTATATCCTCTTCCTGCAAAGAGACCAGAAACTCTTGAAAGAACAGAACTCTCATTTTCGACCAAAATTGATATAACTCTTCTTACATCAGCCATTACTTCTCCTCCTTTTGGTCTTCTAATATCATATTGTATAATGCTCCACCTGATGGAACCATTGGTAATACATTTTCAAATCTATTTATAGCCACATTTATAAAAGTAACTCTATCTTTTGCTATTGCATCTTCTAAAGCTTTATCAAACTCTTTTTTGGTTGTGACATCATAACCAATTCCTCCACACGCCTGAGCCACTGCTTTGTAATCAGGTTGATAACTTAAATCGGTCTCAGCAAATCTATTATCATAGAAAAATGATTGCCACTGTCTTACCATACCCAAAAAGTGGTTATTGAGAATAATATTAATGACAGGTATCTTGTACTCTGAAGCTGTTACTAACTCTTGCATATTCATAAGTATCGAACCATCCCCTGTAAAGTTAATTACAGTTTTTTCAGGATGCCCTCTTTTCGCTCCAAGTGCAGCTGGAAAACCAAATCCCATAGTTCCAAGTCCACCAGAATTTATCCATTGTCGTGGTCTATCAAATGGATAGTGTTGAGCTGTCCACATTTGATGTTGTCCGACATCAGAAGTTATAATAGCTCTCTTTCCTAATAATTTCCCTACTCTCTCTACAACCCATTGAGGTTTAATCACCTCATCGCTATCTTGGAAAGTTAATGGATGTAACTCATTATAACGATTTAATACATCTCTCCAATCACTATATCGTTCAGGGTTAATTCGACCTTCAAGCCCTAAAATCATTTTTTCTAATACAATTGTAATATCTCCAACAATAGGAAAATCAACATCTACAAGTTTACCAATATTAGCTGCATCAATATCAACATGAATAACATCAGCATATTTTGCAAATTCAGATAATTTACCAGTAACTCTATCATCAAATCTAGCACCTAGAGATATAACTAAATCAGTTTCACTCATTGCCATATTGGAGGAGTAGTTACCATGCATTCCAAGCATTCCTTGAAGTAGTGGATTATTATATCCCATTACACCCCTAGCCATTAGAGTCTCTACAGCAGGTATTCCACCCATAAGAGCTAATTTGCGAACCAAATCACTTGCATTTGATAAGACAGTACCACCACCAATATATAATAATGGTTTTTTAGCTTTTAATATAGCCTCAACTGCTTTGTCTATTTGGCGTTTATTCCCTTTTGTTGTTGGTTTATAACTTGGTATATTAACGCTATCAGGATATATGAATTCACCAATCTCTGCTGTTATATCTTTTGGAATATCAACCAATACAGGTCCAGGTCTTCCACTCCTCGCTATATGAAATGCCTCTTTGAGTATTCTTGGCAACTCTGAAAGCTCTCTAACTAGATAGTTATGTTTGGTACATGGTCTTGAAATTCCTACTGCATCAATCTCTTGAAAACCATCTGTTCCAATAAGTGATAAAGGCACTTGTCCAGATATAACTACCATAGGAGTAGAATCCATATAAGCAGTTGCTAATCCTGTAACAGCATTAGTAAATCCAGGTCCACTAGTAACCATGGCTACACCAACCTCTCCTGTAGCTCTAGCATAGCCATCAGCTGCATGAATAGAGGCTTGTTCATGCCTATTTAGGATATGTTCAAATCCATCCTGTTTATATATCTCATCATATACATTCATGATAGCACCACCTGGATAACCAAATACGGTCTTTGTACCCTCGGCAATTATTGCTTCACAAACCATTCTTGCACCATTCATCTTCATGAAACTTTGCTCCAATCATTTTAAATTTCATTATAAGGATGGATTTTATCCAAATTAGATAAATATTATCTAAATTATAATATTTTACTTTTATAAAAAGGTACTTATGTTATACTAATCATAACTAAAACAAAAAAATAACATAAGGCAAAATTATGAAAAGAGTATTTTTATTACTACTATTTATTGGGATTAGTAGTACAATGATAAATGCAGAAAACAATAATAGCATAAAAATGGACAATAATAATAGTAAGAAAATAGCCACACAACAGAACAAAAGTAAAAAAACAGATATAACCAAAAAACATGTTCAAGAGCAGATAGAGAGAGAAAAAAAATATGCAAAAGAGCAGATATTTTATCAAGGAAGTGATTATGACTTATCTCATGCTAGAGTAAATGAAAAATCTCTATCCTCAATTCCCGTAATTGAACCCGATTATGATTTTAATATGGATGATGCTTATAGTGACCAACAGTAGAGAATTTTGCTTTAAAGTTATATATAAAAAGTAAATTAAAATCTGCCATCACCAAAATATGTTATAATTACACAATGAGAAATCAAACAGTAGATATAATTATAATTGGAGCAGGTGCGAGTGGATTAATGCTTGGTGCATTACTAAAAAATAGAGATTTTTTAATTATTGATAATAATCCTAATGTTGGGTCTAAAATATTAATCTCAGGTGGTGGTAGATGTAATATTACAAATGATAATCTCAAACCCAAAAACTATCTAGGCAATCAACGATTTATACAAAATATTATTAAACGATTTGACCAAAATCAGCTTTTGTTATGGCTAAATCAAAGAGGGTTAACACCAGAGCTTCGTAAAAACAATCAATACTTTTGTAAAAACTCTGCCAAAGAGATAGTTGATTTGATTAAAAAAGAGATAGATAATTATAAAATTAGACTTCAAACAGAAGTAACAAAAGTAGAAAAAAAAGATAATATATTCAAAATTTATACCAATAAGGGTATATTAAAGGCTAAAAAAGTGGTAGTAGCCACTGGTGGTTTAAGTTTTCCTAAATTAGGGGCTACAGCTATAGGATATAATATTGCAAAAAGTTTTGGACATACTATCACCACACTCAACCCTGCATTAGTAGGATTTACCCTACAGCCTGAACAATTTTTTTTTAAATCATTATCAGGAGTATCTACAGATGTCAAAATTAGAATAAGAGATAAAGATATAGAAGGTTCATTACTTTTTACTCATAAAGGTATCTCTGGACCTGCTATTTTAAACGCTTCTTTATATTGGGAAAAAGGGAGAATAACTATAAATTTCCTACCCAATATCCAAATAGAACAACTAAAATCATCCAAAAAATATATAAGTAATCTATTAGGATTATCCAACCGTGTAGCCAAAGCCTTTTTGGAACAATTAGAGATAGAAAACAAATCAGCCAATCAATTAACTGAACAAGAGTATAAAAAAATAGAATTACTAAAACAATATAGATTTGCACCAGCAGGAACATTTGGATATAGCAAAGCAGAAGTTACCAAAGGTGGCATAGATACAAATGAGATAAATGCTAGTAATATGATGAGTAGAAAACAAGAGAAGCTATATTTTTTGGGTGAACTGTTAGATGTTACAGGAGAACTAGGTGGATATAATTTCCAATGGGCTTTTGCAACAGCTTATATCTGTTCACAAGCAATAAAATAGTAAAATCAAAAATCAAAAATTAAAAGTAAAAACAATGGCAATCAAAGAGATAGATTATAAAAATACCAAATTTAAATTAAGCTACGAAATGTGCAATCCCAATGCTCAAATAGGTATCGTAATACTTCATGGTTGGGGAAGTAACAAAGAGATAATGAAACAAGCATTTCAAAATAAATTTTTAAATTATCGTCAAACATATTTAGATTTACCAGGTTTTGGAGGTAGTAGCAATGATATGATACTTACAACTGAAGATTATGCCTATATTGTTAGACTTTTTATAAAAGCAATTGGACTAAAGCCTACCATTATTATGGGACACTCTTTTGGTGGTAAAGTTGCCACTCTACTTAATCCTAAATATCTAGTATTATTATCTTCAGCAGGTATCAAAATTAAAAAGCCATGGTCGATTAGAATTAAAATAGCTACATTTAAACTACTTAAACCTTTAGGATTTACTAAAATTAGAGAGCTTTTTATATCTTCTGATGCCAAAGGCATGAGTCATGAGATGTATGAAACATTCAAAAATGTAGTAGATGAAGATTTTGAGTCATCTTTTGCAAAATACAAAGGTAAAGCTCTAATATTTTGGGGTAAAGAGGATACAGCCACTCCTTTATATACAGGGGAAAAGATAGCCTCCATTATGATAGATAGTCAATTTTATCCACTTAATGGTGACCACTTTTTCTTTTTAAATCATGCTGGATTTATTGAGGATATAGTAATTAGGTTACTTCAAGGGAGTAAATAGTATATTTTTCAATAGAAAAAAATCA
Source organism: uncultured Sulfurovum sp. (assembly GCA_964573285.1). GTDB lineage: Bacteria > Campylobacterota > Campylobacteria > Campylobacterales > Sulfurovaceae > UBA1140. Next base: position 101,070 of record CAZNJD010000025.1, on the reverse strand, counting down.
TAGAAAATAGAATTTTTAGCTCTATTTATGATATTTCTATATTCCAAGTTTCATCTCACCTAGAAACTTCAAGAGTTTCTAATTTATATAGGGATGTTATTTTATTGCTCTTTTTTGTTTACTATCATAATTATAGACATCATTGCTATAATGAAGCAAACCATCACTATTAATCCATGCTGTTAGATATACAATATGTACAGGAACTTTCTTGGATAAATTTAGCTGAGTCTTATTTTTACCTCTTAAAATCTGTTGCGAACGGTTATAATTTACAGCAGAGTCATTTGCAGCAAAAGTAGAGAGTAGTGCATTTGGTTGGGCTATTCTTATACATCCATGCGAAAAAGCTCTAACTCCTTTTTTAAATAGTTTTTTAGTTGGTGTATCATGTAGATATACTGCAAATTGATTTGGGAATTTGAATTTAATTTTACCTAATGCATTTTTAGGGCCTGGTGGTTGCATAAATTTATACTTTTTGGTCTGCCCATATCTAAGTACCTTTGCCCAATCAATTTTACTTGTATCTATTGTTGGTGCTTTGGTTGAGTATGAACTTCTTACCTCATAACCTTTATCTTGTAAATAAGTTGGATTTTTAAGTATATTTGGAATTATCTCTTTTTGAACGATACTATCGGGCATTATCCAATAAGGATTTAAAACTATATAACTTATCTTATTACTGAAGATAGGTGTATGGTGTTTTTTGTCTCCTACAATAACACGCATAGAGAGTTTCTCTTTTCCATTTTCTTTATAATATAAACGAAAATCAGGAATATTTACCATAATATATCTATTTTCGGGTTGATTTGGTAATCTTTTTATTCTATCTAAATTAAGTAGTACCTTTTTGATTTTCCAATCGACAGATATATTCATTTTTTTTCTAGTATAGTTATTTATTGCTCCATTAGGATAGAGTCCATGTCGTCTTTGAAATCGTTTAACTGCCTGTTTTAGACATCTATCATATTTATGATTATTCCCACTACATCTATAATCACCAGAACTCTTTAAACGGGTAATAAGTCGTGCTACAATGTTTCCAGACTTACCATATCGCAGTTGTGAACTATTTGGTATTTTTTGCCATCCACCATTTTGTTTAATATTTTTTAATCTTCTTAGTTCTGATAGCATCTTTTTATAACCAAAACTCTTAGGTGTAGTTAATTCAATAATTTTTGATAAAGGATAATTTAACATCAATTCAGATATATCATATTTGGGTGTATAAGTTACCCAATCAGCAGGTATTTTATTTTGACGCAACCATTTTAATCTATTTTGAAAATCCCACCATTTTATTGAACCATATATATTAAAAGATATATATGATTTACATAAAGAAGAGAGTTCAATATCTAGTTTCATCTCATTCTCTATAGAAAAATTATTATTTTTTTCTAAATATTTTTTTAGATATTGGTATCTTTTATAAATATTACCTCTTTTATCTAACATAATATCATTATCAATTATTCTAAACATACTTTTTACAGCTTTAGTTTTTATCCCTTTATTTGTAAACCACATAGGCATATAACCATTTTTTTGATATAGTTTATCAATAAATTTTCTATTAGATATGTTTTTAAATGTTGTATCACCATTATCAATAATAAGTCTCATCAAAACTTTTGTGACATTTTCACTATATATAATTTCAGATAAGGAGACATCTTTATTATAAGCATCTCGCTTTAAACTCAATGTTTCAAAGGGGTCATTAATAATATTTACCTTTTTCATTGAATTTACTGTCATTGCTTCAATAACTACAGCTAACATTATGGTAATAATAATAAATAAAATATTTTTCAAACTGTTCACAATTCTCCTAAAATAGTTTTTTTGAGTATATCAAAATAAAATTAGAAAATAGTGGGAATTACTACTTTTTGCTTATAAAAATTAAAAATAATGTTTTTTTGTGTTAAAAACCTAGTTTTACTTCAAAGCATATATCGAATTATCTTGTACTACTCGTCGTCCCCATAAAAATCGTTCTTTATAAAAAGGTTTCTGATTAAAATTATAAACAATCACTTTTTTGGCTGCTGAACTAGCATGAATAAAATTCCCATTTCCTAAATAGATACCAACATGAGTTACTATACCCTTTTTATGTTTTTTGGTATCAAAAAAAATCATATCTCCTTTTCTTAAATTATTATAAGTGACATATTGTCCAACTTTTGCTTGGTCACGAGATACTCTAGGTATATTTATACCAGCATCACGATATATCCATTGAGTAAATCCAGAACAATCAAATTTGGTAGGTCCTGTTGCACCCCATACATATTTCGTACCTAAGAAACTTTTGGCGTTCAATTCAATATTATTTAAAATTTCTTCTGTATTTGTCTCTACTTTTGGTGGGGTATATGAGGGTGGGCTATATGAGCCATAAGATACTACTTCAATATTATCAGATACATGACTATTTTGATGATTTGCATGACTTTTTATTATAAAGTTATAATTTGGGGTGGTATCTTCTGCTATTACAAAAAGAGGAGGTCTTTTTTGGGGTTCTTTTATCCCCATTATATTATATACAGAGAGATTTTCTTTTGCTAATTTTTTATCTGCATTAGGAGTTGAGTTAGCACAACCACTAAAAAATGATGCAGATGATATAAATATAATAGTTGTTAATAGTGTCTTTTTCATTATTTTAATTCCCTTAAATTATTTTTTTGATTTTATATATTATAAGTATAACATGGTTTTTGTGGTTTGATTGTGGTTATTTTGTAATTACCTTAAGAAAAATTATTTTTTTTATATTTTTTAAACTGCCTATATTATGGGCTGTTTAAAAGGAATTGCTATATAATTTTTTATGTTAAATAAGATTATCTAATATCATTAAATAAATTCCATTAATTAGTATAATATTTTATTTTAAATTAATTTTTAAATAATATGCTATAAATCTTGACACATTTAAAAAAAATAGATATTCTTTTATGGAAAAAGAGATATTATTATATATTAAAAAGGATGATAAAATGGGAAAATTAAACTGGAATTCTAAATTAGGTATTATTTTTACAATAGTTGTATTGGTTTTAATACTAGTTGGAATAAGTGAAAGAAAAGCTATTACGAAAACAACAGGATTAGATTCTTTAACAGATGAAGATTATGTAGCATATTATAAAAAGGCATGTGAGCTTCAAGATAGTGATGCATGTAATGAGTTAGGTAAACTTTATGACCATGGAGATAAAGATGTATCTATTGATAAAGAAGAGGCATTAACATATTATAAAATAGCATGTAATCTTGATAATCCAACAGCATGTAATAATCTAGCTTATTTATATAATAAAGGAGAAGATGGTGTAGAAAAACATAATGGTTATGCATTTAGTTTTTACAAAAAAGCATGTGACCTTGGAGATATGATAGGGTGTTATAATTTAGGCTCTGCCTATTATCATGGTGAGGGAACTAAACCTAGTAAATATAGAGCCAAAAAACTGTTTAAAAAAGTGTGTGACAAAGGTATTGGAGCAGGATGTAATGATTTAGCTTATATGTATGCTCATGGTATTCATGTACGAAGAGATATTTTTGAGGCAATATCACTCTATAATGATGGATGTGACTATGGTGAAGCATCTGCATGTAATAATCTTGCTAATATGTATGCCAATGGGTCATTAGGTGTTTCAGAAGACCATGTAAAAGCAGAGCAGTACTTTAGCAAGGCTTGTGACCTTGATGATGCTATCAGTTGTAATAAGTTAGTCTCTATCAAAAAAATCAAAAGTGAAGTTGACTTCAATAAAGCAAAAAAAGCATGTAATCATAAAGGTGCAACTGGTTGTTATAAACTAGGAGAGTTTTATGCCTCTACTGATGAAATAGAGAAGCGAGATGAAGATAAAGCTATGCATTATCTTACAAAAGCATGTGATTTAGGACAGAGCCAAGCTTGTAAAAGAATTGGTGATTTCCATAAAAATGGTAATAAATTCTAATGTAAATATTTGTGATATTAATTCGAAGTTCGAAAGAGTTCCCTCTCTTTAGAGGGTTTAAAAGAATTTTCAGGAGTTAGTGCTACTATGAGTTATGCTGATTATGAGACTATTGGTAATGAATTTGACCTAATATTAGGATATAAAATAGCAGATAATAAATCACTAGACGCAATATTTACCAATACCAAATATGGTGAAGATAGTGATGCAGAAAATGCATTAGAGATTATTGGTACATATACCTTTTAATTTATTTGACCTTAGGCATGTCATTAAACTGCTTTGTAATTTTCACATTTTTCTCAAATCTCTACAAGTTTCATATCTTGTGGAGATATATTCATCATATAATAAAAATTAGTTACAATTTAACTATTTTGAATATAAAAAAACTATTTAAAGTAGTTTTTTAATAGATATTTCACAATTATTACACTATAATTAATAATCTATAATTAAGGTAGCTAAATGTTTATTGAGAAAATATTTTATCCTGCATCGTTTATATCAAGTATGTTACCTTTGAATATATCTAGTGATAATACTGATAAAAATGATGCATTTTTAAATGCATATAAAATGGCAATAGATGAGACAAGCATTGTCTCTAAAACAGACTTAAAAGGTATTATAACTTATGTGAATAGGCAGTTTTGTGAAATTTCTGGATATAGCAAATATGAGCTTATAGGCTCTGCTCATAATATTGTCCGTCATCCAGATATGACAAAAGAGACTTTTGCTTATATGTGGAAAACTATTCAAGATAATAAAATATGGCGAGGTGTAGTTAAAAATAGAAAAAAAAATGGGGATTATTATATTGTAGATGCTACGATTATGCCTATAATTAATAATAGTGGTAAAATCATAGAGTATATTGCTGTTAGACATGATATTACTGAACTAATGAAGACTAAAGAGCAGTTAGCTAAACAGAAAATTGATATTTTGACAAAATTACCTAATAAAAATAGATTTATGGACGATATAATATCTTTTCGAAAACCAATTTTATTTTATTTAAATATTGATGATTTTATGAGTCTAAATAATCTATACGGTAATAAGATAGGTGATAAAGTTTTAGTACATATGGCAAAACTTCTAAGAGAGATAGTCCCTCGTATAGAGTGTAATATTTACAAAGTATATAATGATGAGTTTTTAATCCTTTGTGAAGAGGGTATGGTAAATATGGATAATTATAAAGAGTTTTTATTGAAATTAATAAATAATATTGAGAGTAGTACTATTAATTGTAATGCTCCTGAATGTATTAGTTTTACTTTAAGTGCAGGAGTTTCATATTATGCACAGGATAAAAATTATGAAAATTTATCAATATATGCAAGTATGGCACGAAGTATTGCCAAAGTAAAACGGAAAAAATTTCTACTATATAACAATACAATGCAAAGAGAAGAGGATTATGCTAAAAATATTGCTTGGATTAAAAGTATAAAAAAAGCAATAAAAGAAGATAGATTTGTGCCATATTTTCAACCCATTATAGATAATAAATCAGGTAAAGTTAATAAATATGAGGCATTAGTTAGGATGATAGATGAACAAGATAATATAGTATCTCCATCTTTCTTTTTGAATATTGCTAAAAAAGCAAAACTATATCCTAAAATTACTAGTATAGTAATAGATAAAACATTAAATCTATTTGTAAATTATCCAAACCACTCATGTTCTATAAATCTTAGTACAGATGATATTATGAGTAGTGAGACTAGAGAATATATTTATAAAAAGATGGCAGATTATCCGTATCCTCAAAATATTGTATTTGAGATTACAGAATCTGAAGAGATTACCGATTTTAAAACAGTTAACTTGTTTATAAAAAAAGTTAGAGAGTATGGGGTTAAAATATCAATAGATGATTTTGGTACAGGTTATGCAAATTTTGCATATATATTGAGTTTAGATGTTGATTATATCAAAATTGATGGTGGTTTAATTAAAAATATAGATACAGATAAAGACTCACACATTATGGTAGAAGCTATTATAGCTTTTACCAAGAAGTTAGGAGCTAAAACTATAGTTGAATTCGTTTGTAATCAAGAGGTTCAAAATGAGGTTGTCTCTCTTGGTGCTGACTATTCTCAAGGATATTTTATTGGTAAGCCCAAAGCAATTTTACTCTAAGAAAAAAAGTATTGCTAACATATAAAAATGGTGATAAACAACCTATATATCACCTCAAACTACTTTTAGAAATATATATTAGAGATATATTATAAAAGTTACCTCTTCAAATATTTAGGTATAATTTATATAAAAACTTTAGGATAGTATATTGAAATACCTTATAGATTTTATAGAAACCAAACAGATAGAGAAAACTCATATATATCCAGATTTAAAATGCTCACCTATCGAAGCAAAGATATTACAATTCATTTGTCAAAATTTTGTCAAAGGGATAGAAGAGACACCTGTATTAGATATTTTGCAAGAGATTTTTGAACCCAAGGGCTACTCTTATTTAAATCATCTCTCTACGGTTAAACACTTAATGGATTTGGGGTGGATTGTACAGATGAGCTTTGGTCAAATCAAAATTCAAGAGGTATCCAAGTTAGAGATACTCAATGCCTCTATAGCTCCTAGTATTGGACTTCTTCGACTATTGGAAGAGGGTTCTATGGAGGTTGATTTACCTGATATTAAACCATATACAGACCACTTAGAGTATCTCCAAGACCAATTTGATGTAATAGAGTTATTACACAAAATGTCTATATCTAAACAAGGTTCTACAGATAGTTCTCTAAGTCTTGGACGAACTAAAAATAAACTAGTACTATTGAGTCAGAGAATTGAGGAGAGAGTAAAAATTACTGATGAGCCTATTGTAGTAGAAACATTTTTTAAAGAGAATGAATTTGATGAAAAAGAGCAGAAAATATTTTTGGCACTACTCAAAGAGGAGTATTCAGGAGGAGAGGGTCAGTTTCGTGATATGAATACACTCATAGAGCTTATCTCTATAGATGAGTATGACAAAATTCGTAACCGTGCATTGCTTGAAGATGGCTCTAAACTAATTAGTGAAGAGATTATAGATTATGAAGAGATACTTAATATGTTTGGAGGGATTAGTCGTTCATTCTATCTTCAAGATGATATATTACAAAAGATAATTCACCCAAACAAAAAGAAAAAGGTTACCAAACTCAAACTAGATAAATTGGTAGAGGAGCAAGAGATTTTTGAATTTTTAAAACCTACTACTGATTTAAGTGATGTTGTGTTGCATCCTAAAACTAGAGATACTTTGGAGACTATTATAAAACAGGTTGATAAAGTCGTATTTGCTAAACTAAAAGAGTGGGGTATAAAGGATAAACGAAAAGGGATAGATGCTCGGATTATATTTTATGGAAGTCCAGGAACAGGTAAAACTATGACAGCTGTAAGTCTAGCCAAAACACTCAAACGACCAATTTTAAGCTTTGATTGTTCTAAGATTTTATCTATGTATGTGGGAGAGAGTGAAAAAAATGTACGCAAAATTTTTGATGATTTCAAAATACTTAGCAAAAAAGCCAAAGTTGACCCAATATTACTACTCAATGAAGCAGACCAATTTCTAAGTAGTAGAACAGAGGGTGGTGGAAGTGGTGCTGATAAGATGCATAATCAAATGCAAAATATATTCCTTGAACAGATAGAGAAGTTTGAGGGGATTTTAATAGCTACTACTAATCTATTGGATAATATAGATAAAGCCTTTTCCCGAAGATTTAACTATAAAATAGAGTTCAAGAAACCTAATAAAAAAGAGAGAAAAAGATTATGGCACTTTATGTTACCTGAAAATGCAGACTATAATGAGAAATTTAGTGTTGAAGAACTCTCTAAATATGAGTTAACAGGAGGACAAATTAACCTTATTATCCGTAATACTGCTTATAAAGTTGCTATTAGAGAGGAGAGTCTCTTTTCTGTGCAAGATTTTGTAGAAGAGATAGAAAAAGAGATAGGTAGTAGTTTTGATGGTGATAAGAGTATGGGATTTAAAATATAATGTCAAAAATATTATTATCTCTCTTATTACCATTTATCTTATATGCTCAAATAGTAGTTGTTCCTGATGATTATCAGATTATACAAGACAAAAATAATAGTTATATATACTCTAGTGAATATTCTCCTATTTTACCTGATATAAAATCATATCAGCATAGAGTAATAGAGCAATACAATAGTGAATTTGGATTTAGACTTGATACTAAATTGCGTACAGGTTTAGCTTCTAATAATAATCAAATAGCTAATGCTTTTTCTACTCAAATTCCTTTTAATTCTCAACTATTCTATGGAGCTGGGGCTAGTGAGATTGATTACTTTTGTACTAACTCTTGGCTTAAGATGCTAATATTGCATGAGAGTGCTCATAACTTTCAACTCAATCCAAAAGAGAATAAATTTTCTTGGCTTAGTCACAAAGTTGTGGGTAACACACCTGTCACTTTTTTAGGACTATTCCCACTATTTCCTATACCAAATATAATGATAAATAGTTTCATTCTTGAAGGTAATGCAGTACTGAATGAGTCTCGATTTGGTATAGGTGGACGGCTATATAGTGGATATGCTTTGGCTGAAGTAGTATCTATGGCAAAAGCAGGAAAAATTCGACCTGAACGAATGTATAATAGTACGCTTGATTTTCCTTATGGAGAGAGTTATTATCTAATTGGTGGATTTTTTCAAAAATTTTTAGCAGAAAAATATGGAGCTAAGAAGGTAAATAAATATTTCAAAATCTACTCCAAACAGCTTTTCCCATTTTTTACTAATAGTGTATTTAGAAATATATTTGGTAAGAGTTTTGAACTTTTATTGGCTGAATTTGTAGAAGATATAAAGAGTAAATATTCTAATTTCTATACTACACAAGGTAGGGTGGTAGCTACTAGTTCGTTATTTGTACCTATGAATACAACAACCAATGAGATATATACTCTAATTGGTGATTATAAAAGTTATCCTCAGATATTACAATTTGACAAAAAAAGCAAAAAGATAAAGTTTGATAGAGGTGCATATAGAACTGGTGAACCATTTAAGATAAATAAGAGATATTATACTACTAGTTCAGTTAAAATATCTCCAACCAAAATTAAAATAGGGCTTGTCAATAATGGTGCATATATGCAAAAAAGCAGTGAGGGTAAAGCTATACAAGGATTTTTATCTAATGGCAAAGCAGTATATTTTGATATAGAAAAATCTCTTGATACTCCTCATATTTATATAGATGGTGAGTTTTATGATAATAGTAGCTCTTCTGTTTTGGTAAAAGGGGATAATTTATACTATTTCAAACAAAATGGACATAAACGAACTTTATATAAAAATAAGAAGGCTATATTTGATTATAGTGGTTATTATGGCTTTGTAACAGATATTGGAGATAATGAAGAGATATATTTTATATCTCTAAGTGCAAATGGGAGTACAGCATATAGCTATCAAAATGGTCAAATCAAAAGAGTTACACAAGGAGATGATGTTATAGAGTTCAAACTTATAAATCCACAAGAGGCATTGGTAGCTACAATTGGAGCAGATGAGTATAAATATCAGATAGTAAAACTACACCCAACTATTGCAACTATTCCATCACCAGATTACTCTTTGGAAGAGTCAAATAGCAAAATTACTCAATCAAACTTTCCATTTAAACCACAAAATAGTAAATTAAACTCAAAAGAGTACTATCCTCTAACCAATTTGGAGTATAGTTCACTAGACCAAGCTATGGGGTATGATAATTATGAGGGTTTTATACTCAATTTACAGGCTAATTTCTCTGACCCACTTATGCAAAATGCTATGAGGTTTCTATTATCTACAGATAAACAACGAACTGTAGGAGGAATAGGATATAACAATACAGCCCATCAATTAGAGTTTGGTGGAATAGGTTATATAGTAACTCATAATAGTGATTATAATAGTTCTGATGAGAGAGAGAATGGATACTCTGCATATATGAAGTTACCTCTAGTATCAACAGGTTATTGGAGAGTTTCTACTACACTAGATTATACTAAAGATTTTGAAAATATATATAGAAAACCTTTATCACTCTCACTAGATATAGCTAATAGTAAGCAGTTTGGAATTAGTAAATATCCCAATAGTTTAAATACTTTTGATATATTTATATCTCAAGATAGAGGTGAAAATAGTTATGGAGGTTCATATTCATGGAGGTATGGATTACCTTGGCAGAGTTTTGTTAGTTTAGATGGAACTTATATGAAAAGTAATTTAGTAGATGAAAGTAGAGAAAAAGGGATAGAGATTAATCATAACTCTGGAGATATACAGACAGAAAAAGCATCTATATCTATGCCAACGATTGAAAATAGTAGATATGCCAAAGAGATAAAAGTAGGTGAAATTGGTTTATATCAAACTATTGATACTCCATTATACTTTTTCTCTTTTCCATTATCTCTACAGAGAGAGTCACTATATATCAAGCAGAAACTCTATAATATAGATTTCACAGATGAAAATAAAGTATATAATGAGACTACAGTTGGATTAGAGAATGATTTTGTATTTTTGAATAATTTTGTAGTTCCTATCAAATTTGAACTACTCTTAAATAAAAAGGTTAAGGACCAAACTATGTTTAGGGTTTTATTAGGTACAGAGTTTTAAACTTTACTGTGGGTTTTATAACCCACGATAAATTAATTTAGAGCTAACATTCTTTCAAGTGCTAAATTGGCATATGTAATAGTATGTTTATCTACTTGAATTTCATTAATAGGCTTATTATCTTCTATAGATTTAAGAGTTAAATATAAATCCTCTAGTGTAGTCTCATTCATAGTTGGACACTCTGGTTTGGTAGATGAGAGTACAAATGTATTTCCATTTGGACGCATTCTATTTACTAAGTTATATTCTGTTCCTACTGCTACTTTTTGGCTATCATCTAGTTCATTTACAAATTTAATGAGTTGAGAGGTTGAACCTGCGAAATCTGATGCTTCTACTATTTTGGGGTCACACTCTGGGTGAACAGCTATTAGAATATCAGGATATTTATTACGATAGAACTCTATATCATCTAGTGTAAAAAGTTGGTGAACAGAACAGAAACCATTGAAACAGATTATATCTGCCTCTTGTGGGTCACACTCTCCTTCTCCTATTACACATGATTTGAGTCCCATAGAGTTTGCAAAGTTTTGCCCTAGACATCTATCTGGAACAAAAAGTATCTTTTTGCCACTCTCTAAACCTTTTTCTATTATTTTATAAGCATTTGATGAGGTACATACCATTCCACCCATCTCTCCTACTTTAGCTTTTACCGTAGCATCACTATTAATGTAAGTAATTGGTAGTATATTCTCTTTTGCTATGCCTCTATCAGTCATATATTTGACACTATCATCAAAATAACTCGCATCTATCATTCTTGCCATTGCACAACATGCTACTTTTGGCATAAGTACTCGTTTTTGGGGTGCAATTATTTTGACACTCTGTCCCATAAATCCTACACCACAAAATACTACCCATGGGTTGTTATCCTCTTTACATTTTCTTGCTAACTCTAAACTATCACCAATAATATCAGCCATCTCAAATACTTCATCTCTTTGATAATAGTGTCCTACAACTGTTACTGGTAGCTTCTCTTTTAATCTTTTGATTTCTGCTCTATAATCAATACTCACAATAATATGCCTTTTTTTTTAGGTAAAAGTACCATATTTTTAGTTAAAATTCGATAACTATTTATAAATAATGGAGATTTTATGGATTTAAATATCATACTTTACATAACAGCCTATCTATTAGCATCAATACCATTTGGTTTTATACTAGCAAAAGTTTTTGCCAAGGTAGATGTTAGACGAGAAGGAAGTGGAAATATAGGTGCAACAAATGTACTTAGAGTGGTTAAAGCCAAAGACCCAAAATTGGCAAAAAAATTAACTATAGCAACATTTGTGTTAGATGTTCTCAAAGGTGCTATAGTTATATTAATTGCTAAATTATTAGGTGTAGATGATAGTGTTTTATGGACATTAGCTGTTTTAAGTGTTATGGGTCACTGTTTTAGTCCATTTTTGGGCTTTGAGGGAGGAAAAGGGGTAGCGACTGGATTTGGGGTACTACTAGTTATGGTGCCTTTTGAAGCAATTATTGCTATTGCTGTATGGTTTATAGCAGGTAAATTATTGAAAATATCTTCACTATCTTCATTAATAGGTTTAGTAGCTTTATTACTAGCATCATATATTGTACACCCTGATATGCCAATCATTCATACTCATGCACCTATTTGGATTATAGCTTTTATTATATTTTATAAACATATCCCCAATATAGTAAGAGTATTCAAAAAAGAAGAGACAGCAGTAATCTAAGATGGGAGTAAAAGGTTCATTATTTACTATTCACTGCTCATTAGCAACTAATGTTATCATTGGTATCTTAGATTTTGAGCGTACTTCTAAACAGACAGTTGTAGTTGAGACAAAAATTAACTATAATTATACAAAAAATTGTTTTATCGACTACTCTATTGTACTAAACACAATAGAAAAGCTTTTAATTGAGAAAAAATATAAACTTATAGAAGATGCAATAGAAGAGATAGGTAGAACTATATTGAGGGACTACCCTCAAATTATCTCTCTTTATTTAAAAATCTCAAAACCTAATATTATCCCAAATGCCTCTGTAGCACTCTCAAAAGAGTGGAAATAACCACTATTAACAGCTAATAATATAAAAAAATTAAAAATTTAACGAAAAATATTTAAAAAAACTTTAAACTATAATATATTTGTGTTATAATATTAAAAATTTATTAAATTAGGAGCCTTAAATAAAATGCGAATATTAATTATAGAAGATGAAGTAACATTAAGCAAGACACTTTCAGATGGACTTAAAGAGTTTGGATTTCAAAATGATGTAGCATCAAATATCAAAGATGGTGAATACTATTTAGGAATTAGAAATTATGATTTAGTTTTATTGGATTGGATGTTACCAGATGGTAATGGAATTGATATAATTGTTAAATTAAAAGAGAAAGCACCAAAAACTTCTGTTATAGTGTTATCAGCTAGAGATGATAGAGAGAGTGAGATAGAAGCTCTAAAAGCAGGTGCTGATGATTTTATTAGAAAACCATTTGATTTTGAAGTATTGACAACACGGATTGAAGCGAAACTTAGATTTGGTGGTTCAAATATTATTGAGGTTGAAAATCTTATTATCAATCCTGAAGAAGAGAGAATTATCTATGATGGTGAGGAGATTGAACTTAAAGGTAAACCTTTTGAGGTACTAACTCATTTAGCTATGCACAAAGACCAAATTGTATCCAAAGAGCAACTACTAGATGCTATTTGGGAAGAGCCTGAATTAGTGACACCAAATGTAATTGAAGTTGCTATTAATCAGATTAGACAAAAAATGGATAAACCATTAAATATTACAACAATTGAAACAGTGAGAAGAAGAGGTTATAGATTTTGCTTTCCAAAAGGAGCTTAGGTAGTAGTTTTTTTATTGAGATTGTTGTCGTAATGACAGCAATGCTCATAGCAGTAATGATATTTATATCATATATGTTATCATCTTATATAAATAATAACATAGAAAGAACACTTCAAAAACAAGCTGTGACTATAGTACAATACTTTCCCTATAAAGAAAATTTAATAAAAGATTTTGACTCACTTAATCTCAAAAAATTATTTGATATAGAAGTTAGTATTGAAAATTCTACAAATCAAATACCTGTTAGACGACTATTTATAGATAATAACTATTATCTAAAAGTTACCTACCCATATCCCAACTCTAACAAAGTAATTATATTAACTAAAAATATAAGTAATGAAAAAGATATATTAATCAATATCTATTTAGTTATGCTTTTTGTAACACTTGTAGGTTTTCTTTTTATTATATACTTTGCTTCTAAATTATCAAAACAGATTATGCAACCTTTACATACAATTACTAATAAGTTTGACAAAATGAGTGATAGTTTATTAAATCCAATCAAGACAGAGCAGTTACCTCCTGAGTTCAAACAGCTAGGAGATGCCTTTAATGATTTAATCAAAAAGATTAAAACCTCTATCAAATATCGAAAAGAGTTATATGTAGGAACAGCACATGAACTCAAAACACCTCTGGCAGTAATGCGATTAAAAAATCAGATAACACTAATGAAGTATAAAAGAAAATATAATCCAAAAGAGTTTTTACTAGAAAACAAAGAAACAATGGAACAAAATATAAAATCAATAGATACACTAAATAGTATGATACATAATATCTTGGAGTATGGTAGAGCAGAGGGTCAACAGTTTGAAAAAACACAACGGTTTAATATTATACGATTTTTGGCACAAAAATGTGAAGAGTATGAACTTTTAGCCCATTCTCAAAATCGAGATTTTATTTATAATTTTGATATAGAGAGATTTGTAATAAGTATTCAGCCTCTACTTTTTATGCATATTTTTCAAAATTTTGTGCAAAATGCTTTAAAATTTACACCAGAGAATGGATTAGTAAAAGTTACTGTTCGTACTGATGAGATAAATTTTATTATAGAGATTATAGATGAAGGAAAAGGTATTGATGAGTCAGAAAATCTTTTTGCACCATTTAAACGCTCTACAGAGTCAACAGGAGCAGGACTTGGACTATTTTTAGCACAAAATGCAGCAGAATCTATGGGTGTTACTATTTCTCTTAAAAATAGAACTGATAATACACAAGGAGCAATTGCAAGTATTATATTCCCTTTTGAGCGTTTTTTACATAATCACTAATAATTTAAATTATTTCTAAGCTTTGATAAGTTATAAACCTATTTAAGTACTTAGGAGTGCTGAAAATAATATCAATATAAGTGAGAAAATATGGCTTTAAAAATTTCAGATGATTGTATTGCATGTGATGCATGTAGAGAAGAGTGTCCTAATGGGGCAATAGAGGAGAACGACCCAATATATATTATCGATTCAGATAGATGTACAGAGTGCGTTGGTTATTATGATGAACCTCAATGTATCGCTGTATGTCCTGTTGATTGTATTACTTCTGATCCTGATAATGTTGAAAGTGTCGAAGAGTTAAAGTTTAAATTCAAACAACTAGAAGAGGAGGAGTAGAAATACTCTTCACAAATGTAATTAAGTTTTGATGTATAACATTTTTTAATTTTCACCTGCTTAGTTAATACTTATTATTTGCTTTGAGAATATAGATTACAATAAACCATCTTCCACTCCCAAAATACAATTTGAAACAGTATAACATAATCTGTATTTAATATTGTTAAGTATATAAAATCATTTAGATTTTATTCTAATATTTTTAAAAAAATTCAAAAGCAATAGATTATGGCAAGAGTATTAACCTCTTTTTTACATCAAAAGCATCCATATATCTATCTATCTCTTTTTTTAAAATAGTATTATTTAAATCAACTCTCTTTTTCATAGGAAATTTTAAAAAAAACTGTTTGGGCATAATTGAGTTTTTCTCTTTGGGATTTTTGAGATATTCAAATATCTTTTTTTGAATAGTTTGTTTGTCACTATATCTCATAAGGTATCGTCTATAAATAAGCTCACTAGGAATTTTTTGCTTTTTATGACAATTTATACACTTTTTTTCTAAACTATAAGAGGAGGGTTGTGCTATTAATATTATATTACTTATTCCAATAATTAAAATCTTTTTTATCATATCTTTTTTACCATTTTAAATTTACCTTTGTATAACTATTTTGTATAGATTTTATAGAAAATTTAAATTTATATTGTTTGACAATATATTGGATAATATCTAGTCCTATACCAAATCCACCTTCACTTTGACTTCCTCTACTAAACCTATAATGAATGGTTCTTAAATCCTCTTTTTTTATCCCTATACCACTGTTATATACTTCAAAAATATTTAAACCTAGAATGATTTTCAAATCACCACCTTTTTTATTATATTTGATAGCATTAGATAAGATATTATCTATCAGTCTAATAGCATCATTTTGGTCAATATCCAATATAACATTAGGCTCAATATTTAGTTCTAAATTGAGCGATTTTGCTTTTATCATAGTATAAAAGAAATCTATTCTCTCATATAAAATTTCTGTTATATTAAGAGATACTATATCTCTATGGTAATTATGATTAAGTTTTAGATATGTTAAATCTTCATAGAGTCGGCTTAGTGTTTTGGATGCTATCTCTATCCGTTTCCTCTCATTTTTACCCTCACAATTATAGATTGTATCAAGTAGTTCAATATTGGTTAAAATAGTACTAATAGGAGTATTGAGTTCATGTGTTGTGTCTTGGATAAATCTATTCATTCCCTCTATAGATTCCTTCATAGGTGCTACAAAAAGTTTTCCCAAAAATAGTCCTAATAGAGTAAAAAATATAAGTGCAATTAGCAAAAATAGAGCTAATATTTTTTGTAAATGGATAATAGGTTCTTGATTAATAGTTTTAGAAACAAGCAGATAAGAAGCCCCTAAATAGTAAGGTTTAATAGGATAAATATAAAAAAGCTTATCTTTTTGTGTATAAAATTCTCTATCCCATAGTATATCTTTAGGTTGAAATGAGCCAAATATATACTCTCTATTTATATCATATATTGCTGATTGAAAAGGGTGATGATAAGGGTAGATTAGAGGAGAAGTAAATGTTGAATGTAATACTCTTAACTCTTGCACATTTTTTTGAGCCTCAAGATAAAGCCTATTCATTTGGGTGTCTAATATATTATGTTTTTGATAATTATAGAGAATAACTGTTGCCAAAAGAAAGAGAAGTAGAGTTGAACTTAGATAAATTGTTAAAAACCTAAAGAGTGAGCGTTTCTCACTGATTAACATAACGATACCCTTCATATTTTACAGTTTTTACTCTATCTTTGCCTAAAATATTTCGTATAGTTGAAATATAAGCTCGTAAACTCCCATGGCTAGGTGTTTCATTATACTCCCAAAGTTCATTAAAAATTTCATTATAGCTTAGAAGATTATTAGGATTTTTAAGTAATAAAATTAGTAGTTTAAGCTCTTTTGCTCTAATATTTAAGGTTTTATTTTTATATTGAAGTAATCGTTTTTCAAAATCAAAAGAGTATCCATTATTAAAATCTATACTCTTTTGATGATTTGCCAATTGGCGTTTAAATATAACCTCAATACGAACTAATAACTCTTTGAGAGCAAAAGGTTTACGAATATAATCATCACATCCAATATCAAATCCTTTTGTAATATCATCTACACTATTAAGTGATGTGATAAATATAGCAGGAGTGCTATTTTTTTCTGCTCGAACATCTTTTAAAAAATTAAATCCATTTTGATGAGGTACTTTTATATCCAAAAGCATCAACTCAATTTTCTCTTCATAAAGTATATCTTTGGCTTCATATGCATCATAGGCTGGATATATTTTATAATTTTTATACTCCAAAAACTGTTTGATTGTATCATTTAGTTGTAGGTCATCTTCTAGTAACAATATATTTTTCATCTATTCTCATTAATTAAATTTTAACATTATCCTCTTTGACAAACCAAATAAACCAAACAGGAATAAAAACCAATGTCATAAAAGTACCAATTACAAGCCCACCAATAGCCACAGCTCCAAGTGGTGCCAATCTCTCTAATCCTATAGCACTACCTTGTGCAACAGGTAACATTCCAACACTTACTGCAAATGCAGTCATTAATACAGGTCTAGTTCGTATCTTAATAGCTTCTAACATAGCCTCTTTTTTAGCAACTCCTTTTTCTATCTCTTCTAATGCAAAGTGTATAAGTAAAATGGCATTATTAACAATTACACCTGAGAGTAACATAAATCCCATCATTGCAGGCATAGATACATGGTATCCTATACTCAACATTGTCCAAGAAGCTCCAATAATCGTAAGAGGTATTGAGAATAGTATCATTAGTGATATTTTGATATTTCCAAACATCACAATTAGTGTCAATAAAATCAATACAACAGCTACAATTATAGCTCCTATCATTCTTTCAGCTGAGGCTTTGAACTGTTTAATATCTCCTATCTGTTCAAGTTTAACTCCTTTTGGTAGAGAGACATCTTCTAAATGTTTTTCAAAATCTGCCATAATATGAGAAATAGCAGCTTTCTCTCTATTTCCATATATCTCTAGTGTATATTCTAAGCCCTCCCTTGTTATGAGGCTAGGTTCTTGATTTGACTCAATAGTAGCAATTTTATTTAGAGGGATTTTCCCTTTGTTAGTATCAATTAACATATTTAAGATAGTATCGAAATTATTTATCTGCTTTTGTGGTAACCAAGCTCTAACTGTATAATCCATACTATTTTTTTTTGGAAAAGTAGCTACTGACATACCTCTTAGAGCTAATTTGAGTTGATTGGTTATATCCATTCTATTTAATCCATACTCTAATGCTTTGGTTTCATCAATTTTGAGATTATAGACTTTTTTGTCTATATCCCAAGTAGTTGAAGTAGATACTATACCTCTAGTTTTAGATAGAGCCTCTTTTACCTCTTTTCCTGCTTGTTGTAGTTGATTTATACTATTACTACTAAGCTTGGCATCTACATTTGCTCGAATACTAGCCAATGCAGTTGCTCCGTATGGTGTAATTTCTAATAGTTTTATATTTGAAATTTGGGATATTTTTTCTCTTAGTGATTTGGCTATCTCCCAAATATCTCTATCTCTTTTATATCTATCTACATAAGTAGCTACAATTGATAAGTGGTCAATTCCACTTCCACTACCAATACTTAAAACTCCTGCTTCGCTTCCTATACTTCCTGATATTCTTAGTATTTTCCCTTCTTGAGTAATAATTTTATTAACCTTTTTCATAATTTCTCTGCTTTTTTGAATTGGTAGATTTGGTTGTGTTGTAATTTTGATATTAAGTCCACCTGTATCCATTGGTGGCATTAACTCTTGACCTATTACTGGCATTACTAATTTGATAGATGTTACAAATAGAGCTATTAGCACAATCATAGATAGAGTACCTAAAGTTTTATAACTAATAATAGCTTTTACAATATTTGCAAAGAATGATTGTATATAATCATTTATTGTTCCAATAATTAGATGAAACCACCCTTCAACTTTTAGGAGTATTGGATTTTGAATAGCTAAAATATATAGGGACAATAGAGGTACAGCAATAATAGATATAATATAAGAGGCAACTAATGCTAATAATAGAGTTCCTACCAATGGAGCAAATACTGTTTGAGGATATCCACCTACAAATAGCATAGGAGCCAATGCTATCATGGTAGTTATAGTTCCACTTAAATCAGCAAACATTATCTCTTTTGTTCCATCAAAAACAGCCTGTTTAATATTTTTGTTAAGTTCTCGATAGTGCCTTTCGATATTCTCCATAACTACAACAGTATCATCTAATAGTAGTCCTAAAGCTAAAATAATAGCAGTAAGTGTTACAACATTAAAATCAATTCCTATAAGCCACATTAATGCAATAGTAGAGGCATAAACTAAAGGGATAGTAATAAGTACAACTAATATTTGACGAAAACTTGCCAAAAATAGAAATACTACAATAGTTGACATAACAATAGCATCACGCAATGACTCAAACATATTTGTAGTGCTTTGTTCTATAGTCTCTTTTTGGGTATCACTTATTTCAAAGTTTAGATTGGGATATTGGGCTTTGAACTCATCTATAATCTTTTCAACTTTATTAATGGTTTTAATAACATCAGCACTAATAGAACGCTGAATGGATAATGCTATTGCCTCTTTGCTATTTCCAAAATATAAAGCATTATTTTCATAATGTCCAAAATATATCTCTGCAATATCAGATAATTTTATATTTGGAACAATAGGTAGATTTTTGAGTCTATCTACTTTTTCTCTTTTACCTTTTGATTTGAGTAAATAACGATGCTCTTGATTGGTAATAAATCCTATAGCATATTCATTATCATTTTTTTGGATAGAGGCTATCACTTGACCTAAGGATAGATGAAATTTATCTAGCTTATCTTTATCAATAATTATCTGTAACTCTTTTGTAAATCCACCAAATATATCAACATTGGCTACACCTTTGGTTTTTAGTAGTTTATGTTTTATCTCTCCTGAAGCCAAATCTCGTATATCATCTAAACTTAACTTTACTCCATTTTTGGGTGATATTGCTACTACTAAAATAGGTGCAGTAGCTTCTGTAATTTTGATTATTTGAGGTTCTTTTATATCTTTGGGAAGTTTGGAACGAATTTTTGATAGTGCATTGGTAACATCATTCACAGCTGTATCAATATCTTTGTGATATTCAAATTCTGCTCTAATTACTGTCACTTCATCAATAGTATTTGAGTAAGCTCTTCGTATCTCATCAAGAGCATATAGCTCTTCTTCTATAGGAACAGCAATATTAGTTGCCATACTTTGTGCAGATGCTCCTGCTTCAACAATAACCAAAGCAACTTCTGGATAGTTTGAATTTGGAAAGAGATTTCTATCTATCTTGCCATATCCCATAACTCCTGCCAATATAAAAAGAGCTAAAAAAGAGATAACAATATGAGGTTTTTTTAAGATTTTTTCTACCCAAGTTGAATCATTATTCATTACTCTCTCCTATAATTTCAACACTATTATAAGCTCCAAGTTGAGCTAATTCAACTTCATTTCCAATAGCAATTTTAGCTTTTGGACAATTGGATAAAATAGCTTTTTGACTATTTTTTAATACTATATCTATTTTAAATGGTTCAAATTTTTTATTTTTATATACCATTATAAATGTACTCTTTTTTTTATGTATTATTGTCTCATTTGGGATAATACATCCTATAGCTTTTTTTGTTAAAACTTCTATATTTATACTACTGCCTATAGGTATATTGAGCTGTTTAGTTAATACTATTTCAGCTTGTGATAATCCCTGCTTTGCCAAAGTTTTTATAAGTGTTATCTCTCCAATATTTTCCCCTTTATAAAAAACTTTTTGTCCTTTTTGGATATGAGAGTTTGATAAGCTATATGAGAAAGTAAGCTTTTTTACTCCATTATTCATTATTAAAATAGGTTTACCCATTACAGATAAATCTCCTTTATAAAGTGCGATATGGTCTATCTCTCCATTAAAGGGAGCTTTGATTTTCAGATAGCTTTTTTGTTCTTTTAGCTGTTTTATCTTCTGTTTGGTAGCTTTTATAAGCGTTGTTTTACCTTGCATTATAACTTTTGATGTATCTAACTGCTCTTTTGGCAATCCTCCTATATCATAGAGTTTCTTATTTCTGTGATATATCTGTTTAGCAAGTTCAAAATCATTATATTGTTGAGATAGAGTTGTTTGTAGTAGTTGAATATTTGAGTTTAAATCATTTTCATCAATAGTAGCCAAAAGTTGACCTTTGCTAACTATATCTCCCTCTTTAATATATAACTTTTCAATGTATCCTGCCATTTTGGTTGAAATATTGATACTCTTTTTGGCTTCTAGTTGTGCTAAAAATTTTTGGCGTAGTTGGATTTCACCTTTTTCAGGTTTTATAACAGAGACTTTTATGGACTCTTTTTGTGGTATTTTAGCCTCTGCTACTTCAACTTTTCTCTTTTCTAAAAGAGTTTTACCTTTGATACCAACAGCTACAATAATAGCTAATATAATAATTGTAATTATTATTTTTTTCATCTATCTCTCTCCTTTTTCTAATAAATAGTCTAAATAATAGATTCCATTTTGGTACTCATATTTAGATTGAATTAGCTTAGATTTTGCTAATTGTGTTTTAGATTTTGCTAAAAGTAAATCATTTAATGTAGAGACTCCTGCATTATATCTTACATCTTCTATCTTTTGACTCTCTTGTAATAGATTAAGTTTAGATATATTTGTTTGATACTCTGCAAGGGCTGTTTCTATCTTATTTAATGCTTTGGCTATAAGCTTTTTGAAGCCTTCTGTTGTTGCCTCTTTCTGAAGAGTAGCTTGGAGTTTTGCAATTTTGGCTTGTTGAATTTTAGCACTATTTTTACCAAAATCAAAAATATTCCATTTGAGATTTAATCCAATTTGCCAGAGATTTTCTCTATTTAAAGAGTTATCATCTGTATCATAGTTGTATCCTACATATCCATTCAATGCTACTTGTGGCTTTTGGCTTGATTTTACTTTTGAGATAACTTTAGAACCTTTTTCTATCTCCAAATTTTGAAGTTTAAATCTTTCTAATTCATCTAAATTATCTTCTGATACTTTTTGTATATTTTGGTTCATATCTACAGAGATTAATTCAAAATAATCTATATTTGGTATATGTGTTATAGCTATTAGCGTTGATTTTATCATATTCAAAGAGCTTCTCATTTGGGTTAATCCCCCTTTGGCTTCTTGTAAAGATGTATCTGCTTTTAGTTTGTCAATTTTGGCTTTTTTGCCAAGCTTTACACTTTGAGAAATAATATATTCTAACTTTTCCAAAGCATTTATATACTGATTTTGAGCAGATATTAACTCTTGTAGGGTTAAACCTGATATATAGAGTGAGCGAATATTATAAATCAACTCTTCACGACTAAGTTTAGCTCTACTTTGACTCATATTTTTACTTAGTTGGTCAATTTTAACCTGCTGATTTAATGCACCACCTGTAAAAATAGGCACAGAGTATTGGATACCTGTAGTAAACAAATCTTGAGTAGTCTCAACTGAAGAGTTAGGAGATAAAGATGATGGAACAATAGGAGCTAATGTTCTAGGTAAATTATAGTGTGTATAACTCCCAACAATATCAAATTCTCCAAATTTTTTCGCATAATTTTCATCTTTTTTGGCTTGGATTAGGTCAATTTGCAATTGATTTTTTTGAATAATACTACTATTATTTAGCCCACTATTGATAAGTTCATCAACTTTTATAGCAAATAATAGAGTAGTTGATAGTAGTATAAAAATTGGGATTTTTACTCTCATTAATACTCTCCTTGTACTTTGATGAAAGAGTATCATAAATCTATTAATCGTATGTGAATTAATGATAAAAAATAAATCTTAGTTCTATTAAAGAAAAAGCCATATAATTACAGTTACTCAATATTTTTTTAGCTCATTTTGAAATTTTCTTAAAAATTTATCTATATTTCTATTATTTAACAATATTCCAAAATCTTTTGGAATGTTGTTATCCTTTTGACCGATTATTTTATGAGCTAATAGTGTTCCAATAAATGGATAATAGTGGTCATCATCAATATAATTTTGTAAATTTTTAGTAATAGTATTAATAGTCATAAAGTGATGTATCTCTCCAAATACACTTATTGTCTCCTTTAGCCATCTCTCATACTCTTTAAATCTATCTTCATTTTTAATAGTTGAAACCAATAAATCGGCTGTAATAGGTGAACTGAAAATGATAAACTTGGTATGAGGATTATCTATTTTAAGTTGTTTGAGTATATAGATATAATTTTCATTATATGTGTAGTTCTTTCCACTCATCTCTTTGACATGTCTTTTAATATTAATTCTATAGTTTTTGAGTCTCTCTTCTTCTGAGACTTTTATATTATATTTAATATTATCACGGCTATATCCATGTTGTTTATAATTAGATAGACTATTTTTCATATTAGTTAATGATTTTTTTAGAGTATCTTTGAGTAAAAGCATCTTATATCTATATAAAAATGAGATAGTATTATTAAAATAATGTTCTGGTGGATAAATACCTATTTTTTTTATATTAGGTACATTTGTACCATAAAAATCTAATCCAATAATAATATATTTTAGTGGAGTTTTTCTATTTTTTTTAGCAAAGTCAATATATTTTTTATATTCAAAAGGATATGTACTATTAAAAGCATAATTATAAATTTTCATACTAGAAAAATCATATTGATTGATAAAAGTCGTTCTACTACTACCAAGCATAATACCATCAAATTGATTTAATTTATGAAAATATACATAATTGCTTTTTTGTTGTCTCTCATTAAATCCCTCTTGTATCCTATTAAATCTATTGGTATGATTGAATGTCCATAGTGGGTCAATAATATAATTTATTAAACTAATGCAACCAAAAGCAAAAAGTGATAATAGTAAGAATGTTTTTATCCATTGTTTGGCATTCATGAAACTCTCCTAGAAGTTAAAATATAAAAATTCACTGACTTTATTCATTGATATAATACCCAAGAAAAAAGTAATAACTGTAAATATAACGGTTCTATAATTTAATTTAAACTCTTGTAATTTTTCCATAGAGTTCTTGGTAAAAAGTACAACAAATAAAAATATTATTACCATTGGAATAGTTTTTATAGAGCCATTGATATGTTCTAAACTAGAACTAAATAGCATGGGGTTAATAGTAAACATACTTCCCAAAACTTTTATTGCATCATCCCACTCTTTGGCTCGGAAAAATATCCAACTTATATTTATAAAGTTAAAAGTAATAAACCATCCTGCCCAAGACCATAGTCTAAAATTGAGATGACTCCAAATTCTATGAATAATTAAAGCAATGCCATGTAAAAATCCCCAAAAAACAAAAGTCCATCCTGCACCATGCCATAATCCACCAATTAAAAAGGTGATTAGTAGATTATTATAAGTTCTAAAATCACCTTTTCTATTACCTCCTAGAGGTATGTATATATAGTCTTTTAAAAATCTACTTAAGGTTATATGCCATCTCTTCCAGAAATCTTGTATATTTACTGCTTTATATGGACTATTGAAGTTGATAGGTAGTTTGATATTAAAAAATAGTGCAATCCCAATTGCCATATCTGTATAACCACTAAAATCAAAATATAGTTGAAAAGTATAAGAGAGTGATGTAATCCATGCTTGAGTTAAATTTAATGTGGTAGCTACATCAAATCCTTGGGTAGCCCATCTTGAAAATATATCAGCAATAATTACCTTTTTAAACAGTCCAATAGAGAATATAAATAGTCCCTTAGCAATATTTTTATAGTTTTTGATTTTATTTTTATTTTTAGAAAATTGTGGCATCATCTCTTTATGATGTACAATGGGCCCAGCAATTAATTGAGGAAAAAATGTTACAAAGAGTGCATAGTTCAAAAAATTATACTCTTTCATCTTTTGTTTATAACTATCTATCAAATAAGATATTTGTTGAAATGTAAAAAATGATATAGCTAGAGGAAGTGCTAGATGTAAAAGTTCAATCTTTGTATTGAATGTTAAGTTGAAATTTTCTAAAAAGAAATCTGTATATTTGAAATATCCTAAAAGTGAGATATTTACCAATATTCCAAAGGTTAAAATAGATTTTTTTGAGAGAATATTTTCCAGTTTTCTATCTTGTTGCATAAGATAATGGCTAAGAATATAGTTAAATAGCATTGATGACAGTATAATTGGTAGATAGATAATATCCCACCAACTATAAAAAAATAGACTACTAAATAGTAAAAAACCCTTACTAGCTTCTACAACTCTTAAGTGATTTAGATAAAAATATATAAAAAATGTTATTGGCAAAAAAGCAAAAATAAACTCAAAACTATTAAATAACAAATATCTCTCCTGCAATGAAATCATTTTACACAATTATTCTGTGATAATCGACATTATAACCAATATTAATCAATATAAACTAATAATATATAATATGTTTGCCAAGATATAACTTTTAGTTCTATTAAAGAAAAAAGCCGTATAATAGCATAATATGAAACAAAAATAAATAAAAAGAAGTTTTTAATGGATAAAAAAATATGTGTAATTGGATTAGGTTATATAGGTTTGCCAACAGCATCACTTTTAGCAAATAGAGGATATCAAATTCATGGAGTAGATGTAATCCAATCTACAGTTGATATTATTAATCGTGGAGAGATACATATTGTAGAACCTGATTTAGATACTTTTGTAAGGTCAGCTGTAAATAGTGGACATATGGTAGCTTATACTAAGCCATCATACGCTGATATATTTATAATTGCTGTTCCTACACCATTTCATAATGGGTATGTACCCAATATAGATTTTATTATGGATGCTACTAAATCTATTGTTCCTTATATCAAAGAGGGTAATATTGTGATTTTGGAATCAACTTCTCCTGTAGGTACGACAGATAAGATAGAAGAGGTTCTAAAAAATGAGGGTGTTGATACCTCTAAAATCTATATATCACACTGTCCAGAGAGGGTACTACCTGGTAAGATTATGCGTGAATTGGTTGAAAATGATAGAATAGTAGGTGGCTTGACACCTCAAGCTACTGCTAAAACAGTAGAATTTTATAAAACATTTGTCAAAGGTGAAGTATTATCAACTGATGCCAAAACAGCAGAGATGGCAAAATTGACAGAAAACTCTTTTAGGGATGTTAATATAGCTTTTGCTAATGAGCTTTCTATATTATGTGATAGGTTTGGAATTGATGTTTGGGAACTTATCTCTTTAACCAATAGACACCCTAGAGTTAATATTCTTACTCCTAGTGCTGGAGTAGGTGGACACTGCATTGCTGTTGACCCTTGGTTTATCGTCCATGCAGGTGGAGATGATGCCAAGATAATAAAAGTAGCAAGAGAGGTTAATACATATAAAACAGAATGGGCTATAGAAAAAGTAAAAAATAAAGCATTAACTTTTGAAAAAGAGAGTGGTAGAGTAGCCAAAATAGCATGTATGGGATTGGCTTTTAAACCTGATATTGATGACCTAAGAGAGTCTCCTGCACTTTATATTACAAGAGAACTTATATCAAATGGTTTAGAGATTTTGGCAGTTGAACCTAATATTAAATCTTTTAATGAGTTTAATATAGTAGAATATCGTGAAGCAATTAAACAAGCTGATATTATTGTCTTTTTGGTTGCACATAAAGAGTTTCGAGATATTCAGATAGATGATAATATAAAAATAATAGATTTTTGTGGAGTGTATAAGTGAAAATAAGTGTAATAGGTACAGGTTATGTAGGCTTAGTTAGTGGAACATGTTTTGCTGAAATGGGTAATGATGTAATATGTGTAGATATAGATGAAAAAAAGGTTAACTCTCTAAAGCAAGGTATAATTCCTATATATGAACCAGGCTTAGAGAGAATGGTTTTAGAAAATTATAAAAAAGGTACATTAGCTTTTACTACTGATATAAAATATGCACTAGATAACTCAACTATCTGTTTTATAGCTGTTGGTACACCAATGGGTGAAGATGGAAGTGCTGATTTGCAATATGTATTATCAGTAGCTACATCAATTGGTCAAAATATGAAGCATCATATGTTTGTGGTTGATAAGAGTACTGTCCCTGTTGGAACTGCTGATAAAGTACAAGAGACTATTCAATATGAACTAGATAAAAGAGGAAGTGATTTGAGCTTTGATATTATTTCTAATCCTGAATTTTTAAAAGAGGGTGCTGCTATTGGGGACTTTATGAAACCTGATAGAGTGGTCATTGGTGCTAATACTATCGAAGCTATTAATGAAATGAGAGAGCTATACGCTCCTTTTACTCATAGTCATGATAGATTTATATCTATGGATATTCGTTCAGCAGAGATGACAAAATATACAGCCAATGCCATGTTGGCTACTAAAATATCTTTTATGAATGAGATATCTAATATTTGTGAGAGAGTTGGAGCAGATATTAATCAAGTTCGCCATGGAATAGGAAGTGATAGCAGAATAGGTTATTCATTTATATATCCAGGGTGTGGATATGGTGGTTCATGTTTTCCAAAAGATGTCCAAGCATTAGCCAAAACAGCAAAAGATTATGGTTATACCCCTAAAATTTTAGATGCAGTAGAAGATGTAAATTATGCTCAAAAGAGAGTTATCTCCAATAAAGTTATTAAAAGATTTGGTGAAAATTTAGATGGTAAAATATTTGCCATTTGGGGACTTGCTTTTAAACCAGAGACTGATGATATGAGAGAAGCTAGTTCAATTACTGTTATCAATGAGCTTACTAAACGAGGAGCTAAAATAAAAGCATATGACCCAAAAGCACGGCATGAAGCCCAAAGTTTTTATCTAAAAGGTAATAATAGTGTAGAGTATGTTGATAGTAAATATACAGCATTAGTTGATAGTGATGCTATGCTTTTACTTACGGAGTGGAAAGAGTTTAGGTCTCCCGATTTCCAAGAGATAGCCAAACGGCTCAATAATTCTATAATATTTGATGGTAGAAATCAATATAACAAAGATAGTTTAGAAAAAATTGGATTTGAGTATCATCAAATAGGTGTAAAATCATAATTATTTGGTAAAATACGCTTATATTTTTTAAAGGATTATTATGAGTATAGATAAAGCTCTATTAGAAAGAAGTGAGTCAAAATGTGAATTATGTGGTTCAACAAATGGATTAGTTGCTTATAAAGTAGAACCAAAAGATGAAGAGATTGTTATTTGTGCTACATGTTCTGCATCTATTGAAGAGCCAAATAGTGATATAAATCATTGGCACTGTTTGAGTGATAGTATGTGGAGTATGGAGAGTGCTGTTCAAGTTACTGTTTATAGACTTTTGACAAAATTAGGTTCTCAAGATTTAATAGATATGATGTATCTTGAACCTGAAGTTTTAGAGTGGGCAAATGAGGGCTTATCCACCGAAAAAGTAGAACCTACACGAGATAGTAATGGAACTATATTAGAAGAGGGTGATAGCGTCTCTATCATCAAAGATTTAGTAGTCAAAGGTGCTGGATTTACAGCAAAACAGGGAACTACAGTCAAAAATATTCATATAGAAAGCCCTGAAGCTATTGAAGGTAGAGTAAATGGTACAAGAATTGTACTATTGAGTAAATTTCTAAAGAAGTTATAAATGACTATTAATAAATGTCTATTTCCTGCTGCTGGTTATGGGACACGATTTTTACCAGCAACCAAAGCCACACCCAAAGAGATGTTACCAATACTTACTAAACCTCTTATCCAACATGGAGTAGAAGAGGCTGTAGAGGCTGGTATAACTACTATGGCAATAGTAACAGGTCGTGGTAAAAGAGCTATTGAAGACCATTTTGATATATCTTATGAGTTGGAAAATCAGATAAAAGGTGGTTCTAAAGAGGTACTACTTGATGAAATTCGTGATTTAATATCTAAATGTACATTCTCTTATACTAGACAGATTGAGATGAAAGGCTTGGGTCATGCTATTTTAACAGGAGAGACTCTTATAGGAGATGAACCTTTTGCTGTAGTATTGGCTGATGATTTATGTACCAATCAAAATGAAGATGGTGTATTAAAGCAGATGATAGAGGTTTATAATAAATATCAATGTTCTGTAGTGGCGATAGAAGAAGTTCCTCATAATGAAACTCATAAATATGGTATTATAGATGGTTATTTAGTTTATGGTCGAGATGATATTTATCGTGTACATAATATGATAGAAAAACCAAATCCAGAAGATGCCCCAACCAATATGGCAATTATTGGACGATATATCTTGACTCCTGATATTTTTGATATACTAAGAGATACAGATGCAGGAAAAGGTGGAGAGATACAGATAACAGATGCTCTAATGGCACAGGCAAAGAATGATAGAGTTGTAGCCTTTAAATTTAAAGGCAAACGGTTTGATTGTGGTTCTATTGATGGATTTGTAGAGGCTACTAACTATTTTTATAATTTGAATTAATTATCATCTTTATAACTTCAAAAATTTTTTTCTTTTTAATATTATAAATAGATGTGAGATTACTCTTACATCTTCTATAATATATATTATTTATGGTTAAATTAGTTGATGCTGATAAAAATTTCTTCATTATTAAAACTTATAAATTATCTAACCAAATCTGCATACTAGCATCACTTGGCATTTTCCAATCGGCTCTTGGGCTTAGAGATATAGTTCCTACTTTTGGACCATCAGGCATACATGAGCGTTTGAACTGTTGGGTAAAAAATCTCCATATAAACTTTTTGAGCCATTTTTTGATGCTCTCTTCGCTATAATTATCAAATGCAATATTTGCTAAGAAAAGTATTTTTTTAGGTTTAGCTCCATATTTAATAAAGTGATATAAAAAGAAGTCATGTAGTTCATAAGGCCCTACTATTAATTCTGTCTCTTGGATTATCTTATCTTCTTTGTGAGGAAGTAGTTCAGGACTAATAGGAGTATCTAATATATCATCTATTATATCAGCTATATCTTTATTATATTTATAGTACTCTATTACATATTTAATAAGTGTTTTTGGAATTCCAGAGTTTAGAGCATATGCACTCATATGGTCACCATTATATGTACTCCATCCCAAAGCTATTTCACTTAAATCTCCTGTACCTATTACCAATCCATTTTCACGATTGGCAATATTCATTAATATCGAGGTTCTAGCTCTTGCTTGTACATTCTCATAAGTGACACTCAACTCATTAGGATTATGACCTATAAGCTCAAACTCTTTCAATGATATATCTGTAATATCTATCTCTCTTAAAGTTACACCTAATGCTTGACATAACTCTATAGCATTATTTTTAGTACGACTTGTTGTTCCAAATCCAGCCATAGTTATAGATATAATATTTTTTGTATCCCATCTCATTATCTCAAAAGCTTTGTAAGTAGATAGTAGGGCTAGAGTTGAGTCTAATCCACCAGAGATACCCACAATGGCTTTTTGAATATGAGCATGACTCATTCGTTTTATAAGTCCGTGTGCTTGTATATTTATTATCTCTTCACATCTATGAGTTTTTTCTTGATATACAGATGGTACAAATGGTTTTGGATTAATATATCTTTGTAGTTTAGATATTTGTGGAGTTGAGTTAAAATCTATAGTTCTAAATGGTTCTATATCACTATCAGCAAAACTTGATTCATTAACTCTTAACCAATTGAGTTTTTCTATATCAATATCAGCTGTAATTAGAGAGCTACCCATATTAAATCTTTTACTTTGTGCTAGAGTAGAACCATACTCTGAAATAATAGCATGACCTCCAAACACTGTATCAGTTGTTGACTCTCCTACTCCTGAAGAGGTATAGATATAAGCCCCCATACATCTAGCACTCTGTGTTCTTACCAACTCTTCTCTATATCCAGCTTTGCCTATTAGCTCATTACTAGCACTTAGATTAAATATCATATTTGCTCCACTACTAGAGATATTATTGCTAGGTGGTGTAATAGCCCATAAATCTTCACAAATTTCTACTCCAAAAACTATCTCACCTCTATCACTAAATAGTAAATCGACTCCAAAAGGTATCTCTTGGTTTAGAAGTATTGTAGTTTGATTTTTTATACCTTTACCTGATACAAATTGTCGTTTTTCATAAAACTCTTTTTTATTAGGTAGATAAGTTTTAGGTACTACTCCTAATATAATTCCATTTTGAATAATAACAGCACAGTTATATAATCTATTTTTATCAAAAATAGCTATACCAATAATAGCCACGGTTGATATATCTTTACTATTTTCTAAGATATACTCCAAAGTACTATTTTGTTCTTGCATTAGTAGTTGATTTAGAAATAAATCAGAGGCTGTATAACCTGTAAGTGTAAGTTCAGGGAATACAACTATAGATACCTCTTGATTATAAGCATCATGGAGTAGAGTTACTATCTCTTTGGCATTTTGTTTTGGATTGGCGATGGTAGTTTGATTAATTGCTGAAGCGACTCGATAAAATCCATACATAATAAAATATCCTCAAAACCTAAAATAAGTTTTTTGATATTTTATCATCTATTGCTGTAGATGGAAAGTTTTATTTAAATATTTTATCTCTTTTGATGATTTAACTTGTATTCTATCCAAGTATCGTTTTGTATATATTTTACTATTTTTTATAATATATTTACCTGTTGATGAAAATGCTTCTCCCCATGACTGTTTACTATTTAATATTTTTAATATTGAATGAGACTTAATCTCACTTGTTGTCAATATTTTACTCTTATTTGTTCGGATATAATAGTATTTACCATTTTTATCTAATAATAAGAAATGATATAAATCAGCAATTTTTCCTGTACGATAAATTTTATTATATAATGGTTTCATTGTAGGTATATTTACTGCATATATAGGTGTCATAATAACAAAAAAAAGAGTTAATAAAGGAATTAAAGTTATTTTTTTCATAATGCTCTCCATCTATAATTTAAAATTTTTGTTTTATTAAAAAACTAGTTTTTAATTTAAACTCTATGTAAGTATAGCATATATTTATTGTATAAATATGAATATATGGAGAAAAATATAAAATAATTTAAAAAAAATAATTAGTTTGTTGTTTTTGGTTTAAGGCTATTTATACCTAAATTATAGAGATTTTAATCGAACAAAAAACAACAATTTAACTCTATTTTATCTCTAAAGATGGAACTCCTAAATAAAAACCTTGATAATAATCAGCACCAAGCTCTTTTACTATATTATATACATCTTGATTATGAATAAATTCGGCAATTGTTTTTCGTCCTAATTTTTTAGAGAAATTGATAATCGCTTCTGTAATAATATACGAGTTTTCATTTGTATTTATATTTTTGATTAAAGTACCATCTATTTTAATATAATCAGCATCAATATTTAAGATATGTTCAAAGTTAGCATAACCACTTCCAAAATCATCTATAGCTATTTTGACATTATACTCTTTTACCCTTTTGATAAATTTATTTATAACTTGATAGTCTGTTACCTCTTCTGACTCTGTTATTTCAAATATTACACGACTAGGATTTGGATAACTCTCTAATCTTTGATAAATATGGTTTACTGTTTTTTCTGATAATATATCATCTATAGTTAGATTGATAGAGAACTCTATATCTGTTCGTTCTTTAAATGTATCAAGTGCCTTATTGATAATAATTTGTGTAATTTGTGGATATAGTTTAGCTTTTCTTGCAATATCCAAAAAGAAAAATGGAGATATGGCTTGTCCATCTCTATCTATAATTCTAACCAAAGACTCATATTTAGTAGGTTTTTTATTTTTATTTGTAAATATAGGTTGATAGTAACATACTACTCTATCCTCTTGTATTGCCTCTTTTATTCTTTTTATCCATTCTATATTATGTGCATAATCTTCACTTTTTCTCATACTATGGTGAAATATTAAAAATTTAGAGTGTTCTAATTGAGCTTTTTTTCGTGCTATATTACTATATAATAATAGTTTATCATAGTCATCACTAGAGTAGTAGGTAGCTCCTCCCCCTGTAATAGATATACTAATACGATTTTTGTTACCAAGTTCTGTACTAGACATTTTCATCTCAATCTCTTCTATTAGCTCCTCAAAAAAGAATTGTAAATTATCTTTGGATATATATCCCTCTTCAAATAGTAGTATAAACTGGTCTGCTTCTAGTTTATAGAGTTTAAATTTTTTTTCATTTTTAAGACTATTTATAATTTTAGATAAACGAATAAGTGTATTATCACTAATCGTTTTTCCGTAGAAATCATTAAATCCAGAAAAATCATCAATATTAATATAAAAAACAATAGGTTTGATAGCTGTTTCCAAATCCTCCATTAGTTGGTTTCTATTTGGAAGTTCTGTCAATAAATCAACTCTCTGTTTTCTCAACTCCTCTTTGCTTTTTTCTAATTCTGTAATATCATGTCTAACTGCCACATACTCTATAATCTCCTCTTTGTTATCTAAGATAGGAATTATAGTTGCATTGACTATATAATATGCACCATCCTTTCGTCTATTTTTAACTGTACCTTTCCATATCTTTTTATTTTGGATAGTTTTCCACATATTTTCAAATGCTTCTTTGGATACATCAGGATGACGAACAATATTGTGTGAACTGCCTATTAACTCTTCTCGTGTGTAACCTGATATTTGACAAAACATATCATTTGCATAAGTTATAATACCTTTTAGGTCTGTTTTTGATACAATACTACTTTTGTCTATTGCTAATTTATATCCATCTAAAAAAGATATATTTTTACTTAAATTATCACTCATGGTATTAAAAGCTAGTAGTGCATCTCCTATCTCATCTTTTTTATTAACTTTTAAATGAATATCTGTTTTGCCTCTGGCAATCATCTCTGAAGCAGTTTGTAGTTTTTTGAGGTTACTTGTAATAGATTGATAAAATGCAATAAAAATATATAGTGCCAAAAGTATAATAGCCAAAAATCCTAAACTAAGATACCATAGTTCTCTTTTTGCGTCAGATTGTAGCTCTTTGATAGTATCTTTATAAGTATAAGCAAACATATTATATAGCTCTTCTTGGGCATACATGGCCTCTTCTACTTTTTGAGAAAACTTTTTTATATTATAGTTGAGATTTTGATTTAAAATAATATCATTATCAACTACACTTAATATTTTTTGAAGTCTATCTGCTACTTCTGTAGTTTGATTTTGTAATGCTTGATAGTTACTTAGTTGAGTAAGTATTTTATTGTCAACCAAATAAGATTTGAGACTAGATAACTCTGTTGATAGTGAATATATTACCTTTTTCTGTTCTTGTATCATATTATTTTGTTTAAATACTGTTGAGGATAGAGCTAATAGTTGTCCTGAGTGTTCATAAATACTTAATAGTTTATCTTGGAGCATATCAGCTAGATAGTTTATTCTTAAATCTTTGCTAATACTAAATTGAGTCATATTTGATATATCAAATATAGCTTCTTGAAATAGTTTGACAATATCATTATGTGCTTTGAAAATCTCTTCATTAGAACTATCTTTTGTAATTTTATCTATCTTTATAAGTTCATATTGACTTAAAGCTTTTGCAAAATTTTGATTAGAACCTAATATATTTAGATGTTGTGCATCATACTCATACATAGAGTCTATTTTTAGTTCTAATAACTCTTCTGCCTCTTTTATATCTTCTTTTTTTGTTTTTTTATTATTTAGATAACTATTCATATCAGCTCTATGTACTTGTATTGTTTGTATTATTTTATGAATGATTTTAATATATTCTAATCCAACTAGTTGTTTTTTATATACATTATTTTCTTGATAATGATTAAAAAATATAGTATGTGAGGGAAATATAAGTAGTATAAATAGTATAGATATAGAGGATATTATTTTAGATTTAAAAGATAGTTGGTTCATAATATATAGTGCAGGATTTAATATTTTATTAATACGCATTAATAGCCCCTTTAAGTTTTAAACTTATTATAACATATAAAGTTAAAAATTAACAGTAATTTTATATTGTTTTATAAAAATATTTTTTAGTATAGTAAATTTACTCCTCTTAAAATTTAGAGGAGTTTATAATTATTGTTTTTCAGATAGAACTTCAATGGAGATAATATCATCATTTTGATTGATATTATCAAGAACAGCAAAACTTTCACTATCATCTTCTTCTATAGCACCAAAAACAGTATGAACACCATCCAGATGAGGAGTAGGGACAAATGTTATAAAAAATTGACTACCACCTGTATTTGGTCCTGCATGAGCCATAGATAGGGTTCCTCTTCTGTGTGGTTTATGACTTGTATCTGTTTCACAATCAATAGCCCAATCAGGTCCACCAGTACCAGCTCTAGCAGGGTTACCATTAGGTCCAGAGTGAGGACATCCACCTTGTGCCATAAATCCAGGGATTACTCTATGAAATTTTAGATTATTATAAAAACCCTCACCTGCTAGATGAGCAAAGTTTGCTACAGTATTAGGTGCATCATTTGTATATAGTTTTACCCAAATTACACCTTTATTAGTTGTAAATTTAGCATAATTATATGTTTCCATAACCTCTTGTGGTATATCGTATCGTTTTGTTTTCTTTCCAAACATTATTGTTTAGTCCTTGTTTATTAAAATTAAGATAATATTATACCCAAAGAATATAATATAAAAAATAAAGGTCAATAGATATGGAATTATGTGTAGCATTAGATTTACCATCAGCTCAAGAGAATTTAGAATTAGCTAAAGAACTAAAAGAGTATGATATTTGGATGAAAGTAGGTTTGCGAACCTATATCCGTGATGGCAAAGAGTTTATAAATGAGTTAAAAGTGATAAATCCAAATTTCAAGATATTTTTGGATTTGAAACTCTATGATATTCCAAATACTATGGCAGATGCTTCCGAAGAGATAGCCAAATTAGGTATTGATATGTTTAATATTCACGCCTCAGCAGGAGAAGAGGCTATGAAAATGGTTATGGATAGATTATCAAAATATAAAAATAGACCACTAGTTTTGGCTGTAACGGCTTTAACCTCTTTTGATAATAATAGTTTCCAAAAAATATATGGAAAAAGTATAGATAAAAAAGTAGAACAGTTTACATATATGGTTATAAATAGTGGTTTAGATGGTGTTGTATGTAGTGCATTTGAGAGTGCATACATAAAACTAATTGCAGGTGATGAATTTTTGACACTTTGTCCCGCTATTCGTCCTTTTGGAGAAAATGCAGGAGACCAACAAAGAGTAGCAACGATAGAGTTTGCCAAAGAAGCAAAAGTAGATTTTCCTGTTATTGGACGACCTATATATCAAGATAATAATCCTACTCAAAAGGTTAAAGATATTCTGCATGTTATGAATAAATAGTTAATATTTTTTTAATTTTATAAAAATATTTATCTATTGTAGATGGTTCGTATCTCACAACCACTCTATAAGTACCTTTTGAGTATAATCCCTCAATTAAAAACAAGGGTGATATTTTATGCCAAAACGCACTGACATCAAAACTATTTTACTTATCGGTTCTGGACCAATTGTGATTGGTCAGGCCTGTGAATTTGACTACTCTGGAACACAAGCAGCCAAAACACTCAAAGAGTTAGGTTATAGAGTGGTACTTATAAACTCAAAT
Organism: uncultured Sulfurovum sp.; assembly: GCA_964573285.1. GTDB lineage: Bacteria > Campylobacterota > Campylobacteria > Campylobacterales > Sulfurovaceae > UBA1140. The sequence continues at coordinate 64,093 of CAZNJD010000025.1, read as the reverse complement.
CCTGCTACTATTATGACTGACCCAGAATTTGCTCATAGAACTTATATTGAGCCTATCACTCCTGAGATTATCGCCAAAATTATCAAAAAAGAGAGGGTAGATGCAATTTTACCAACTATGGGTGGACAGACAGCACTTAATGTTGCTATGGATATGTATGAACAAGGAATGCTTGAGGGGATTGAGTTTTTAGGAGCAAATCCATCTGCTATTAAAAAAGGTGAAGATAGACAAGAGTTCAAAGAGGCTATGATAAAAATAGGTATGGATTTACCTATCTCTCAATATGCTTATAATATGGATGAAGCTATGGAAGTAGCCAAAAATATTGGTTTTCCTCTTATTATCCGTGCTTCATATACTCTAGCAGGTGGAGGAAGTGGTGTTGCTTATAATATAGATGAGTATAAAAAGATAGTCCAAGGTGGGCTAGATGCCTCTCCTATATCTGAAATTCTTATAGAAGAGTCCCTTTTGGGTTGGAAAGAGTATGAGATGGAGGTTATACGAGATAGAGCAGATAACTGTATAATCGTTTGTTCTATAGAAAATCTTGACCCTATGGGTGTACATACTGGAGACAGTATAACTATTGCTCCTGCTCTTACTTTGACAGACAAAGAGTATCAACGAATGAGAGATGCCTCTTTTAAAATTTTACGAGAAGTTGGAGTAGATACTGGTGGGTCAAATGTTCAGTTTTCTATAGACCCTGATACTGGACGAATGATTGTTATTGAGATGAACCCAAGAGTTAGTAGAAGTTCAGCATTGGCTAGTAAAGCAACTGGTTATCCTATTGCAAAGGTAGCTACACTTTTAGCCGTGGGTCATACACTTGATGAGATTACCAATGATATTACAGGAACTCCTGCTAGTTTTGAACCTGTTATAGATTATATCGTAACTAAAATTCCTAGATTTACATTTGAGAAGTTCCCCATGGCAGATAGTACTCTAACAACAGCTATGAAATCAGTTGGTGAAGTTATGAGTATGGGTAGAACATTTAAAGAGTCTTTCCAAAAAGCTTTAATCTCATTAGAGACTGGACTTATCGGCTTTGATAGTATTGATTGTGATAATGATAAATTGGTTCGTGAGATTAGACGACCAAATAGTGATAGAATTTTATATGTTTATGAGGCTCTAAGAAGAGGTAAAAGCATAGATGAAGTTTTTGAACTTTGTAAAATAGATAGATGGTATTTATATCAATTTGAAGAGTTAGTTCAGAGTGAAAACTCTATAGATATAAAACTTCTTAAAAATGAAAAACAGTTTAGAAAAGTTAAATCAGAAGGTTTTTCTGATGCTATGATAGCCCAAGTAATTAATAAAAAAGATGGATTAAATCTAACTGAAAATGATATATATACAGCTAGAGAGAAATTGGGTATATTATTAGAGTATAATGAGGTAGATACATGTTCAGCAGAGTTTGAAGCATTAACTCCATATTTATACTCTACTACCAATATTACCAAACTTCCAAAATCAGAGCCGATTACAGATGATAAAAAGGTATTAGTTATTGGTGGAGGGCCAAATAGAATAGGGCAGGGGATAGAGTTTGATTATTGTTGTGTTCATGCTGCTTTTGCTTTAAATGATATGGGGATTAAGTCTATTATGTATAATTGTAATCCAGAGACTGTCTCAACTGATTATGATACTTCTGATATTTTATATTTTGAGCCAATTGATTTTGAACATGTACGAAATGTGATAGAACTTGAAAATCCTGATGGGGTTATAGTCCACTTTGGAGGTCAGACCCCTTTGAAACTTGCTAAGAGTTTAACAGCTATTGGAGCAAATATATCAGGAACAACAGCCAAAGTAATTGACCTTGCAGAAGATAGAGAGCTATTTTCTACATTTATCAAGGATTTAGGTCTAAAACAGCCTGAAAATGGAACAGTATTTACTAAAGAGGATGCAATAGTTGTTGCTAATCGTATCACTTATCCTGTATTAGTTCGTCCAAGCTTTGTTTTAGGTGGTAGAGGTATGAAAACAGTATTTTCAGATAGTGAATTAAAGCAGTATATGGATGAGGCAGTAAGCGTATCCAATGATGCACCAGTACTTATAGATAAATTTTTAAATAATGCAATAGAGTTAGATGTAGATGCTATATCTGATGGCAAAGATGTATATATAGGTTCAGTTATGCAACATATAGAAGAGGCAGGAATTCATTCTGGAGACTCTGCTTGTGCATTGCCTACTATCTCTATCTCTGATAGACTATTAGTAGAGATAAAAGAGCAGACAGCTAATATTGCACTAGGTTTAGGGGTAGTTGGTTTGTTGAATATACAATATGCAATATTTGAAGATGAGGTATATCTAATAGAGGTAAATCCAAGAGCATCAAGAACTGTTCCATTTGTCTCCAAAGCCACAGGTCTTCCTCTTGCAAAAGTAGCTACAAGAGTTATGATACAAGGTAATCTCAAAGAGGCATTAGAATTTTATGATACATTTGGTGTAGTGAATTTTGATAAAAAGATAATGGAACCAAATCTAAAAGGACATATTGCAGTAAAAGAGGCAGTATTTCCATTTAATAAATTACCAGGTTCTGACCTACTTCTTGGACCTGAAATGAAAAGTACAGGAGAAGTTATGGGGATTAGTGATAACTTTGGTATGAGTTTTGCCAAATCTCAATTTGCATCTAAAAACAATATTCCACTAGAGGGTAAGATATTTATATCTCTAGCAGATAGTGATAAAGAGTTTGTAGGTGAACTTGGTAAAGAGTTTACAGATTTAGGTTTTGATATAGTAGCAACAGGAGGAACACACAAGGCACTTGATAGTGCAGGAGTAGTCTCTAGTAAAGTTTTAAAAATATCAGAAGGTCGTCCAAATATAGATGATATGATTAAAAATGGAGAGATAGTTTTAGCTATCAATACAAGTGAAGACCAAGGTAGTAAAGTTGATGGTAGAACCATTAGACAATCTGTTTTGAGTGCTAATGTTGCCTATTTTACAACTATTGCAGCTGCAAAAGCTACAGCTTTGGCTATCAAAGAGTTAAATGCTTCAAATGGTGAATTAGAACCTAAAGCATTACAAGATTATTTAAATTAAAGTAAGGGTTATAATTAGCCCTTTATAATAATTAAAATGAAAAAATCTCTATATCTAACTCCAACAGATACAACTATAGGTTTTGTCTCGCAAGATAGTTCCAAAATAGATATAGCAAAAAAACGACCTCCTAATAAATGCTATATAAGAGTTGTAAATTCATTAAAAACTCTAAAAACATTTATAAGAGTTCCACAAAAATATAAAAATCACATTAGGCGTTCTAAACGGACTACATTTATTATGCCAAGTGGAGACTCTTTTCGTGTAGTAAAACAGAGTAAGCATAATCTTCTATTAGATAGATTAAAAGTCTTTTATAGCTCTTCGGCTAATCTTAGTGGAGAGGAGTATAATAGAGAGTATGCTTTGCAACAAGCAGAGGTTGTAGTTTGTGAACCTTATAGTCAAGATAATAAAGCTTCTAAAATTTATCGTTTGGGAGTTAAGAGAATGAGAACTATTCGCTAATTAGTGGATATAGAAATATTACTTATTTTTGGAATAGTATATTTTTAATTGTATCTATAGCATTGAGTATTTTGATAAAAACTTCAGAATATATTGCTACTATTACAAAAAAGTAATAATGAATTGATATAAAAATAAAAAGGATAAATTGTGGCAAATATTTTTGAATTTCCAGAAAATATACTCTTTGTAGATACTTTGGATGTGACAAACTGTGTATTAGATAATAAGAAAAGAGACATAAATTATATAGCAAAAAATATGTGGGAGGGAAGTAGAAATATCTTTAGTTTTATATTTGGAGATGATGGTTGTCATGGGATAAAAGATATTTTAGATGATTGGTTACAAGAGGGTATAGTATCAGTTATATTTTATATACCAAGAGAAACTGCAAAAGAGATACGAGATAGTTTAATTAAAAAAATGAGGACTCATAGCATATCAGAAAAGATAGAGCAGTTTATAGAGTCACAAGTTAGAAAGAATATTCCAAATTTTGATATATATAATCTAAATACAACCGAGGAGTTATCAGATATTTTTGATGTAGCAAAACTCAAAAAAGATTTAGATAGAGACTCAAAAGGGGAAGAGCAAAAAATCTATCTAATAGGACTTAGATTTAATATAAATAGCTCAAATAGAGTAGGCTTTTATCTAAATAATCAACCTATAAGAGAAGAGAGTGGTATGATATATGGAAATTCAAATATCTTGACACATAAATTAAAAAGAGGTTTTTTGGTTATCAAATCAGATGAGGGAATTGATATGGATTTCTATGATACCAATAAATTTACTTCAACAGATTATGATATAGGTTCTGATTTAGAAGATTTTGATTTCCAAGAAGAAAATCTAAGCTTTGAATTAGATAAAACTCTTAAGGTTATCACAATAGAGTCAAAGATTGAAGATAAGTTTATATTTTCTTTGACAGAAAATAGTAAATATGCACCCCAAAAGAAGATAGATATAGTAGATAGAGAGACTAAAATTTATATGAAGTCATTTTTCGTTCCTAGAGACAAAGAGTTAAAATTTGTGAAGCTACTTTTAATCTATAAAAATGGAGAAAAGATTATTGTAGGTGGTGAATATCATCATGAGTTAAGAGATTGTGATATTATTGGTGATATATCTATAGATTTAGCAAAAGAAGAGATAACTTTTGTTAATCATAGTAATTCAAATTTAAGATTTATCAACTTTGAAGATACTTTTTGGAAATTGGACGAGAGTAGTATATATAAAGAGCCTACAGATAATTATATAGAAGATATAAATTTAGATAATCAGATATATACAACGGTTGAAATCAATAATATCGGAATAGAAGATGATTTAAAAACAAGTTTTTCAGAAGATGAATTAGATATAAGTGACCAAACAACACAAACTATTAGACAAGAAGAGAGTTTTACTTTCAAGGTTAAAGAGATAGAGTTTAATGATTGTAATATATCTTTTGATGATAAAGGGGTGTTATTGAGTTATTCATCTTTTCTTATTAGTAATTTCGAAAAAGAGTTTAGTTTGAATAGAACAGCATTTAGAATATCAAATAGAGGAACTATTATAGACTGTTTTGTAGAGAGACCAAAAGGTAGGAATTTCAAATGGGGTAGTAAAGTATATGAAAAACATAGTGATATTTTAGGTAGAGCAATCTCAAGTAAACCAATTATTTTCAAAAATACCAATGAAGGATTATTTATAGAAAATAAACTTGACGCTAGATATTATATATTAGAAATCTCTTCTATTTCTCAAAAATATATATTAGAAGATACAAATAACTCACTACTTATACCCAATAATGAATTGAGAAATCTGACAATAGATATTATCAATAAAGGTTATAGATATAGACCTCTAGTACAGTTTACTATTGAGGTATAAGAGTTATGAATATTATAGAAGATATAGAAGAGTATCTCAAAGAGTGGATTAAAACAGGTACTCCTACAAAATCTTTTAGAGATATAAATTTTTCTAGTAAAACAAATATAGCTATAAAAGTTATAAAACTATCTACTAATGATACTATAATAGATGAGATATATAAAACTATAGAAAAAGATACTATAGTATATATTTTGGGGTTATATCTCTATTATGATATTTCTAACTCTAAATATAGAGGAGAGTTATCCTCTAAAAGTATCAAACAGCCTAGAATTTATCAATTTCTAAATATGGTACTACAAAAAGATAGAGCCAAAAGAGAGTGTAATCCTAAAATACTTTTATCTATTTTTGATTTTGAACCAAGAGATATAATAGAAGATGTTATTGAAAATAAAGATTATAAAATAGAAGAGTTCTCTACACTAGGATTAACAAGAGTTAAAAATCAGGACTATTTAGCTGTTTTGGAGTTAGATAATAGTGTTGTATTGATAGTCGCTGATGGTGTAGGTGGTGCAAAAAGTGGTGAAATAGCTAGTAAAATAGCAGTTGATTTTATTGTAGAACAGTTTGGAAAAAATCTTTATAAGCATCAATCAACTCATCAATCTATATTAAATTTTTTAAGAAATAGTATCTATAATGCAAACCAAAAAATATTACAATATATGGCTCAAAATAATGTAGATATGATGGGAACAACTTTAAGTATAGCATTTATTGTAGATAATATGAATTTATATACAGCACATATTGGAGATAGCCGTATATATCAGATGGATAGTGATTTTAAGATTAAACAGATAACCCAAGATCACTCTATGCGAGAGGTACTATATCGTGCTAACAAGATTACAAAAGAGGAGAAAGAAGTATATAAAAAAAATATTTTGGCTTTTGTTTTAGGCAAAAAAAATCTAAGAAAAGAGAATATATTTGTACAACAATCCATTTTGTATCAAAATAGTAAACTATTTTTATGTAGTGATGGTTTTTGGGAAAAAATAGTTGTAACTAGAGATGTTTTTGAGAAAACACTATATAAGTTAAAAGAGGATATATATAACTCAATTCCTACTGATAATGTAACAATGATTAGATATAGTTCAAAAAGCAATAATAATACTATAGAGACTATCTATGAAGAGTATGAAGATGAAGAAGAGATTGATGATACAAATTATAGTAGTGGCTATACAACAAATAGAAAAAAATCAAAAAAACAGATAATGGTTGAGAGAATTAATTATTTAAAAAATATGTTGATAATTATACTATTAATTTCATCTTTGACCTTTTTTATTTTGAATTTTCTTAGTTCTGTAGATAGTAATTTAATAGAACAGACTCATAACCTAATTAAAAAAGGAGAATAGTGTATGACAAATCAGAGTAATGAGCATTTAGCTATAGGATATAAGATAGGTGGACACTATAAGATAATCAAAGTTTTAGGGCAAGGTGGTTTTGGTATTGTATATCTAGTAGAAGATATACATAGATTAAATGCACTGTTTGTAATCAAAGAGCTATTTTCTAGGGATTTTTCTTTTAGACATAGAGATGGGCAGAGTGTATATAATAAAGCAGAGGCTAAAGAGATTTTTGCCAAAATCAAAGATGATATTATCTCAGAGGTTAATATCTTACAGAAGATTAGAGACAAAAATATAGTTGAGGCTTATGGGTATTTTGAAGATAATAATACTCTATATTCTGTGATGGAATTTATAGATGGAGTTGATTTGGATAAATATCTCAAAAGAGTACCTCCCTTTACAGAAGATGAAGCCAAAGATTTACTTCTACAGATAAGTAGTGGAATAGAAAAAATACATGATATAAATATACTTCATAGAGATATTAAACCTTCTAATATTATGCGTACCAAAGATGGTATCTATAAACTAATAGATTTTACTACCAATAGAACTTATGTAGATAATCAATTAACTACAGTAACAGCATTTCAAAGTCCTATATATACACCTCCTGAACTAAGTGGTAACCAAAAAGCAATTATTGGTAAATTTAGTGATATTTATTCTATAGGTATGACTATATGTAGGGTACTTGCCGAGGATGAGGAGACTTTACCTAATATTACAGATAGATTGATAAATGATAATGAATTTCAGACCACTATAGATAGATTGGATATTGATGACAATTTCAAAGGTATTTTACGAAAAATGACGGAAATTGCTCCAGAGGATAGATTTCAAGATTTAAAAGATATTGAGAAATTACTTAATTCAAATCAAATAACTCAGCCAAGCAACAAAGAGATAAAAGAAGAACCCAAAAAAGAGAGTTCTAAATCAAAATCATGGTTTAATATTATAGCTTTGGTACTATCCATTACTCTGTTGGGATTAGGAGGATATGCTTATAAGATTATCAAAGATAATAAGGAAAATACTAAAACTGTACAACAAAAAACTCAAATAGAGGTATCAACTATTGATAAAAAAGATAAAGCAGAAGAGGAAGAGATAAAACAAGAGATTAAACCACTATCAATACCAGAATTGAGTGAAGATGAAGTAGAAAAAGAGAAAAGAGTAGAAGAGGATAGCAAAATCAAGGAAGATGAAAGTATAGAAATTGTAGCTACACCAAAACCAACATTAATACCTAAAAATCCTAATACTATATCATTAGGTACAATGATACAAGCAGGAACACTACCTCCTTTAAGCGATAAAAAATATACTCCAATATCTAATAGAGGAGAGATTAGGAATTTTCTATTAGCTTTTATGAAATCATCAGAAGGGAACTCTATTACTAATTTATTGTCATATTATGATTATCATATAGATAAATATTTTAGTTGGAGAAATATAACACATAGAGATATATATAGAGATAAATTAAGATATAACAAAAAATGGGTACAACGAGAATTTAAATTAATATCTTTTGATATTTTAAATAAGTATCAAAAAAATGGTATAGAATATTTTAATATACAAAAAACAATACAATATAGAGTAGTTTCAGCTAATGGTAAGATAGCAAAAGGAACAAGCAAAGTTAGAATGACACTTAAATATACCAACAATGGATTTAAAGTGACATCAATTTATAGTATTAAATAGAAATGGAGAAATTTTGTATTTCATTATATCATTAGCAATTTTAGCTTTTTTAGTAGCATTTGTATGGTTTTTCACCAAAATATATATAGATATTAGAAAAAGAGATAGTACAAGTAGAGGGGCTTATGGAGTCTTGATAGCTATTTTGATGTTTTTGGCATGGATTATCATATCCTTGCTATATTTTGATTTATCATTTAACAAAAAAATTAGTTTTGTTGATTATTATGAGTTTCCTATCAATAATCAAAAATCTATTATTATAGGTAGTGGAGATGAAGATAGCCATACAACCTATTTAACAAATAAATTAGCTGTAAATAGTCATTTATTATTGGATTTAAGTAGTAATAGTAATTATATTGGTAAGTTGGAGTTAATTACAGACAAGAGAAAAGCTATTGTAAATAACATACTTTTACAGAATATATCTCCTACAGAAAATAGTATCAAGGAGAAGCTAGAACTAAGTTCTAAAAAAAGTGATAAATATATAAATAAAATTAAAATTAAAAATGGAGATTTTATAAGAATTGGTTACTCTAATTATAAAATATATAAAAAAGGTAATGTTATTATTCTAGATAATGTATCATTACATCTATATTCGCCTGTCAATATGTTTTATCTATATACCACAACAACCTATCCTGATATAGTTGTAGGAGTCAAAAAAGGAGTACATACAACTAGTATTCTTTGGTTATGGTTAGCTACTACAATTATATTTTTCTCTTTTGCTTTTATCTTATTTTATATAATCAAAAAATTAACACAATATGCCAAAGGTGATAATCACTGGGCTATTATTCATCCTATTTTATATTTTACAATTATTTTAGCATTTCTATTTTTAGCATCATATATCAATTTTACAATTATGTATTTTTATCAGTTTAATATCTATGCTAAAGGTAGTCTATTTACTGAAATAGTTGTATATTTTATGATGCTAATATTTGGAGGAGTAGTTTATCTATTATATTCATCTAAAAATATAATCAAAAGTTCTACTATTGCTATAAGCATATATACTATAATGCTTATAATATTTTTATTTGTATTTAAAGATTATATATACTCTTCTACACATATAGCCTCAATCCCAAAATCTATGGGTGTATTTTTAGGTGAACAGATTTTTATATTTGCTATATTTATGCTATTTGCAATTTTTTTAAAAAATGGAAAGAGTTATCTATTTATAGAGAGTTCCAAAGAGTATATAAACAATGATATATACAAACATATTATATTTGCAAGTATCTTTTTATTGGTAACGATATTTATACTCTCTATAGTTGGACTAATCAAAGAGGGACAAGGAATGGTATTTATAGAGAGTACTAAACTCTTTATATTTCTTTTGATTACTCTACTTTTTCATCACTCTTTTGGAAAATATAAAGGTATATATATGGGATTTCTATCTCTATTTTTTATACTTTTGTTAGGTACAATATTTATCGTCAAAGACAAAGGTTCTATCTTGCAAGTAGCTTTGGCTTTGAGTATTTTATTTATACTTTTCAAAGATAACTTTGTAATTAAAAAGAGATGGATAGCTCTTGGGGTTGGAGTTATAGCATTATTAATGATTGGATTTTATCATTTAGAATTAAAAGATAATATACGATTTGCAATGTGGACAAATCCATTTGCCCAAGGTATAGAACCCTCTACCCAATATTTTTTATATAGATATGAACAAGTGGCGAGAGGGCTTTTCCTAATCAAGAATAGCTCTTTTTTACCATCTGATTTTATTAATAATAATTTTCTTCCTCTTCCTGCAATACATACGGATTTTATATTTGCATTTTTTAGTAATATATTTGGACATATTGGAGTTTTAACACTATTATTTGCTCTTATGCTACTATCTCTATCATTTGGAAAATCTATGAAACTATATAGTAAAGAGAATGAAGTATTTAAATTTATATATGGGATTAATAGTGTCTTTATAGCTTATATGCTCTCATATTTTATTATAAATATGGCTTCTGTATTACAAATTATACCATTAACAGATGTTCCTTTACCATTTTTGACCTATGCTAAAGGTATTTTGGTTCTATTTTTAATGTTATATCTGTTTATTGTTGTTTTTAATTTAAATTATATTAAGCATATCAATAGAAGATAGGGGAATTATGATATAATATTTTTTGATATTTAAATAGAGGAGTGTTTGATGTCCAAAGCAAAAATATTATTACTTGAAGATGATGCTAATCTTAATGATACAATAACAGATTTTTTAGAAGATGAAGGTTATAAGGTAGATAATGCATATGATGGGTATGAGGCCCAAGATAAATTATATGAGAGTAAATATGATTTACTTTTATTAGATGTGAATATTCCTGGTGTTGATGGGTTTACTGTTCTAAAAGAGGCTAGAGATAATGGTGTGGTAGCTCCATCTATCTTTATCACCTCACTAAATGGTGTAGATGATTTAGAAAAAGGTTTTAAAAGTGGTTGCGATGATTATATACGAAAACCTTTTGTACTCAAAGAGTTGCTAATTCGTATAGAGACACTACTTCGCAGAGGTTTTTTTCATGAAGCAAGTGACCTTATAACTATCGGAGTAAATATTGCATATAATACAAAATCAAATGAGTTAATAGTAGATGGTAAAGCTGAAACACTAGGGAATAAGGAGTCTGCTCTGTTTAAACTCTTTATGAAACAACAAGATGAGGTTATATCTCATGATAGGATTTATAAAGAGTTGTGGGATTTTGATGAAGACCCAAGTGATACAGCTCTACGAACCTACATTAAAAATATTCGTAAAATTATAGGTAAGGATAGAATTGTTAGTATCAAAAAACAGGGATATAAGTTTACTTCTCAACAGTGAGAAGCAATCTCTTAGAAGATTTTTAACTCTTTATATATTTTTAGTTTTAGCACTTATATCTCTTTTGAGTATCTCTTATTATAAGAGTCAAGAGAAATTAATGTTTTCAAATCAGAGAACTATCTTGAGTGGTTATGCTACAGAACAGGTCAAAAGGCTCAAAATACTGCACCACTATTTCCCTACCAAAGATGAATATCCAAGAGACTCAAGATTTAAAAGTGCAATATATGATATAGAAAGAGTATTAATATTTTCTACATTAGATAATAATCATGTAAATCTGGATAAAGTAATATATAGAGCGGGGAACAAGATACATTTTATTAAATATCTTGATGATTATTATCTAGGAGCTATGTATTTGATTATTGAAATTGATGAAGATAGAAGTTGGTATAAAGATACTATTTTACATATTCTTGCGTTAGGTACAATTCTATTAATAATATTAGCTATTTTTGGACTATTTTTTGTAAGGCTATTTCTCAAACCGATGAAAAACTCTATAGAACTGCTTGATAACTTTATCAAAGATACCACACATGAACTCAATACACCATTATCAGCTATATTAGCCAATGTAGAGATGATGGACCAATCTGTAATGAGTGAAAAAAATATCAAAAAACTAGCTCGAATAAATATAGCAGCCAAAACAGTATCACATCTATATCAAGATTTAACTTATATAGTTTTAGGACACCAGAGAATATCCAAAGATGAATGGATTAATTTAAAAGAACTAATTTTAGATAGAGTTGATTATTTTTATATATTATCAAATTCCAAAAAAATATCATTTGAACTAGATTTAAAAGAAAAAAAACTACTCATAGACCCTATCAAGATTGCTAGGATGATAGATAATCTCATATCCAATGCTATAAAATACAATAAGAGAAAAGGAACTATCAAAATTGTTCTAAGAGAGGAGTATCTTTTAATATCAGATACAGGTATAGGTATCAGATCTGATAAAATTAATTCAGTTTTTGATAGATATAGTAGATTTACTAGTAGTGTAGGTGGTTTTGGTATAGGATTAAATATTGTTAAAAGTATTGTTGATGAGTATAATTTGAAGATTACTCTGAATTCAATATTAGGAGAAGGCACAACATTTAAAGTTGAGTTTCCAAAAGAGAGTCTAAAATGAAAAATATAATTAAAACTATAACTATAACTGTTATCTTTTCGATATCTCTTTTCTCTCAAAATGTATTTGAGAGAAACTGCTTAGTATGTCATGAACATTTTCCTGCATCTTTACAAAGAATGTTTATGTCATATCTCAAAGTCTATAGTGGAGAGATAACAATGAAAGCAGCACTAAAAGGTTATCTTAAAAAACCAGATAAAAAATTATCAGTAATGTCTGATTTATTTATAGACCGTTTTGGTATCAAAGATAAAACAGATTTAAATGATGAGGAGTTAGAAGAGGCAATTGATATTTATTGGAATTTATATAATGTTCGTAATAAATTACGATAAAAGTTTATTTAGATATAATTCCCCTTAAATAACTAAACTCATTTGTTTAAGGAACTACAAAACAATGTCTTGTCACAAATCATATATTACAACCCCAATTTACTATGTTAATGATGTAGCTCATATTGGACACGCTTATACCACTATTATTGCTGATACTTTAGCACGATATGCTAGACTTATTGGTCAAGATACCTTTTTCCTCACAGGGACTGATGAACATGGTCAGAAAATCCAAGAGGCTGCTAAAAAACGAGGTAAAGCTACACAAGCTTATGCTGATGAAATATCTGCTACATTCAAAAACTTATGGGATGAATTTGATATATCTTATGATAAATTTATCCGTACTACAGATGCCAACCATATGGTAGGAGTTCAAAAAGCATTTAATGTTATGTATGATAGAGGTGATATATATAAAGATGCTTACAAAGGTCACTACTGTATCTCTTGTGAGACTTTTTTCCCTGAAACCCAACTAGTTGATGGTGAGTTTTGTCCTGATTGTGGTAAATCAACATCTATAGTAGAAGAGGAGAGTTATTTTTTTAAACTATCTGCTTATCAAGATAAACTTTTAGATTGGTATAGAAATAATCCAAATTGTATATTACCAAAGAGTAAACGAAATGAGGTTATCCGTTTTGTAGAGGGTGGGCTTAATGATCTATCTATTACTAGAACTAGTTTTGATTGGGGAGTGAAACTCCCAGAGAAATTTAATGACCCAAAACATGTGATGTATGTGTGGCTTGATGCTTTGATGAACTATCTAACTGCACTTGGATATGGAGAAGATGATAAAAATATGGATTTTTGGCCTGCACGAGTTCATCTAATTGGCAAAGATATTTTGAGATTTCATGCTATCTATTGGCCAGCATTTTTAATGAGTTTGGATTTACCACTACCAAAACATATTGGAGCTCATGGTTGGTGGACTCGAAATGGTGAGAAGATGAGCAAATCCAAAGGTAATGTAGTTAATCCAAAAGAGGTAGCTGATGCTTATGGATTGGAAAATTTTAGATATTTTATGCTTCGTGAAGTTCCTTTTGGTGGTGATGGTGACTTCTCACAAAGAGCATTGATGGATAGAATTAATTCTGACCTTGGAAATGACCTTGGAAATCTACTTAATAGACTTATAGGTATGAGTAGCAAATACTTTGAAGGTAGAGTAGAGTGTGATTTGGTAGAGCAGTATTATAAAGAAGAGCTAGATGAGGTTCAAGTCTCACTTGACAAACTAGAACCTATGCTATTTGAGCTTCAACTGCATAAATATCTTGAAGAGTTATGGAGACCACTAACTGTAGCCAATAGAGCCATAGACAAATATCAACCATGGACTATGATAAAAGAGGGGAAAACAGATGAGACTATGGCACTAAATGGACTTATTGCTACAATTTTAGCCAAAGTATCTCTAATGCTTCATGCTGTAATGCCAAAAACCACTAATACTATTGCTAATGCTTTAGGATTTGATATCACTCCAGATAGTTTTGAAAAAATTATCCGAAATGGTGAAAAATTAGAACCTTTTATAACAGAGAGACGAGAACCTCTATTCCCACGAATAGAAGAGCAACTTTTAGTTGAAAAAATAGCTGAAACAGAAGTAAAAAAAGAGAGCAAAACAGAAGAGAAAAAAGAGCCTGAAAATATTGCACTAATAGGCATAGATAAGTTCTTTGAAACTTCACTTAAAATTGGTACAGTAGTTCAAGCCCAAGAGGTTAAAAAAAGTAAAAAACTCCTACTTCTTCAAGTCGATATTGGAGAAGAGAAACCTAGACAAGTAGTAGCAGGTATCAAAGAGTGGTATAGTGCAGAAGATATTTTAAATACTCAAGTATGTGTAGTAGCCAATTTGAAACCAGCTAAACTAATGGGCATGAAAAGTGAGGGCATGTTATTAGCTGCCAAAGATGCTGATGGATTATGTTTAATCCGTCCAGAAAAACCAAAGTCCGTAGGGACTCCAATTAGTTAGGTTATTATGAAAATAGAAGATTTATTAAATTTAACATCAGGTAAGATTATATCTGAACCTACCATAACAGCAATCAATTCAGTAACTGTTTATCCATCAAAAGTGTATGAAGGAGACCTTTTTATCTCTAATAATAGTGATGATATAGCTAAAGCGTTAGAAAATGGAGCATATGCAATCATATTCTCTGATGATAGTATCGAGATGATAGACAATGAGGTAGCATGGATACATGTTGATGATATTCAAAAAGCTTCATTTAAACTTATTCGTTATGTATTGATTAATCGTGAAGCTAGTTTTTATCTATATTCAGAGCATGAACTCTCTTTTATGAAAATGATAGTCACACAAAAGAGAAACTTGGAGCTTTTGCCAAATGATTGGCGGAAAATGTTTGAAAAGATTTTAAACTCTGAAGCGAAAATGTTTATTGGTACAAATAGTCAACTTATGAAAATGATAAAACCAGATGTATCTGTATTAAACAAAGAGGCAAGTTGTGAAATTATCACAGATACTCTATTTAGAACTACATTCAAAATCAATGGATATATTTATCAAGAAAAAGAGATAACTCCATTTCATGTTGATTATCTACAAAGAGTTGTAGAGTTTTGTGATAAACATCACCTACCATATAATTTAGATAGAGTTAAATATACTAAACATTTTGTACCTGTATTTATAGATGGCTTTTTAAATGTTATGAAACCGAGTAAAAGTGACAAAGTAGCAATCTTTACTGATAATCTATCTGATATATATAAAGCTAGAGAATATGTTAGATATAACGGTGCATGGGTCAAAACTATTGTAATAACTCCACCAAAAACAAAAGTTGATGGTGTGGATAGACCGAATTGGTATGAGAGTGTAGATGAAGCACGAGATATTTTAAAAAATGCCTATTTTAATTATGCTTTTGTATATGCTCTTGATAGAAATATGTTGCCCAAGATTAAAGAGGAATATTCGCTCTTTTAAAATTAAAACGAAATGTTTTTCGGGCTAAAAAAGATAATTTATATATAAAATAGAATAACCCTCCAAAAATAGTACTATATAATATAGAAGTTGGTATTATTTTTAAGAGTTTAGTAAACAAAGTATCGAAATTACCTTTGTAAGTTGTTTTAGATACTCTTGATAAAACTTTAACTCTCTTGATAAATTTAGCCTCTCCTAATCTTTTGAGGGCTACAACTCCTTTATCTCCATAAGTAGAAGCATATAGTACTGTTTTGGGTTTTACATTTGGCATTTTGTCTATATATTTGATAGATTTAGTTCCTACACTCTTAATTAGACCACTACTATTTTTTCCAAATCGTTTTGAAAATTTAACTATACCTCTTAACTCTTGGATATTTTTACTCTCTTTTAGAAGATTGAGTGTATCTTTTAATCCAACTTTTTTGTACAATGAATAGATTGGTTCTAATATCTTTTCCATATTTTTTAGTGACTTGGTCTCTTTTGATACTTTGGCTTCTTTGACTATAGATTTACTTAACCAATTTGGTATTTTATTGACTCGTTTAGCATATTTTAGAATAGAGATACCATCTTTAGCAGGTGCAGTTGCACCCATTGAATATATAGTTGAAGCTGTAGCTAATAATCCTAATGAAGATAGAGCTAATATTACTTTATCTACTTTTTTATTATTTATATAGTTATTTCCTTGAATAAATAGGTCTCTTATATCTCCTATTACTAAAAAATCTGATGCTATTGCTGATATTTTTCCGATATTTTCATCACTTTTACCATGTAATATACCATCTATAACTTTATCTTTTTGATACTCATAACTATCTCGTTTATCTTTGATAATCTTTTGTAACTCTTGTGCTTTGGGATTACTTTTGATATACTCAAACTGCATAAAATAGGATAGATACTCATTAGCATCACTATATTTTTGTTCTGCTATAAGCTCTTTAGTATGTGGGATAGGGTCAATTCGAACTAACCCCCTAATATCAAACTCTTTTCTCTCATTAAGCAGTAGAAGAGATAGAGTAACTAACAGTAGTATTAATAAGGGAGTTAGTAACTTAAATAAATATCTCATCTAAAATAGTATTGACATATTCATTTGCTTTAAACTCAATAAGGTCATCGGGTTGCTCTCCTGTTCCTATATAGTATATTGGCATTTGAAGTTCATCTGCAATAGATAACACTGAACCACCTTTGGCTGTTCCATCTAGTTTTGTGATAATTATACCATCAATTCCTATCATTTGGTTAAAAACTTTGGCTTGATTAATACTTGAACTTCCTTGTGTACCATCTAATATAAGAAGTTTACGGTGTGGAGCTCCTTTCATTGCTTTATTTGCTATTCTTACCATTTTTTTAAGCTCTTCACCCAAATTTGTTTGAGTATGAAGTCGTCCTGCTGTATCTATAAGTACATGGTCAAACCCTTTGGCTTTGGCTGAACTAATAGTATCATAAACCACAGCTGATGGGTCATGACCTTGTCTAGTAGATACTATATGGATATTTAGCTTATCTGCCCAACGAGTTAACTGTTCAATAGCAGCTGCTCGAAAAGTATCTCCTGCTCCTAATATCACCTTTTCACCCTTTTTTTGATAATATCGTGCTAATTTGGCTATAGTTGTTGTTTTACCTGCACCATTAACTCCTACTATCATATCTACAAATAGTTTATCTTCTACCTCATGTTTCCAATTTGCTTTATATTGAAATACTGATATTAATCTATTATAAGCTATACTTCTATCTATATTTTGAGGTATATCTTCTAAAAACTTCTCTACTAACTCATAATTAACATCAGCCTCTAATAAAATATCTTCAAACTCATCGTGTGTTATTTTTTTCTTTTTTTTAGGAGCTATCTCTTTGATAGCATCATTTGTTCTTTTGAAAACTTTTTTAAATAGATTAAACATATGTTTCCTTATTTATCTTTTAAAAATGTAAATATACCATCTTTTTCCAAAGGTTTTATAACCTCATTAACAGCATTTACATCATATCCAAGCTCTTTTAGTCTCTCTAATACAGGTGGATGTGTGTAATAGAAAAATACAACTAATGGGTGTGATTTGGGAAATGCTCTGTTTTCATCTACTAATTTAATTAATGCAGATACCAAATTTTCTTTACCTCCAAGTTGTGAACCAAACTCATCAGCCTCATATTCATTATGACGGCTAACGAAACTCATAATAGGAGTAAATATAAATGATAGCAAAGGTAATAGTAATATCATTATAGCTATCTCTACCCCTGCTTTATGCTCTACTCCCATATCTAAAAATAACTCATTAGGTAGGTTTCCCAAAATAAAAAATGAGGTAAAAAGTAACACTCCCATCATTCCTATATTTTTCCAAATATCACCATGACTAAAATGACCCAACTCATGCCCTAATACAGCCAATAACTCTCTATTTTCCAGCTTCTCAAGAAGTGTATCAAAGAGAACAACTCTCTTGGTTTTACCCAATCCTCCAAAATAGGCATTAAGTCTGCTATCTCGTTTACTAGCATCCATAATAAATATACCATCACTTTTAAGTCCTACTTTATCCATCATAGCTTCTATATCTGATTTAAGTTCACCCTCTTCCATAGGAGAGAATTTATTAAATATAGGAGCTATGATAGTTGGATATATAATATTTACTACTAGAGCAATAGTAAAGAGTAGAGCAAACCCCCATATCCACCATGAAGATACATTTATAACTATCCAAGATAATAGATATAGTATCACTCCACCTAAAACTACAAACATAGATATAGATTTCAACTGGTCTAATATATATAGTTTGGGTGTCATTTTAGAGAAACCATACTCTTTATCTAATTCAAATGTCTGATATAGTTCAAAAGGTAAACCTATAATATAATTTACAGCCATAAATCCAAAAAGGAAAACAACAGCATCCAAAACAGAGTTATCCACTCCTATAGTAGTTGTAAGCCATACAAAACCTTGTGTAATCCACCATACAAACATCACATAATCAACTATTAAAGAGACTAAACTAAGTCTCTCTTTTTTTATAGCATATTCACCTGCTATTTTGAATTTCTCTGGAGACATTAATACAGCTTCTTGATTTTTCTCTTTAGATATATATCCTATCTGCATAACAGATATATAGACTTTTATAAGTGTATATACTGTATAGAGTATCATTACTATTTCTAACATTTATCACCTTATTTTTTAGAGGAATATACCCAACTAATCCTTAGTGAAGCCTTTTAATTCATCTTCTATTTTAGCCATTTTATCTATAGCATCACTTAAAGCTTTTTTATTTTGGGTAATTACCTGCTCTGGTGCATTTGCTACAAATTTCTCATTATTCAACATTCCATTTAGTTTAGCTATCTCTTTTTCAATTTTCTCTTTTTGTTTTGTTAATTTACTAATAATAGCGGACATATCAATATCATCTGTAGAGATAAAACTTTCTAAATTATCAGATACATCTGTTACACAGTTATCTATTTTGCTATCTACAATCGTAAGCTCTTCTACTTTTGCTAACTTTTCTATAAATGGCTTCATCATATCTGTATCTATTTTCTTTGCTAGTTTAATAGAAGCTTTTTCTATCTTTTGATTACCTTTGTCTATTAGCGTTTTACATCTACGAATAGATACAATAGCCTCCATAATCAAATCAAATTGACCTATTACCTCATCATCTATTTCACTTACAGTTGGATATGGCATTATCATAATAGAGTCTCCATCTTCTAGGCTCTCTTTGGATAGTCTCATATATAAGTTCTCTGTAATAAATGGCATAAATGGGTGCAGTAGTCTCATAGATGCTTTGAATATACTTCCAAGCTCACTTATACTATCTTTGTCTGCTTTGCTAAGTTCAATCCCCCAATCACAAAATTCACCCCACAAGAAACGATATAGTGTTGTAGCTCCATCATTAAATCTATAAACACTCATATATTCACGAGTCTCTTTTACTGCTATATTAAATCTAGCTAACATATATCTACCAAGTGGTGTTTGAATATTTGAGGGGTCTAAATCATCAAAATGTTCTTGATTTAGTTGCAAGAAATTAGTAGCATTAAATAGTTTATTGGTAAAATTACGACTCTGTTCTAGTTTATCTTCACTAAGCTTTATATCTCGACCTTGAACAGCCAATACAGCTAATGTAAATCTAAGTGCATCTGTTGAGTATTTATCTATAGTTACAAGAGGGTCAATTACATTACCTTTAGATTTACTCATTTTCTCACCCTTTTCATCTTTGACTAAAGCGTGTAGATAAATATCTCTAAATGGAAGTTCGCCTGTAATATTCTCACCCATCATTAACATTCTAGCTACCCAAAAGAATAGAATATCAAAACCTGTAATAAGCAAAGAGTTGGGATAAAACTCTTTCATATCATCCTCATTCCAAAGCTCACCCTTGAATATATCACCATTACCCCAACCCAAAGTTGAAAAAGGCCATAACCCAGAACTAAACCAAGTATCTAGTACATCAGGGTCTTGATATATATTTTCACTTCCACATTTTTGGCATAAAGAGGGTACATCACCATCTTCTACCCACTCATGACCACAATCACGACAATAAAATACAGGTATCTGATGACCCCACCATAACTGTCTTGATATACACCAATCTCTAAGCTCACTCATCCAAGCATTATAGCTATTTATCCAATGAGATGGAAAAAATTGAGCTTCTCCACTATTTACTTTTTCTATAGAAGAGAGTGCAAACTCTTTTTTAACAAACCACTGCTTAGAGATATAAGGCTCTACTATATTTTTACATCTATAACAGTGACCTACTTGATGAGAATGCTCTTCAATTTTTTCAACAAAACCTTTCTCTTGGAGTTTAGCCATAATAGCTTCACGAGCCTCTAATCTCTCTAATCCTTCAAACTCACCACAATAACTATTGAGAATTCCTTTCTCATTAAAGATAGTAATAAACTCCAAATTGTGCCTCTTGCCAACTTCATAATCATTTGGGTCATGAGCAGGAGTAACTTTTACAAATCCTGTCCCAAACTCCATATCTACATGGCTATCAGCAATTATCTCTACCTCTCTATCTATTAATGGTAGTTTAATTCGTTTACCAATTAGATGATTGTATCGAGTATCGTCAGGGTGAACCATTACAGCACTATCTCCAAAATAGGTCTCTGGTCTAGTTGTAGCTACTACTATCTCACCACTACCATCACTTAAAGGATATTTGATATAATAGAGTTTACCTGCATGGTCTTCATACTCTACCTCTATATCACTTAATGCTCCATCATGGGTACACCAATTTATCATATAGTTTCCACGAACAATATACCCATTATCATACATCTGCTTGAAAGCTTTTTTGACTCCATTTGCCAAACCCTCATCCATAGTAAATCGTTCACGACTCCAAGCAGGAGAAACACCTAGTTTTCTAAGTTGATTTGTAATAGCATTTTGGGAATTCTCTTTCTGTTTCCATGCTCTTTTGAGAAACTCTTCTCTTCCTAACTCCTCTTTGGTTGTTCCCTCTGCTAAAAGTTGTTTCTCTACCACATTTTGAGTAGCAATCCCTGCATGGTCAACTCCTGGTTGCCATAGAGTCTTATATCCATCCATTCTTTTGTATCGTATGATTATATCTTGAAGTGTAAAAGTGAGTGCATGACCAATATGCAGATGTCCTGTTACATTAGGAGGAGGCATCATAATGGTGAAGTTTTTTCCCTCTTTTTGAATATTTTTGTTACCATCTATTTCAAAGTAACCTCTATCTTCCCAAAGCTTATAATAGTTATCTTCTATCTCTTTTGGGTTATATACATTTTTTTTTGTTTCGCTCATTAATTATCCATCATTTTTAATTATTGCGATTATAACCAAAAGAGCCTTATCGTTTAACTCGAACCCTATAAAGTTCATAAAAAAGATTAAATTAGCTGAAATATTATTATTTTTATAAAAAAGCTAACAAAGAGGCAGTAACTGCAACATTGAGTGACTCTACACCTCTATTCATAGGAATATATATAGAAGAGTCACATAAACTCTCTATATCACTACTAACTCCATCACTCTCATTTCCTAATACAAAAACTCTCTGTTTAGTATAGACCTCATCTTTGTAACTCTTTTTTGCATGAGAAGATAGAGTATATAGTTTAGCGTTTGAACTTTGGAATTTTTTTAGTGTTTGAGTTAGATTATTAGTTTTAATAATGGGAAGTTTAAATAGTGTACCTACACTAGCTTTAATAACCAATGGTGAAATTTGAGCCGATTTTTTAGTAGGTAGAATAATAGCATCAATATTTCCAGCAGTAGCCGAACGGATAATCATACCTAAGTTTTGAGGATTATGAATACCATCTAATGCTATTACCGTATAAGAGTTATGAGTAGATAAAAACTTATCTACACTTATCGCCTTTGGCATAATAATATCAAGTGCTACCCCTTGGTCTTGTTTGGAGTTTTTGGATATTCGAGATAGTGCCTTTTTGTCATGATAAGATACATCTATACTCTTTTTTTGAGCTAGTTTTATCATATTATCTAGTTGTACTACTGATTTATTTGAGGTGGATAGATGAAGTTTATGTATAATCAAACTATTATCTTCCAAAGCCTCCAATACAGCATTTCTTCCATATATAGTTAGTACATTATCAAAAAAAGACTTTTTATTCAAATATTTTTCACTATTTATCAAAGTTAGTCCATTCCATTCCAAGCAATAGTTGCTTTTCCTTTTTCATCAAAATTAACAGCAGGTAATCCCATAATATTAAATCCATTATCTACATAATGAATTTCACCAGTTACGGCTGAACTTAGGTCTGAGAGTAGATACATACCAGAGTTTCCAACTTCATGAATTGTTACATTTCTTTTGAGTGGTGCATGAGCAGTATTCCATTTAAGTAAAAATGAGAAATCACCAATACCAGCAGCAGCCAATGTTTTAATCGGACCTGCACTAATTGCATTTACTCTAATTCCATCTTTTCCTAAATCTTCAGCTAAATATCTAACTGTCATCTCTAATGCAGCTTTAGCAACACCCATTAAATTATAGTTTGGTATATATTTAACTCCACCAAAATATGTCAAAGTTAATACAGAAGCATTATTTGAAAGTACAGGTTTAAGCTCTCGTACTACCTCTATAAGAGAATATACTGAAATATCCATAGCAACATCAAAAGCATCTTTTGGAATATTTATAAATCTACCACCCAAACCCTCTTTTGGAGCAAATGCAATAGAGTGAACGATAAAGTCTATCTGACCCATATCTTGCTCTATAGACTCTTTGAGTGCTTTTATCTCTTCTGGTTTACTTACATCACAAGGATAAAATCTAGCACCACACTCTAAATCTTCTGCAATAGGGGCTAACTTTCTCTCAAATCTCTCATTTAGAAATGTAATAGCCATTTCTGCACCTTGCTCTTTACAAGCTTTTGCTATGCCATAAGCAATTGATTTTTTATTTGCAATTCCAAGGATAATTCCTTTTTTGCCTTTCATTATCATATTATTCTCTCCATATTTAAATTTAATTTGGTATTTTATCACGATTAGATAGAATATTATATGAAAAAAACATTAATTATTAGTACAGGTGGGACATTTAACAAGATTTATAACTCTATTACAGGTAATTTGGATATAGATAAAAATTCAAATGCGATAAAAGAGATTGCCAAAAATTGGCTAATAGAGTTTGAGATTATAAATATAATAGGCAAAGATAGTTTGAATATGAGTGATATAGATAGAGAAGAGATACTTCAAACTATTCAAAACTCTAAATATCAAAAGATAATAGTTATACATGGTACAGATACTATGGATAAAACAGCTAAATATTTAGATAATGCTCAATTAGATAAGAGTATAGTCCTAACAGGGGCAATGGTTCCATTTTCTATAAACCCTATCGAAGCTACTGCAAATCTAGCATCAGCTTTTGGATATATTAAAAGTTTAAATCAACATGGTATATTTATAGTTATGAATGGAGTAATGAATAACTTTAAAAAAATTATAAAAAATAGAGCCAAGGGATATTTTGAAGAGGAAGGTGCAACAACATACTAGATAAAATCTAATCTTTAGCGATTTAGAAATAGGGGGATACTAAAGATATATATGTTGTTGCAAGAGAATTATAACAACAATTAACTTAAATATAATTAAACAAAACATAAAAAAATAGAAAATATCAATTATTTTTTTATTTTTTTCAATTTAACACTAAATTAATCTTTTAAATAATAATATATCAATATGAAAAACATTAAATATATAATAATAATTATGAGTATCGTGGCTATTATCATAGCTATTTTTTTATCTATATCAAATAAACAACAGATGGTAACTATACAAAAAGGTAATATTCAACACAAACCTATAGATATAAAATTGCATAAATATCAAGATAGTCAATGTGGTATGGTTATTGATAGTATAGAGTATGCTTCAGAGGTAATATCCCCTGATGGTAAAACTTGGTTTTTTCATGACCATGGTGGTATGATAAAATGGTTAGAACCTCGTCCATTTAAAAAAGAAGCTATAATATGGGTACATACACTAGATACCAATAGATGGATAGATGCTAGAAAAGCTTATTATACAAGAGATGAAAATACCCCTATGCATTATGGATTTGGTGCATATGAGAAAGCTAAATCAAATACTATAACATTTCAAGAGATGAGATTGTTAACTCTAAGAGGTGAAACAATGGTAAACCCAAAGGTTAGAAAACAGCTACTCAAAGCCAAAAAGGAACGAAATGGATACAATTAATATTTTATCTATTATAGGTATAGCATTTTTAGGCTCATTTAGTCACTGTGTTGGTATGTGTGGGGGGATTATTATTGCTTACAGTAGTACTAAGATTGATGATAAATGGGAAAAGCCCAAACAAGCATTAGCACATATATTATACTCTATGGGTCGTATATTTACATATACTATATTAGGAGCTATATTTGGATTTTTGGGTGGTGTGGCTATGTTTAATAACTTGGCTAATGGTAGTTTGCTAATTATTGCTGGTATTTTTATGATTTTGACAGGATTATCATTATCAGGAAAACTCAAATTTTTAACGCTAATAGAACACTCTATATCTAGTGCTTCATGGTATAGAGAACTATTTAGAGAATTGCTACAAACCAAAAGTTTATTTAGTTTTTTTATTTTGGGTATGATAAATGGATTACTTCCATGTGGATTGGTATATTTTTTCGCTGTAACAGCTGCTAGTACAGGAAGCTCATTTTATGGTGCTTTGGTTATGTTAATATTTGGACTTAGTACTGTTCCTGCTCTATTTAGTTTAGGATTTTTTATAGGATTATATAAAAATAGTAATCTTAGAAATCTAATTATAAGAATAGCGTCGATTAGTGTAATTATATTTGGAGTTTATACTATCAAAAAGGGATATGATTATATCCGTTATCCTCAAAAAAGTATTAGTCAATGCTGTGAATTTGACCCAAATTCCAATAAACAAAAAGATAAAAATAGTAGCTATAACCAAACCCCATTTCTAATAAAATAAACTAAAGGATAACTAGATACTAAAAGTACAAATAGAGTATCAAAAATCAAAGAGATATTATAGCTTTGATAGTTTGGTTCTTTCAATATTTGCATAACACCTGAACGAATACCATAAAATGTTCCTATAAATAAAAATGTATAAATAAAATATCCTATAAAATAGTAATCTTTTTGCATAAAGCAGAATGGACAGTGATGTGTAGGTAATTCATAAATATAAGTACCAAAAAATGATATTAATGCTATCAAAGAGATAATAATAAATGCAATATTAAAAATAGCAAATAGATATTTCACTCTAAATCTATAAAATAGAACCAAAAGTATGAAAATCCCATAAAAAATACTCAATAGTAGAGGTGTATCTATTCTTAAAACATTACCAATAACAGAACTAGCAGAGCTAGAGTACAAAGTACCACAACAACTTACCATCTTGTCAACATTTATATTATAAAAAGATATAAACTCTAGTACTATCTCGACTATCAAAAACCAATAAGCAATAGTAAAAAACTCAAATTTAATTTTAGTATATGGTAAATTTGGGTTTTTCATATCTAAATAGTGTATAGTAAGCCATAATCCAAATAGATATAGATTAAGTAGTTTGAGTATTAAAAGATAAGTTCCATACTCTGTAGCATTTACTACACCTGCTGCACACATAGCACCTGTGAGTAGATTTGAAATTTTATCAAGAGTAAATACAAAGAATAGAAACAGAGGAAGTTTAATTGCAAATATATATTTGATAATTGTAGCACTTAAAAAACTTTGATTTTCTAAATTGTATTGAGTATGGCTTGTAGAGTTTATATCCCATTTAAGTGAAATTTTAACAGCCAATACAAAAGCTACTGACCCAAAAATCAAAAAAATAGTATCAAGTATCTCTATAGTCAAAACTTCAGGTGAGAGTATCATACAATTTTACCTGCTCGTATCTCTATAATTTTATCAACTATATCCAAATCAAAGAATATAGGGTCGTGTGTAGCTACTACTATAGTTTTGCCACTCTGTTTTAGAGATTGGAGTATATATATAAAATCTTTGGAGAGTTTCTCATCTAAATTAGCTGTAGGTTCATCTGCTATAATTACTTTTGGATTATTGATTAATGCCCTAGATATAGCGACTCTTTGCTGTTCTCCACCCGATAAATTTCGTACTATACTATGCTGTTTATGAGTAATATTAAACTGTGTTAATACTCTATCTAACTTGGCTCTTGCTTCATCTTCATCTGGATTAGTTGGAACTAATGGTAAGAGAATATTATCTTCTACAGATAGAGTAGGAATAAGATTATATTTTTGAAATATAAATCCAATAGTGGTTTGACGATAATTGGATGCAAAGTTATCAGGCAGTTTAGAGACTCGTTGTTTATCTACTATAACTTCACCTGTAGTTGGTTTGGTAAGTGATGCTATTAGAGATAGGATAGTACTTTTACCACTTCCACTTACACCTTTTAATACTATTAACTCACCCTCTTTTATATATAAATTTATATTTTTTATAGCTATAATAGTATTATTTTTATTTAGCTCATATATTTTTGTAATATCTTTTAAAGTTATCATAAACTACTCAACCAATACGCCATAAGTGCGTAAATACTCCAATAAATCTTTTTTGCCTATATATCCCACATGTCTAGCAACCTCTTTACCCTCTTTGTTATAAAAAAGTTGAACTGGAAGTTCTACAATATTATTATTGATAGCCCCTAGTGGGTCTTTGTCTGCATTCATATAGTATATAACTGTTTTAGGATATTGCTCTTTTATCTCTTTGATTTGAGGAGCCATACTATCACACCAGATACATTTAGTTTTGCCTACCATTACCATTAGAGGTCTATCTTTTTTTATTTGAGATAATTTTTTTTCAGGAACATTACCAAAATCATGAGAAAATAGTGTTGCAACTATTAGCATTAGAGATATAACGATTTTTTTCATTGCTTTTTACCTTTATTTATATAAATATTATTATAGTATAATTTACCTATAAAATGGAGAAGAAATTAGCGAATAATCTCATCTACTTCCAATGTTGAAGCTCTCCAAGAAGGTATAATAGTAGCTCCTATATATATAGGAACAGATAACAAAAATACCAAAAATAGAGTCTGAATATCGAAAATAAATGGCAACTCAAATGTAGTTTTGAGCTGTGAATATCCCACAAATACATCTCTAAGTAGTGGAGCATTAAGTCCATATACATATCCAAATGCTATTAATATTCCTAATATATAAGCAAAAAATGAGATAATAAAAGCCTCATAAAATTTCTCCTTTAGAACATCATCTACACTCCAACCAACAGCTTTTAATATTCCTATCTCTCGTTTCTCTTCTGAGCTTAGACCACTAGATTTATCATAAACTATCATAAAGAATGTAAATAGAGAGATTATAAATAGAGCCAAAAAGAGACCACTTTTATAATCAAATATATTTTGATAACTAACTTGTAAATCATTATTTGTTATAACTCTACTATCAGGATATATTAACTTGATTTTGGAAGCTATAGTTGTTATCTCATGAGGATTAGCTACTTTGACTACTATATCTGTAGCTTTTCCATCTGGTATATCAAAAATCTCTCGTACATCATCTTTGGACATTAATATCATATCATTAGCTTCTAACTCTGTATCTCCATCAAAAATACCTGCTAGATAAATCTTTTTGAAACTTCCATTTGGTTTTATAAAATTAAAATAATCATTATAATAACTCTCTTTTAGAACCTTTTTAACTCCCTTACCCACTACCATACTATGATGGGTATTAAGTTTATCAAAATCAAACTCTTTTGTAATTTTAGATAAGCTATTAGTATATTGTTCCTCATATTGGTCAATTCCTACTATAGAAAAATTCACCCCTGCATTGGCAAAATAGTAGTATCCCCATACTCGTGGAATTGCTTGTTCTACTCCTGCTATAGTTACTATTTCATTAGCTATAGCACTATCTATATCATAATGTCGTCCTGCTTTTACCTTTTGTACAGTAATTTGTGGAAGTGAATTAACTGTAGTTTGTAACTCATATTTAATAGACCCTGTAATTAAGAATGTAGCTGTAAGTAGTGTAGTCAAAAGTGTAAAAATTATAAATATAAATATATTTTTTCGTTTGGCTCGGAGCAAGGCATTTATAGCAAATTCGACAAGAT
The DNA here is from genome assembly GCA_964573285.1 of uncultured Sulfurovum sp. GTDB lineage: Bacteria > Campylobacterota > Campylobacteria > Campylobacterales > Sulfurovaceae > UBA1140. Next base: position 35,294 of record CAZNJD010000025.1, on the reverse strand, counting down.
ATAAATTTATTTTATTTTTCAATAGTTATCTCCTGATTGATAATATGTGAGTGGGAATAAGCAAAGGATGAAGGGAAATACTCTCTTAAGAGTGGGTCATCACGATATATAGAGAACAAAGTGCTAAGTGTTCTATGTCGAACAGCAAAGCTCTCTGTGACTATTGCCAAATCAGGAAGTCCTGACAAGTATATAAACTGCTCTTTTTTTAGCTTTTGTTCTGGAGTTATTTTTTTGGTTTGAGAGATATATATTATCTCTACTCCAAATAATAGTATTACTATTAAAAAGATATAAAAAAGTTGATGACTCTTTTTATTCATATATTAATTATCCAATTTTAAAACTTCTTCTTGTTTTATATTATCAAAACTTACTATAGCTTTACCATTGTGGTCACTCATAAAAGTTTGAGCATCACTTTTTTGTTTAAAAGGTATTAATTCATTACCCATAGGGCCTGTTATATTTGAACCTATTACAAAAAATGCTTTAGTTCCATCTATTGTCTTTTGAGAGTAATAATCAGTTACCAATATTTTACTAATATTTTCTCTAGTTAGAGTCTCATATTTACCATATTTAGTTCTATCGAAATAAAATTTCATTAAATCTTTGACACCATCAAAAGATAGTTTATTTCCATCTTTATATACTATTTGTGCTACCCATTTAGGAAATTTATATACAAACATACCACATACTGGACACTTATCATCTTTTGTAACTGATATAGCTTCCTGATTACTATTATCTTTTTTTGTTCTATTTATATCCCATAGATATAGTGCAACAGCTTGTAACTGTTTTTCATTTATATCTTTGCATATATTTTGAGTTTTCATTGCTGATTTGAGTTCATTGATAGCACTGAATTTATTTGGGTCTATATCTTTTTGACATTTTTTAGCTAAAAGTTTTTTACCCATTGGATACATCATTTTTCTTTTTTTCATACCCACCATAGCACTATCACTTTTGAGTGATGATTTTGCCTCTTCTATAACTGTTTTGAAATCAACTATTTTTCCATTATGTTCTTTGATAAATGCTTGTGCATCTGATTTTTTTGCAAATGCCAGTTTACTAACTTTACTCATAGTCCCTTTAACATTAGAACCTATCACAAAAAATGCATCTTTGGCAATAATTGGCTGTTCTGTTTTGGCATCAATTACTTTAACCTCATCTAGTTTAGTAGAATTATTTAACATATCTGCAACTAAACATCTAATAGAACAGTACTGTTTATCTCCTGCTATATAAGAAGTCTTGTAAAACATCTTTAGGTTCATACCGCAAACACCACACCACATCTTTTTAGCTCCATTTTGAACCAAAACTGGTTTAGTTGTTGCCATTTTACTAAATGGTTTGGCATTTAGAAGTGATATTGCTAATAAAAGAACTAATGAAAGTTTTTTTAACATAACTTTTCCTTATTTTAAAATTTTGATACTATTATATCAAGTGAGTGTTAATTTTATGTTAATTGAAGAGGGTATAATACCGTAAAAATTAATTGGAGAAAAAAATGAAAACCCCATATTGGTTATTAAATGAGAGATTATTAGAAAAAAATTTACAAATATTATCATCAGTAAAAGAGAAAACAGGTATTAAAATACTTTTAGCTCTAAAAGGTTATGCACTATGGCAAAGCTTTGATTTAGTATCAAAATATCTTGATGGTTGTTGTGCTAGTGGATTGCATGAGGCTCTATTATCTGATGAAAAGTTTCAAAAAGAGACACATACATATAGTCCTGCATTCAAGGAAGATGATATAAAAGAGATTGCTAATATATCTGACCATTTAGTTTTTAATTCCCCCAATCAATTTAAAAGATTTGCACCATTGGTTAAAACAATCAATCCAGATATATCATTAGGAGTTAGAGTTAATCCTGAATATTCAGAGTCTCCTGTAGAGATATATAACCCTTGTGGTTTATACTCTAGGCTTGGGACTACCCTTATTAATTTCGATAAATCTATAGTTGAAAATATTAATGGGTTACATTTTCATGCACTTTGTGAACAGGACTCTCTAGCATTAGAAAAAGTTTTAGATATTTTTGAAGAGAAATTTGGGAAATATCTACACACTATGAAATGGGTAAATTTTGGAGGTGGTCATCATATCACTAAAAAAGGTTATAATATCAATAAACTCATAAAAATTATTAATAATTTTAAAATTAAATATCCACATTTGGAAATATATATGGAGTTAGGTGAGGCTGTAGGTTGGCAAACAGGAATATTAGTAGCTACAGTATTAGATATAGTCCATAATGATATAGATATAGCTATACTTGATACCTCTACAGAGGCTCATATGCTGGATACTGTTATTATGCCTTATCGTCCAGATATTAGAGGAAGTGGTAAGGCAGGAGAAAAAGCTTATACCTATAGAGTTGGAGGAAATACATGTTTGGCAGGTGATATTATGGGGGATTATAGTTTTGATAAACCTTTAGAGATTGGAGACCAAATTATATTTGAAGACCAAATGCACTATACTATGGTCAAAGCTACAACTTTTAATGGTATCGCTCTACCCTCTATTGCAATAGAGAGAAAAGATAGAACGATTGAAGTGGTTAAAGAGTTTGGGTATGAAGAGTTTAGGAATAGATTATAGAAATTTCACTGAAAAAATTTTCTTTATTAAATTCCAAAATAATTTGGGTTTTTTTTACTAAAAATACAAGCTTTTTTAAATGAAAATATAGCATTAAAATATTAAGATTTAGCTATTCTAAAATCCTTTTAAAAGTATATTAAAAAGTTCATCTATAATATTATCATCTATATTTATAGTACTTTTAGTCTCAAAAAGTTCAAAAATTTGATTTTTTTCATAACTATACCCATTAATACATTTTGGATGAGTAGGGATATAAGCTCTCATTAATCTCACTTGCTTATTGAGTAGATTTTCACATATATAACAAAATTCATTTTTGTGTAGTCGTCTCTCATACTCTAGTATCTCTATATATGCTTCAATAGCTAATCGTTTTGAATTTTGTTTATGCCATTTTTTTGCTATTTTTAACAAAAGTTCAAAATAAAATCTATCTATTTGTATCACCTCTTTTAGATGAGGTTCAAAAAGTTTAATAAAATTTTGCCAAATAGATAAACGAACAGAATGAGAAATCCAAGGGAAACTTATATGTGAGATTTTTCTAATTTGGGGCATAAAGCCCTTTTTGGACTCTTGGAGTTTAAAATCTATGAGATTGCCTACTTGAAGTATAGAGTGTCTAGCACCATAAAATCTATAATAGCTCTCAACCCTATTTTTGCTAAGAACAGTAACAATCACATCTTCATTTTTTGCTTTTCTTATCTTAAGGATAAAACCCTTCATATCTTCATCATTTCTTAATTATTCTTTGGATAATATCAATCCACTTTATAGGAGGATACCCTATCATATTTTAAATAAAGGTTGGTTTATGAAAGATCTTTTTACTTCGTTTAAAGATAACTGTGGGTTTGGTTTGTTGGCTTCTATTGACAACAAACCTACACACAAAAACTTAGAAGATGCAATTACTTCACTCTCTCGGATGATGCACCGTGGGGCTGTTGCTGCTGATGGAAAGAGTGGAGATGGTTCAGGGCTTTTATTGTCAATGCCTCACTCATTTATGCAAAAAAAAGCAAAAGAGCAAGGTGTAGTTCTACCAAAACAGTATGCTGTTGCAATGGTATTTAGTAGAAATAATAATAACTTTGAAAAGTTCCAAGAGCAATGTAAAACCAATGATTTAAAAATTATTATGACTCGTGATGTATCTATTGATACAGATGCCTTGGGAGAATATGCACTCAATTCATTACCAAATATCAAACAGGTATTTGTAGCACCTGACTCTATTATGTCATTTTCAAGATTTGAGGCTATGATATATCTAACGAGAAAAGAGATAGAGTATGCACTAAAAGATGATGAGGACTTTTATATTCCTTCGTTTTCTACAACCGTAATCTCTTATAAGGGACTACTTATGCCAACCCATATCAAAGAGTTCTACAAAGACCTCCAAGATAAAGATTTCAAAATATCATTTTGCCTATTTCATCAAAGATTTTCAACCAACACCTTACCTCAATGGAAATTGGCTCAACCATTTAGGAGTATTGCACATAATGGTGAGATAAACTCAGTTGAAGCAAATAGATTTAATGTTTTGGCAAAAATGGGTTCTATCAAAAGTGAAGTATTTACTGATGATGAATTAGAAAGAATTTTGAAAATTATTTTACAAGATGGTATGAGTGATTCTGCTTCATTAGATAACTTTTTTGAGTTTTTACAAGCAAATGGTGTTGATTTCTTCAAATCAGCAAGAGCTGTACTACCTGCTCCTTGGCAAAATGCACCACATATGGATCCAGAGCTTAGAGCTTTTTATGAATATACATCAACCTGTTTTGAACCATGGGATGGACCAGCAGCCGTGAGTATGACCAATGGAAGATTTATTGGATGTGTATTGGATAGGAATGGACTTAGACCATCTAAATATATTATTACCAAAGATAAAAGATTATTGATTACTTCTGAGTATGGAGTATTGGATATTTCTGTAGATAATATCTTAGAGCGAGGCAGACTACAATCAGGGGAGATGATGGGGCTTGACCTGAAATCAGGAAAAGTACTCAAAAGTAATGATATAGATAACTACCTCAAAGCAAAAGAGCCATATAATGAGTGGCTTAGTGAGAATATGAGTTATTTACAAGAGTATATAGACTCTCCATTTTCTACAGTTGAAGAGATAGATAAAGAAGAGCTAGAGGCAAAACAGAGATATTTTAATATTACTCATGAGGTGATAGACCAAATCATTGAACCAATGCTCAAAGATGGTAAAGAAGCGACGGGTTCTATGGGAGATGATACTCCATTAGCTGTATTTTCTAATCAACAACGAAACTTTTCTGATTTTTTTAAACAGAAATTTGCTCAAGTTACCAATCCACCAATTGACCCAATCCGTGAAAAAGTTGTTATGAGTCTCAATACTGGATTTGGTGAGATACGAAATATATTAGTTGATGATGCTGAACATGCCAAAAGACTTAAAAGTACTTCTCCTATATTAGTCAAAGAGAATTTAGAAGTATTATTAGAGTTTGGAGATAGAACAAACCCTAAATTTGACCCAAGTTACAAAGCTAAATCTTATAGTACTCTATTTCAAACTAATATGAAACTATCTTTGGAAACTCTTATAGATACTATTTTAATTGATGTAAAAGAGAGTGGTATTCGTACGATAGTTTTAGATGATAGAGGAGTAGATTTTGAGATGAAATCTATTCCTATGCTTATGGTAGTAGGAAGATTAAATACTAGATTATTAGATGAAAAATTAAGACACCTAACCAGTATAGTTACAATTACTGGTGAAGTTTTTGATGCTCATATGTCTGCATTGATGTTAGGATTTGGTGCTACTGCAATTTATCCTTATTTATTGTTTAAAACGGTGGCTAATTTAGTTAGAAAAAATAATCCAAATGCTGATTTGACTGATAGTATCAAAAAGATGAGAAGTGCATTAAATGGTGGACTACTCAAGATTATGTCAAAAATGGGTATTTGTACAATTGCTAGTTATAGAAACTCTACACTATTTGATATTATTGGATTGGATGGTCAAATTATAGATGATTGTTTCCATGGAGCTAGAGGACTACTAAAAGGGTTGACTTATGAAGATATTGAAGCTAGAGTGGAAAAATATCACTTTGAAGCATTTAATAAACGACATTCACTTTATCCTCTAAATCTTGGTTCATTTTATAAATATCTCGATAGTGGAGAGTATCATGATTATGCTCCTGCAACTGTTCATGCCATTCACAAGACATCAGTATCAGGTAAAAAAAGAGACTTTGAAAAACTCAAAAATATTATAAACAAAAGAGATAAAAAATTTATCCGTGATTATTTTGATTTTAACTCTGACAAAGAAGAAATTTCTATAGATGAGGTAGAGCCAAGAGCTGAGATTTTCAAAAGATTTTCAACTGCTGCTATGAGTTTAGGTTCAATATCTCCTGAAGCTCATGAGTGTATGGCTGAAGCCATGAATACTATCGGTGGTAAAAGTAACTCTGGAGAGGGTGGAGAAGATGCTGTAAGGTTTGGCACTATTAAAAACTCAAAAATCAAACAGATAGCGTCTGGACGATTTGGTGTGACACCTGCTTATTTGCGTTCAGCAGATGAGTTACAGATAAAAGTTGCTCAAGGTGCAAAACCAGGTGAAGGTGGTCAATTACCAGGTCACAAAGTAACTCCACTTATTGGAAGACTACGACATACTATACCTGGTGTAACACTGATTTCTCCTCCACCACATCATGATATTTACTCTATTGAAGATTTAGCTCAACTTATCTTTGATATGAAACAGATTAACCCAAAAGCACAAGTAGCTGTTAAATTAGTCTCAACAGCTGGTGTAGGTACAATTGCTGCTGGAGTTGCTAAATGTTATGCTGACAAGATTATTATCTCTGGGGCTGATGGTGGTACAGGTGCTGCACAATTGGGTTCGATTAAGTTTGCAGGTAATCCATGGGAACTAGGACTTATCGAAGCACACAATGCACTCAAAGCAAATGGTCTTAGAGGACAAGTCAAAGTAGAAACAGATGGTGGACTCAAAACTGGTAAAGATATAGTCAAAGCAGCAATTCTTGGGGCTGAAAGTTACGCATTTGGTACAGGAGCATTAACTATTTTGGGTTGTAAAATTCTTAGAATTTGTCACCTAAATAGATGTTCAGTAGGAATTGCAACCCAAGAGGAGAAGTTAAGAGAGTATTATGAGGGAACTGTAGAGAGACTTATTAACTACTTTACTCTTTTGGCTGATGATGTTAGAGAGATATTGGCTCAACTAGGATATAAATCAATAGAAGATATAGTAGGTCAAACACATCTACTCAAAGTTATTGATGATGAGTTTGCCAAAAAATTTGATTTTGACTCACTATTAGTTAAACTTGATGGAGATAATACCAAGCAGGTTGAGTTTAATGAACCTTATGACAAAAATGAGTTTGAAAAAGAGATACTATCTAAAGTATATCCTGCTATCAAAATGCCAAGTGAGACTATAAATATTACAGAGAAAATCAACAATCTAAATAGAAGTTTTGGAACACGAATTTCAGGAGAGATAGCACAATATTATGGAGACAAAGGATTACCTGATGATACTATTACTATTAATTTAGAGGGTACAGCAGGACAATCACTTGGAGCATTTTTGAGTAATGGAATTAGCCTTTATATAAATGGTGCAGGAAATGATTATGTTGGTAAAGGTATGAGTGGAGGTAAAATAATTATTACCTCTAAACTATCAGGATGCAACTTCTCTTTGGCAGGAAATACATGTTTATATGGTGCAACAGGAGGTAAACTCTATGTTACAGGTCAAGTAGGTGAGAGATTTGCAGTAAGAAACTCTGGAGCTATTGCTATAGTAGAGGGAACAGGAGACCATCCATGTGAATATATGACAGGTGGGGTGGTTACTATTTTAGGTAAAACTGGAATAAATTTTGGTGCAGGTATGACAGGAGGGGTAGCATTTATATATGATGAGCCTCATGAATTTATTGAAAATATCAATGCTGAATTGGTTGAAGCTAGACGGATAGATACAGATGATACAGACAATGAGAGATATTATCTCAAAAAACTACTCAAAGACTACTACAAAGAGACAAAAAGTGCTAAAGCCAAAGAGATTTTGGATAACTTTAGAGTGGAGATTAGAAACTTTTGGATGGTTCGTCCAAAAGATATGATGCACAGACCACTCAAAATAGAAGAGGGAGAATAAGATGCAAAAGTTTTTTGACCTAGAGAGAATTGAAGCAAGAAAACGGTCAGGTGGAGAGAGAATTAAAGATTTTGATGAGATATATGAGGTTTTCTCTGTAGATAAAGCAGCAGACCAATCCCAGAGATGTATTCAGTGTGGTGACCCATATTGTCACAATAAATGTCCACTACATAATCTAATTCCACATTGGTTAAAAGCTACAGCTCAGCAAGATTTACCTTTGGCTTTTGCACTATCAAATGAACCATCACCTTTTCCTGAAGTTTTGGGAAAAATCTGTCCTCATGATAGATTATGTGAGGGTGATTGTACGCTCAATGACGGACATGGTGCAATTACTATCGGTTCAGTTGAAACATTTATAAATGAAAAAGCTTTTGAAGAGGGACTTAAACCTATTTTTGATGCTCCGAAACAGGATAAAAAAGTAGCTATAATAGGTGCAGGTCCTGCTGGTATTTCAGCTGCTACATTTTTGCTTAGAGAGGGTATCCAAGTCGAACTTTTTGATAAACAAGCACGAGCTGGTGGGCTTTTGACTTATGGAATTCCTGGATTTAAACTTGATAAAACTGATATAGAGCGAAGAACAGGTTTTTTAAAAGAGGCAGGTGCAATATTTAATCAAAACTGTGAAATAGGTAAAGATATTAGCTTTGAAGAACTAACTGAAAAATTTGATGCTATCTTTATCGGTGTAGGTGCAACACAAGGACGAAAATCAACTATAAAAGGTTCTGATGCCAAAGATAGCTACTTGGCTATGGAGTTTCTAAAAGCTATACAACAGAAAAACTTTAATGAAGAGTATGATACAAATATTAATGTAAAAAATAAAAGAGTTGTGGTCATTGGTGGTGGAGATACAGCAATGGATTGTGTAAGAAGCTCTTTACGGGAAAAAGCCTCTTCTGTTTATTGTGCATATAGACGAGATGCTCATAATATGCCTGGAAGTAAAAAAGAGTTTATCAATGCTAGAGAAGAGGGAGTAGATTTTGAATTTAATAGCTCTCCAAAAGAGGTTTTGGTAGATGAAAATGGAAATATTATTGGTATTAGAATGATAAAAACTAAGCTTGGTGAAGCTGATGAAACAGGCAGACAAAGAGTCCAAGAGGTTAAGGGAAGTGAGTTTATTATGGATGCAGATGTTATTATATTTGCTTTAGGTTTTACTCCTATTAAATATAATTTTTTAGAAAAAAATGGAATTAAACTTGATAAATGGAATGGTATTATAGTTGATAAAAATTATGAGACCTCAAAATCAGGTGTTTATGCAGGAGGAGATTGTCATAGAGGTGCTGATTTAGTGGTAACTGCTGCACTTGATGGTAGAGAAGCTGCTAAGGCTATTGCTAAAAAGATTTTATTAAAATGATACTTTAATCATATGGGGATTTTCCCCCATACCAATCATTATTTAATTTTTTATAAACAACTTAGTCACTATTGATAACGAATATGGTATTATTCTATCAATTAAAAAAAACGGAGCATAGAAAATGAATTTTGCAAACCTTTTTTCTAGTATGATAGGTAGTAATAGTAATAATACGGAAAATGAACAGAGTAACTGGATAAAATGTCCTAAATGTTTGGCTTTAATGTATTATAAAGAGGTCGAATCTAAATGTAATGTCTGTCCAAAATGTAATCATCATTTTAGAATTAATGCGACTAAACGACGAGAGTTTCTTTGTGATGAGGGAAGTTTTGTAGAATATGATGCCTCTTTAGCTCCTATTGACCCTCTAAAATTTATAGATAAAAAAAGTTATAAAAAAAGATTAGAAGAGGCAAAAGCAAAAACAGGGAAAACTTCATCAGTTATTGGTGGTAGCTGTAAGATAAATGGAATAGAGACAGAAGTTATTATATTTGATTTCTCGTTTATGGGTGGTAGTTTAGGTTCTGTTGAGGGTGAAAAGATAGTTCGTGCCGTTAATCGTGCTATTGAGAAGAGATGTGGACTTATTATTATCTCTGCTAGTGGAGGGGCAAGAATGCAAGAGAGTACTTTTGCACTATTACAAATGAGTAAAACTTCAGCTGCTCTTAATCGTTTACATCTTGAGGGTTTACCTTTTATATCTATACTTACAGACCCAACTATGGGAGGAGTTAGTGCTTCTTTTGCCATGCTTGGTGATATTATTATAGCTGAACCTGGTGCTTTAATTGGATTTGCAGGACAGAGGGTTATCAAACAAACTGTTGGTGTAGATTTACCAGAAGGGTTTCAACGCTCAGAGTTTTTACTAGAACATGGTCTAATAGATATGATTGTAAATAGAAATGATATGAAAGATACAGTTGCTGGATTACTTAAACTATTTTTAGAAGATAATCCAATATTAAATGAAGATTAATATTTATATTATAGACAAAAAATCAAAAGATAATTTATATGCACCACTTATAGAGCATTATAAGAAAATATCTAAACCTTTTGCAAAAGTAGAGATTTTTGAAATTTTTACAAAAAATATAAGTAAAGCACATGAAATTTCCACAGAAGCTTCACAGAAATCATATACTATTGCATTTAATAAATATTTGTCAGAGGGATATAGTGTTGCACTTAATCCTAGTAGTAAGGAAGTAGATAGTTATATCTTTTCAGATTTGTTTAAGGATAGAAGAGTTGTAAATTTCTTCATTGGCGGAGCTTTCGGCTTTGAGAGAGGTTTTTTGGATAAATGTAATAAGACCATATCTTTTGGTAAAATTACAATGTCACATAAGTTGACAAAGGTGGTTTTAATGGAACAAATATTTAGAGGTTTAACTATTTTAAATAACCACCCATATCATAAATAATTAGGAGATATATTATGTTAAATACAGAAGAGATAGACTTTTTCAAAAAAGCTTTAGAGATGAGAAGAGAGAAAATCAAAAATAATTTAAATATTACTACAGAAGAGATGAATAGTTTAAATACTAATGATTTAAGAGATGAGGCAGATTATGCTTCAACTTCACTCGGTAGGGCTGTTGATAATGCTATTTTAACTCAACAAGCAGAAGAATTAGCAGAAATTGAACTAGCTTTAGGTAAAATTAGTAAAAATCTCTATGGGATATGTGAAATGTGTGAAGAGGAGATAAATATTGAACGACTTAAAGTTAAAATATTTGCTAGATACTGCATAACATGTAGAGAGGTTATAGAAAAAGAACAAAAACAATAAGGAGAATTTTATGCGTTTAGGTTTGTACATACTAGCATCAATAATTTTAATGATAGCAGTAGGGATATTTGTTTATACGATTAATCCAAATGATTTCAGTTATGATTTAATGGGGATACATATACCACCTGTACCAGTTGCTATTTGGATTACTATCCCTATGTTTATTTTGATGTTAGCTTCTTTGGTTCATATGATGTTTTATGGAACTAAAAATTTCTTTAAATTTAGAAAATGGGAAACAGATAGCGATAGTCTGAATAATGCATTATATTGGTCTATTTTGAATGAACCTAAACCTCAAAGATTTAATCTACCTAAACTCAAAGAGACTGCTAAAATACTACAAGTATCTAATCTAAAAGTTAAAGGTACAGTAGATGGTGTATCAGAAAAACTCCAAAGTGCTTTAAATATTATTAATGAAATAGATAAAGGTGAATGTGTTGATTTCAAAGAGAAAAAATTAGCTCATATACTCTCTAATAATAATCCATTGGTTATTAAAAACTATATGAACTGTTTAAAAAAAGATGCAAATTTTATTGAAGAGGTTTTACAATCTAAAGATAAATATAGCGATACTATTGTTGAAAAAGCATTAAAACAGTTTGCAAAAACAACAACACTTACAAAAGCTATAAAATATAGCAAAATTTTTAATAGAGAAAGTTTTATAACACTTATAAATCGTGTTACTCGTGAAGATGATTTAGGTTTAACTGTGACTATATTAGATGAGTTTATTGTAGATTTAAATAGTGAATTAAAATGTAGTGATTTCTTATCTATTGCAAATATTACAAAAAAACAGTTACTACCTGATGATAACCTAAAACTTTTTAGGGGATATGATGGTAAGTATATTAAAGCTCAAATTGCATATCTATATCTTTTATTTGAATATGAGATGATTGATAAAGCAGGTGAATATCTCCAAGAACATGATGCTGATGAGTTTATTAGATTTAGAGCATTGTATGATTTAAAAAAAGAGCATAATAAATATAAGATTACAGACCTTATTAATATCAAACATATATGTAATGACGCTTAATTTTGATAAGCCTCTTTTTGCCCTTGCTCCTTTGGCAGGGTTTACTGACCTTCCTTTTCGTAGTGTTGTCAAAAAATTTGGAGCTGATTTAACAGTTAGTGAAATGATTAGCTCTAATGCCTTATCTTTCCAAAATAGCAGAACTCTCAAAATGTTAGAAAAAAGTCTATTAGAGACCCCATATAGTATTCAGATTGCAGGTTCTGACCAAAAAGTAATACAAAAAGCTGTTGAACTTATCAATAAGAGAGATGGAATAGATATTATCGACCTAAATTGTGGTTGTCCTGCTCCAAAAGTGGTCAACAATCTCCAAGGAAGCTCTCTTTTAACAGATTTACCTAAAATGGCTCAAACTATTAGAACTATCAAAAAATACTCAAATAAAGAGTTTACTTCTGTCAAAATGCGTTTAGGATTTAATGAAAAAAATCATGTAGAGATAGCTAAAGTATGTGAAGATAATGGAGCTGATTATATTGCTGTTCATGGTAGAACTAGAAGTGGAAAGTATAAAGCCCCTGTTGATTATGATGCTATTAAAGAGATAAAAGAGGCTATATCTATACCAGTAATTGCAAATGGTAATATAACTACGCCCCAAAAAGCCAAATGGGTACTAGAGTACACAGGAGTAGATGGATTAATGATTGGACGAGGTGCAGTAGGAAAACCTTGGATATTTCAACTTATGAAAAACTATATATTTGGTACAGGAGAGAGTGAAATTACACCTCACTTAATTCAAAAGGTAGTATTAGAACATTTTGACCAGATGGTAGAGTATTATGGAGAGTATGGAGCTGTAATGTTTAGAAAACATCTACACACCTACTCTAAAATAGGATACCAAGGTGCTTCAGAATTTCGTAATCTAGTCAATAGAGTTGGTGATACCAAAGAGATGAGAGAGATTATAGAAGAGTTTTTTACTCAAGGATTGATTAATCAATGATACAAACAGCATTTCCATATATAACTATTTTACTTTTTATAGCTTCAATATTGGTTTATATTGAACAGAAAACCAAAGCGAAGTTTTTTGAGTATCTTCCTGCTATAGTTATACTCTATTTTTTAGTTATGACTCTATCAAGTTTAGGAGTTTGGAGTAAAACTCAAGAGATAAATTACACATATAAAACATTTAAATCCAATCTACTACCTGCTATGATTTTTCTGATGTTATTACAATCAGATATACGAAAGATACTCAAACTTGGTAAAAAGATACTACTAACATTTTTTCTAGCAACTTGCAGTATCTCTATAGGATTTATACTATCATTTATGATATTTCATAATCTATTTGAACCAAATGCATGGAAAGCATTTGGAGCATTAAGTGGTTCATGGATGGGAGGGACTGGTAATATGGTAGCTATCCAAGGGGCATTAAATTTGCCCGATAGTGATATGGGGTATGTTCTACTTATAGACTCAATAGATTATGCTATATGGGTTATGATACTTTTAGCTTTAGTACCTTTTGCTACTAGATTTAATATTTGGGTTAAGGCTGATGGTTCTATATTGGAGAGTCTTAGTTCCTCACTAGAGATAGAAGATACCAAAACAGATATTGATTTTCCATCTCTATTTATGATGTTGGGGTTGGCATTAGTGGTTTCTGTACTATCACAACAGATAGCTCTGTTTATGCCTACTACAAATTTTTTGACCAAAACTACTTGGATTGTAATGTTTGCAACTATAGCAGGAATAGTTGCAGGGATTACACCCCTAAGCCGTCAAACATCAGCTTCATCATTGGCAAATATTATGCTATATTTTATAGTAGCACTTATCGCTTCTAGGGCAAATTTCGCCCAACTTTCACAAGCACCTACTTATATTTTGGCAGGATTTGTAATTATTGCAATTCACGCTACTATTATGATATTTTTTGCTAAACTGTTCAAATTGGATTTATTCTCTTTGGGTGTTGCCTCTTTAGCTAATATAGGTGGTGTGGCATCTGCTCCTATTTTAGCAGGGGCTTATCATAAGGCTTTGATACCAATTGGGGTTTTGATGGCCATGATGGGATATATAGTTGGTACTTTTATAGGGCTTGGAGTAGCTAAGGTTTTGCAGAGTATAGCTTTATAGGAGAAAATATGAAAATAATAGATATACAAACCCAGATAGTAAAAGCACCACTCAAAACACCATTTAAAACAGCCCTTCGGAAGGTAACCCATTTAGAAGATTTAGTTGTAACTATTTATACGAATAGTGGATTAATAGGTTATGGAGAAGGAGCTTCAACAGCTGTAATAACTGGTGAAACACTAATTAGTATGCGTGGAGCTATAGATAATATCTTTCGAGATATATTGCTTTGGCGTGAAATTGATGATTTTAATTCATTGCTTAATGATATAGATAAAGCTATGGTTTACAATAGTACTATCAAATCGGCTCTACAGATGGCTTTATATGATTTGCGTTCCCAATCTTTTACTCTTCCTCTTTATAAATATTTAGGTGGGAGTCAAACCGAGTTTGAAACTGATATAACTATTAGTCTTAATAATATAGATACTATGATAGAAGATTGCCAAAATGCTATAGATTTAGGATATGGAATTTTGAAAATCAAGGTAGGTGAGTCTATAGCCAAAGATTATGATAGAATTAAAACCATAGCAGAAACATTTCCAAACAGCACTTTACGAATAGATGCCAATCAAGCATGGAGTGCAAAAGAGTCTGTGACGCTACTTACTAAATTAGAAAATCAAGATATAGTGACAGAACTTATAGAACAACCTGTAAAAGCCAATGATTTTAGAGGAATGAAATATATAAGGGATAGGACTCTAACCCCTTTACTCGCTGATGAGTCTATATTTTCTGCCAAACAAGCTATTCAACTATTAGAGATGGATGCTTGTGACTTTATTAATATTAAATTGGCTAAATGTGGTGGTATATCTCATGCTTTAAAAATTGCTGATATAGCTGAACTTTATGGTGTCAAATGTATGATTGGATGTATGTTAGAGGGTGCTATATCTGTAGGAGTTGGAGTGCATGTGGCATCTGCAAGGAGCAATATTATAACTATGCTTGATTTAGATGGTGCTAATCTTTTAGCCTATAATCCTATAGTTGGTGGAGTTAAATTTAATGAGAGTAAGATTAAATTGAGTGATAGTTATGGGCTTGGAATAGAAAAAATATGTTAAAATTCTAAAAAAAATGGAAGTAAAATGAAAATAATAAATCCAAACTATATCTATATAGATGATACATTTAGAGAGAATATAGCAGTAGCTTTTTCAGATAAAATAGAAGCTATAGATAATATAGAAAATCTAAAGATAAAATATCCTAATGTAGAGATTATAGAGGGAGATAAAAATTCTGTATTATATCCAGGGTTTATCAATACTCATGTACATTTAGAGTTTTCTGCTAATAAAACTACTTTAGAGTATGGCGATTTTATGCCTTGGTTAAATTCAGTAATTGAAAATCGTGATGATTTACTACAAGAGTGTGATAATAAGATAATGTTAGAGGCTTGTAATGAGATGCTACTATCTGGAATTACAACTTTCGGAGCTATTTCAAGCTTTGGTACAGAATTAGAGGTGTGTGAACAGACTCCTCAAAAGGTTATATTTTTTAATGAACTTATAGGTTCAAATATGGCTTTTGCAGATGTATTATATAATGACTTTATAGAGAGGTTAACAGCCTCCAAACAATCTAAAGGAAAAGGTATAATACCTGCTATTGCTATACATTCACCTTACTCTGTTCATCCTGTACTACTTAAACGAGCCGTAGAGATAGCCAAAAATGAGAAATTACCACTATCAGCTCATTTTTTAGAAGCCAAAGCAGAAAGAGAGTGGTTAGAAAATAGAAGTGGAGAATTTTTGGAATTTTTTCAAAAATATTTTAAAACCTCTACCCCAGTTACAACTATTAATGAATTTTTGGAAAGTTTTGATGGAATTAATATACATTTTACTCATGCTGTTCAAGCTACAGATAAAGAGCTAGAATATATATCAAAAAATGGTCACTCTATAGCTCACTGTCCTCGTTCTAATCGTTTATTAGGTTGTGGACGGCTTAGAATTGAGAGAGTTCATGAGTTGGGTATTCCTTTTAGTATAGCAACAGATGGACTTAGTTCAAATAACTCACTAAATATCTTTGATGAGTTGCGTTCTGCATTAATGATGCACCATTTAGCTCCACTAGATAAATTATCTAAACTTTTGATAAAAAGTATCACTTCCCAACCTGCTAAATTTTTAGGATTAAATAGTGGAGAGATAAAAGAGGACAAAGAGGCAGATTTGGCATTAATTACTCTACCAAATAGACCAAACTCATTGAATGATATAGCACTACAAACTATTTTGCATACCCAAAAGGTTGATATGCTATTTATCAATGGTTATCCTATTTAAGATATATTAGTTATATGAAAAATATTTTATTACTCTATATCTCTATTTTACTGTTTAGTGGATGTCAAGAGGTAGGCGATACCACTCCTTTGTTGGGAAATAAAAAAGAGAAACAGCCTATAATTATTGTCAATAAAAATCGTCATTTAAATATAGCAGAGTTTTGGATAGACCGTATTAAAGAGCCTGATGAGATTATTATGAATAGTAAAGAGATAGAGATGTTTAATAATAATATAGCCTATAAACAACATCTAGTTACTCCTTTCAAAGATACCAATGCACATTATGGTGGTTCATGGCTCAAATCTACTATAGGGGGAAATTTCAAAGCTATAATCAAGCAGACTAAATATTTTGAAGATGGAACTAAAATCAAACAGAAATTTATCAATGAGATGAAAAATTATATAGATTTAGCTAATATATCTGATAGTGTAGAGACTCGTTATGCTATTACTGTTCATTATACCAATCAGAGAATAATACCTACAGAATTAGCTCTACTTAAAAAAAAGGGAGATATATATTTTGACCGTAATCAAAACTCTGCTCTGGATATTGCCACACCTTTAGCAATTTTGCATACCTCTGCTGATGGGAAATGGCACTATGCTATTGGAGAATTTAGTTCTGGTTGGGTACGAGATATAGATATAGCATTTGCAGAGAAAAAAGAGATAGTAGATTATATAAGCAGTGAAAACTTTATAATCACAACTAGAGCTAAAAATAGTCTGCTAATAGCAGGAAAATATTATGATACTATGAGAATGGGAATTAGACTTCCTTATATATTAACTATTGATGATATGAGTATGGTTCTAATACCTACTAGAGATGAAGAGGGTAGTTTGGTATTAAGCAATGCCACTATCAAAACAACCCATACTCACAAAGGCTATTTAGCTTATACCCCAAGAAATATCTTAACTCAAGCTTTTGAATTTCTAAATGCCCCTTATGGATGGGGAGGCTCTTTTGGAGAACAAGACTGCTCTAAATTTGTCCAACAAATCTATGCAACTACTGGAGTTAGATTACCTAGAAACTCATCATCACAAAGTATTGTAGGAGAGAACTATTTGAAACTATTTAATTTGGAGAAAATGACAAAAGAGGATAAACTTATCAATCTAGCCCCAATAGGAGCGACTATAGTACATCTCAAAGGGCATATTATGTTATATATTGGTGATTACAAAGGTGAACCGTATGTGATACAAACTGTATGGGGTGAATCTAAAAGACATTATGCTCTAGGACGAACTGCTGTTACATCTTTGAGCTTTAATCACTATATCAATCTAGTAGATAGAGCTACTATATTGATATATAATGATAATACTAGAGTAAAATAGTGATAATAGACCAAGAAGAGATAGAAGATTTAATCTATTGTAGAGTACCTGATTTTGAGATAGCCAAAGTACTAAAAAAGAGAATTAAAATATATTTTGCTACACTAGAAGAGAGTTTTTCTCATTCAAAAGGCAAAGATTTTTTATTTAAACATACTCGGGTAATAGATATTTTGCTTCAAACTATCTACAAAATAGCATTTCGTTCTTCATTTGGAAATTATCCACCAATGAAAGACTCTTTACCTATAACTCTTTTGGCATTAGGAAGTTATGGAAGAGAACAGTTATGTGTATATTCAGATATAGATTTGATGATTGTTTACAAAGATATACATGGATACAATACCAAAGAGATAATAGAGAAGATGTTATATATACTTTGGGATTGTGGGCTAAAATTGGGTCATAGAGTACATGAGGTAGGAGAGATATTTGAAGTATCCAAAACAGATATAACTATCAAAACCTCTATGATAGAGTCCCGTTTTATTGCTGGTTCTAAATATCTATTGGCTGAAGTAGAAAATGAGTTAACTAAAATTAGACGAGATAATCAAGAAGAGTTTATAGATGCTAAAATAGAAGAGATAAAAAAATTACACAAGAGATTTCCCATATCTATGGAACCAAATTTAAAAGAGGGGGAGGGTGGTTTTAGAAGTGCCAATTTAGTATATTGGTTGGGTAATATTTTATACAATATCAATAAAATTAATGAATTACCCAAAGATATAATACCTCAAAATGAGTATATAGAGTTTCATAAAGCTCTAAATTTTTTATTTAGTGTTCGCTCTGCATTACATCTTGCTAATGGGAGAAAAGAGGATATTTTAAGATTAGAACTTATACCTCAAGTTGCTCAATATTTAGGTTATGAGAAAAATTATAAGGAACAAATGAAATTCGCACAGAAAGTTAGTCATCAACTAAAAGTTGTAAAACTATATACTACTATTTGGATAAATGCACTTACCAATAGAGATTTATTAACTCACTCTTTGCCTGTACTCAACCCCCAAACTAATACAAAATCATTTGAAGATTTATTAAAAATATTATGCAGACAAACCCAAGAGTTTGAAGTCCATCCTCTATTTTTAAAGTCTTTAATTCATGTATCTAAGCCACCTAGAGCTACTACAGAAATATATAATATATTATCAGAAATATTTTTTCAGCCATATAGCTGTGCGATTATACAATCTATATTAAATGCACATTTAATATCTTATACTATATCTCCTCTAAAAAAGGTACTCAATCTTCCACAATTTGATGGATACCATCAATATCCTGTGGCTATTCACTCTATCAAGTCTCTTTATGAGTTGGAACATATTAAAGATACAAAATTAAGAGAGATTTTAAATCAATTAAATATTAGAGAAAAAGCATTACTTAAATTGGTTGTTTTACTTCATGACTCAGGAAAAGGACGAGAAAGAGACCATTCATTAGTAGGTGCAGAGCTATTTTCTGTATATGCCAAAAAATTAGGATTTAATAAAGAAGAGATAAAGATAGGAAGAAAACTAATACATAATCATACCCAAATGAGTATGGTAGCTCAAAAAGAAGATTTAAATACAGAACAGACTATTTTGAAATTTGCTTCTATTTTTAATACACAAAAACTATTAGATTTGATATATCTACTAACATACTCTGATATGTCTGGAGTAGGAGTAGGAGTATATAATGATTTTAATGCTAAACTTATATATACCCTTTATACCCAAGCCTCTATAGCCATAAAATATGATAAAAAGCTATATGAAACTAGTAAGCGATTAAAAAAAGAGAAAAATATACGAAAAGAGCCTTCATTTAAAAAATTACCTAGATTACTTCAAAAAAATATCTTGGCTATTCCTTCTGATTTATTATTCATCAAATATTCACCTCAAAAGATTATTGATATAGCAAAAAAAAGTGATAAATTAGAAGATTATATATTTTATATAGATAATAGTGGATTTTTGACTATTGAAATTATTAGAAAAAACAATTTTGATTTGAGTTATTTTTTAAATAAACTAAGGAAATTAGATATTGTTAATATGGATATTTGTAAACTTTTTAAGGGTATCAAGTATTTTAATATAGAGTTTAATATTAGAATTGAAGATAATGAGCTTATGATTATAGAAGATATAATATATGATGCACTAAATAATATACACCAATTAAATCTTCCTAAACCTGATATAAAAGAAGATGAGGTTGAAATTGATTGTAATCACTCCAAAGAGTATGCTATGATGAGAATTAACTGCAAAGACCAAAAAGGAATACTCTGTTATACTATGGCTATTTTTGATAATTTGGGTATTGATATTACTTCAGCCAAGATTTATACTCAAGGTAAAAAAATTAATGACCTATTCTTAATCGAAAAGAATGGAAATTTTTGTAATAATACTAATCTTATTATAAAAGAGTTAACGGAGTAATATTATATGTGTGGAATTGTTGGATATATTGGAAATGAAGAGAAAAAAGAGATTTTATTAGATGGACTGCAAGAGTTAGAGTATCGTGGATATGATTCAGCAGGAATAGCTATAATTGAAAATGAAAAATTAAACTATTTTAAAGCAATTGGAAAACTACAAAATCTAAGAGATAAAACAAAAGAGTATCAAAGTAATGGCTTTGGTGTTTCTATAGGTCATACAAGATGGGCAACTCATGGCAAACCAACAGAGTTAAATGCTCATCCTCATTTGGGTAAATTTAGTTTTGTGGTACACAATGGAATTATAGAAAATTATCAAGAGTTAAAAACAGAACTTCAACAAGAAGGTATTAATTTTTTAAGTCAAACAGATACAGAGACAATTGTACATCTATTTGAACAATTTTATACTCAAAATAGCAATGGTTTTGACTCATTTATCCAAACTATCAATAAATTAGATGGTGCATATGCAACTTTACTAATTAGTGAAGTATCTCCTGATACAATCTTTTTTGCTAAAAATGGTTCTCCAATGCTTATTGGGTTTGATGGAGATGATATATATTTTGCTTCATCAGATACACCTATTATTGGTAGAGCTACAGATGTCTATTATCTTGAAGATGGTGAATATGGTTATGCTAAAGATGGGGAAGTAAAGCTATTTAATAAAGATGGAGAGAGGGAGTTTACAACTAAATCATTAGCAACAGATAAGATAATGGCTCAAAAAGATGGTTATAGATTTTTTATGGAAAAAGAGATTTATGAACAGAGCCTTGTAATGAGTGAGACTATGATGGGAAGAGTCTTAGATAATAAAATAGAGTTTGAAGAGTTAGATGGTGAGTTTTTTGAAGGGGTTAGAAATATCAAAATATGTGCTTGTGGAACATCATATCACTCTGCTTTGGCAGGTTCTTATCTATTAGAGAGAATAGCTAAAATACCATGTCAAGTAGAGATAGCATCTGAATTTAGATACAAAGAACCTCTACTTAGAGATGATACTTTGTTTATTACTATTTCACAAAGTGGAGAGACAGCAGATACACTAGAAGCACTCAAAATGGCAAAAAGAGCAGGACTAAAAACTCTTAGTATTTGTAATGTTGATAACTCTTCTATTGTAAGAGAGAGCAATAGAGCTATATTAACTCGGGCAGGGATTGAAAAAGGAGTAGCTAGTACTAAAGCTTTTGCTACTCAAACCATGGTTTTATGGATGTTGACTCTATATATTGCCAAACTACAAAAAACAATTTCCAAAGAGAGACTAGATATAGAGTTAGATGCTATGCGTCATACTCCAAAAGCTTTAATAGTTACAGATAAATTACACTCTAAACTTACTAGATTATCTAAACGATATTTACATGGTCATGGTTTCTTTTTTATTGGTAGAGACCTATTTTTTCCTTTGGCATTAGAGGGGGCTTTGAAACTCAAAGAGATAAGTTATCTCCATGCAGAGGGATACCCATCAGGAGAGATGAAACATGGACCAATTGCCTTAGCAGATAGTGAACTATTTACAGTTGCTCTTATGCCAAAGAGTTTACATTATGAGAAAATCAAATCAAATGTAGAAGAGTTAAGTGCTAGAGATGCAACTATATTGGCTATATCACCAGAACCTTTTGAGTTGGCAGATGATTTTGTTCAAACTATTTATAATACTCATCCTATGTTAGAGTTTTTTGAGATGATGGTTGTGACTCAACTTTTATCTTTGGAGGTATCTGTTCGATTAGGAAATGATGTTGACATGCCTAGAAACTTGGCAAAATCTGTAACTGTAGAATAATATTCTATATTTAGAACTCAAATCAATAAGATAAAATAATGACAAAGATTTTAAATATAGAATAGATTATCTTTGTAAAAATACTCCACTCTCAATATGATGAGTATGAGGAAACTGGTCAAAGATAGCACTCTCTTTTATACTATGTGTTTGGGTCAATAGTACTAAATCTCTAGCTAAAGTCTCAGGATTACAAGAGATATATATAATATTTTTTATATTAGATATAAGCTCTATAGTATCACTATCCAATCCTGCTCTTGGTGGGTCAACTAATACTGTTGAGAAGTTATAACTATCAAGTTCAATTCCCTCTAGTCGTCTAAACTTTCGAACTCTATTTAGTGCTTGGGTCATCTCTTGGGAAGATAATCTTATAAATGATATATTATCAACTCTATTTAATTTACAATTCTCATTAGCTGAAGCAATAGACCGTTTGCTTATTTCTGTAGCTAAGACTCTATCAAAATATTTAGAGATAGGGATAGTAAAATTGCCCAATCCACAATAACTTTCCAAAAAATCACCATGACCTATAGTTTTGGCTTGTTTTATTGCCCACTCTATCATTTTGATATTGACAGCAGGATTTGGTTGTGTAAATCCACTCTCGTAGTAACGATATATATACTCTTGATTATCTATAAATAGCTTTTCTGTAACAAATTCTTGAGATATAACTACTTTTTGTTTTCTGCTTCGTCCTATAATATAACTATTGAGTTTTTCTTCTAACTTTTTCGCCTCTTGTTGCCATGCCTCATCTAATTTCTTATGATATATCATAGTAATTAGAACTTCATCTGTAGTAGTAGAGAGAAATTCTATAGAGAAAAGTCTATATTTGAGAATTTCAGAATTATTAATAGCTTTTAGTAGTGGTAACATTTTTCTTTCTATGGGTTTTAGAACTTTTGGACATTCATCTATATTTATAGTACCTTTTCTATCAAGTCGTCCCATTGCATAGTTAGCTCCACTATCATCATGCCAAATTCTAAACTCACTTCTAGCACGATAATTTGACTCATCTTTATTAAAAACTTCTAAATCTTTTACTCCAAATGGAGACAATAGAGATAAAACTTTTTGCTTTTTTGCTAAAAGTTCAGAACTATACTCAATTTGATAAATAGTACAAGAACCACACTCTCCAAAATATTTACAATTCAATTTATTACCCTAGTATATAATTTTATTTGATATTTTATCCAAATTAATTAATATCTATTTGATATAATATGATTTTTAAAACTTAATATATTATAAAGGGTATAATCTATGTCTATTAGTATCGTTATTTTGGCTGCAGGAAAAGGTAGTCGAATGAAATCCACAACACCAAAAGTCCTCCATACTATATCTGGTAAACCAATGCTTTTTCATGCTATTGATGCTTCATTAAAAATATCTGATGATATTACTATAGTTATATATCATCAAGCCCCTCGCGTCCGAGAAGCTATAGAAAAAGAGTATGATAATATCAATATACATATCCAAGATGCCGAACAATTCCCTGGTACAGGTGGAGCTTTGAGAGGTGTACAAACTAAATATAAAAAAACTTTAATACTCAATGGTGATATGCCACTTATAACACAAACTTCATTAGATGCTCTAACAGGTGGAGATGCTGATATAAATATGTCTGTAATTAAACTAGAAAATCCATCAGGATATGGGAGAGTAATAATCGAAAATGGAACTGTTCAAGAGATTGTAGAGGAGAAAGATTGTACCTCTACCCAAAAAAATATCAAATGGGTAAATGCAGGAATATACTGTATCAATAGTAAATTATTAGATAGATATATTCCTCAATTAAATAACAATAATGCTCAAGAGGAGTACTATTTAACTGACATAATAAAAATGGCTGTAGATGAGGATAAAATTGTCGCTCCTATTTTTGTAAAAGAGAATGAGTTCAAAGGTGTAAACTCCAAACTTGATTTGGCTTATGCTGAAATAATTATGCAAAATAGAATAAAAGAGGAGTTGATGTTATCAGGAGTTATTATGCGTTTTCCTGAAACTATTTATATAGATTGCCGTGCCTCTTTTGAGGGGGAATGTATATTAGAAAATGGAGTTACTATTTTAGGTAAATCTAAATTAATCAATTCTCATATCAAAACTAATTCTGTAATAGAAGAGTCTATTATAGAAAATTCAGATATAGGTCCAATGGGTAGAATTCGTCCTCTATCACATATCAAAGATACTCATATAGGTAATTTCGTAGAGGTCAAAAAATCAATACTCAATGGTGTCAAAGCAGGACATTTATCATATTTAGGAGATGCAACCATTGATGAGGGTTCAAATATCGGTGCAGGAACTATTACTTGTAATTATGATGGAAAAGCTAAATATCAAACAACTATTGGCAAGAATGTTTTTGTAGGAAGTGATACACAAATAGTAGCACCTATTACTATAGAAGATAATGTTATTATAGGTGCAGGAACAACAGTTACTAAAGATATAGCAGAAGGTAGCTTGGCAATATCTCGAACACCACTTAAAATAGTAGCTAAATTTTATGATTTCTTTTTTAAAAAGGCAAAATAGTGCAGATAGATTTAAAAAATAAAAATGTATTATTAGGAGTAACAGGAAGTATATCTGCGTACAAAGCGTGTGAAATAGTTAGACTGTTTATAAAATCAGGTGCATCAGTACAGGTAGTTATGACACCAAGTGCTCAGAGATTTGTATCCTCTCTGACTTTTGAAGCATTAACAAGAAATCCCGTCCTTACAGAGAGTAGTGAGAGTTGGTCAACTCAACTAAATCATATAGATATAGGCAAGAGGGCTGATGTATTTGTAATCGCTCCTGCTACAGCAAATACAATTAATAAGTTGAGTAAAGGAATTTCAGATAATATTTTATTGCAAACTGCTTTGGCCTTTAATAAACCTCTTTTAATTGCACCATCTGCCAATACCAATATGATAGAAAATCATTATACAGTAGGTTCTTTAAAGATGTTAGCAGTAAATGATGTCAAAATTATCTCTTCTCAATCTAAGTTATTAGCTTGTGGAGATGAGGGTAATGGTGCTTTAGCTGAACCTTTGGAGATATTTTATCAAACAGTACAAAAACTCTTAATGAGTAGCTTTTGGCAAGATAGAAAAGTGGTGGTAACTGGTGGAGGAACTAGAGAAAAGATAGATGATGTCCGTTATCTCTCTAACTTTTCATCAGGAAAAATGGCAAATGCCTTGGCAACAGCTCTATATCTAAGAGGGGCTGATGTTTGTCTAGTCTCTACGGCTGAACATGCCCATATTCCTAGTGAGATTTACACTATTGATGTAGAAGATGCAGAAGAGATGTTAGAATATACAGTGGACTCTGTACGAGTAGCCAAAAAAGGAAAAATGAGTAGAGCTACTATGAATAGTAGTGAACCAATTCACCTTATACAAAAACGACCATATCTATTTATGACAGCTGCTGTTTCTGATTTTACTCCTAAATTCCCTCAAATTGGTAAAATAAAAAAATCTGATATAGGTAATAGTTGGAATATAGAATTAAAACAAAATCCAGATATTTTACAAGAGATTAATAAAGATGGGATTACTACTATAGCATTCAAAGCAGAAATGGATACTCAAAAGGGATTTAATAATGCAAAAGAGTTACTCGAAAGGAAATCAGTAGATGGAATATGTTATAATCTGTTAAAGGATAGTCAAAGTTTTGGAACTGATGATAATAGTATAATATTTATTACTAATAATAGTAGTATAGATTTAGGTCAATCTAATAAATTAGCTCTATCTTTTAAAATATTAGATGAAAGTCAGAAATTAAATAATGAGTAAAAATAGATTAGAACATTTAGCTATCATTATGGACGGTAATGGTAGGTGGGCAAAAAGCAGAGGTCTTGTTCGTACTAAAGGGCATGAAAAGGGTGCTGATACTATTCGTGATATTACCCAATATTGTGCAGAACATGAGACTATAAAGACTTTAACTCTATATGCCTTTAGTACAGAAAATTGGAAAAGACCTAAATATGAGGTTGATTTCTTAATGCGACTACTTGATAGATGGCTTAAAAAAGAGTTAAAAACTTATCATAAATTTGGAGCTAGATTTGAGACAGTAGGAAATATAGAAGGTTTTTCATCTAAACTTCAAAAAACTATAGCTTCTATCAAAGAACAAACAGCTCACCATACCAATGTAACTCAAATTTTGGCTCTAAATTATGGTTCACGGGAAGAGATAGCCAAGGCTGCTATGAGATTAGCTAATAGAGGAGTAGAAATTACAGAAGAGAGCTTAGGAGATGAGCTAAATACTCCATATACTGATATAGATTTATTAGTTCGCACAAGTGGAGAACAGAGACTATCAAATTTTTTGCTTTGGCAACTCTCTTATAGTGAGTTTTTCTTTACACCAACACTTTGGCCTGATTTTACACCTAGTGAATTAGATGATATAATTGACCAATATATCAATAGAAATAGACGATTTGGAGGTTTATAATGGAGGTTCATAATGTATGATATATTTTTAATAGTTACTATATTTATATTTGGTATTGTAATAGGTTCATTTCTCAATGTACTTATATATCGCATACCCAAAGCAGAAAATATAGCTTATCCTGCATCTAAATGTCAAAGTTGTCAAACAGCTTTAAAGTGGTGGCATAATATACCTATATTCTCATGGCTTATTTTGGGAGGTAAATGTTACTTTTGTAAAGAGAAAATATCTATGCAGTATCCACTTATAGAGTTCGGTACAGGAGTTATAGCAGTTTTATTATATTTTAAACTTGGATTAGTTTGGTATATGCCAATCGTATTTATAGTATTTGCTCTACTTTTAGCTTTAGTTATGATAGATTTTAAATATATGGCAGTTCCAGATAGTTTAAATCTCTTGGCATTAGCATTAGCCGTTATTCAACCAAATATTATTGACTCTATACAATATGCTCTAATGGCTGCTGGAGGATTAACTCTCCTACGATATTATTTAAGCTATTTTCTAAATAGAGAAGCAATGGGTGAGGGAGATATAATCGTAGCTGGAACTATGGGTGCGTTGCTCGGTTTTCCTCTCTTTTTTTATGCTCTATTTTTGTCTGCCATTTTAGCAATTATACCCTCATTAGTTGCCAAAGATAAAGTAGTACCATTTGTTCCATTTTTAGCTATAGCTACTATTATAGTTTATATTTTAGATACACAAGTCTCAGATTTGGTGCAGTGGATTATTTATGGCTAATACATTAGGTAAAGTTAGTATATCCAAATATATATCTCAGAACTTTACCAAAGCCTTTTTGACCATATTTTTACCTCTATTTTTTATAGGTTCTTTGGTTTCTATAGTTCAATTATCTTCACTAACGAAATTTATACAGATTAATTTTTGGGAGATGGCTAAACTATATGGGTATAATTTACCTGCAATGCTCTTTTATACTATACCTATTTCATTTCTAATTGCAGTTACTACTGTACTACTTCGTTTATCTACAGATAATGAGTTAATGTCACTATTTGCATTAGGTATCAAATCCAAAAATATTATTAGAAGATTACTTATTGCCTCCATACTATTTTCAATATTACTTCTAACTCTCTCTATTATCAAAATGCCCCAAGCCCAACAGCAATATAAAGCTTTTAAAACTTACAAAACAACACAAGCCAAACTTAATATATCAGCTTCTGAGTTGGGACAAAAATTTGGTGATTTTTTTGTATATATAGAGAGTAAAAAGGCTAGAGAGATGAAAAATATTGTTATATATACCAAAGAAAAAAATAGCTCTAATAGACTATTTATAGCCCAAAAGGCAAAAATCGAGACTCAAAATTCAATAGTTACGCTAACACTAAATAGGGGAAGTGGATATACATTTTCAGAAAAATCTCTTAAAATGATAGACTATGCAAGTATGCAGATATTCCAAAATCTTAAAGCCAAATCATATAGTTACAAAAATATCAAAGAGTATTGGATGAAATATGCTAAAAACCCTAAAAAGAGGGGCAAAATACTATTCTTTATATTTATTAGTCTTATTCCTATTATTGCTTTATATATAGTATCAGCATTTTCTATTATTAATCCTAGATACCAAAAAAGTTATGCTTATCCTGCTTTGGCAATTACAACAATACTACTATATGTTATAGCTACATTAATTCAAAATCAAGGCTCATTAGCACTACTAATAGGTTCAATAATTACTATAAATATAATTGGAGTAGTTTTATTTCACTACAAAGTATCAAAGTATTTTTAATGAGAGTAAAAGCAGTTATCTCTTATGATGGAGCATCTTTTAGAGGTTTTCAAAAACAAAAGAGTACCAAACAGACAATAACTACAGCTATAGAAGAGGCATTAATATCTATAGGCATTAATAGTAATATACGAGGAAGTGGACGAACGGATGCAGGAGTTCATGCTACAGGTCAGGTAATAGATTTTGTATTACCTAAATATTGGCGAGATTTGGAGAAACTCCAAGAGGTATTAAATAAAAAATTAAGGTATATCTCTTTTAAACGAATATCTTGGGTCAATGATAGTTTTCATGCTCGATTTTCAGCTAAACGGCGAATATATCGTTATATATTTAAAACTACTATTCCTTCTATATTTGAAAATAGATATATCTCTTATTATTCAAAATTTAATCAAGGGCTATTAGAGCAATCTTTAAAAACTTTTGAGGGAGAGCATGATTTTAGTTTTTTTTTAAAGAGAGGAACTATTACTCATACAAATATTCGTACTATATATAAAGCACACTATAAAAAATATAATAACTATCATATCATATATTTTGAAGCTAATGGTTTCTTGCGTTCACAAGTTCGTATAATGGTAGAGTTTGCTATGCAAATAGCATTAAAGAGGTTAACTATTCAAGAGCAATTAGAACAACTCAACCTAAAACAAAAATATAACACCAAATTAGCTCCACCAGAAGGGCTTTATTTGGCAAGGATAGTTTATTAATATGACTTTTTAATCTATTTTATAATCTATATTTCTGGTTAGATGATATTTAATATAGCGTTACTAACCTATATTTTCAATAAAATCTTATCCAATTTAGCACTACTTAAAATTCGTTTTAAATACCCAAGTATATATGTAGCTTTGGTAATATAATATCTAGGCTTGGGTCTCTCTGCAACTATAATATCAAATACAACTCTGGCTACTGATATGGCCTCTTCATTAAATGGTACACTACTTTTATCAGCAGAGATACTTTTTTGATATTCACTACTAAATATAGAGCGTTCTATATCTACATTCTCTTGCAATTTTTTCATGGCTGTTTTACGAAAATTACTTGTAATCGGACCTGTATTTAATAGAACTGGATAGATATTTGTTCCTTCTAACTCTAATCTTAGAGTATCAGTTAAACCCTCAACTGCATATTTACTAGCATTATATGCTCCCCTAAGAGGAAGAGAGACTAAACCAAGTACAGAGCTATGTTGTATAATTTTACCGTAACCTTGTTCTCTCATAACTGGAATAATCTGTCTAGTACACTCATGTAGTCCAAAGACATTTACATCAAATTGCTCTTTGAGTACATAAGTTCTTATATCTTCTATAGCTCCCACTTGTCCGAAACCTGCATTATTAAACCATATATCTATTTTACCATCTTCTTCTAATATACTTTCTATAACTGTTGTTATCTCTTCTGGTTTAGTGACATCTAGTTTCATAACATTTTCTAATCCAAAAGCTCTAAGAGCATTAAAATATTTTGCATCCCTAACTGTGGGATATACTTTTATACCTCTATCCTGCAAATATCTAGCTGTTTGCAATCCAATGCCTGTAGAGCATCCTGTTATTACTATATTAGGCATCTACTTTGTACCATATTTCAAATCTTGGACTGCTTTGGTAATATCATTTTGTCTCATAAAATGTTCACCTACTAAAAAAGCATCTGCTCCTATTTTACTAAGTTCCATTACTATCTCATGTGTTGTTATTCCACTCTCTGCTACTATTATTTTATTATTTGGAATTAGAGGAACTAACTTTTGTGTTAAACTCATATCCATCTCAAATGTCTCTAAGTTTCTATGATTAATACCTATAATATTTGCTCCTGCAAAAATTGCTTTGATTAGGTCTGTTTTATCATGTATTTCGACTAATACCTCTAACCCTAAATGGTGAGCATATTGCAGCAACTCTTTTAACTCTTTTCTACTAAGTGCTTTGGCTATTAATAATACAAAATCTGCACCATATGCTAATGCCTCTACCAACTGATACTTGTCAATTATAAAATCTTTTCTCAGAAGTGGTATAGATGTGTATCGTCTAACTGCTCCTAAATACTCTTTATCTCCTTGGAAAAAGTGTGGTTCAGTCAATATTGATAGTGCTGATGCTCCACCTTTTTCATAAGCTTGAGCTATTTGTACTGGGTCAAAATCCTCTCTAATAATACCTTTGCTAGGACTTGCTTTTTTGACTTCTGCTATAATCCTATATGGATTATCTTCTGTTGCTTTGAGTGCAGAGTGAACATCTTTTGGTGTAAATGGATTATATGCCAATGAACGACCCAACCACTCTACTGGATAGTCAACTTTTCTTTTTTCTAAATCTTCTCTTGTTTTTTTGATAATATCATCTAAAATCTTTGCCAATTTTTTCCCCTATTTTATTTATTACATTCTTGAATTGCTGTCCAATGTTGGGCTATATCTTCCTCTTTTAACCCTTCTATGGCAACTACTTTTTTCATCTCTTTGTATGCCTCTTTGCACCTATGGAGTTTATAATATCCCCATGCTAGTGAATCTAAATAATAACTGTTATCTGGTTGCTCTTTGAGTGCATCTTTGATAATATCAATACCTTTTTGGACATCTATATTCTTATCTATAAGTGTATATCCATAATAGTTTAAATAGACACTATCTTTGACACCCTCTTTTAGTGCTTTTTCAAATTTTTGAACTACTTTATTTAGTAAATTTTTATCATTTTTATCTTTGGCATTTTCATAAAGTGCCATAGCAGATTCAGCTAACCATCTAGGTGATTTTTCTATTGCGTAAATTTTCTCTGCGAGTATTAAAGCATTACTATAATCTTTTTTGGCTAAATATAGCTCATAAAGTAGTTCATCATTACTATAATCATTTTGTAAAAACTTGATTGCTTTATCAAACTCTTGCATATATATATAACCCTCAACAATTTTTACAGCATATACCTCTTTTTTTGTCTTTTTATATAAATTAATATAAACAGACATAAGAGGTTTTATCTTTTTCTGTTTGGTATATATTTCTACCAACTGATTACATAGTTTTTCACTACATTTATACATTTTCCTATGATTTTCTAAACGACTTATAGCTCCATCAATATCACCTAGATAGTTTGCTAAAAGTATAGTTATTTTGGTAAGTATATCTTCATTATAAGTTTTATTATATGCTTCTGTCAATAGTTTTACAGCTATAGAATAATCACCAGATAAGATATAAGGACTAGATGATAACTCATAATCTATAGCTTCTCCTGATTGAGAGATAAGTTCTAATCCTATTTTCTTGGCTTTTTCATTCTCTCTTTTATTAATATAAAAAGAGAGAAGTAGTCGTTTGAGTTGAATATTAGATGGATTATTTTGAATGAATTTTTCAAGCTTTGAAATATTTTTAGAGTCTATTCCTGCATATAATGCTGTTGTTAGCTCTCTAAACATATACTCCATATCTCCTGTTCTATCAAATAGTATATTATAAAAGTAGTTACTTTTTTTATAATTACCATTCATCTCATAATATATAGCTTGTATGATTAAATCATTCTCATTGCCAATCCTCTCTATAGACGAGTGAGCAGGAGAAGGAGCTGAAAAATCTTTTGGATTATACTCAGCTAACTCTTCTTTGGATACTTGAGTTACTTTAGCAGAATAACTGCAACCACTCAATAAAAAAAATGATATAAACAATACTATTTCTATAATATTCAATTTATTATTCCTGGACACTCTTTTTTTACCTCCTCTATATCGTTTTTGAATATTTCCCAAAAAGGAAATGTGCGACATTGTGATGGTCTTACTGGATATATTGTACATTGTTTTATATTGTTATCAAAAAATATACAGGCATAGTTATCTATATCAAGTTTTTTCTCAATGATAGAATAACGATGTTTGACTTTCCTAAGATACATTGTAGCAAATTCTTCTATAGTTAATTCTAAAAATTGTGCCATTTTTTCTATCTCTTGATATTTTGCCCAAATATAACCACTCTCACCAGTACAACATGCCCCTCCACAACTGTTACAAGCTAAGGAATTAAACTTATAGTTGTACCCATCTTTAGTTACTAAATCAATATTATTAAATATCATAATCTCCCTTGATACTATTGGTTGATGCTTTTATAAATGCCTCTTTGGCTTCTTTATTATAGCTACTATCTTTATCAAAAACTATTAATGGTGGTAAAACTTTCATCATAGATTTTGAATTAAGTCGTGCAGAAATCATTACAAGTTTAGACTCTCTATCAATTTTAGAGTGTACAAAACGAATAACTTCTGGATTGATTTTATGCTTTATTAATGTATAGAGTAATTTATCAACCTGTTTTGCATCATAACAAAATACAAATCGTCCTCTAGGTTTCAAAATAGATTTCACCTTTTTTATAAAATCATTAATCGGTAGATGATATGAATATCTAGCGATATTAAGATGCTTATTTTGACTCTGTGTTATGGTATCATAAAAGGGAGGATTTGATACTACAAAATCAAACTCTTCATCTATTTGATAATTAATAAAATCACCTAAATATATATCTGCCTTTAAATTATTAATAGCATAATTTCTTTGGGCATATTGTAACATAATTTTTTGTTTATCAATAATAGAGGTTTCTATTTTGAAATCTCTACTTAATAGCAAAGAGATAATACCTACTCCACACCCCACATCCAAGAGTTTTCCTCTAGGTTTAAGCATCGAAATAAAATCATACAAAAATATTGAGTCACTATTATAAGCATACCCTTTTGTTGGTTGATATAGAAACAATTACAATCCTTATGGTTATTTAAATCAAATTTTACTATAAATTGATATTTTTTTGGTAAAATTCTTATTATGAATACAACTATTTATACAAAAAGTGAACCACTATCAACTGATTTCTGTATGTTAGATTATGAATGTGCCTATCTACCTAATAAAAGTGTACGAATGCACTACAAGTATATAGAGGAGGCAACACGACCTTATAATACAGCACTTATCCATCGTGGATGGCGTCGTTTTGGTTGTTACTATTTTCATCCTATATGTAATGGATGCAATGAGTGTAAATCAATTAGGATTGATGTGAATAATTTTAAACTAACTAAATCTCAAAAAAAATCTATCAAGAGAAATAGTAATACTGAAATAATTATACAAACACCATCTCTTACACAGGCACATATTGACTTATATAATAAATATCATGCATTCAAACATCAAAAAGATAACTGGTCTCATAGAACTATTTCATCAAGAGAGTATAGTGAAAATTTTGTAGAGGGAGCTCATAATTTTGGAAAAGAGGTTCTCTTTTTGGAAAATGGTAAAATTATTGGTATTGATTTAATTGATATACTTGATGATGGAATTTCCTCCATTTACTTCTATTATGACCCTGATTATGCTAGATTGTCTCTTGGAACATACTCTTTACTCTATCAAATAGAGTTAGCCAAAGTATTAGAATTACCATGGATATATCTAGGATATTGGGTAGAGGGATGTAAAGCATTTGCATATAAACCAAATTTTCAACCCCAAGAGATATTAGATGGCTTCCCAAAAATAGATAAAATAGCTGATTGGAAACCATTTTATAATATATAAAAATATTATAAAATTTATAAAAAACAGATAATAACATTAGAAAAATATGAATGTTGTGATTTCCTGTGTAATATGGGAAATTAGCTATTTTGTGTAAAAAAAATGTAGATTTATTTCACTATTGAACTTAATTTATACTATAATAGTAATATGAAAAACAAATAGTTTCATTAAGTTCAATTCACATAAGCCAAAAGGAAGCTCAAAATGAACATTCAAAAACTTGCCTCAATACTCTTACTCACAATCTTTACTACAACAAATATTTATTCAGGAAATCTAGTCTGTATCAACTGTGTTGCAACAACAATTAAACATACTAAAAATGATGCGAACACTACTAATTTCCCTCCTTTTAAAATTGCTTATAATAGTGATAATAAAGATGACCCAAATTATATTTTACCACTAGATGATAATGAGATAGATACTGAAGAGAATGTTAGTACTAATATAGTTTTAATTGATGAGACTATAAAAGATAATAACTCGATACTATCAGGTGATACATTATATGCTTGTGAAGATACTGAAAAACAAACTCTTGTATGTGATAATCTGAAAAGGGTTTGTGAATGTGTCTAAAAAACAAAAAGAGTTTTTAAAAACTATATATCCTGTTCTGCAACCTCTTTGAAACTATTAAAATAATAGATAGATTGAACTCTATCTATCTTCTAAACATTAAATCTAAAATGTATTATATCACCATCTTGAACAATATACTCTTTGCCCTCTAGTCTATTTTTCCCTGCCTCTTTAGCTCCATGTTCTCCACCATACTTTATAAAATCCTCATAAGAGATAACCTCTGCACGGATAAAACCCTTTTCAAAGTCATTGTGTATAACAGATGCTGCTTTTGGGGCAGTGGTATTTTGTCTAATTGTCCATGCACGAACCTCTTTTACTCCTGCTGTAAAGTAGCTCATTAGACCTAGCTTGTTAAATCCTTTATGAATAATCTGCTCAAGTCCACTCTGGGTTACACCCAAATCTTCAAGCATCTCATCTCTCTCATCATCATCAAAATCAACCATATCCTCTTCAACTTTGGCACAGAGTTTAATAACTTCATAATTTCTCTCATTTGCATAAGCTTTAAGTATTTTGAC